>NZ_CP085173.1:3380833-4084166 GCF_020616555.1 Streptomyces longhuiensis | reverse complement strand
TGCGCTGGTGTGGGTGGGAGCGATTGGATGCGGGCGGCCGGACCGCTCGCCGGGAGGGGCGGGTCGCCGTGCCGGGTGAGGTGGTTGTCCCCCATCGGGAAGCGCTGCTTCCCTGGTGGTCAGGCCCTCGCGCTGGGATTGGCGTCTCCGCGGGGCCGTTGCATGTGGGCAGGCACGCGTATGCCCTTGTACGTCTGCGGTTGAGGCTCGTGGGTCAAGCCGATTGAGTGCTGCCGGAGTTGAGGTTGATCGCTCGTGTGAGCGAGTGAGTGCGTGGGGGAGCTGTCGTAGAGGTGTTGGGGTGTGGGGCGTCGGCTCGTAGATGACTCGGTGTGGTCCGGTGCCTATCGATGGGGTTATGCGGGTCGTCCTCGCGAGGTCGCTCACCAGCCCGGCTCGCCGTCCTTGTCGTAGTCGTAGCTGTACTCGTCCCGGTGGCGAATGCAGGTGCCCTCTGCGCGGATTTCGGGGTTGCCCGAGTAATAGGCGGGTTGCAGGGAGAGTTCCGTGCCGTGGTCGTCCTTGGTCGTGATTCCCGGCAGGCCTTTTCCAGGTTCGCCTTTGGCGGGGGCCCGGACATCTGTCACCTTGCGGCCCTGGGACTGCCAGGCGGCCTTGAGGTTCGCGACCACCGTGCGGTAGTCGGCGCGGCTGGTGAAGGGCGGGCTCCAGGTGTAGATCGGCCGGTCGCGAGTGACTCCCTCCTCGTCGAAGCCGAAGTCGTCCACGCAGGATGTGCTGTCTTCCTTTTCCGCGTACGGCGCCGTCAGCGATGCGGGTGACAGCTGCGCGTATGCGTCTTCGCCTGCCTGCTTCGTGTTCTCGATGTGGAGTCTGAAGGCGGAAGCCGACCTGACGGGGCCGCCCTCGAACGACTCGCACGCCTTGGCCGTAAAGCCGATGAAGGCGACGAGCGCGATGGATGTGGCGATTGCCGCCGACTGGCCTCTGGTGACTAGGCCGCCGGCCCCAGCTCGCTTCGCGCGACTCGGGGCGGGAGGCGGCCACGGCGGCGTTGTCTGCATGGAGACGATCAAAGTCGCCGGTGGGGCGTGGCGGCACTGGCGAGGTACTCAGGCGTGGCCCGTACTGGTGCTTATGGGTGCCGGGGTGGCGAGCGGGAGCCGGCTCTGCTGTGGCGCGTACGCGCTGTCCGTGGCGTCACCGCTGTCGCGCGGCGTTGGCCGGCGCGGCAGCGGTGACGATATCCCCCGTTGTGTGAGCCCGGTTCGACCCGGCCCACGTTCCCCCGTACACCCATGCGCTACGGGCTAATGCTTCTCGCCGCGCATTAAGGTGTGGCCACGCTATCCGGAAGCCGTCGGCCGTGCAAAGCGGAAGGGGCAGGAATCGACCTGCCCAGACGTGAAGATCTGGTGCCCATGGGATCGGTGTCGGGGCGGGGTGCGTCTGGCGCACGGCCCGAGCTCGGCGGGGCCTGCCTGGTGGCTCGGCGTTTGTCCTGGTGTCGCGGCGTCTACATTGACGTCGATGACTGAGCGACCACAGCACGGCTCCGCCCGCCCCGGCGGACGTACGGCCCGCACCCGCGCGGCTGTCCTCGCGGCCGCGCTGCACGAGCTCGACGAGACGGGGTTCGGCGGGCTCACCCTGGACAAGCTCGCCGAGCGGTCCGGCGTACACGTTTCGACGATCCGGCGGCGCTGGCGCAGCGTCGAGGGTGTCGTCGTCGACCTGATGGCCCAGCACAGCAAGACGATCGCCACGCCGGACTCCGGTGAGTTCCGTCAGGACCTGCTCGAACTGGCCGAGGCCATCGCCGGGTTCCACGCCCTGCCGCGCAGCCGCAATCTCGTCGAGGCGATGGTGGCGGCTGCCGCGTACGACCCACATATCGCGGACATCGTCCGCGACGCCTTCACCGCGCGGACCGATGTCGTGACGCAGCTGGTTCACCGTGCTGTGGAGCGGGGCGAGGTTCCGCCGGACACGGATGCGTACGAAGTCATCGCGGCGCTGAGCGCGCCCTTCTATTACCGGTTGCTCATCATGCGGGCCTCCATCGACGAGCGGCTGGTTCGTACGAGCGTGGAGGCGGCGTACCGGGCGGCGTGCGGTGGGGTGTTCGGTGGGGAGGGGGCGGGGCTCTAGTAGGTGTGCCGGATGTGTCGTCCTGGCCGGGGTGGCTGCGGTGCGTGCGTGGGCCTACCGATCGACTCCAGCCGAACCGGCGTTGCCGCGCGGCGCGGTCCGTACGACTCATTCATGGCGATGACCAGCGCAGACGCGTGTGTGACGGTCGCGCGCCGGGCGTGCAGATCGAGCAAACGTCGGCCAGCTGTGGTCCGCGTCCGGCGCCGCGTACTTACTGTTGGGTGCGAGGGTCACCCGGCTTCCCCCGTGGTCGGGTGGCCCTCATTCCGGTTGCGGAAGGCCGGTAGGCATCCCGTGGCCGCATCATGGATTTGCATTGGTCCAGGCCTATGGTGAGGCGGCACTGCCGCGTCACGGGGGTGGCAGGAGCGGTCGGTGGGGCCCCGTATCTGACACGGGGCCCTGTGCGACCCATCGGGATCGGCGTCGTTGTCGACGTGGTCCGATTCTCCGGATATGCCGGGGCGGCTGATTGCACGTTCCGGCGGGGTCGTACGTTGGGAACGCGAACGTCGCGATGCGCTCGGAGAGGACGGCAGTGGTGACGACGAGTGAGCCTTCGGGGCCACAGAATCCGGCGGATGGGCCCGAGCCGCGGTCCTATGAGCCGGGTCCCTCCGCCGGGAAGCTGCTGCTGTTCGTGGCGGTGTTTGTGGCGTTTGCGGTGATTGTGGTGGGTGGAGGTGTGATTCTTACGGCTGGGGGGTGACGGGTCGCGTGCGCTTGCTTTGTCAGGGGTGAGTGCAGCCCACGGCCTTCATGGTGGCGGGCATGTAGGCGCGCATGAACTTCTCGACATCCCCTCTGAGGTGGGGTACATCGCTTCGGTGGCTCAGCTTGAGCGTCAGCGTGAAGTGATTGTTCGGTTTCGTCCGGCAGCGCGTGGTCGCGATCGCGCCGTCATCGCCGAGTGCGGCACTATCTGCCAAGGTCATCCGAGCCGGCTCCCACAGGCCTGTGACGTTGTTATTGGGAGAGGCTGACTTCATCGGGTCCACGTTGTCCGAGTGCCACGCAAATTTTAGGCGCAGAGATTCGTCGCCTCCGACTCGGACAATGCACCAATTCGTCTCCCGCTTGCCCCACCCTGCGGTGTGCGATTCGCTGACCTTGCCTTGAGTTCTGAGTAGCGGCTCGACAAGTTTCTGATTCACGCGCGTGCCACAGACGGATTTCGGGATCTCGGATTCTTGGGGGCTGCAAGAGGCAAGTGACGCCAACCCTGAGCACACAGATAGTGTCAGCAGCCCGATCCGCGTTGGATGGTTCACTTGGTCTTCTCCCCTGAAGCACCCCGACCCCGCTCGAATCCCGCGTATGCGGCTTCATCGATGGCTTCCTGTGCCGCGATGGCGGAGCCGTCGCGGGAGCCATGGATTTTGTGCCACTCACCTGCGAGGGCCATGAGTTGCCTGTTCCGATTGGTGTAGTCGGCGACGTTTCCTTCGGCTGCTTTGTCGTCCAGTTTCTTCTGTTCGTCGGCCAGCCATCGGTCCGTCACGTAGTCGACTCCAGATTGAATTTCGTCACCACCGACGGGGATGTAGCCGATAGCTTGATCGACTACCCATTTGTGTTTGAATTCGGCAACTTTGGGATCCCCTGCGGCGTTGGCGCGGGCCTGCTCAAGGAAACCTACCGTTCGTCCGGCGTGAGTCAGTGAATCCTTGGGGTGTTCCTGATGCGGGTCGTGAATATCAGTGACCATGGCGTGGTTGATGCCGCTGTTGAGAGCCGCATATGCCCCCTGGTCCTTGGATACCTGCTTCACGACCTCGTATAGCTGGTCCTGCTCCAGCGGTGCCTCGTTCATGTCGATTGCGCCGGCCGCCGCATGCACCGTATCCCCATGATTCACCAGAATCTTCGCCATGGGCTCGCGAAGTGACGGCGGGAATTTGTCGCCCTCTTCCGCCAGGTACTTCAGTGACGACTTGAACACCTTGTTGTTCTCCGCGGAGTGGTCCACGTACTTCGCGTTCGGGTCCGACGGGTCCAGGCCCGTCGCTCCCGCCTGGAGTGCCGCCGCGAAGCCGGCGTGGGTGTCCGCGTCCAGGGATGGGGTGTAGACCGTCGCCTTCGGCGTCTCGGTCGTGTGGAGCGTGAGCTTCCAGTCGCGGTCGTGCATCAGGTACTTCATGCGGTCGTCGTCATTGAGGTAGTGCGCGGCCGTGGCCGGCTCATGGCTCATGATGCCGAGTACGCCGTCTACCGGGTCGTTGGCGAACCAGCCGCCCCGTTTTCCGCTGTATTCGCCCTTCAAGTCCCAGATTTCAGGGTTCTTCTTCTCGACCTTGATCATGTCGTCGCCGAGGTCCTCGAGGAAGTCGCGTCCGTACCCGTCACCGTGCTGCATGAGCGTGACCAGCGACTGGTATCCGTGGACCTTGTCCAGCCTTGCTGTCTGGAATTCGGTCTCGTAGCGCGCGACTCCCGCTTTCCGCATTTCCGTCCGCCAGTCCTTGTACCACTGGGAGTGGGAGTTCTTGGTGGCCGTCGCGAGGGAGTTGGCGAGGCCGGTCTCGATGGAGTTGTAGTCAGCCGCGTGCCGGGGGTCGGTCACATGGGCGAGGTCGCCGAGGTTGTTGGTCAGGCGGATCGTGCCGCTCGGGCCCAGGCTGTCCAGGACGGTGCGGCTGAATCCCGGATCGTGGTCGTTGTCGCGGAACGAGCGTTGGAGTTCGGCGAGTTGGTGCTGCGTGAGCCGTTCGCCGTTGGCGAGTTTGAGGGCGGATTCCTTTGCCACGTCCGCCTCGTATTGTTCGATGTCGCCCTTGGCGCGGGCGTTGAAGCCGTTGCCCGTACCGTCCGTGAGATTGGAATCGAAGATGGCGGCGCCGAGCGCGATCTCGACTCCTGCGTCGGCGTCCCCCAGCGTACGTACCGCCTTGTCGATACGGCCCTGCCAGGATTCGACCGCCCGTTGGACTTCGGCCCGGCTTGCGGGGTCGTGCATCGCCGAGTTCGAGGCATCTCCGGCCGCGCGTTCCTCGTCGTATGCCACCACGCCGCGATCCGAGACCTTTATACCGGCCTTGATGGCCGCCTCGCGCTCCGACTTGAGCCGGCCGCGCAACGTGGTGAACTGCGCGTGAGCGTCCCGGAGGAGCGAGGCAATGGCCCTGGCCTCCGTCTGGGCGTTCTGGAATTCATGGAGCGTTACGTCGAAGCGCTTGCCGGCCGCGTCGGCGCTCAGGCCGGTCCAGGTCGAGGTGGACGGCGGGCCGGGCGTGATGCCGTGCACGTCCCGCTTGTAATCCGTCTCCCGCTTTCCGAATTCTTTCGCCATGCCGTCCCAGCGATCGGCCGCGGTGGTGAGCGTGGCGAGGTCGGTGGTCATGATCTCGTGGTACGTGGGCATGCGTCCTCGTGCGTCGGGCGGAGTGGGTGACGTGGTGCCTGCGGTGCGCATGTGCCGGTGTGGCGTCGCGGTGCGGACTCGTGGGTCCGTTGTCCGTCTTCTCCGTTGTCCGTGTCAGTAGCGGTCGAGCGATGACGTCGTCCGGACCTGCGCCCCTACACCGAAGTCCGTGCCCTGGAGGAGGGCCGTGGTGGCGCGCAGCGACACCTTCTCCGAACTCAGCCTGTTCATAAGTGACTTCACCTGATCGCCCCAGGCCTTGTGCGCTTTCTTCAGGGCCGATGACGTGATCCAGCCGTGCCCGTCCTTCGCGTCGAACGCCCTGACAGCGGCGCCCGTGTCCTCGTCCGCCCACTCGCCCGAGCGGCGCGTGTCGGGCTCGATGCGGTTCTCGATCGCCCGTGCCGCGGCACGCTTCCGCGCCGGCGACGAAGCGAGGTCCTGCTGCCCCTGGGCAGGTCCGATGGCCATGATGCTGATGTCCTCCCCGTGTGTGTACTCGCATCCCCGTGTGCCCCAACTGCCTTGATTCGAGGCGGGATTCTGGGAAACGAGGACCGGACGCACTGGTCACCCCACGTCCGGGTGATCAGTGCCGCAGGCCAGTGGTGGGCGGGACGGCGGGCCGTCCGTCTCGGGTGACGCACTCCGTCCGCCTTGACGGAGCGCCGCTGGCCGCGATGACAGGATGAGGGCATGACAGATGAGGCCATGGCGGATGGAGTCGTGGCCGGGCAACGGGGCGGCTCCCGTGGTCGCGCACGGTGAAAGCTGCCCGCAGCTGTCGTGGCCGTGGTGCTGGTTCTGGGCGGTCTCGGTGTCTGGTGGTTGTGGCCCGACGAGAATCCCCTCGTGGCGGTGCCCGCGAAGGTGTGCGAGAGGTCTCTGCCGGGCGGGGCCCTGAAGTGCCTGATGCCGGAGCGGGGTGAACGGTTCCGGCAGAGGGACGCCTACGGTTTCGCCGTCGAAGGGGGCAGTCGTGACGTCGTGCGGGGTCAGGGACCAGGGCAATGTCTGCTGACCGGGGGCGACGTGTCCATCAGGGTTGCCTACTGGTACCTCCAGGGCGGCGACTGCACCCGCGACGACGTCGAGCGTGATCTCCGCAAGTCCGGTGGTACGCGCCTCACGCTTGGCGACGCGGGTGGAACTCTCGACGGGCTGGGCGCCCACCTGTTCGTCGACTGCCCGCCGGGCAAGCGAAGGGATGAGCTTCTGGAGATCTCGGTCGGAGTGGGCGGCGGTGGCGCCGACGTGGGCGACCGTGCCGTGCGGGAGAGTGCTGCCGGCTTCGCAGCTGATGCCGCCCGGCGTGTCGCCCAGGACCTTTGGTGGTGCCCCGGCGCCCGAACCTGCCGAGTGGTCCGCCGCGCATCGGGTGAGTCCGGCCGCTCCGCTGCTCTTCACGCCCGCGGTGCCTGTCGGCCAACGCCAAAGGGGCGCCCCTTGAAACGGGGCGCCCCTTCATGAACGTGCTGGTCGAGGCCGTGACCGGAATCGAACCGGTGTGCTTCGCTTTGCAGGCGAATCCCTAAACCACTCGGGCACACGGCCAACTGAGTTCGGAACAAGGTTCGTTGAACTCGATGTCTTTGACCGTACGGCCCGTGCGTCGTCGCGCCAAGAGAGGCGCGTGGGTCGCAATGTGACTGCCATACGCCGTTCATGGTCGTACGACCAAGGGACCAGGAGAACGGGGACCACCGACAGGGGTCAAGTGGCGTGGTGCCCCTTACTCTGAAGCTCATGACCGCCCTGGAACCGTCCGGTGACGCCGCTGTCGCCCGCGACATCGCCCCCGATTTCGCCCGCGACGGCGCCTCCGATCTCGCGCCCGATTTCGCCTCCGACACCCCCGCCGGACTTGCTGCTGATGGCGCTGCCGAAATGGCTGCCGACATCGCTGCCGACGGCAGGACCGGTGAAGGCGTGCTCGGGCGGGGATATCGCGCTCTCAGCATCGGCATCGTCTCCGTCGTTCTGCTGATCGCGTTCGAGGCCACCGCCGTCGGGACCGCCATGCCCGTCGCCGCGCGTGAGCTCGACGGGGTGTCGCTCTACGCGTTCGCCTTCTCCGCCTACTTCACCACCAGCCTCTTCGGCATGGTGCTGTCCGGGCAGTGGGCCGACCGGCGTGGGCCGCTGGCGCCGCTGGGGGCGGGGATCGCGGCGTTCGCGGCCGGGCTGCTGCTCGCCGGCACCGCGGCGTCCATGTGGATGTTCATCGCCGGGCGGGCCGTGCAGGGGCTGGGGGGCGGGCTGGTCATCGTGGCGTTGTACGTCGTTGTCAGCCGCGCCTATCCGGAGCGCCTGCGGCCCGCGATCATGGCCGCCTTCGCCGCGAGCTGGGTGGTCCCCTCCGTCGTCGGGCCGCTCGCCTCCGGCGCCGTGACCGAGCACCTCGGGTGGCGGTGGGTGTTCATCGGGATCCCCGTGCTGGTCGTGTTCCCGCTCGCGCTCGCCCTGCCCCAGATCCGTCGCCGCGCCTCCGGACCCGCCGACGGCGCCGTCCCGGGCGCCGTCGACCGGCGTCGTGTCCGGCTCGCTCTCGGGATCTCCTTCGGCGCCGGGTTCCTTCAGTACGCGGCCCAGGACCTGGCCTGGGTGTCCCTGCTCCCCGGCGCCGTGGGCGTCGCCCTGCTCGTGCCGGCCGTGCTCGGGCTGCTGCCCCGGGGTACATACCGCGCCGCCCGCGGGCTGCCCGCCGTGGTCCTCCTGCGCGGGGTCGCCGCCGGGTCCTTCATCGCGGCCGAGTCCTTCGTGCCGCTGATGCTCGTCACCCAGCGCGGGCTCTCGCCGATGGCGGCCGGGCTGTCACTGGCGGTGGGCGGGGCCACGTGGGCGCTGGGCTCGTACGTGCAGTCCCGGCCGGGCCTGGAGCCGTACCGGGAGCGCATGATGGCGGGCGGGATGGTCCTGGTGGCCGCGGCCATCGTCACCGCTCCGAGCGTCCTGATCCAGGCCGTGCCGGTGTGGATCGTGGCGGTGGCGTGGGGCTTCGGGTGTCTCGGGATGGGCCTGGTGATCTCGTCCACGAGCGTGCTGCTGCTCCAGTTGTCCGCCCCGGAGGAGGCCGGGGCGAACTCGGCCGCGCTGCAGATCTCGGACGGCCTGTCGAATGTCGTCCTGCTCGCCGTGGGCGGCGCCGCGTTCGCCGCGCTCGGGGGCGGAGCGGTGGGGGCCGCGCACGGCGCCACGGCGGCCGGCGGGTCGCATCCGGCGGCGTTCGCGGCGGTGTTCCTGCCGATGGCGGTGGTGGCGCTGGCGGGGGCGTGGGTCGCCACACGGGTACGCGCCGAGCGGCGCTGACGGGCAGGCCGCGCGGGTGCGGGCCGCGCGGGGCTGACGGGCGGTACACGGACGGTACGAGTCCCGTCGGACAGGCCACGCAGGTACGCGCCGAGCGGGGCTGACGGGCAGGCCGCGCAGGTATGGACCGAGCAGCGCTGGCGGGCGGCGGTACGAGCCGTGTCGGGCAGGCCAAGCGGGTGCGGGCCGCGCGGCGCTGAAGGGCAGGTGAGGACCGTCGGACAGCGGATGTGAGAGCCGTCGGACAGCCGATGCGAGAGCCGTCGTGCGGCACATGCGAGAGCCGCCGCGCGACGGATGCGGGGCCATCGCGTGCCGGGTGTGAGGCCCACCTCACGACGGGTGTACGACCCACCGCACTACGGGTGTTAGGACCATCGCCCGACGTACGTGAGGCTCATCGCCCGGCGCATGTGAGACTCATCGCCCGACGGATGTGAGGCCCGTCGCATCCGGTGCCCGAGCCCCCGAGTCTGCCCGGGGAAGCGAGGGGGCCACCGGTAGGGTGGCCCGGTTGTCGTACGTACCCGACCCCCTCCGATCATCGCCCCGTTGCCGCGCCCGTCGAACCCGGAGACCGTGACTACCACCGCCGCCGCCACCGCTTCCGCCTCCTCCCACCACCTCTCACCCGCCTTCCCCGGGCGCGCCCCCTGGGGCACCGCGGGCAAGCTGCGTGCCTGGCAGCAAGGGGCCATGGAGCGGTACCTCCAGGAGCAGCCGCGAGACTTTCTCGCCGTCGCCACCCCGGGCGCCGGCAAGACGACGTTCGCGCTCACCCTCGCGTCCTGGCTGCTGCACCACCATGTCGTGCAGCAGGTGACCGTGGTCGCGCCGACCGAGCACCTGAAGAAGCAGTGGGCCGAGGCCGCCGCGCGCATAGGGATCAAGCTGGACCCGGAGTACAGCGCGGGGCCGCTCAGCAAGGAGTACCAGGGCGTCGCCGTCACGTACGCGGGTGTGGGCGTGCGGCCGATGCTGCACCGCAACCGCAGCGAGCAGCGCAAGACGCTCGTCATCCTCGACGAGATCCACCACGCCGGTGACAGCAAGTCGTGGGGTGAGGCGTGCCTGGAGGCCTTCGAGCCGGCGACCCGACGGCTCGCCCTCACCGGTACGCCGTTCCGCTCGGACACCAACCCGATCCCCTTCGTCCAGTACGAAGAGGGCAAGGACGGCATCAGGCGCTCCTCCGCCGACTACACGTACGGCTACGGCAGCGCGCTCGGCGACGGTGTCGTGCGGCCCGTCATCTTCCTCTCCTACAGCGGCAACATGCGGTGGCGCACGAAGGCCGGTGACGAGATCGCCGCCCGGCTCGGCGAACCCATGACCAAGGACGCCATCAGCCAGGCCTGGCGCACCGCCCTCGACCCGCGCGGCGAGTGGATGCCGAGTGTGCTGCGCGCTGCCGACCAGCGGCTCACCGAGGTCCGCAAGGGCATCCCGGACGCCGGCGGCCTCGTCATCGCCGCCGACCAGGACTCCGCCCGCGCCTACGCCAAGCTGATCCGGGAGATCACCGGCACGAAGCCCACGACCGTCCTGTCCGACGACACCGGCGCGTCGAAGCGGATCGACGACTTCTCGGGGAGCAACGACCGCTGGATGGTCGCCGTCCGCATGGTGTCCGAGGGCGTCGACGTGCCGCGGCTCGCCGTGGGCGTCTACGCGACGACGATCTCGACCCCGCTCTTCTTCGCGCAGGCCGTGGGCCGTTTCGTACGTTCACGGCGGCGCGGCGAGACCGCGTCCGTCTTCCTGCCCACCGTCCCCGACCTCCTCGGCTTCGCCAACGAGATGGAGGTCGAGCGCGACCACGTGCTCGACAAGCCGAAGAAGGACGGCGAGGAGGACCCCTACGCCGAGTCCGAGCAGGAGATGGACGAGGCGAACAAGGAGCAGGACGAGGACACGGGGGAGCAGGAGCAGTTCTCCTTCGAGGCGCTGGAGTCCGAGGCCACGTTCGACCGGGTCCTCTACGACGGCGCCGAGTTCGGCATGCAGGCCCACCCGGGGAGCGAGGAGGAGCAGGACTACCTCGGCATTCCCGGGCTCCTCGAACCCGACCAGGTGCAGATGCTGCTCCAGAAGCGGCAGGCCCGGCAGATCGCGCACAGCAAGAAGAAGCCGGACAGCGAGGCCGATCTTCTCGAGATGCCGGCCGAGCGGCGGCCCGTCGTCTCGCACAAGGAGCTCCTCGAACTCCGTAAGTCGCTGAACACGATGGTCGGGGCGTACGTACATCAGAGCGGGAAGCCGCACGGCGTCATCCACACCGAGCTGCGGCGGGTGTGCGGGGGGCCGCCGAGCGCGGAGGCCACGGCCGGGCAGTTGCGGCAGCGCATCGCGAAGGTCCAGGAGTGGGCCACCCGGATGAAGTGACGTCGCTTCGCGCCGTCCAAGGTCGGCGCGCCAAGAATTGTGTGCACTACGTGCAGAGGCGGTGCACGTTCCGTTGATCCCACCCGCGTAACGGGGCAATCGGTACAGCTCGGGATAGTTACTGCCCGGATTCTGGACGGAGTCTTCCGCTGAGCGGGACGACCTCGCTACATTCCCGGCAACGCACACGCCCCGTGGCAGAGCCGCCGCGGAGCGCAGCCGGTGCGCCATGCGCCTCCGCCCGGGACCATCCGAACCGGGTCGATTGCCGACCGGCGGCCTCTGACGCGCGTCGCCCACGGGACCGGCGTCGCAACCGCCGCGGAGGGGGCCGCCGCCTTCACCACTAAGGAGTGGGCGTCGTGACCGCGGAGACCTCCCAGACGCTCGACCGAGGACTGCGTGTCCTCAAGCTGCTCGCCGACACCGACCACGGGCTGACGGTCACCGAGCTGTCCAACAAGCTCGGCGTGAACCGCACCGTCGTGTACCGCTTGCTCGCCACGCTCGAACAGCACGCCCTGGTCCGACGCGACCTCGGAGGCCGGGCGCGGGTGGGGCTCGGCGTGCTGCGCCTGGGCCGCCAGGTGCATCCGCTGGTACGGGAGGCCGCGCTGCCGGCGCTGCGATCTCTTGCCGAGGACATCGGGGCCACCGCGCATCTCACGCTGGTCGACGGCTCGGAGGCGCTCGCCGTGGCCGTCGTCGAGCCGACCTGGACGGACTATCACGTGGCGTACCGGGCGGGGTTCCGGCATCCGCTCGACCGGGGGGCCGCGGGGCGGGCGATACTCGCCGCGCGGCAGGGGCATGTGCCCGAGCCTGGTTACACGCTGACCCATGGGGAGCTGGAGGCCGGTGCGTGTGGCGCTGCGGCGGCGTTGGTGGGGGTGAGCGGGCTCGAGGGGAGTGTGGGGGTCGTGATGCTTTCGGACTCCGTCCCTGAGCGGGTGGGGCCGCGGGTTCTTGATGCGGCGCGGGAAGTGGCCGACGCGTTGCGCTAGCGCGCTGCCTGATCGGTTGTTTGTGCGGGGTGTCAGTGCCGGTGTTTGTGCGGGGTATCAGGGGCGGGGGTTTTGCGCAGTTCCCCGCGCCCCTTGGAGGGGTCCGTTTTCGTCTGCGGGTCCGTCTCGGTTGATCGCGCCGTTCCCCGCGCCCTTGGATGAGCCGTCGGTTCGTTGTCGGCTGCTGGTTCGTCTCGGCTGGTCGCGCAGTTCCCCGCGCCCCTTGGAGGGGTCCGTTTTCGTCTGCGGGTCCGTCTCGGTTGATCGCGCCGTTCCCCGCGCCCTTGGATGAGCCGTCGGTTTGCTGTCGGCTGCTGGTTCATCTCGGCTGATCGCGCCGTTCCCCGCGCCCCTGTGTGAAGTGGAGCCGTTCCCCGTCCCCCTGAGCGAAGCGTCCCGAATCCCGCGCCCCTGTGTGAAGTGGAGCCGTTCCCCGCCCCCTGAGCGAAGCGTCCCGAATCCCGCGTCCTTGTGTGAAGCGGCGCAGTTCCCCATGCGCCTCTTGAACAACCGGCGGGTGCCCCCGCCACACTGGGCGCGTCTGTTCCTCGCGTTAGATTGGGCTCGTGCTTCTCTCTCGGATTTCGCGGCCCAGGGCCCTTGCCGTTTGTGCTCTGCCTGTGGTGGCTCTGCTTGCCGTGGCGGGGTTCGCACCGCTGCCGTTCGCCATCGCGCAGCCCGGGCCGACCACCGATGTGCTCGGGGATTCGAAGGGGAAGCCCGTCATCGACATCTCCGGAGCGCCCACCCGCGACACCTCGGGGAAGCTGCGCATGGTGACGATCGTGGCCACGGGGCCCGACGCGGAGGTGAGTCTCGGCGATGTCGTCGACAGCTGGTTCCGAACGGACCGTGCGGTCATGCCCCGCGACTCCGTGTACCCGGCGGGCGACTCCACCAAGGAGATCGAGCAGCACAACCTCGGCGAGATGAAGAAGTCGCAGGACTCCGCGACCGAGGCGGCGCTCGGCTATCTGGGCAAGGACCCGCAGGACGTGCACGTGAAGCTTCAGCTCGCTGACGTCGGCGGGCCGAGCGCGGGACTCTTCTTCTCCCTCGGCATCGTCGACAAGCTGGACGGCAACGGCAGCGGCGGCGACCTCACGGGCGGCCGTTCCATCGCCGGTACGGGCACCATCACCTCCGGCGGGAAGGTCGGCGCGGTCGGCGGGGTCTCGCTCAAGACGCAGGCCGCCTGGCGGGACGGCGCGAAGGTGTTCCTGGTGCCGCGGGCGGAGTGCGGCGACGCCAAGGCCGAGTTGCCCAAGGGCATGCGGTTGATCCCCGTGACGACGCTGCGGGGCGCGGTCTCCGCCCTGACGGCCCTGGACAAGGGTGACGCGAGCAAGGTCCCCAGCTGCTGAATCCCTGCCCCCGGCAGCCGGATCGGCTGACCCGGGGCCCGCTCACTCCGACCGGATCGGCTCACTTGGACCCGGGGCCCGCTCACTCCGTCACGAAGCCCTCCTTCACCAGCCAGTCCTTCGCCACGTCGTGCGGGTCCTGGCCGTCGACGTCGACCTTCGCGTTCAGCTCCTGCGCGACCGTGTTGTTGAGCTTCTTCGTGATCGGCTCGATGACCTTCGCCATCGCCGGATACCTCTCCAGGGACTTGGTGTTCATCTCCGGGGCCGCGTTGTAGTTCGGGAAGAAGTGCTTGTCGTCCGCCATCACCCGGAGCTTCATCGCCTTGATGCGGCCGTCGGTCGTGAAGACCTCGCCGAACGTGCACGTGCCCTTCGCGGCCTGCGTGTAGATGATCCCGGTGTCCATCTGCGTGATGTTCGCGGTCGGGATGTCCATGCCGTACGCCTTCTCCATGCCCGGCAGCCCGTCCGCGCGGTTGGCGAACTCGCTCTCCACGCAAAGCGTCACGGCCTTGGGGTCCTTCTTGGCGAGCGCGGCCACGTCCGAGAGGGTCTTCGTGCCGTACTTCTTGAAGTTGGTCTCGTTCATGGCCAGCGCGTACGTGTTGTTGAGCGCGGACGGCGGCAGCCAGGTGATGCCGTTCTTGAGGTCGGCGTCGTGCACGGCCTGCCACTGGGCCTGCGGGTCCGGGATGGGGGTGGAGTGGCCCAGGTAGGTGATCCAGGCCGTGCCCGTGTACTCGTACATCCCGTCCGCGTCACCGCTCTTGATGGCCTCGCGGGCGCCGATCGAGCCCTGGATGCCGGTGCGGTCGAGTACCTCGGCGCCGGCCGCCTTGAAGGCGATGCCCATCATGGCGCCGAGGATCAGCTGCTCGGTGAACTCCTTGGACGTGACGGTGATGTCGGCGCCCTTGAGCGGCTCGCCCTGGCCGACCGAGCCCGGCTTCACGTCGTCGACCATCGGGCTGCCGCTGGTCAGTCCGCAGCCGGCGAGCAGGGACACCACGAGGCCCGCTGCCGCCGCCGCACGGTACGTACGCCTCATGCGCCCACCTCCAACCCGCGCGGACGCAGGAGGAGTTCGGCGAGCGACGCCAGCCAGTCGACGATCAGGGCCAGTGAGACCGTCAGGACCGAGCCCAGGACGAGGATCGGCATGCGCTGGGTGGTGATGCCGGTGGTGATGAGGACGCCGAGCCCGCCACCGCCGCCGAACGTGGCGAGGGTCGCCGTGCCGACGTTCAGGACGAGCGCCGTCCGCACGCCCGCGAGGATCAGCGGTACGGCCAGTGGCAGTTCGACCTTGGTGAGGACGCCGAGCGGTGACATGCCGATGCCGCGCGCCGATTCGAGGAGGGTGGGATCGTTCGCCTTCAGGCCCGCGATCGTGTTGGAGAGCACGGGCAGGATCGCGTAGATGATGATGCCGATCAGGGCCGACCGCCGGCCGATGCCCAGCCAGATGACCAGCAGGGCGAGCAGGCCGATCGCGGGGGTGGCCTGGCCCATGTTGGCGAAGGCGAGGGCGACCGGGGTCGCCTTGCGGAACATCTTGCGGGTCAGCAGGATGCCCAGCGGGATCGCGATGATCAGCACGAAGAACGTGGAGACCACCGTCAGGTAGATGTGCTGCTTGAGGAGCTTCCACACCTGACCGCCCACGATGGCGTTCTCGGAGATCGTGTCCAGGCTGGCCTGCTGGAACCAGAGCCAGGTGGCCAGCAGTACGGCCGCGACCACGGCCGGCAGGAACGTGAGCTTCTGCCAGGAGATCCGGCGCTTCCCGCGGACCGGCGGTGGCGGGGGCGCCTCCTGCTCGGCCTCGCCTTCGTCGCGGAAGGCGACGCCCTTCACCTCGTGCTCGCCCTCCGGGCGCTTGTCCGGGGGCGACTTGGGGGTGTTCACGCCTTCGGTCCCCCCTCGCCTTCCTGCTCCTGGTGGGTCTGCTGGGCCCGCAGCTCCTCCAGTTCGTGCTGGTGCTCCACGGCTTCGAGCCGGTCGGCGTCCAGGAGTTCGTGCACGGAGTTCATCAGCGTCTCCATGTCGACGACGCCCTCGTACTCGCCGCGCCGCCCGGTGACCGCCACGCGTCCCGCGTTGTCGGTCAGGACCGCTTCGAGCGCGTCGCGCAGAGTCGCGTCCCGGGTCACCGTGTCGTGCACGAGGGTCCCCGCGCGGGCCAGTGATCCCTTGGCGCGCATCAGGTCGCCGCGCCGCAGCCACTTGTAGGGGCGGCGCCGCTTGTCGAGCAGGAGCAGTTCGTTGGTGCCCGCGTCGCGCAGCTTGTCGAAGATGGTCTGGAGGGGGTCGTCGACCTGCACCGTCGGGTAGTCGGTGACCTCGACGTCCCGTACGCGGCTGAGGTTGAGGCGCTTGAGGGCGGCCCCCGCGCCGACGAAGCCGGACACGAAGTCGTCGACGGGGTTGGTGAGGATGGCCTCGGGGGTGTCGAACTGGGCGATGTGCGAGCGCTCGCGCAGGACCACGATGCGGTCGCCGATCTTGATCGCCTCGTCGAAGTCGTGGGTGACGAACACGATCGTCTTGTGCAGCTCGCGCTGGAGGCGGATCAGCTCGTCCTGGAGGTGGTCGCGGGTGATCGGGTCGACGGCGCCGAACGGCTCGTCCATCAGGAGTACGGGCGGGTCGGCCGCCAACGCCCGTGCCACGCCGACGCGTTGCTGCTGGCCACCGGAGAGCTGGCGTGGATAGCGGCCGCGGAACTCGCCGGGGTCGAGGCCGACGAGGTCCAGCATCTCCTCGACGCGCGCCTTGATCTTCGACTTGGACCAGCCGACCATCTTCGGCACGAGGGCGATGTTCTGGGCGACCGTCATGTGTGGGAAGAGCCCGGAGGACTGGATCGCGTAGCCGATCTTGCGGCGGAGCTTCACCGGGTCCATGTCCGTGACATCCTCGCCACCGATCCTGATGCGGCCGCTGGTCGGCTCGATGAGCCGGTTGATCATCTTGAGGAGGGTGGTCTTGCCGCCGCCCGAGGGGCCTACGAAGATGACGGTCTCGCCCGCCTTGATCTCCAGGCTGACGTTGTCGACGGCCGGGGCGGCGGACCCCGGGTAGCGCTTGGTGAGGTTCTCCAGCTCGATCGTCGCCCCCGTCGTGGAGTCGGGCCGCCCCGCGTCGGCGTCGGCGGTGGCGGTCGCCGTGGCGGCGGAGGCGGGGGTCTCGGGCACGGAATCAGACACGGATCCCCCTCGGGATGGTCATGCGGCCGATGAGGACGTACGCGGCGTCGAAGAGGAGGGCGAGGATGATGATGCCGATCGTGCCCGCGAGGACCTGGTTGAGCGCGTTCTTGCTGCCCAGGGACGCGATGCCGCGGAAGATCTCGTTACCGAGGCCGGGGCCGGACGCGTAGGCGGCGATGGCGGCGATGCCCATCAGCATCTGGGTGGAGACCCGGATCCCGGTGAGGATCGGCGGCCAGGCCAGCGGCAGCTCCACCTTGGCGAGCCGGGCGACGCGGGACATGCCGATACCCTGCGCCGCGTCGATGAGGGAGGGGTCCACGCCCCGCAGGCCCACGATCGAGTTCCGGACGATGGGCAGCAGCCCGTACAGGGTCAGCGAGATGACGGTCGGCGGGACGCCGAGGCCGACGATCGGGATCAGCAGACCGATCATGGCGAGCGAGGGGATCGTCAGGATGGTCGAGGTCGCCAAGGTGGCGAAGTTGCCCGCCCACTCGCTGCGGTAGGTGAGGACGCCGATGAGGACGCCGGCGAGGGTCGCGACGACCATGCACTGGAAGACGAGGCTGGCCTGCTGGTAGGCATCCGCCAGCAGCTGCTGATGGCGGGTGACGATGTACTCCCAGAAGTTCACGGGCCTCACCTCCTTGCGCCGGGCTGACGTCCGGCCGGCCTCGGCCGGTGGTCCGGGGTTGTCCCCGGGAACGCAGCGCCGGCACTCACCTCGTCCGGGCGGACTCCGTGAGCGTCGGGGACGTACGGGTCAGGAATCCGACGAGGCCTGCTCCACGAGCGGGATGATCCGCAGCGGAACGGGGTTTTCCATGACGATCGCGGTGGAAGCCCGGACGATGCCATCAAAACCCACGACCCGGTCGATCACACGCTGGAGATCGGCGTTCGAGCGGGCCACGAGGCGGCACAGCATGTCGCCGCTGCCGGTCGTCGTGTGCAGTTCGAGGACCTCGGGGACCGTCGTCAAGTGCGCCCTGACGTCGGAGCCTTGGCCCTGCCGGATCTGGAGCGTGGCGAACGCGGTGACCGGATAGCCCAGGGCCGCCGGGTCGACCTGAGGCCCGAAGCCGCGGATGACTCCGTTCGACTGAAGCCGGTCGAGGCGCGCCTGCACGGTGCCCCGCGCGACCCCCAGGCGCCGGGACGCCTCGAGCACCCCGATCCTGGGCTCACGCGCGAGCAGCAGGATCAGCCGCCCGTCCAGATGATCGATCGCCATAGGGGGCCTCCGTGATGGTCATCCTGTACAGATCGCTCGCCCATATTGGCGATCCGCTGAGCAAATTGACCACTGGAATCACAAACTATTGCGCACCTTGTGGTTCGGAGGGAGTCTCGGGCCATGGCAGCTACTTCTGCGCACATCCAGCCCACCCCCGACACCGCGCGCGAGGCCGACCCCTTCCCGGTGAAGGGAATGGACGCGGTCGTCTTCGCCGTGGGCAACGCCAAACAGGCCGCCCACTACTACTCGACCGCCTTCGGCATGAAGCTCGTGGCCTACTCGGGCCCGGAGAACGGCAGCCGCGAGACGGCCTCCTACGTCCTCACGAACGGCTCCGCCCGCTTCGTGTTCACCTCCGTCATCAAGGTCTCCACCGACTGGGGCCACTTCCTCGCCGTCCATGTGGCCGAGCACGGCGACGGCGTCGTCGACCTCGCCATCGAGGTCCCGGACGCCCGCGCCGCGTACGCGTACGCCGTCGAGCACGGCGCCCGCGGCATCACCGAGCCGTACGAGTCCAAGGACGAGTTCGGCACCGTCGTGAGGGCCGCGATCGCCACGTACGGCAAGACCCGCCACACGCTCGTCGAGCGCACCGGGTACGACGGCCCGTACCTGCCCGGCTTCGCCGCGGCCGGCCCGATCGTCGAGCCGCCGGCCAGGCGCACCTTCCAGGCCGTCGACCACTGCGTCGGCAACGTCGAACTCGGCAAGATGAACGAGTGGGTCGGCTTCTACAACAAGGTCATGGGCTTCACGAACATGAAGGAGTTCGTGGGCGACGACATCGCGACCGAGTACAGCGCGCTGATGTCGAAGGTCGTCGCGGACGGCACGCTCAAGGTCAAGTTCCCGATCAACGAGCCCGCCATCGCCAAGAAGAAGTCCCAGATCGACGAGTACCTGGAGTTCTACGGCGGCGCAGGCGTCCAGCACATCGCGCTCGCCACGAACGACATCGTCGCGTCCGTGCAGGCCATGCGCGCCGCGGGCGTCCAGTTCCTCGACACCCCGGACTCGTACTACGACACCCTCGGCGAGTGGGCCGGCGAGACGCGCGTGCCCGT
This sequence comes from Streptomyces longhuiensis, assembly GCF_020616555.1. Taxonomy (NCBI): domain Bacteria; kingdom Bacillati; phylum Actinomycetota; class Actinomycetes; order Kitasatosporales; family Streptomycetaceae; genus Streptomyces; species Streptomyces longhuiensis. The sequence continues at coordinate 4,065,103 of NZ_CP085173.1, read as the reverse complement.
CGAGACGCTGCGCGAGCTGAAGATCCTCGTCGACCGCGACGAGGACGGTTACCTGCTGCAGATCTTCACCAAGCCGGTCCAGGACCGGCCGACCGTCTTCTTCGAGATGATCGAGCGGCACGGCTCGATGGGCTTCGGGAAGGGCAACTTCAAGGCGCTCTTCGAGGCGATCGAGCGCGAGCAGGAGAAGCGCGGCAATCTGTAGCGACCCGCAGATCTCTGGGGGCACTCCGTAGGCGCACGTCCTAGGCTGGTGCTATGGCCAGGATCAATGACGTGGGCGGCATGACAGGGTTCGGCGCCATCGACACCAGCGATGACGCCGAGCCCTTTCACGCGGACTGGGAGGCGCGCGTCTTCGCCCTGCAGCGCGCGCTCCTCGTCAAAGGGGTCTTCAACCTCGACGAGTTCAGGGACGCCATCGAGACGATGCCGCCGGGGGAGTACCTCGCGGCCTCGTACTACGAGCGCTGGTTCCACGCGATCCGCACGCTCCTCGAACGCAAGGGCGTCATCGAGGAAGGGGCGCTGAGCGATGACTGACCGGTTCGCGGCCGGCGCCCACGTCCGCACGTACCCGCACGACCCGCCCCACCACACGCGCCTGCCGCGGTACGCCCGCGGCAAGCTCGGCGTCGTGGTCGAGCCGGAGGGGCGGGCCCCGCTCGCCGACGTGCGCGCGCAGGGTCGGGACGACGCCCCCGTCGAGATGATCTACGCGGTCCGCTTCGCGGCACGCGAGCTGTGGGGCGAGGGCGACCACCACGTCGTACTCGATCTGTCGGAGAGCTATCTGAGGGAGGCCGAGTGATGTCCGGTACGCACGAGGACGCGGTGATCTCCCGTCAGGTACGGCGCCTGGAAAGCCTGTTGGAGGCGCAGGGCATCGTCGGGGGCGACACCGTCGACGAGGTCATCGACGGGTTCCTCGCGGGCGCCTCGCCCGTGAACGGCGCGAAGGTCGTGGCCCGCGCGTGGACCGACCCGGCCTACCGCGAGCGGCTCCTCGCCGACGGCACCTCGGCGGTGGGTGAACTGGGCTTCTCCTCCGGGGGAGTTCAGAAGCAGCGGCTGCGCGTCGTCGAGAACACCGCCGACACGCACAACGTCATCGTCTGCACGCTGTGCTCCTGCTATCCCCTGCGCCTGCTCGGGCCCTCGCCCGGCTGGTACAAGAGCGAGGCGTACCGCTCCCGCGTCGTGCGGGACCCGCGCGGTGTCCTCGCCGAGTTCGGCGTGACGCTCCCGGAGTCCGTGGACGTCACGGTCTGGGACTCCAGCGCGGAGACGCGGTACATGGTCCTGCCCAGGCGCCCCGCGGGAACGGACCGCCTGAGCGAGGAAGAACTGGCGTCCCTGATCACGCGGAACGGGCTCATCGGGACGGGTGTGCTTTAGGGGGCCGGGCTCCCGCGTTCGAGAGGGCGCCGGGTGCGGGGGTCACGCGCCCGAGGGCTTGGGCGTCTGAGGGGCCTGCCGGGGCGACGGCTTGGCAGGGGCCGGAGGCGTGGCCGGCGGTGCCGCGGACTTGGGCGGCGCGACGGGGGCGGCCGGGCGGGCCGCGGGGCTTTCGGGCGCCGGGCGCCGGGGTGCGGGACGCGCGGGGGCCGGGTTCCGGGGCGCCGCGTGGGGCCGCGGCGCCGGTGCCGTGTTCGCCTCCGCCTTCGGCGCCTTGTCGGACCTGCCGGCCGACGGATCGCCCAGCGCGGCCAGCGCCTCCTTCGCGAGCGGGGCCAGGAGCGGGGAGAACGCCGAGTTGATGCGCAGGGCCTCGCCGATGTGCCGGCGGGCGGGCCCGTCCAGCTTCAGCTTCCGTTCCACCTCCCCCCGGTGGTAGGCGATCAGCGCACTGCGTACGGTGCCCCCGTGCTCGGGGTCCGTCGCGCGCTTCGCGTACTTCAGCGCCTCCTGGTCGTCGCCCGCCTTGTGCAGCGCCCAGCCCAGCGCGTCCGCGGTCTGCACGCTCGGCGCCCGCTTCCACTCGACCCGCAGCCGGGTCACGGCCGCCCGCGGGTCCCCGTGGTCCGCCTCGAACCGGCCGAGGAGGAGCGTGTCGTCGACCCCGTTCGCCGCGTCCGCGGCCACCCGCTTCCGCAGCAGTGCGTACTGTGCCTTCGCCGCGTCGTCGAACCTGATCGACTGGTACAACTCGCCCAGTTCCAGGGAGTATTCGGGCCGGGGCTGCATGGCGAGCGCGCTCCGGTAGGCCTGGACCGCCTCCGTCGTACGGCCCAGCGACGCCAGGGCGCGGCCCTGCCCGGCGAGCGACGCGTGGTGGTCGGGGTCGGCCGCGAGGGCCTGGGTGAAGTAGTTCAGCGCCTTGGCGGGCTCGCCCCGCTCCCACGTCAGCTCGCCCGCCCGGTGCAGGCACGCGGCCTGCTCGGACGGCGTCGCGGCGAGCGCCGCCGCGTCGGTCAGCGACGCGAGCGCGTCGTCACGCCAGCCGCGGTCCCGGTAGACCTGACCCTCCCGTGCCATCACGGCCGCGCCCGAGCGCAGCTTCGTCAGCGTCTCCAGGGACCGGTCCACGGCCTTGTAGTCCCCGAGCCGCCCGTACGTCTCGATCAGCAGCGGATACGTCGTCCAGCGCTTCGGCGCCAGCTTCAGCGACGCCTCGCCCCACTTCTTCGCCGTGCGGTAGTCGTGGCGAGCGTTGGCGAGCGCGGCGAGCCCGTCCAGGGCGTCCACGTTTCCGGTGGGCCGCGTCTTCAGCGAGGTCCGCAGGGCGCGCTCCGCCTTCGGGTAGTACGTCGGGTCCGCCGTCCGCAGCCCGTACTCCACGTAGGCGGCCCCGAGCACCGCCCACGACTGGGCGTCCCGCGGATCGGTCCGCAGACGGGCCTCGCGCTCCCTGATGAGGGCCGTCAGATCGGGCAGCGACGCGGCGGCCCCCATGGCCGCCGCGATCATCGCGTGGCCGGCCGACCCCGGAGCGGGCGCCGCGGAGCGCTCCGGCGAGGAGGGCGGCACCAGCAGGATGCCGCCGAGCACCACGGACCCCGTGAGGGCGCTGATCACCACGCCCTTCGCCAGCGGGGACATCCGGTACCCCGGTTCGGGAGCAGTGGCCGGAGCGTGCTGTTCCGCTTCGATCTCCTCGGTCTTCATGACGCAACTGTGCGTCAATACGAAGAGCACATCACGGCAACATCCCGGCAGGTGAAGGCCGCCGCAGACGGGTTCACACCGATGGCCCCGGGTGCGAGGCTGTGATCATGAGCCGCACACTCGTCGAACGACTTCAGGAAGGCCTGCCGGCCGGGGCGGTCCTCACCGACCCCGACGTCACGGCCTCGTACGCCAACGACATGGCCAGCTTCTGCGACGCGGGAGCGCCGGCCGTCGTGGTGCTGCCCCGCACCGTCGAGCAGGTCCAGCACGTGATGCGCACGGCCACGGAGCTACGCGTCCCCGTCGTCCCGCAGGGCGCCCGCACGGGCCTCTCCGGCGCGGCGAACGCGTCCGAGGGCTGCGTCGTGCTGTCCCTGGTCAAGATGGACCGCATCCTGGAGATCAGCACCGTCGACAGGATCGCGGTCGTCGAGCCGGGCGTCATCAACGCCACGCTCTCCCGCGCCGTCAACGAGAAGGGCCTCTACTACCCGCCGGACCCGTCCAGTTGGGAAATGTGCACCATCGGCGGGAACATCGGCACGGCGTCGGGCGGCCTGTGCTGCGTGAAGTACGGGGTGACGGCGGAGTACGTCCTCGGGCTCGACGTCGTCCTCGCCGACGGCCGGCTCCTGTCCACGGGACGCCGCACGGCCAAGGGCGTCGCGGGCTACGACCTCACGCGTCTGTTCGTCGGCTCCGAGGGCAGCCTCGGCATCGTCGTGCGGGCCACGCTCGCGCTCAAGCCCGAGCCGCCGCAGCAGTTGGTCCTGGCCGCCGAATTCGCCTCCACGGACGCCGCCTGCGACGCGGTCTGCAAGATCATGGAGGGCGGTCACGTCCCGTCGCTGCTCGAACTCATGGACCGTACGACCGTGAAGGCCGTCAACGCGATGGCGAACATGGGGCTCCCCGAGACCACCGAGGCGCTGCTCCTCGCCGCCTTCGACACCCTCGACCCGGCAGCCGACCTCGCCGCCGTCGGCGCCCTGTGCGAGGCCGCCGGCGCGACCCAGGTAGTCCCCGCCGAGGACGCCGCCGAGTCCGAACTCCTGCTCCAGGCCCGGCGCCTCTCGCTCACCGCGCTCGAAGCGGTCAAGGGCACGACGATGATCGACGACGTGTGCGTGCCGCGCTCGAGGCTCGCCGAGATGCTCGCCGGCGTCGACCGCATCGCCGAGAAGTACGGCCTCACGATCGGCGTCTGCTGCCACGCGGGCGACGGCAACACGCACCCCACCGTGTGCTTCGACGCCCAGGACGCCGACGAGGGCCGGCGGGCCCGCGAGTCCTTCGACGAGATCATGGCGCTCGGTCTCGAACTCGGCGGGACCATCACCGGCGAACACGGCGTCGGCGTACTCAAGAAGGAGTGGCTGGCGCGCGAGCTCGGCCCGGTGGGCATCGAGATGCAGCGCGCCGTGAAGGCGGCCTTCGACCCGCTCGGCCTGCTCAACCCGGGCAAACTCTTCTGACGCCCGCCACTCCTGGTCGGTCGGCCCGCATCCACCCCCGTGGGACGCGCGCTCACTCACCGTCCTGGGACTCGTCCGAGGGCCACGGGTCGCGCAGCCACAGGTCGTCGGCGCGGCCCGAGGCGGGAGCGAGCAGCTCGGCGAGGCCGTCGTCGATGCCGAGCCGCTCGGACTCAGAGCCCGGAGGGACCACCCGCAGTGTCCGCTCCAGCCAGGCGGACACCGCGGCGGCGGGCGCCTCCAGGAGCGCGTCGCCGTCCGGTGAACTCAGCGCCATGAGGACGACGCTGCGGCGGTCGACCTTCGTCGGCCACACGCGCACGTCCCCGTGCCCGCACGGCCGGAAGACCCCCTCCACGAACAGCTCGCGCGCGAACGTCCAGTGGACCGGGTGCTCGGAGCCGATGTGAAAGGCGATGTGGACGGCGTACGGGTCGTCGGTCCGGTAGGTGAGCCGGGCAGGGACAGGGATGCTGCGTTCGGGCGACAGGACGAGCTTCAGCTCGAGTTCACGTTCCACCACGGTGTGCATGTCGTGCGCTTCCTCTCCTCGTACGGGTCGTGCGAGGGCTCGCGAGAGCGGGCCCGTGCAAGGAGAGAGGGCGAAGGGCGCGGAGCATTACGCGAGTTCCGGAAAGTTTTTTCGGCGTCCCCGGAAAGTGGTCCGTACGGGCGGACCCGCCCGGTGGCGGGCGGTGGTCTGATAGATGTGGACCCCCAACAAAACCCCGAGCAGATACGGGACGACGGACATGAGCGCCCCAACTCCGGCACCCGGCGACGACAGGCCCCGCGACGGGTACTACCCCGACCCGTCCATTCCCGGATATGTCCGGTACTGGAACGGTGCCGCGTGGGTGCCCGGCACGAGCCGCCCGGCCCCGTCCGACGGCGAACCCCTCGCGGCCCCCGCCGGGGTGACCCCGGCCCCCGCCCCCACGCCTGCGCCCGCGCCCGCGTCCGTCGAGGAGACCGGCCCGGTCTTCCTCGACGAGGAGCCGGAGCGGTACTCGGACGAGCCGGCCGCACCCGAACCCGCCACGGCCTGGCAGGCGGACGCGTCCCGCCAGACCGGCTTCGGCGGCGAGCAGGACCGCCGCGTGTCCTGGGGCACCGACCCGCGCGTGCCCGCTCCGCAGCAACAGCAGCAACAGCAGCAGCAGCAACAGCAGCAGGCGCGTGCGGACGGTGCGGGCGCGAACCGCCCGGCGCAGCCGGAGCTCCCGACGCCGTCCACGGACGGGACCGTCACGTTCCGCCGCCCCACCCCGCCCACGGACCGTCCCGAGGGCACGATGACGATGCGAGCGCTGTCCGCTCGTCAGGGGCCGGGCCGACAAGGTCCTGCGGTTCAGGGACAGCAGGGTCAGGTGCCGGGCCGGCAAGGACCTGCGGTGCAGGGTCAGGGGCAGCGGAGTCAGCAGGTTCCGGGTCAGCTTCAGGGCCAGCTGGATCAGCAAGCGCAGCCCCAGCAGGCTCAGCCCCAACAGCCACTCGCCCAGCATCCGCAGGCGGCCCAGCAGCCCGCGCCCCAGCAGGCCGACGCCCAGCCCCGGTCCGGCGCCCAGTCGCAGCAGCCTCAGCCTCAGGCGGGCTTCGCCCCGCAGGGACCGGCTCAACAGCCCCAGGCCCAGCAGCCCCAGCCCCACCAGGCGCACGCGTCCCACGCACCCCAGGCCCTCACCCCGGCGCAGCAGCCCCAGGCCGGCCGACCCGGCGTGGTCCCGCCGCAGGCCGCCGGTGGCGCCTCCGCCACCCCCATGACCTCCGGCCCTGGCGGCGGTTCGCCCTCCTGGGCGCAGCAGGTGCACCAGCTCGCCCAGCCTCAGTCCGCGCAGCCCGCTCACTCCGCTCAGCCCGCCGCGGGCGAACGCGCGGAGCCGGAAGGCCCCGTCACGCCGTGGAAGCCCGTGGCCAACGACCCGTTCCTGGCGGCAGCCCAGGCGCAGGCGTCGGCGCGGCCCGCGGGGCTCGGCAGGCGTCTTGCCGCGCGGCTCATCGACTCGGTGGTGCTCGGCGCGGTCACCGCGGTGGCGGCGGTCCCGCTCGGCACCAAGGCCATCGACCACATCGACGGGAAGATCGACGCGGCGAAGGCGTCGGGCCGCGAGGCCACGGTCTGGCTGCTGGACGGCACGACGGGCGCCTACCTCGGCATCGTCCTCGCCGTCCTCCTCGTCGCCGGCGTCCTCTACGAGGCCCTGCCGACCGCCAAGTGGGGCCGCACCCTGGGCAAGAAGGTGTGCGGACTCCAGGTGCGGGACATCGAGGAGCACGAGGCGCCGACGTTCGGCGCGGCGCTGCGGCGCTGGCTGGTGTACAGCGTGACCGGCCTGCTGGTCATCGGCGTCCTCGGCGTGCTGTGGTGCCTGTTCGACCGGCCGTGGCGCCAGTGCTGGCACGACAAGGCGGCCCGTACGTTCGTGGCGGGCTGACCCGGGCCGTCCCGCTCGGTCGCCGCACGGGCGAGCCGTCGTACTCCGGACGGCGGCTCGCCGGATGCGGAATCGGGGGGTTCGCGGTCGACTCGGGCCATGAGCTCCGAACCGCCGCCCCCCGGCTCAGGCCAGCCCCCGGAAGACGACCCGTTCAGAAAGCCACCGCCGTCCCAGGGCGGCGGCTCACCGTACGACGGCCCCCAGGACCCGTACGGGACTCCGCAGGACCCTCAGAATCCACAGGGCCCTCAGAATCCCCAGGGCCCCCAGAACCCCCAGAACCCTCCGGGCTCGGGGAATCCGTACGACTCCCCGCCGCCCCCGCCCGGCGGCACCCCGCCGCCCCCGTACGGCGGTGGTGGTGGAGGTGGCCCCTACGAGGGTGACCCCTACGGTGGCGGTCCCTACGGGGATGACCCGCTGGCCGGGATGCCGCCGCTGGCGGACAGCGGCAAGCGGGTGCTCGCGCGGATCATCGACATCATCCTGGTCAGCATCGTCGTGGGGCTGCTGTCCTGGGCGTTCGGGGTCGCCGCGTACCAGACGAACCCCGACAAGATCCAGTACGGCAGGCAGTTCGGCCAGTCCGTCCTCGCCGCGGTCCTCTACATCGGGTACGACACCTTCATGACCGCGAGGACCGGCCAGACGCTGGGCAAGCGGCTGCTCAAGCTGCGCGTGGCGAACCTCAACGACGGTGCCACGCCCAGCGTCCAGACCAACCTGGTGCGCGCCGCGGTCCTGTGGCTGCCCGCGGTGTTCTGCTGCGCCTGCATCTGGACCGCGATCTGTGGCGGCTGGAGCTTCTTCGACAAGCCCTACAAGCAGGGCCTGCACGACAAGGCCGCGAAGACGGTGGTGGTCAGCACCGGCTGAGCAGGCGCGGGGTGGTGCTTCCGGCGGGTCCGTGGGTCACGGGCCCGCCGGTCCGCGTGTGCCGGACGGCGCGACCTCGTACACGGACTCGGGGGCGGCCTGCGGGGCGGCCACGGAGGGCACAGTCGCTCGCCGGACCGTCACCCGCTCCTCGGCCGCGGCGGCAGTGGCGGCCGGCGCTGCGGCGGGCCGCGACTTCGGCAGGGGCACCGTCAGTGCCACGAGGAGACCGAGGCCGAGTGCGGCCAGGGCGATGACCGCGACACCGAGGCCCGAACTCGTCTGCGACAACAGCAGCATGGCGAGTGTCGAGAAGATCACGGTCGCGGAACCGTAGGCGAGCTGTGCGGCAGTCGGACGCGGCATGGCGTTATCCGTCCTCGGGACAGCGGATGCTTGCTTCACTGGCGTATGGCAGGAGCCATTGGCAGCTGCATATGTAACGGGTGCGGAGCCGGGTCGACTTTGCCGTAGCGCGCCGTCAAATGACTCTATTCCGACGCATGCCCGAGAGGAACGGGCGGTAAGCGTGACCTAACCCACGGTGCCGGTGCACAGGGGGCGCACGGAGTCACCGAGTCCACGAAGTGGACGGTTCGGCGCGCCCGTTGGGAGGAAGTCCGCGTCCGGATAGCGGTGCCGTCCCACTGCATAGTGCACTTCGGTTGCCCCAGTCAAGGTCTGTTATTTCTCCTTCACCTCCGGTCAAATAGCGTCACTTGTGACACGTGGCTGAAACGCCACGGAGGAGGGGAACCATCAAGTGACCACCAAGAGACGGGCGTTGAGATCCGCCGCCGTGCTCGTGACGCTGGCCGCGACCGCGGCTGCCGGATCGGTCCTCGCGACGGGCGCCCAGGCCGACACCCCGGCCGTAGGAAGTTCCACGTCGCACGGCAAGACGTACGGGGGCAAGGGGCACGTCATCGGCGGCCCCTTCAGCCAGCAGATGGAGCAGCAGCGCAAGACCGCGCTGGAGCAGGTGCTCTCCGGGAAGTCGAAGGTCGTCAAGCGCGACGGCTCGCAGGTCGTGCAGCTCGGCAAGGACAAGTACGTCGAGCTGGGCCGGGAGCGGACCGACAAGATCTTCACGATCCTGACGGAGTTCGGCGACAAGGTCGACAACACGACGCTGGTCGACCGCGCCGACGACGACACGCCTGACCTGAAGCCCAAGTACGGCGGTACGCCCGGCCCGCTGCACAACCAGATAGCCGAGCCGGACCGTGCCAAGAACAACAGCACGGCCTGGCAGAAGGACTACAGCAGCAAGCACTTCCAGGACCTGTACTTCGGTACGGGCAAGGGAGTCGACTCGCTGAAGACCTACTACGAGAAGACGTCGTCGGGCCGCTACTCGGTCGACGGCGAGGTCTCGGACTGGGTCAAGGTCCCCTACAACGAGGCGCGTTACGGCTCCAACTACTGCGGCGCCGACAACTGCCCGAACGTCGAGGACCTGGTCCGCGACGGCGTGACCGCGTGGGTCGAGCAGCAGAAGGCGGCCGGCAAGTCCGACGCCGACATCAAGGCGGACCTGTCCCAGTACGACCAGTGGGACCGCACCGACCACGACAACGACGGCAACTTCAACGAGCCCGACGGCTACATCGACCACTTCCAGATCGTCCACGCGGGCGAGGACGGGTCGGCCGGCGGCGGCGCGCAGGGTGGCGACTCCCTCTGGGCGCACCGCGGTTACGCCTACGGCCGCGACGACGGCGACACGGGCCCGGCCGGCTTCAAGGCGGGCGGCACCCCGGTCGGCGACACCGGCATCTGGGTCGGCGACTACACGATGCAGCCGGAGAACGGCGGCCTCGGCGTCTTCGCCCACGAGTACGGCCACGACCTGGGCCTGCCCGACCTGTACGACACCACGTACAGCGGCGAGAACTCGGTCGGCTTCTGGTCCCTGATGTCGGCCGGCTCCTGGCTCGGCACCGGCAAGGACTCCATCGGCGACATGCCGGGCGACATGACCGCCTGGGACAAGCTGCAGCTGGGCTGGCTCAACTACGACAAGGCCAAGGCGGCGACCAAGTCGACGCACACGCTGGGTGTTTCGGAGTACAACACCAAGCGCAAGCAGGCCCTCGTCGTCGAGCTGCCCGAGAAGAAGAACGTCACCACCGACATCGTGAAGCCCACCGAGGGCGCGAAGCAGTGGTGGTCGGACTACGGTGACGACCTCTCCAACACCCTGACGCGCCCGGTCGATCTGACCGGCAAGTCGAAGGCGGCCCTCGAACTCGACGGCTGGTACGACATCGAGAAGGACTACGACTACCTGTACACGCAGGTGTCCTCGGACGACGGCGCCAGCTGGAAGACGATCGACGGCACCGCCGACGGCGTCACCATCCCGCGCGACGGCGGCGACAAGCCGGCCCTGACCGGCGTCTCCGGCAAGTTCCAGCACCTGGTGTTCCCGTTGGACGCCTACGCGGGCAAGAAGATCAGCGTCCGCTTCCGCTACAAGACGGACGGCGGCGCCGGCGGCATGGGCTTCACCGCCGACAACCTCACCGTCAAGGCGGACGGCCAGGCGCTGTTCACCGACAACGCCGAGGGTGACGACAACGGCTGGACCGCGCGCGGCTTCTCCCGCGTCGGTGCCTCCGTGACGGGCGACTTCCCGCAGTTCTACCTCGCGGAGAACCGCCAGTACGTCTCGTACGACAAGACCCTCAAGGTCGGTCCGTACAACTTCGGTTGGCGTGACGGCGGTGCGAAGAACGACTGGGTCGAGCACTACTCGTACCGTCCCGGCCTGATGATCTGGCAGTGGGACACCTCGCAGCGCAACAACAACGTCGGCCAGCACCCCGGCAAGGGTCTGATCCTGCCGGTCGACGCCCACGCCAAGCCGCTCAAGTGGGCCGACGGCAAATACATCACCAACAAGATCCAGCCGTACGACGCCGCGTTCAGCTGGTTCCCGAACCGGGGCTTCTCGCTGCACAAGCTCGGCGTCGAGACCAAGATCCCGGCACAGCTGGGCGTTCCGGTCTTCGACGACCACAAGGGCACGTACTGGTACAAGGAGAACCCGACCGGCAGTGTCCAGACAACTGACACCAACACCCGGATCTCGATCGTCGGGCAGCCGCTCGACGGCTCGTCGATCACGGTGAAGGTGGGCCCTTCGGCGAAGTAATCCACATCGCCGCAGGTCAGAGCATGATCGGCCGTCGCCCTCTAGCGGGCGGCGGCCGATCGTGTTTAGGTGCGTCCTGTGGGTTTCTTATTGACACTACGTCTCACGGGGGTGTGACAATCATGTCCGCAGGAGGGTTCTGCAAGCTGCCGAACGGCAGAGTGGTGGTGGCACTGACCGTGCCCAGCCCGTCGCCGGACGACGGTGCGGTACGGGTCCTGGTGCACGCGGCGAACCGCGCCCGCGCCCTGACCCGGCTGCGTAACCTGGGCCTGCGGGCGATCTACCTGAGGGGCAACGCGGAGCCCCCCACGCCCGACGAGGTCACAGCGGTCCTGCACCACCCGGACGGCCTGCTCTGGCGAGCCGCCCCCCGCTGCACGGCGGGCGAACTCTGGCACCCGATCAGAGCGCTCATGAGACCGAGACATCCCGACCGGCCCGGCTATTCCAGCTCGGCCTCCAGCCCGGCGGGCCATCCCGGCGCCGGCTATTCCAGGGCGGGCCACGCAGGCTTCTTCGGCGCTTCTTCCGGTCAGGCCGGCCACTCCAGCCCTTCGGGAGTCTGAGGGGCGTGGCCTGGGGCAGAGCTCCAGGTCTTTCGGGAGGGGGCGGGCCGGGGGGAGAGGAAGCAGCCGCTCAGACGACCGGCTTCCCCGACAGCTCGACCCCGGCCGCCCGCATCTCGTCCAGCGCCGCCGCGGTGGTCCCCGCGGCCACTCCGGCCGTCAGATCGAGCAGCACCTGAACCCGAAACCCCTCCCGCACCGCGTCCAGCGCGGTGGCGCGAACGCAGTGATCCGTGGCGAGCCCGACCACATCCACCTCGGTGATCCCCCGCGCGCGGAGCCAGTCCGCCAGGGACACCCCGTTCTCGTCGAGCCCCTCGAACCCGCTGTACGCGGCCGCGTACGCCCCCTTGTCGAAGACGGCGTCGATCGCGCCGGACGCGACGACGGGCGCGAAGTTCGGGTGGAACCCGATGCCCTCCGTGCCCGCCACGCAGTGCGCGGGCCAGGAGTGGACGTAGTCCGGGGACTCGGAGAAGTGGTCACCGGGCGCGATGTGGTGATCGCGGGTGGCCACGACGTGCCGGTACCCGGCCGGCGCCTGCCCGATCAGCTCGGTGACGGCCGCGGCCACATCGGCCCCGCCCGCCAGCGCGAGGCTGCCGCCCTCGCAGAAGTCGTTCTGCACATCTACGACGATCAATGCGCGGCGCATAGGAGGTGTCCTTCTGCTGGGAGACTTCGAGCGTAGAGACTTGAAGTGCGTTGCGGGAGAGGACATTTGACCGTTAAACGGGCGTGTTCACCAGATACTCCGTAGGGATCACCGCTTCCCCGCGCGACAGCTGCTTCGCCGAGAGCGGCAGCCCGTCGAGCGCCTCGATGTGCCGCTCGCGCACCGCGTCCAGCGGCTCGCGGGCCACGACCGTGCCGCCCTTGACCAGCTCGACCAGGAGCTGTCGGTCGACCAGGTCGGCCGGGACGGGACCGGTGCCGAGCACCTCGGCCTCGGCCACCCCCTGTTCGTCGCGTCGCCGCGCGGCCCACTTGCGGCCGCCCACGGACGTCTTCGCGCCCATGGACTTCTTCGCCACGGGCAGCAGCGGCGCCTTCGGATCGGCGGACTCCGCGCGCGCGACGATCTTGTAGACCATCGAGCACGTCGGGTGCCCCGAGCCGGTGACCAGCTGCGTCCCCACCCCGTACGCGTCCACGGGTGCGGCCGCGAGCGAGGCGATGGCGTACTCGTCGAGGTCGGAGGTGACGACGATCTTCGTCTCGGTGGCGCCGAGCTCGTCGAGCTGCCCGCGCACCCGGTGCGCGACGAGCAGCAGGTCTCCCGAATCGATGCGCACGGCGCCGAGCCCGGGCCCGGCGATCTCCACGGCGAGGCGCACGGCCTCCGTGACGTCGTACGTGTCCACGAGCAGGGTCGTGCCCTCGCCGAGGGAGTCGACCTGCGCGCGGAACGCGTCGCGCTCGGTGTCGTGCAGCAGGGTGAAGGCGTGCGCGGACGTGCCGACGGTCGGGATCCCGTACCGGAACCCGGCCGCGAGGTCCGACGTGGTGGCGAAGCCGCCCACGTACGCGGCGCGGGACGCGGCGACGGCGGCCAGCTCGTGCGTGCGGCGCGCGCCCATCTCGATCAGGGGCCGGCCGCCCGCGGCGGAGGCCATGCGGGAGGCTGCGGCGGCGATCGCCGAGTCGTGGTTGAGGATGGAGAGGATCACCGTCTCCAGGAGGACGCACTCCGCGAAGGAGCCCTCGACCCGCAGGATGGGGGAGCCGGGGAAGTACACCTCGCCCTCGGGGTAGCCCCAGATGTCACCGCTGAAGCGGTAGTCGGCCAGCCGTTCGAGGGTTCGTTCGTCGACGATGCCGCGCTCGCGCAGGAAGCCCAGTTCGCGGGCGTCGAACCGGAAGTTCTCGACGGCGTCCAGTACCCGGCCGGTGCCTGCCACGACGCCGTAGCGGCGGCCCTCGGGCAGCCTGCGCGTGAAGACCTCGAAGACCGAGCGCCGGTCGGCCGTGCCCGCCTTGAGCGCGGCCTGGAGCATCGTGAGCTCGTAGTGATCGGTGAAGAGTGCTGTCGACGGAACATCCACCGGCAGGCCAAGGTCCGCTGTGTTCATATCCGGGATGCTACCCCCAATTAGCGTCAGTGTGACGATTTCCGTGGCCCATTTGTGCGGTCGCCGCCCCCTAGTGGCAGCATGGGCTGTGTGACGGCTCCTGCACCCCTAGAGATCGAACGCACCGAGTCGGCGGAGGAGACCTTCGCCGTGCCCGAGCCGGACGTTCCCTGGATCACGCTCGTCCACAACGACCCGGTCAACCTCATGAGTTACGTGACGTATGTCTTCCAGTCGTACTTCGGGTACTCGAAGGAGAAGGCCACCAAGCTGATGCTCGACGTGCACCAGAAGGGCCGCGCGGTCGTCTCCACCGGGTCCCGCGAGGAGATGGAACGCGACGTACAGGCCATGCACGGCTACGGTCTGTGGGCCACCCTTCAGCAGGACCGCAAGTAGCGCACGCAAGCAGCGACGGAGTAGCGACGCACCTGATGCCAGGACACTTCGAACCGATTCCCGGCGGCGGCGCTGCCGTCGCGCTCGACGAGGTCGAGATCTCGATCATCCGCTCCCTGGCGGTCCAGCTCCTGGAGCTGATCGGCCCCGGGCCCGGCGGGGACGCGCCCGACGACCCGCTCGCCGAGCTCTTCGCGGAGGGTCCGAGCGAGCCGCCGTCCGACCCGGTGCTCCAGCGCCTCTTCCCCGACGCCTACGGCGGCCCGGGGAGCGAGGAGGCGACGGTGGACAAGGCGGACGAACAGCGCGCGCACTCCGCCGAGTTCAGGCGCTTCACCGAGAACGACCTGCGGGCCGGCAAGCGGGAGGACGCGCTCGCGGTGATCCGCTCGCTGGACGCGCTGACGTCCGCCGGTGAGGGGGGAGCGGTCCTCAAGCTCTCGCCCGAGGAGTCCCTGCGCTGGATGCGCGCGCTCAACGATCTTCGCCTCGCGATCGGCACCCGCCTCGACATCACCGACGAGGAGGACGCGGATCTCCTCTACCGGCTCCCCGACGAGGACCCGCGCAAGCCGATGGTGATGGCATACCTGTGGCTGGGCGGGCTCCAGGAGACTCTGGTCGAAACCCTTATGCCCTGACCTGTCAGGACATAGCGAGCGGAGTCCAAGCGTCCGTATGTAAGCGCGTTCGCTCAGCGGTTGCTCAATTCCGGATAACGATCCTGTTACTCAAGCGGTCTTGTATGCCGCACGAGGGGTTTTTTGTCCGGTTTTTCCAGTGGTGTGTGCCACACGTGCCTTTCTCCATCAGTGTTGCCGCCGTGATAAATCTTCACGACCGCTCGACGGACGCCACCCCTGTCCCGTCGGGTGCGCCCCGACCGGCAGACCGCCGGTAGGCACAGCTCCATCCATCCAGGGGCCCAGCCCCCGAGGATCGTCACAGTCGATCCGAGCCGCAGCGGCACGGATCGGCATGGAGAAAGGCGCAACACCATGACCTCAGTGCAGGTCGGCAAGCAAAACGACGGCAATGAGGCCGTGCAGGCCCCCGGCGAGTCCGGTGAGGGCGAGGGTTACCAGCGCGGTCTAGGTGCCCGGCAGATCCAGATGATCGCCATCGGCGGCGCCATCGGGACCGGCCTCTTCCTCGGCGCGGGCAAGGGCATCTCGAAGGCGGGCCCCAGCCTGATCCTCGCGTACGCCATCGCGGGCCTCGTCATCTTCTTCATCATGCGGGCGCTCGGCGAGCTCCTCATGTACCGCCCCGTCTCGGGCTCCTTCTCGGAGTACGCGCGTGAGTTCATCGGCCCCTTCGCGGGCTTCGTGACCGGCTGGACGTACTGGCTCTTCTGGGTCGTCACGGGCATCACCGAGGTCACCGCGGCCGCCCAGTACATGAAGTACTGGACCCACGACAGCGTTCCCCAGTGGCTCACGGCACTCGTCTTCACCCTCATCCTCTACGCCGTGAACCTGATCTCCGTGAAGCTCTTCGGTGAGCTGGAGTTCTG
This sequence comes from Streptomyces longhuiensis, assembly GCF_020616555.1. Classification (NCBI taxonomy): domain Bacteria; kingdom Bacillati; phylum Actinomycetota; class Actinomycetes; order Kitasatosporales; family Streptomycetaceae; genus Streptomyces; species Streptomyces longhuiensis. The sequence continues at coordinate 4,049,487 of NZ_CP085173.1, read as the reverse complement.
GTTCTCGATGGTGAAGGTCACCGCGATCGTCGGCATGATCCTCATCTGCGCCGGCATCCTCACGGTCGGCTTCTCCGACGCGGGCGACACCGCCTCCGTCACGCACCTGTGGTCCGACGGCGGCTTCTTCCCGAACGGCATCGGCTCCACCCTCATGACCCTCCAGATGGTCATGTTCGCCTTCCTCGCCGTCGAGCTCGTCGGCGTCACCGCGGGCGAGTCCAAGGACCCGAAGACCGTCCTGCCCAAGGCCATCAACACCGTGCCGTGGCGCATCGCCGTCTTCTACGTCGGCGCGCTGATCATGATCCTCTCGGTCGTGCCGTGGACGAACTTCCAGCCGGGCGTCTCCCCGTTCGTCGCCGCCTTCGAGAAGATGGGCCTCGGCGTCGGCGCCGCCATCGTCAACTTCGTCGTCCTGACCGCGGCCCTGTCGTCCTGCAACTCCGGCATGTACTCCACCGGCCGCATGCTGCGCGACCTCGCGCTCAACGGCCAGGGCCCGAAGTTCTTCACCAAGCTCACCAAGTCCGGCACGCCCCTCATCGGCACGACGGTCTCCGCCGCGATGATGCTGGTCGGCGTCTGGATCAACTACCAGTGGCCCGGCGAGGCGTTCAACTACGTCGTCTCCTTCGCCACCATCTCCGGCATGTGGGCCTGGATCGTCATCCTGATCTGCCAGATCCGCTACCGCCTCAAGGCCGACCGCGGCGAACTGCCCCAGTCCTCCTTCAAGGCCCCCGGCGGCATCATCCCCAGCATCTTCGCGCTCGCCTTCATCGGCATGGTGATCGTGCTGATGGGCATCGACAAGGACGCCCGCGTCTCGCTCTACTGCGCGCCGCTGTGGGCCGTCATCCTCGGCATCTCGTACGTCGTCCTGCGCAGCCGCAACCCGCAGAGCGCGGCGTTCGCGAAGCGCAAGCAGTCCGAGCAGCCGACGCAGTCCAAGTAGTCCGAGTAGTCCCAGCAGTCCCACAGCAGTTCCGGGGCAACCCCCCGCGTCTCAGCATCCGGGCCCTCCCGTACCGCACTCCGGTACGGGAGGGCCCGTCTGTCTATCCTGAGCCCCATGCTGACCCTGACCCAGGCCCTCTACGACCAGATCGTGGCCCACGCGCGCGCCGACCACCCCGACGAGGCGTGCGGCGTCGTCGCGGGACCGGTGGGCACCGGCAGGCCCGAGCGCTTCATCCCGATGCTCAACGCCGCCCGCTCGCCCACGTTCTACGAGTTCGACTCGGGTGACCTGCTGAAGCTGTACCGCGAGATGGACGACCGGGACGAGGAGCCCGTGATCATCTACCACTCGCACACCGCGACCGAGGCCCACCCCTCCCGCACCGACATCACCTACGCGAACGAGCCGGGCGCCCACTACGTCCTCGTCTCCACCGCGGACACCGACGACGCGGGACCCTTCCAGTTCCGCTCCTTCCGGATCGTCGAGGGCGTCGTGACCGAGGAAGAGGTCGAGGTCACCCCGTAGCCATGGCCTCCCATCCCGGATGCGTCCCATACTTCGGACGGAAATCGACCGCATGGTGAGATCACACTCCGGGATCCCGGCCGGGAATCGATACGATGACCCCATGGTTCTTCACGACGTGAGCGACAAGACGCCGGGCATGCTGCTCGTGGCGCGCCTTCACGTCGACCTGTGCCGCCTCGCCAGCGCCATCTGTCCCGATTCCTGACGCGCCCCGCGCACTGCTTCGCAGGCTTCGGGCCGCTGCGGCGGACGCCGTCCGCCGGTCCGACGTGTCGTGGGCACCGCTGTTCCAGCGCACGCCAAAGCCCTTCCGTACCCTTCCCTGTTACTGGAGTCCAGCCATGGCCATCGAGGTCCGCATCCCGACCATCCTCCGCACCTACACCGACGGCCAGAAGTCCGTCGAGGGCAGCGGGGACACGCTCGCCGAGCTCTTCGCCGACCTCGAGACCCGCCACACGGGCATCCGGGCCCGCATCGTGGACGGTGAGCAGCTGCGCCGCTTCGTGAACGTCTACCTGAACGACGAGGACGTCCGCTTCCTCGACGGCATCACCACCAAGCTCGCCGACGGCGACAACGTCACGATCCTGCCGGCCGTGGCCGGCGGCATGGCCTGATCGGGATGCGGTACGACTCCCCGCTCGCCGCGGTCGGCAACACGCCCCTGGTGCAGCTGCCGCGGCTCTCGCCGTCCGAGGACGTACGGATCTGGGCGAAGCTCGAGGACCGCAACCCGACCGGCTCGATCAAGGACCGCCCCGCGCTCCACATGATCGAGCAGGCCGAGAAGGACGGCCGGCTCACCCCCGGCTGCACCATCCTCGAGCCGACCTCGGGCAACACCGGCATCTCGCTCGCCATGGCGGCCCGTCTCAAGGGCTACCGCATGGTGTGCGTCATGCCGGAGAACACCTCGCAGGAGCGCAGGGACCTGCTCGCGATGTGGGGCGCCGAGATCATCCCGTCGCCCGCGGCGGGCGGCTCCAACACCGCCGTCCGCATGGCCAAGGAACTGAGCGCGCAGCACCCGGACTGGGTGATGCTCTACCAGTACGGCAATCCGGACAACGCGGGCGCCCACTACGCGACGACCGGCCCCGAGATCCTCGCCGACCTGCCGTCCGTCACCCACTTCGTGGCGGGCCTCGGCACGACGGGCACCCTCATGGGCGTCGGCCGCTACCTGCGCGAACAGAAGCCGGACGTCAAGATCGTCGCCGCGGAGCCGCGCTACGACGACCTGGTCTACGGCCTGCGCAACCTCGACGAGGGCTTCGTCCCCGAGCTGTACGACGCCTCCGTCCTGACCACCCGCTTCTCGGTCGGCTCCGCCGACGCGGTGACCCGCACCCGTGAACTCCTCCAGCAGGAGGGAATCTTCGCGGGCGTCTCCACCGGAGCGGCCCTGCACGCGGCGATCGGCGTCGGCCGCAAGGCGGTCGCGGCCGGGGACTCCGCCGACATCGTCTTCGTCGTCGCCGACGGCGGCTGGAAGTACCTGTCGACCGGCGTCTACACGGCGGCCACGACGGAAGAAGCGATCGAGACGCTGCACGGCCAGCTCTGGGCGTGAGCACGAATCGTCGAAGCGGGGGCCGGGCCGGCAGCAGTACGGCCCGGCCCCCGCTCGCACGTAAGCCCGCTTCCACGTAGGCCCGCTTTCCCGTGGGCCCGCTTCCACGGATGCCGCTCTCACGTGGGCCCGCTTCCGCGTAAGCCGCTGTCATGTCAGCCGGCAGGCGCGTCAGCCGGCGGGCACGTCAGCCCGCGGGCACGTCGGCCGGCCCCCGCGTCACCTCGCCAGATGCCGGACCTGGTCCCAGACCACCGGGTCCAGCACCCCGGCCCTACGCCGGAAGTCACCCACGGGAACCTCGCGGAGCTCATCCGTCTCCAGGAAGCTCGGCCTGCCCTGCGCGTCGCCCACGGTTCCGGGCGGCAGCGCGATCACCCCGGCCCGCTCGTCGTGGTACTTGCTGGTGATCTTCGCAACGCGCGCCCGCCGCCGGCGCACCGTCAGCACGAGGCACGGCCTGTCCTTGCCGCCCGGCCCGTCCTCGTACGGCACCACCGCCCACCAGATCTCGCCCGGCTGCGGCCGCGCACCCGGTGCGCGCGGCCCCCGCGGCGGGCGGGTCCGGCCGCCGGGCCGACGGTGCCCGCGGCCCCACCCGTCGACGAGCGTCGCGACGAGCGCGAGCAGCAGCACCGCGGCGAGCGCGAGCCACCATGACGTGTCCATACGGGAGACGGTACCGGTGCACCGGCGCGATGCCGCGCCGGACGCACGCCCCCCGAACCGGTGACAGCACAGGTGAGTTCTCCCACAACGGCCCACGACTGAGGAGCGACCGGCCCTTTTGCGCCTTACGCTCGACGGACCGATCGCCCCCTTTTCCTTCTGCTCTCATCCCGCTCTCTGACTGCCAGCGCGGAGGTTCCGGCTCTTATGAAGCTCACCGTCGTCGGCTGCTCGGGGTCGTTCCCGTCCGCGGATTCGGCCTGCTCGAGCTACCTCGTCGAGGCCGACGGCTTCAGGCTGCTACTCGACATGGGCAATGGCGCCCTGGGCGAGCTGCAGCGCCACTGCGGTCTCTACGACCTCGACGCGATCTTCCTCAGCCATCTGCATGCCGACCACTGCATCGACATGTGCGGCTACTTCGTGGCGCGCTACTACCGCCACGACGGCGGCCGCTGCGCCCCGATCCCGGTCTACGGCCCCGAGGGCACGGAACAGCGCCTCACCACGGCGTACGCGGACACGCCCTCCGCCTCCTCGATGAGCGAGGTCTTCGACTTCCACACGGTGAAGCCGGGCTGGCACGAGATCGGCCCGTTCACGGTGCGCACGGAGAAGGTGTGCCACCCCGTCGAGGCGTACGGCATCCGCGTCGAGCACGACGGCAGATCACTCGCGTACTCCGGGGACACGGGCGCGTGCCCCGCGCTCGACGAACTGGCCGCGGACAGCGACCTGTTCCTGTGCGAGGCGGCGTTCACGCACGGCAAGGAGAACATCCCCGACCTCCACCTCAACGGCCGCGAGGCGGGCGCGTCCGCGACCCGGGCCGGCGCGCGCCGCCTCGTCCTCACCCACATCCCGCCGTGGACGGACCCCCAGGCCAACCTCGCGGACGCCCGTGCCGTGTACGCCGGACCGGCCGAACTGGCCGCGCCCGGGCGGGTGTACGAGATCTGAGCCCGGCATGACGAAGGCCCCCGGAACCGCATCGGTTCCGGGGGCCTTCGTCGTCGTGCGGGGGCCGGGGCCTACTTGCTCTCGGCCTTGAGGAGTTCAGCCAGCTCCTCGTCGGACTCGCGGCCCGGCGTAGGAATGTTGAACTTGGTGATCGCGAACCGGAAGATCACGTAGTAGACCACCGCGAAGCAGAGGCCGACCAGCGCGAGACCCAACGGGTTGGTCGCGATACCGAGGTTGAGGAAGTAGTCGACCGCGCCGGCGGAGAAGCCGAAGCCGTCCTTCATGCCGAGCGCCCAGGTCAGCGCCATCGAGACACCGGTGAGCACCGCGTGGATCGCGTACAGGGCCGGGGCGATGAACATGAACGTGAACTCGATCGGCTCGGTCACGCCGGTGACGAACGCGGTGGCCGCGAGCGAGAACATCATGCCGCCGACGACCTTGCGGCGCTCGGGGCGGGCGCAGTGGACGATCGCGAGACAGGCCGCCGGGAGGGCGAACATCATGATCGGGAAGAAGCCGGTCATGAACTGGCCGGCGCTCGGGTCGCCCTGGAGGAAGCGCGCGATGTCGCCGCTCTTGCCCTGGTACGTACCGGCCTGGAACCACGGGAACGAGTTGAGCAGGTGGTGCATGCCGATCGGGATCAGCGCACGGTTGGCGACACCGAAGATGCCGGCGCCGACCGCGCCCGAGCCGACCAGCCACTCACCGAAGTTGTGCAGGCCGGTGCCGAGCACGGGCCAGATGAGGCCGAAGACGATGCCGATGACCAGGCCCGCGAAGGCGGAGAGGATCGGGACGAGGCGGCGGCCGCCGAAGAAGCCCGCCCAGTCGGGAAGCTTGGTCCGGTAGAACTTCTGGTAGAGCAGGGCCACGACGACGCCCATGACGACACCGCCGAGCACACCGGCGTTGACCGGCGCCTCGTTCATGACGATCTTGCCGTCGACGACGGCGGCGACCTTCGGCAGGTTGCTGTCCGTGAAGGTGGCGAGCACCTTCTGGAAGACCAGGTAGCCGGTGACGGCCGCGAGCGCGGTGGAGCCGTCGGACTTCTTGGCGAAGCCGATGGCGATACCGACGCAGAACAGCAGCGGCATGTTGTCGAGCAGCGCACCGCCGCCCGCCGACATGTACGACGCCAGCTTGGTGATGAAGGTGGGGAACGAGTCCCTGCCGAGCATGTCGGGCTGCCCGAACCGGACCAGGAGCGCGGCGGCGGGCAGCACCGCGACCGGCAGCATGAGGCTGCGGCCGATGCGCTGCATGACAGCCATCGCGCCCGCGCCCTTCTTCTTGGCGGCCGCGGGGGCGGCACTGGCCGTGGTCACAACTTCCTCCAGTAGGCAAGGCGCCGCCCGGGGGAAAGGTGGGGACGGCGGCGTCTCGGAAACCCGGCTCTGCGGCCGCGTGGTCTACACCACTCAGTGGTGTAGACCTGTTGTAGCACGGTGAAGGTCGTATAAGGAACCCGCTCCTTCGCGGGATCCTTGTGCGCTCAGTCATATGCGACAGCGCGGAACAAAGCCCCCGGACCAGGAGGGTCCGGGGGCTGTGGGAGCTCGGGGCTCGGGGAGCGGGTGTCAGGCCTTCGTGACGTCCTCGACCTGGTCCTCCGGCTCACGGCCCGGCGTCTTCAGATCGAACTTGGTGATCGCGAATCTGAAGATCGCGTAGTAGACCGCCGCGAAGGCCAGCCCGATCGGGATGATCAGCCAAGGCTTGGTCGCGAGGCTCCAGTTGATGACGTAGTCGATCAGACCCGCCGAGAAGCTGAAGCCGTCGTGCACGCCCAGCGCCCACGTCACCGCCATCGATACGCCGGTGAGGACCGCGTGAATCGCGTAGAGCACCGGTGCCACGAAGAGGAACGAGTACTCGATCGGCTCGGTGATGCCGGTGACGAACGAGGTCAGGGCGACCGACAGCATCAGACCGCCGACCACCTTGCGGCGCTCCGGGCGCGCGCAGTGCGTCATCGCCAGGCACGCGGCCGGCAGCGCGAACATCATGATGGGGAAGAAGCCCGAGGTGAACTGGCCCGCGTTCGGGTCGCCCGCCAGGAACATGTTGATGTCACCGTGCACCTCGGTGCCGTCCGGTTTCGTGTACGTGCCGAACTGGAACCAGATGGGCACGTTCAGGAACTGGTGCAGGCCGATCACCAGCAGCGCGCGGTTGGCGACACCGAAGATGCCGGAGCCGAGCCAGTCCAGGCCCACGAGCCAGTCGCTGAAGCTCTCCAGGGCGTCACCGATCGGCGGCCAGATCCACAGGCAGATCGCGGCGACGGCGATGGCGACGAAGGCCATGATGATCGGGACGAGGCGGCGGCCGTTGAAGAAGCCGAGCCAGTCGACCAGTTTGGTGCGGTGGTAACGCTGCCAGAAGAAGGCGGCGAGCAGGCCCATGACGATGCCGCCGAAGACACCCGGGTTCTGGTAGGTGAACGCCACCACCGTGTGGTCCACCGTCAGCTGGCACCCGGTGGTGACCGCCTTGGAGCCGCCCGGGCATCCCTCGGGGAACTGGCGCAGGACGTTGTAGTAGACGAGGAAGCCGACGACCGCCGCGAGCGCCGTCGAACCGTCCGACTTCTTGGCCATGCCGATCGCCACACCGATGCAGAACAGCAGCGGAAGCCCGAGCGCGCCGTCGAGCAGGGCGCCACCCGCACCGACCATCACCCTGGAGACATCGGTCCACCCCAGGCCCTCGTCGCCGAAGACGTCCGGCTGGCCGAGCCGGTTGAGGATGCCTGCCGCGGGCAGCACGGCGATGGGGAGCTGGAGGCTGCGACCCATCTTCTGCAGACCCTGGAAAAGGCGGCTCCACGGGCTGGGTCTGTAGACGGCCGCGCTGTCGGCGCTCATGGGCGTCCTCCCGGAACAAGGCGCTGGGGCGGTACGTTTGGCGGTCGTGGGAAACTGGTGTAGACCAGTCGCGGACGGGTCGGTCGGCGCGGGCCTGTAAGGGCATGACGCCGTGATCGTCATCATTGGTCACGGGTTGAATGACCGCTCGTGAAGATGGGCCAACCGTGGGTTACCGTGACAAAGCGGGCCCATGGCGGGCCAAGAGAGAAGTCAGGGAGAACCACATGGCCACCAAGGCTGAGAAGATCGTCGCCGGGCTCGGCGGGCTCGACAACATCGAAGAGGTCGAGGGCTGCATCACCCGCCTGCGCACCGAGGTCATCGACCCCAGCAAGGTCGACGAGGCCGCCCTGAAGGCCGCCGGCGCCCACGGCGTCGTCAAGATGGGCACCGCCATCCAGGTCGTCATCGGCACCGACGCCGACCCCATCGCCGCCGACATCGAAGACATGATGTGAGCGCCGGGCAACCCGCCTAGGCGCGAAGAAGGCCCCTCACCGGACACCCGGAACGGGGCCTTCGACGTTTTCGCTAGGCTCACTGCCATGTCTCGCATCGACGGCCGCACCCCCGAACAGCTCCGCCCCATCACCATCGAACGAGGGTGGAGCAAGCACGCAGAAGGCTCCGTCCTCGTCTCCTTCGGCGACACCAAGGTCTTCTGCACCGCCTCCGTCACCGAAGGCGTCCCCCGCTGGCGCAAGGGCAGCGGCGAAGGCTGGGTCACCGCCGAGTACTCGATGCTCCCCCGCGCCACCAACACCCGCGGCGACCGCGAATCCGTCCGCGGCAAGATCGGCGGCCGCACCCACGAAATCAGCCGCCTCATCGGCCGCTCGCTGCGCGCCGTCATCGACTACAAGGCCCTCGGCGAGAACACCATCGTCCTCGACTGCGACGTCCTCCAGGCCGACGGCGGCACCCGCACCGCCGCCATCACCGGCGCCTACGTCGCCCTCGCCGACGCCATCACCTGGGCCCAGGGCAAGAAGCTCATCAAGGCCGGCCGCCAGCCCCTCACCGGCACCGTCTCCGCCGTCTCCGTCGGCATCGTCGGCGGCATCCCGCTCCTCGACCTCTGCTACGAGGAAGACGTACGCGCCGACACCGACATGAACGTCGTCTGCACCGGCGACGGCCGCTTCGTCGAGGTCCAGGGCACCGCCGAGGCCGAGCCGTTCGCCCGCGACGAACTCAACTCCCTTCTCGACCTGGCCGTTTCGGGCTGCGCCGACCTCGCTACCGCCCAGCGCGCGGCACTCGAGGCCACCCTCCAAAGGTAAAGAGCACGCCAAGTAGGGTGGCAACCCGAAAGACGCCCACCGCGTCACTACGGACGGGCGTACGGCATCTCGCCGTACGCCCGTTTCCGCACACAGGGGAGGACCGTTCCATGGCCGCGCGCCCACGCCACCGTCGCCGCATCGCCGTCATAGCCGCCACCGCGGCACTCATCGCCGTACCGGCCGCCGCCGGCTGCGGCGCGCTCGACAAGGCGCTCGACTGCGTCCAGACCGCCGACTCCATCGCCGACAGCGTCAGCGACCTCCAGCAGGCCGTCGAGAACGCGACGAACGACCCCGCGCAGGCCGACAAGGCGCTCGACTCCATCGACAAGAACCTCGACAAGATCGGCGACAAGACCGACAACGCCGACGTCTCCAAGGCCGTCGACGACCTCAATACGGCCGTGGGCAACGTCCGTACGGCCATCAAGAACGGCGACGAGACCCCCGACATCACCCCCGTCACCGACGCCGCCGGCGAACTGACCAAGGTCTGCACGCCGTGACGAGGGCACGAACGCCGGCGCGATACTGGTCCCCATGACCCGCCTCATCCTCGCCACCCGCAACGCCGGCAAGATCACCGAACTCAGGGCGATCCTCGCCGACGCAGGCCTGCCCCACGACCTCGTCGGCGCGGACGCCTACCCCGACATCCCCGACGTCAGGGAAACCGGCGTCACCTTCGCCGAGAACGCCCTCCTCAAGGCGCACGCCCTCGCCAAGGCCACCGGCCTGCCCGCCGTCGCCGACGACTCGGGCCTGTGCGTCGACGTACTCGGCGGAGCGCCCGGCATCTTCTCCGCCCGCTGGGCCGGCCGCCACGGCGACGACAAGGCCAACCTCGACCTCCTCCTCGCCCAGCTCGGCGACATCGACTCCGACACCCACCGCGGCGCCCACTTCGCCTGCGCAGCGGCGCTGGCCCTGCCGGACGGTACGGAGCGCGTGGTCGAGGGCCAGCTGCGCGGCACCCTGCGCCACAGCCCCACGGGCGCGAACGGCTTCGGCTACGACCCGATCCTCCAGGTGGAGGGCGACACCCGGACCTGCGCCGAGCTGACCCCGGACGAGAAGAACGCGATCTCCCACCGGGGGAAGGCGTTTCGGGCGCTGGTGCCGGTGGTGAGGGAACTGCTGGGCTGAGTAACCGGCCTGCGCCTCATACCTTTGAAGCGCAGGCCGCTGGCCGTGCGGCGGAAGGGATTCGAACCCTCAAGCCCTGTCACGGGCCACAGATCCTAAGTCTGCTGCGTCGCCGTTGCGCCACCGCCGCTCGGCCGACATGCTACCGGGCTCTGTTCCGGCCGCGACACCAGGTATTGGTGAACGCGTGGCAGTTCGGGCACAGGTAGCGCAGGTTGTCCCGGCGGTTGTCCAGCGGGTCGGCGTTGATGTGGTCGATCTCCAGGACCAGCCGCTTCCCCTGCCACAACTCGCCTAGGCCGCATTCGGCGCACGCGCGTGGCATGCCGAGCTCATCGAGTGCCCGGCGCAGTAGGTGCGTACGCGTGCGGTGCGAACCCGGCCTCCGGCGGACCAAGATCTCGTCGGCGTCCTTGCGCATTGGCGACGTGGTTCCGGCCCGATGGCTCTGCCCGACGAAGTGCTCCGTCGAGAGTCCGTACTCGTCAATGCTGCGTTTGGCCTTGGCACGTGCGCTGCCATCGAGCGAGGACTTGCCCAACCTGCGCATCAGCTCGGCCAGACCGCGTGAAGCGGCGACGGCTCGGGTGAATTCCTCTTCAGGGAAGAGGGCGGAGGCTGCATCTCCGCCGGCGGGTCTGAAGTGGCTGGTGCCGATGCCGAACTTGGTCAGCTTCTGCTTGATGAGCGAGTACGGTCCGTCCTCCGGTGGGATTCCCATGTGGACGAACATCTCGCGGATGCTTGTCGAGTGGGCCGCAGCGTCCGTCAGTACTTCTTTGGAGTACGACCTCCTTGGGCGGTCAGGGAGAGGCGCCTCCTGGAAGTGTGACGTGTCGATCTCGTAGTGTGCGAGGCGCTTGCGCAGGTAGCCGGCAGGCCCGCTCCCCATCGGTGCGCCGACGCGGCGCATCAGGTCAACCAGGCTGGTCGACTCCTTGGCTGCTTCGGTGAGGGTCTCGCGGGGGTACTTTCCGTTCATGCCGATCGCCGTTTCCGGCCCCGGTAAGTGTCCGTCACCCCATGGCAGTTGGGGCAGAGCAGGCGCAGGTTCTCCAGGCGGTTGTCCCACCACTCGCCGCTGACGTGATCGACCTCAAGTGAAATCGGCCGTCCGCGCCATTCCGATCGGGCGCACGTCGCGCACTGCTCCGCCACGCCGATGCGCAGCAGTTCCCGACGGAGGCGGACTCCATGAACCCGCCCATCCTCTGGAGACCGCAAGGCCAGGGGGTTCGTTGGAGCCTTACCGGACTTGTGCGCCGGTGGCGCGAAGTGCGAGGTGTCGATCCCGAGTGCCGCGATCCGGCGGCCGATGTGAGCCTGGTTGCCGCCGACGTTGTTGATGCCCAAGCGCCGCACCACGTCCCTGATGCTGCGCGACTCCGCGACGGCCGCTCGTAGCGCCTCGTCTGTGTGCCGTACTGCCCCGTGGCGGAAGTGCGAGGTGTCAATCTCGGCCTCGGTCATTTTCTGATGCAGGTAACGCTTGCTGTATCGAGTCGGTTCACCCCCACAGACCCGTACCGCCTCATCCCACGTCTCCGCCTCCCGAGCCGCCCTCTCCAGCAGCTCCCGCGTATACCGAGTCCCGGCCATGTTCACCCCTCCTGTTTCGCCCGCCCGTTCGTGACCTCGTACAGATCAACGAACCGAAAATCGGATCGTCACGCACGAAATGCGGAACGGCCCGCTCCGAGGGGAGCGGGCCGTTCGCAGGGGCGGGTGCGGGGTCGTCCGGGTCAGAACTTCGGGGAGCGGGCCTGGGACTCGACCAGTTCCGCCGCTTCCTCCTGCGTCTCCACCGACGGCGGGGAGCCCGCCAGGGGCTGTTGGGCCGTTTCCTTCATGCAGGCCACCGCGATGACGCCGACCAGGGCCGCCGCCATGGCGTAGTACGCGGGCATCATGTGCGTGCCCGTGACGCTGATCAGGGCGGTGACGACCAGCGGTGTCGTGCCGCCGAAGAGGGACGCCGAGAGGTTGTAGCCCACGGAGAGCGAGCCGTAGCGGACCTGGGTGGGGAAGAGGGCCGGGAGCGCCGCCGACATCGTGCCGAGCATGCAGACCAGGGACAGGCCGAGCAGCAGCATGCCGAGCGAGACCGCCCACAGGGCGCCGTTCTTGACCAGCAGGAACGAGGGGATGGAGAGGAGGAGGAAGCCCAGCATCCCCGCCATGAGGAGCGGCTTGCGGCCGAAGCGGTCGGAGAGTTTGCCGACCTGGGTGATGACCAGCATGAGGACGATCATCGTGGCGATGAGGATGAGCAGCCCGTGGGACTCCTTGTAGCCCATCTCGTCGGACAGGTACGTCGGCATGTACGACAGGAGCATGTAGTCGGTGATGTTGTAGGCGCCGACCAGGCAGATGCACAGGATGAGGGTGGGCCAGTAGCCGCGGAAGATCTTCGCGAGGTCGCCCTTCGCGGTGGTCTCGACGTTCGACGCCGCGTCCGACGCCCGGTGCGAGGACTCGTCCTCCAGTTTCTGGAAGGCGGGTGTCTCGTCGAGGCGCAGCCGGAGGTAGAGGCCGACGAGGCCGATGGGGCCCGCGACGAGGAACGGGACGCGCCAGCCCCAGGACTCCATGCTCCCGGTGCCGAGGAGGGTGGTCAGGACGGTGACCAGGCCTGCCGCGCCGACGTAGCCGGCGAGGGTGCCGAACTCCAGGAAGCTGCCGAAGAAGCCGCGGCGTTTGTCGGGTGCGTATTCGGCGATGAACGTGGAGGCGCCGCCGTATTCGCCGCCCGTGGAGAAGCCCTGGACGAGGCGGAAGAAGATCAGCAGGACGGGTGCCCAGAAGCCGATGACGGCGTACGACGGGATCAGTCCGATGGCGAAGGTGCCGATGGCCATCAGGATCATCGTCATCGCGAGGACCTTCTTGCGGCCGATCTTGTCACCCATGGGGCCGAACACCATGCCGCCGATGGGGCGGACCAGGAACGAGACGGCGAAGGTCGCGAAGGACGAGATCAGCTGGACCGTCGCGTTCCCGGAGGGGAAGAAGACGTGGCCGATGGTGACGGCGAGGTAGCTGTAGATGCCGAAGTCGAACCACTCCATGGCATTGCCGAGCGAGGCCGCCTTGACGGCCCGTTTCACCGCCGCCTCGTCCGTGACGGTGATGTCCGTGCGGCGCAGAGGTGGATTCTTCCGGCGTCTCACCGCGCGGAAGAGGGTCCTGTGGCGTTTGACCGCCGCCGGGTCGGCGGCGGCCCCGGTCTGCTCTGGGTCGAGGACGCCCGACATGGAGTGATCCCTTCTCTGGACGCGAAGTTCCAGGGGATCACTTGCTCCGAGGTGGCGATCGCAAACGGAAGTCCCCGGTGAAGGGGACTTCCGTCACATCTGCGGGTGCCCGGAAGGCCTGCGGTGAGCCGCGGCGCGGTGCGTCAGATTCCGAGATCCTTGATGATCTTCGCTACGTGGCCCGTGGCCCTCACGTTGTAGAGGGCTCGCTCGACCTTGCCGTCCTCGTCCACGACGATCGTGGAGCGGATCACGCCCGTCACCGTTTTGCCGTAGAGCTTCTTCTCGCCGTACGCGCCGTAGGCCTCGAGGGTCTCCTTCGAGGGGTCGCCGAGGAGCGTGACCTTGAGGTTTTCCTTCTCGCGGAACTTCGCGAGCTTCTCCGGCTTGTTCGGGGAGATGCCGATCACGTCGTAGCCCGCGCCCGTGAAGACGTCGAGGTTGTCCGTGAAGTCGCAGGCCTGCTTGGTGCAGCCGGGGGTGAGGGCGTCCGGGTAGAAGTAGACGATCGTCTTGCGGCCCTTGTGGTCGGCGAGGGAGACCTCGTTGCCGTCCGCGTCGGGCAGCGTGAAGGCGGGGGCGGTGTCGCCGGTCGTCAGTCGCTCGCTCATGGTGGGACTCCTCGTACGGGATACGGGTACGGGACCCGAGCGTAATAGGGGGTGCCGTGGGGTGCGGCGGCCGCCGAGCTGACAGACTGTCCATGACCAGTGCCACAACAGCGACCACGGAGGCAGCGCGGTGTCGGACACGTCGAGAACGTCGGATGCGCGGACCCCGGCGCAGATCGAGGCGGACATAAAGCGCCGTCGCGAGGCGCTGGCCGAGACTCTCGACGAGATCGGGGTGCGGGTGCACCCGAAGACGATCGTCGGTGACGCGAAGGCCAAGTTCGTCTCGAGTGTCGACCACACCGTCGGGCGGGCCTACGTGGGCGCGAACCGGCTGGTGTCGGACGTGAAGGCGCAGTTCGTCTCCGAGGAGGGTGCGCCGCGTGTGGAGCGCATCGTGCCCGTGGCTCTCGCCGTGGTCGGTCTCGTGGGGCTGCTCGCCGTGACCGCGCGGCGCCGCAAGCGCTGACCCTTGCTGCGTACGGGCATGGCGGCGGCAGGTAGGTTCGGGGCGTGAGCGCCAACAGCGAGAAGCACAGCACCCAGCACGACAAGTTGCCCATCCGCATGCTGCACGACCGTGTGCTCGTGCGGCAGGACTCCGCCGAGGGCGAGCGGCGCAGCGGTGGCGGGATCCTGATTCCGGCGACCGCGGCGGTCGGGCGGCGTCTGGCCTGGGCGGTCGTGGTGGCCGTCGGGCAGAACGTGCGGACGGTGGAGCCGGGCGACCGGGTGCTGTACGACCCGGAGGACCTGGCCGAGGTCGAGGTGCGGGGTGTCGCGTACGTGCTGATGCGTGAGCGCGATCTGCACGCGGTGGCCGCCGACCGGTTCGAGGGCTCCCAGGATTCGACGGGCCTGTACCTGTAGAGGCCCGTACCTGTAGAGGTCCGTACGCGCAGGGGCGCTGTCCCTGTACCTCTTGCGCCTGTACCTGTACCTGTACCTGTACCTGTCGAGCAGTCCAGCTCGTAGTGGCTTCGCAAAAGGGCTGGTGACCCTTGTCACCAGCCCTTTTACGCGTTCTTTGCTACCTTTGAGGGACCCCGACGAGACGCGCCGTACCGGGTATCGCAAAGACGACGCACCCCTGTTGATCCAACTGACGGAGGTGCCTGTCATGGCCTGGGTTCTTATCGTGATCGCCGGATTTCTCGAGGTCGGCTGGTCGATCGGCATGAAGTTCACGGACGGGTTCACCCGGCTGTGGCCGAGCGTGTTCACCGGCGCGGGCATCGTCGCCAGCATGGTGATGCTCTCCTACGCCGCCAAGACCCTGCCGATCGGTACGGCTTACGGCGTGTGGGTGGGCATCGGTGCGGCCGGTGCCGCCGTCGTCGGCATGCTGGCGCTCGGGGAGCCGGCGACGGCCGCGCGGATCTTCTTCATCGTGCTGCTGATCGTCGCGATCGTGGGTCTCAAGGCGACGTCGGGTCACTAGGGCCTTTGAGGGGCGCTGTCACTCGTCGGAGCCGGAGTCGCGGGTGGCGTCCGGGTCGCCGAACAGTTCGTTCATCGGTCCTGACGTCGGGTTCGGTTCCTCCGACGGAGTCGCGAGGGTGGGCTCCGCCGATGTGGACGGTGCGGTCGGAGGGCCGGACGACGCCGGTTCGGACGGGGGCTCGCTGGTGGGCTCGCCGGTGGTCGGTCCGGTGGACGACGGTTCGTCGGGTGCGGCCGAGGGGATCTCGGGCTGTTCGGCGCCGGACTCCAGGTCCAGGTCGAAGTCCTTGGCGGAGCTGCCCGCGAGCGCGTCCTTGGTGAACTGGGCCCAGATCTGCGCCGGGAAGCCGCCGCCGTTGATGCGCGCCAGGCCCAGCGCCCCGTAGAGCGGGGTGTGGGCGCCGGTGTCGGGATTCTGGCCCATGACGGCGACGACGGTGGCGAGGTCGGGGGTGTAGCCCGCGAACCAGGCCGCCGTGTCCTCCTCGGCGGTGCCGGTCTTGCCGGCGGCGGGCCGGTCCGCGGCGAGGGCGGCGGTGCCGGTGCCGCCCTCGACGACGCTCTGCAGGACGGACGTCGTCGTGTCGGCGGACTCGCGGGTGACGGCGCGCCTGGTGGTCTGCTCCGGCAGGTCGACCTTCTCGCCGTCCTTGCTGACCTCGGTGACGAGGGTGTACGTGGCGCGTCTGCCGTGGTTGGCGAGGGTGGCGTACGCCTCGGTCATGTCCAGGACGCTGGCCGTGGCCGGGCCGAGCGCGATCGAGGGGGACTCGGTCAGGTCGGGGGTGTTCTTGGGGAGGCCGAGGGCGATGGCGGTCTGTTTGACCTTGTCGGAGCCGACGTCGACGGCCATCTGTGCGTAGACCGCGTTGACGGACTTGTCGGTGGCGGTGCGGACGGTGATGGGGCCGTAGTCGACCTTGTCCTCGTTCTCCGGGGCGTAGTAGCCGCCGCTCCAGCCCTGTACGGGGCGGGCGTTGGTGCCGTCGTAGACGGTGTTCGGGGTGATGGTGCGGCCGTCCTGGGTGGTGGAGGCGTTCTCCACGGCCGAGGTGAAGACGAACGGCTTGAAGGTGGAGCCGACCTGGTAGTCGCGGCGCGTGGCGTTGTTGACGTACTGCTTCGTGTAGTCGATGCCGCCGTACATCGCGAGGACGTTGCCGGTCGCGGGGTCGATGGCGGCGCCGCCGGCGCGGACGTTGCGGTCGGCCGCGCGGTTCTCCTTGTCGAGTCTGGACATCAGCTGGTCGTCGACGGCTTTGACGAAGGCGTCCTGCTTCTTCTTCTGGAGTGTGGTGGTGATGCGGTAGCCGCCGACGGCCAGGGTGTCCTCGTCGACGATGCCGTTGTCCGTGAGGTAGTCCTTGACGGCCTGGACGAGGTAGCCGCGCTGGCCGGACATCCCGGCGGGGCCCTTGGCGTCGTCGGGCATGGGGAACGTCATCTTCCTGCGTTCGGCGGCGCTGAGCCAGCGTTCCTTGACCATGCCGTCGAGGACGTAGTTCCAGCGGGCGACGGCCTGCGCCTTGTTCTCGGGGTGGGCGACGACGTCGTACGAGCTGGGGGCGTTGAGGAGGGCCGCGAGGTAGGCGCCCTGCGCGGTGGTGAGGTCCTCGACGTCGACGCCGTAGTAGGCCTGGGCGGCTGCCTGGATGCCGTAGGCGTTGCGGCCGAAGTAGCTGGTGTTGAGGTAGCCCTCGAGGATGTGGTCCTTGCTCTCCTCGCGGTCCAGCTTGATCGAGATGAAGAACTCCTTCACCTTGCGGGTGATGGTCTGTTCCTGGCCCAGGTAGTAGTTCTTCACGTACTGCTGGGTGATCGTCGAGCCGGACTGCTTGCCCTTGCCGGTCACGGTGTTCCAGGCGGCGCGGACCATCGCCTTGGGGTCGATGGCGGACTCGTTGTAGAAGTCACGGTCCTCGGCGGCGAGTACGGCGTGCTGGACGGTCCCGGGGATCTGGGAGAGGGAGACGTTCTCGCGGTTGATCTCGCCGTCGCGGGCGAGCTGACTGCCGTCGGCGTACAGGTAGACGTTGCTCTGCGCGGTGGCGGTGGCGTTGGCGGGCGGGATCTTGACGAGGTAGTAGCCGAGGGCGAACAGGCCGATGCCCAGGAGCAGGAGGCCGAGGATCGTGCCGAGGACCATGCGCCAAGTGGGGATCAGACGGCGCCAGCCCGTGCGCCGGGGGCGTTTGCGTTTCGCCGGCGTCCCGGCTTTCCCGGACTCTGCGGCCTTCGGCTGCTGCGGCTCGTCGCTCATGCCCTGTGGAACTCCTGTTTCCCTCCGTACGTCACGTACGCCTCGTACGGCTCTTTACTTCCTGCCGGACACTCTGGCATCGATGGGTGGTGCGGCCGGGGCGTGGCACGCGCCGAGGGGGTGGAAAATGCGTGGCACGGTACTCCCTGCTCCCGCTAGGCTCCTGCGCTTTGGTCCGGAACGGAAGACGGGAGCGCGGGGGAGTGTTCGTGGGGTCCTGCCGGGTGTACGCGGCCGTCGCGGCCGGTGGGTTCCGGCGCTACGCGACGTACCGGTCGGCCACCGCGGCCGGCGTGTTCACGAACACCGTCTTCGGGTTCATCGTGGCGTACACGTACCTCGCGCTGTGGGACGAGCGGCCGGGGCTCGGCGGGTACGACCAGGCGCAGGCGCTGACGTACGTGTGGATCGGGCAGGCGCTCGCGCAGGCCCTGTCGATGTTCAACGCGGGGTTCGCCGTCGACATGGTGGCGCGGATCCGTAACGGCGACATCGCGGTGGACCTGTACCGGCCCGTGGACCTCCAACTGTGGTACCTGGCCGGTGACTTGGGACGGGCCGCGTTCCAGTTGTTCAGTCGAGGCCTGGTGCCCCTGACGGTGGGCGCGCTCGCCTTTCCGCTCGCGCTGCCGGGCGATCCGGTGGTGTGGCTGGAGTTCCTGGGGGCGGTGGTGCTGGCGGTGGTGGTGAGTTTCGCGATCCGCTATGTGCTGGCGCTGAGCGCGTTCTGGCTGCTCGACGGGTCGGGTGTCCTGCAGTTCGGCGGTCTGGTGGGGATGTTCTTCACGGGGCTGCTGCTGCCGCTCAACGCGATGCCCGGCGCGCTCGGCGACATCGCGCGCGTGCTGCCGTGGGCGTCGCTCCTCCAGATGCCGGCGGACATCCTCCTGGGCGCCCGCTCCGGCGCGGCCGAAGTCCTCATGGCGTACGCCTTCCAGGCGGGTTGGGCGGTCGTCCTGCTCGCCGCGGGCCGCCTCCTCCAGTCCTCCGCGACGCGCAAGGTGGTGCTCCAAGGTGGCTGACGTCGGCGGGAGCGTACGGGTCTACGGCCTGATCGCCGCGATGTGGATCCGCTCCACCCTGGTCTACCGCACGTCGTTCGCGGCCGCGGTCCTCACCAACTTCCTTGTCACGGCGCTCGACTTCGTCGTGATCTGGATGATGTTCTCGCAGGCGACCTCGCTCGGCGGCTACAGCTTCGCGGAGACCGCGTTCCTGTACGGGACCGCGTCCGTCTCCTTCGGGATCACCGCTCTCCTGCTCGGCAGCGTCGACGATCTCGGACTGCGGGTGCGCGACGGCTCCCTCGACGCGTTCCTGGTGCGCCCCGCGCCGGTGCTCGTGCAGGTGGCGGCGGACCGCTTCGGTCTGCGTCGCCTCGGCCGTTTCCTCCAGGGCGCCCTGGTCCTCGGCTGGTCGCTGACGCGCCTGGACCTCGACTGGACGCTCGTCAAGCTGCTTCTGCTGCCGGTGATGCTGCTGAGCGGCGCGGCGATCTTCGGCGCGGTGTACGTGGCGGGGGCGGCGTTCCAGTTCTGGGCTCAGGACGCGGCGGAGGCGCAGAGCGCGTTCACGTTCGGCGGGCTGACGCTGCTCCAGTACCCGCCGACGGTGTTCGCCAGGGACTTCGTGATCGGCGTGACGTTCGTCGTGCCGCTGGCCTTCGTCAACTGGCTGCCCGCGCTGTACGTGCTCGGCCGCCCCTATCCCATCGGGCTGCCCTGGTGGCTCGCCTTCACGCCGCCGCTGGTGGCCGCCGGGAGCTGTGTGCTCGCGGGTCTGGCCTGGCGCGCGGGTGTCCGTTCGTACCGCAGTACCGGGAGCTGAAGACGTATGGCTGAGGACTTCATCGAGGTCGACGGCGTGGAGAAGGTCTTCGACGTGCGCAGGAAGACGGGGCTGCTGCGGCGCGAGCGCCATCAGGTGCGGGCCGTCGACTCGCTCACCTTCAGCGTGCCGCGCGGCGAGATGGTCGGCTACATCGGGCCGAACGGCGCGGGCAAGTCCACCACGATCAAGATGCTGACCGGCATCCTCACGCCCAGCGCGGGCCGGCTGCGGGTCGCGGGCATCGAGCCGTCCCGGGAGCGGACGCGGCTCGCGCGGCGGATCGGCGTGGTGTTCGGGCAGCGTACGACGCTGTGGTGGGACCTGCCGCTGATCGACTCGTACCGGCTGATGCACCGCATGTACCGCATCCCGGACGCCCGTTACCGGGAGAACCTCGACCGGTGTGTCGAACTCCTCGAACTGGGAGGCCTGTTGGACACGCCGGTGCGGCAGCTCTCCCTCGGGCAGCGCATGCGCGGCGACATCGCGGCGGCCCTCCTGCACGACCCCGAGGTGCTCTACCTCGACGAGCCGACCATCGGGCTCGATGTCGTCTCCAAGGTCAAGGTGCGGGGATTCCTGCGGGAGTTGAACGAGGAGCGCGGCACGACGGTGCTGCTGACCACGCACGACCTGACCGACATCGAGCAGCTGTGCAAGCGCGTCATGGTCATCGACCACGGCCGCCTCATGTACGACGGTCAGCTCGACGGCCTGCATCAGGTGGGGGAGAGCGAGCGGACCCTCGTCGTCGATCTGGAGCGTGAACTTCCGCCCTTGGACGTGGAGTTCACCCGGGTGGTGAAGGTGGACGGGCCGCGCCAGTGGCTGGCGTTCCCGGCCGCGCAGTCGGCGGCGCCGCTGGTCGCGCAGATCGCGGCCGGGTATCCGCTGGCGGATCTGTCGGTGCGGGAGCCGGACATCGAGTCCGTGATCGCCCGGATGTACGCCAGGGAGGAACCATCCCTGGGAGGAACGGCCGCGCCCTCGTAGGCTGACCCCATGACGGACGAACGCCCTGAGCGCCCCGAGCCGAACGACCTGCCCGAGCTGCGGGCCTCCGACGCCGACCGGGACCGGGTCGCGGAGGCCCTGCGGGACGCCCTCGCCGAGGGACGCCTGGACATGGAGGAGTTCGACGAGCGGCTCGAGGCCGTGTACGCGGCGCGCACGTACGGTGAGTTGGCGCCGATCACGCGCGATCTGCCGGTGGCGGGCGCGGCGGCGCCGGGGACCCCGGTGAGTTTCGTGAAGGAGCCGCGGCCCGAGGGCGCGGTCGACTGGCGGGCCCGGATCGGCGGGGAGGCCACGTCCACGTGGGCGCTCGCGTTCTTCGGCGGGTTCGGCCGCAAGGGCCGCTGGACGGTGGGCGAGCGGTTCACCGCGTTCGCGATGTTCGGCGGCGGTGAGATCGACCTGCGGGAGGCGCGGTTCGCGTCCCGTGACGTGGTCATCAACTGTTTCGCGATCATGGGCGGGATCCAGATCAAGGTGCCGCCGGAGCTGGACGTCGCCGTCAAGGGCTTGGGTTTCATGGGTGGCGTCGACGACCGGGCGTCGGGCGAGGGCTCACCGGGCTCCCCGCGGGTCGTCGTACGGGGATTCGCCCTGATGGGCGGCGTCGGCGTGGACCGCAGGGTGTCGCGTGAGGAGCGCCTTCGTCTCAAGGAGGAGCGCCGCCAGGACAAGCTGGACCGCAGGGCGGCGCACCGTGAGGCGCTGGAGGGGCACCACGAGCGGCACGCCGAGCGCCATCATCTGCGGCACGAGCGCCACGAGGAGCGGCGCGAGCGCCAGTGGGAGCGGGCGGAGGAGCGCCGCGAGAGGCGTGAGCGGTAGCGCAGGGCGCGCTACAGCTCGGCCGGCGTCGACCCCTTCAGCGTCGTCAGGTTGAACGTGTCCGCCATCCTGCGGAAGCCGGAGTCGCTCGGGTGCAGGTGGTCACCGGAGTCGTATCCGGGCAGGAGCTTGCGCGGGTTGTAGGGGTCGCGCAGCGCCTTGTCGAAGTCGACGAACTCGTCGAAGACCTTGCCGGAGCGGATCTGCGCGTTCACGGCCTGACGCACGCCGTCGAGGCGGGGCTCGTAGCCCCGGTGGCCCTGGAACGGCATGAGGGTCGCGCCGACCACGCGCAGGCCGCGCGTGTGCGCCTGCCGGGTCAGCTCCCGCAGCCCCTCGACGATCTTGTCGGGGTCGTTCTGGTGCGGGTTGCGGAGGATGTCGTTGATGCCGAGCGCGATCACGACGGCCTTGACGCCGGACCGGTCGAGGACGTCCCGGTCGAAGCGCGAGAGGCCGCTCGGGTTGTTCGCGGGGCGGCCGAGGCCGTCGGACAGGATGCGGTTGCCGCTGATGCCCTGGTTGACGACGCCGTAGCGGGCCGCGCCGTTCTCGTCGCGCAGCCGGGCGGCGAGGACGTCCGTCCAGCGGCGGTTGGCGCCCACCGTCGAGGTGACGCCGTCGGTCAGGGAGTCGCCTATCACGACGACGGTGCCGTTCGACTCGTTGCTGAGCACGTCGAGCGCGGTGACGTAGCGCCAGTACGGGGTCTGCTGCGTGTACGCGGCGCCGGTCGTGTCCTCCGCGCGGTCGCCCTGGGCGACGTACGACATCTGACGGGCCTGCGGGTGATAGGTGACCGGGCCCGACGGGGTGGGCGAGTAGCTCGTGACGAGCATGTCCGCGTTGTGCGGGACGTGCAGCCGCACGGCGTCGCTCATGGCCTGGGATCCGGCCGGGATGACGACCGAGGTGTTGCCGGCGAAGGTGAGGCGGCGCAGCGTACCGGCCGCGGCGGCCGGGCTGTTGGGCGCGGCGGCGACGGCGACCGAGGCGTGCGTGATGCTGAGCGGCTGCTGCCCGTAGAGGTTGGAGAACGTGATGCGGGCGCTGGTGCCGCCGATGCTGGTGTGCACGACGTTGCGCACGGAGCGGCCCGCGAGGCCGTCGGTCTCGGTGCCGGGCTCGCCGCCCGCGGGAGAGGCCGACCAACTGCCCGACCAGGTGCCGGTGGAGGCGGGGGCGGCCGAGTTCTGCGGGTGCCGGGGGCCGGCGCTGACCGTGCTGTTCGAGCCGTCGTAGGCACCGGAGACGCCCAGATATATGGCGGCCGAAATCACGACGACCAGGGCCGCGAGCGCGGCCAGCAGGGCATAACCGTGTCGCTTGGTCATGCGGGGGTGTCTCCTCGGGCAGCGGGAGCCCCGAGGCTCCGGTGTGATGACCCCATGATGCGTCATGGGCCGGGAGGAAGCCGACAGTGCCCCCCTCCGCCTTTTGAGACGCCGGGAACTTGTCGTCCGTTCCGGGAGTCGGTCAGGTAGGGACAATGTGTGAGAGGGATGACACGGGGGACTTCCGGGTGAGCGGACTGGTGACGGGCGGAGTGAGCTGAGTGGACGAAGTGGAGGACGGGAAGCGCGAGGCGACCGCGCGCGATACGGAGGAAACGGGCGAAGCGGGCATGGGTGAGCATGCCCGCGCGGGCGGCTCCTCATTCGGGACGCGCCCGGCCCCGTTCGGCGCGGGCCCCGGCTCCTTCAGCCCCGCCGACGTGGAGAAGCAGCGCGGCGTACGCCGGATGAAGACCACCGCCACGGGCCTGCTCCTGCTCGTCGCCGTCATCTACGTACTCGCCAAGTGGGGGCAGAGCTCCGGCGCCGGCGCCTGGGCGGGTTACGTCGCGGCCGCCGCCGAGGCGGGCATGGTCGGCGCCCTCGCCGACTGGTTCGCGGTCACCGCGCTCTTCCGCCGCCCCCTCGGCCTGCCCATCCCGCACACGGCGATCATCCCGACCAAGAAGGACCAGCTGGGCGTCTCGCTCGGAGAGTTCGTCGGGGAGAACTTCCTCTCCTCCGACGTCGTACGGAAGCGGCTGCGCGCCGTCGGCATCGGCGGCCGGCTCGGCACCTGGCTGGCCCAACCGGAACACGCCGACCGGGTGACGGCCGAGCTCGCCACCGCCCTGCGCGGCGCCCTCACCGTGCTGCGCGACTCGGACGTCCAGGCCGTCGTCGGCGAGGCCATCACGCGCCGCGCCGACGCCCAGGAGGTCGCGCCCGGCATCGGCAAGCTGCTCGAGAGGGTCGTCGCCGACGGCGGCCACAAGCGGGCCGTGGACCTCATCTGCGCACGGGCCCACGACTGGCTGGTGCGGCACGGGGACTCCGTGATGGAAGCGGTGCAGGGCGGCGCCCCCGGCTGGACCCCGCGGTTCGTCGACAAGAAGATCGGTGACCGCGTCTACAAGGAACTCCTGCGCTTCGTCACCGAGATGCGCGACATGCCCGGGCACCCGGCCCGCGGCGCCCTCGACCGCTTCCTCGGCGACTTCGCCTCCGACCTCCAGTCCGACACGGACACGCGGGCGCGCGTCGAGCGACTGAAGTCCGAGGTCATCGCCCGTCCCGAGGTCCAGGACCTGATCGCCTCCGCCTGGTCCGCGGTCCGCGCCATGATCGTCGCGGCGGCGGAGGACGAGCGCAGCGAGCTGCGGCTGCGCGTACGGGCCTCGCTGCTCTCCCTCGGCTCCCGGATGGCGACCGACGCGCGCCTCCAGGACAAGGTCGACGGCTGGGTCGAGGGCGCGGCCACGTACGTCGTGACGACGTACCGCAAGGAGATCACCTCCCTGATCACGGACACCGTGGCGGGCTGGGACGCCGAGCACACCTCGAAGAAGATCGAGGCGCACATCGGCCGTGACCTGCAGTTCATCCGGATCAACGGCACGGTGGTGGGCTCGCTGGCAGGGCTCGCGATCTACGCGGTGTCGCGGGCGCTGGGGGCGTGACGCGCAGCCCCTGCGGCCTGCGCACGGTCAGCGCGAGGAGCGCCGCCCCCGCGCACAGCGCGCCCGCGCCCACCCACACCGGGTCGTACGAGCCGAAGGCGTCCCGCGCCATCCCGCCCGCGAACGCCACGGCCCCGGCCCCCACCTGGTGCGCGGCGCTCACCCAGCCGAACACGACCGGCGCGTCCGCCCCGTGGTGGGCGCGGCACAGCGCGATCGTCGGCGGCACGGTCGCCACGTCGAGCAGCCCGAAGACGACGGTGAACGCGACGAGCGGCGCGTCCACGGCCGACGTCAGGAGCAGCGGCAGCGCGAGGAGGGTGAGGCCGCGCAGGGCGTAGTACACGGCGAGCAGGTGGCGCGGATCGGCGCGGTCCGTCAGCCATCCGGACGCCACCGTCCCCGCGACATTGAAGATCCCGATGAGGGACAGCAGCGACGCGGCGACGGTCACCGGCATCCCGTGGTCGTGGGCGGCGGGCGCGAAGTGCGTCCACATCACCCCGTTCGTCGAGGCGCCGCAGACGGCGAAGGTCCCGGCGAGCAGCCAGAACGGGCCGGTGCGGGCGGCGCGGGCGAGCGTGCGCAGGGCGCGCCGCGCGGCGTCCTCCCCCAGGGACGGCCCGTTCCGCGGATCGCGCACCGCGGCCCCCACCACGGGCAGCGCGCCGGCCGCGGCGAGCGCGAGAGCCGCGGCGGCCGCCCGCCACGAGTACGCGTCGATCACCCACGACAGCACGGGCAGGAAGACGAACTGCCCCACCACGCTCGCCGCCGTGAGCAGCCCGGTGACGAGCCCGCGCCGCGCGACGAACCACCGTTCGGTGACGGTCGCGGCGAACGTCGTGGCCGTGGCCCCCGTCCCCAGGCCCACCAGCACGCCCCAGTACAGGACGAACTGCCAGGGCGCGGTCATCGTCGTGGCGAGCCCGGCCCCGGCCCCGACGAGACACAGGGCGCCGACGGCGACGCGCCGCATCCCGAACCGGTCCATGAGCGCCGCGGCGAAGGGGGCACTCGCCCCGTACACGACCATGTTCACGAGCGAGCCGAGCCCGACGGACGCCCGTGACCAGCCGAGATCCTCGTGGAGCGGCCCGACGAGCAGACCGGCGAGCGTGCTGAACGCCCCGGCCGTGACGATGGCGAGCGCGGCACCGGCGGCGACCGTCCAGGGCGAGCCGGGTTTCCGGGGGTGCGGCCGGGGGCTGGAGTTCTTCATGACTTCACCCTGTGACGGAGGCACCCACCGCCACGACTGGCCAGATGGCCATGAGGTGAAAGAATCTGGCCATGACTCCCGTGAGGCCCGCGGCACCGGCGCCCGGCGGTCGCCGGACCGTCGCCGTCCTCGTCCGCGACGGCGTCCTGCCCATGGAACTCGGCCTGGTCCACCAGCTGTTCGGCACGGCGAGGTCCGCGGCGGGCGAGCCCCTCTACGACGTCCGCACCTGCGCCCCTCGCCCCGGCAGGATCCGAACGGACGCGGACTTCCCGATCTACGCGGAGCACGGCCTGGCGACGGTGGCGGCGGCGGACACGGTCCTCGTGCCGGCGTCGCACGAGACGGACGAGGGCCTGCGGCCCGGCGGCCTGCCCGAGGAGCTGGCGGAGGCCCTGCGCGGGCCGGAGGGCGCATCCGCCCCCCGCCGCATCGCCTCCATCTGCACGGGCTCGTTCGTGCTCGCGGCGGCGGGGCTCCTGGACGGCCGGCGCGCGACGACGCACTGGATGTCGGCCGACCTCTTCGCGCGCACGTTCCCGTCCGTGACGGTGGACCCCGGCGTCCTGTACGTCGACGAGGGCCGGATCCTCACGTCCGCGGGCGAGGCGGCGGGCATCGACCTGTGCCTCCACCTGATCCGCCGCGACCACGGCGCGGCTGTCGCGGCGGAGGTGGCGCGCCGCACGGTGGTGCCCCCGCACCGGGAGGGCGGCCAGGCGCAGTACATCCAACGCCCCGTGGAATCAGAGGGGTTGACGTCCACGTCCGCGTCACGCGCATGGGCCCTCACCCGCCTCGCCGAGCCCCTCACCCTCGCCGAACTGGCCGCGCACGACGCCATGTCCGTGCGCACGTACAGCCGCCGCTTCCGGGAGGAGACCGGCCTCACACCCATCCAGTGGCTGACCCAGCGCCGCGTGGACCGCGCGCGCGAACTCCTGGAGCAGACCGACCACACGGTCGACCGCATCGCGACGGAGGCGGGCTTCGGCACGGGCGCGTCGCTCAGAGCGCACTTCCAGGCGGGCCTCGGGGTGCCGCCGGGGGCGTACAGGTCGACGTTCAGGGGGAACGTTGGGCAAGGATGACCGGTGGTCGGCGTGCCGCCCGACCGGTCCGAGCACCGCCCCGACCTGACCCCACCGCACGGGAGCCCCAGATGACCATCCGCAGGATCGTCCCGGACCTCACGACGAGGTCGCCGGAGTCGATGGCCGAGAACCGCGACTTCTACGGCCTGCTCGGCTTCGAGGAGGTCATGAACCAAGGGTGGGTGATGACCCTCGCGTCCCCCTCCAACCCGACGGCCCAGGTCAGCTTCCTCACCCACGAGGCGACCGCGCCCGTGGTCCCCGACCTCAGCGTGGAGGTCGAGGACGTCGACGCGGTCTACGCGCAGGTGCGCGCATCAGGCGCCGAGATCGTCCACGACCTCCGCGACGAGGAGTGGGGCGTACGCCGCTTCTTCGTACGGGACCCGGAGGGGCGAGTGGTGAACGTGCTGGGGCACCGGGGCGCGTAGCCCCTGGAGGGGTCCGCCTTACGCGCCGCGCCGGTCGGCCAGCACGTACGACGCGGCGGCGACGCCCCCGGCGACCGTGAACACGGCGGGCCAGGCGCCCATCTTCTTGGCGAGCGGGTGCGACCCGGCGAACGCGGCGACGTAGGCACCACCGAGCACGGCGGCGACCCGTCCCCCGGCGGCCTGCCGCCACCGAGTCCCGGCCGCGACGCCGGCGGCGGCCAGCACCACGCCGCCGAGCTGCCGCTTCTTCGTGAACCGCGCCACGGCGTACCCGCCGACAATCCCGCTCGCGGCCACTGCGGCCGCCGGTACCTTCGCCATCACTGCCTCGCTTCTCCGTCATGTCCGGCCCGGGGCGGACGTGGACCGATTCGAGGCTAACGCGCGGGATTGCGGCACCTGCGGGCAGGTGCGGTCTCCTGCGTACGGGGAGCCGGAGGGCCATCGGATTCCGGCCCGCGGTGCACTAGAATTCCTGTGCGACCAACGGGGGTTGAGCGCCACATGTGACCGGGGGAGCGGCGTGATGGGCGATCCAAAAGATCTACGGGTTCCGCCCGAGAAGCTGACCAAGCTCGCGGACGACCTGGACGGCATGCAGGACCACCTGGACCAGCAGGTGAAGCGCATGGACACGATCGTCGACAGCATCGAGGCGGGCTGGAGCGGCCCGGCGTCGACGGCGTACCGGGGCTTTCACCGGGCGGCGGCCGAGGACGCCGTACGGATCCGCGAGGTGATGAAGGTCCTGGAGCAGGCGGTCCGCATGAGCCGCGACGGCTTCACCCAGCTCGAACTGGACAAGCTCGACCAGTTCCGCCGCATCCAGGTCGACGTCGACGTGGCGGCCGAGGCGGACAAGCTGTCCACGCCGAACGTCGAGGCGCCCGCGCCGCCGTCACGTCCGCGCAGCGGCCTGGACAGCTTCTGATCCGGCCGGTCCACCCGGCCATCCGCACGTTCACCATTCGCCGCCGCACCCGTACGCAGCCGTAGACCGCAAGCCCGTACGCGGATGCAGCCGTAGCCATGACTCGTAGCCGCAGACGCGCACAGCGACAAGGGGGATCCGTGCCGCCCAGCGACGCCGACGACCACATATCGGTCACCTTCACCACCCTCCACCACCTCGCGGTGGAGCTCGAGGACATCCTCAAGCAGCTCAACGGCCGGATCGACGACCTCTACGAGCGCGTAGAGCCCGTCGTCCTGTCCTGGCAGGGCGAGGCCCGGGAGATGTTCGTCGACAAGCTCGACGAGTGGGACCACTCGGCCCAGGACCTCCAGGCGGCCCAGAAGTGGCTGCACGAGATCGTGACGACCGGCCACATCAACTACGCGGCGGCGCACCGGGCGGTCCTGCGCGGCTGGGGCGCGGCCTGATGGGGACGCCGACGCCGAGCAGCGGCACCATCGACGTCAAGCCCTCCACCCTGCACCAGGTCGCGGGCGGGTTCGCGGGCGAGCAGACGCCGTTCGACAAGGCCGCCAAGAACCTGATCAAGGAGTTGAAGGAGTACCCCGACGCGGGCGGCTACGGCACGGCCCCGCAGGCCTTCGCCGCCTCCTACCTCAAGGCCGGCAACCGCTACCTCGAGGTGTGGGCCAAGGCCGTCGTCAGTATCGGAGGCGCCGCGGTCGGCTTCGCCACCACCGCGAACAACTACTCCAAGGCGGAGGCCGCCAACGACGCCTCGGGCAAGACCAAGCCCCAGACGCAGCCTCCGCCCGTCGTCATCGACAAGGCCCCGGACTACGGATCGGTCCCCGACCTGAAGTGGGGCGACGACGACGGCGGCGACGACTTCATCCGCTCGCTCCTGGAGTGCATCCCGGACGTCGTCTGGCACGTCATCCGCCCGCTGCTCGAACACGCCTTCCGCTGGGGCAAGGTCGCCGAGGTCTACCCGTATCCACAGCAGCACTACCTCAACTCGCTGTCGCAGTCCTGGGCGGACATGACGAAGGCGCTGTCCTGGGCCGAGGGCAATCTGACGGGCCAGATGTACAGCATCACCCAGCAGAGCAACAGCGAATGGCACGACGCCATGCGCCAGTTCTGCAGCTCGCTGTGGGGCAGTACGGCCTGGGGCACGACGACGGCGAACTACGAGTGGAAGCACGACTCGGCCGCCAACCAGAAGCCGAGCCACCCGGTCATGACCGTCCTGTTCGACACCGCGATGAAGATCAGCGACCTGCTGCGCGAGTTCGCCGAGGCGGCGGTGTACGTGAACGGCGAGGTCTGGGACATCTACTTCGACGCGGTCAAGAAGGCCGTCGGCGACATCGACCTCAGTGACGGCGTCGACCTCAAGGACCTCAAGGAGGGCGCGAAGGGCGTGGGCCGCTTCCTCAAGGGCCTCGCCAAGGGCGGCGCGGAGTTGAGCGTCGAGATCACGCTCAACATCGACACAGCCGCGCTCAACCGCGTCGTGGAGGAGTACAACCGCCGCGTGAACGCGCTCTGGCCCCGACTCGACGCGCTCATGGAGGCGTTGGACGAGGCGCACCGAGCCGCGCCGACATACGCGGCGGAGGAGGCGCGCGCGGAGGCCTTCGGCGCGCGCTCGCTGAACGACTACAAAAAAGAGCACCACTTCACCGTTCCGGGGCAGGACCCGGACAACATGTTCTATCCGCTGGACCTGGCGAATCAGGAAGGCCTCTACGGAAGCCATCCCATCGACAAGCATGTCGGCCTCACCGACGACCAGCTGAGAATGCGGCTCCGTGATCAGGCCGGTGCACCCGCCGCTTCGACGTTCAAGGACCTCGCGTCCGCCCAGAAATTCACCACCGCGGCGATCGAGGACATCAACAACGCCGACCGCATCGACAAGTGGATCGAGAGCGTCGAGAAGAAGATCCAGAACAACCCGAACTACGACCCGAACAAATCGGAGATCCAGCCTCCGATCTACAAGGAATTCGCGGGTCAGTCCACGGGTCGCAGCGTCTCGCGTGACGACTATGATGCTGACGGCATGAGTGCCAAAGCCGACGACAAGAGCTGGGTGCAGGTCCGCCTGATCTACAAGGAAGGCCTTCACCCGCCCTTCATCGTGCTCACTGCCATGCCGCACAAGGGACCCTAGGAGAGGTGGTCGACGTGCAGTCCTTCCCAGCCTCACTGTTCTCGGACGGCCCGGCGCCGCGACTCCTCGATCTCGCCGTCAAGGCGCAGGAGTCCAAGGGCGAGCTGTCTCTCGACGACGAGATCCGGCGCTACATCCGCACCGTCCGCGGCAACTGGATCGCGAACTGGAACTGTTCCGTCTACGCGGCTTCCGGAGTTCTTGAATTCGCGGCGGATTCCGTGGAACGCGGCGAAGGACTCACCCCCTTCCCGCCGGAGTTCCGGGAAAAGGCGGAGCGAGCGGTCGGCGACGTGGACCCGGCGGAGTATCTGCGGATGCTCGCCGAGATCGTACGAATCCTCGACCGCGAGCCCTCACCCGAGTACGACGAACTCCCGATGTCGGGCTGGGAATTCCAGCTGACCTTCCCCTACCTCTTCGGATTCGACGCGATCCTCATGGACGAAGGGGATCAGGAATTCGCGGACGTGGTGCGGTCGGCGGTGACGAACGAACACCCCTATTGCGCTGAGCGTGCCGCGTCCTACACCACCGAGGCGCAGCGCGCGCTGGTCCTCTTCCCGGGCCCGGACGGGCTCAAGCGGCACCTGTACTGGGCCACCCGCGACCGGCTCCAGGAACTCATCGCCACCACCAACGAGCACATGCAGCGAGAGCACTCATGACCGCACACCCGACCCGCTCCGCCACCTACCCCGACCGCGAGACCGCGCAGTGGGCCACCCAGCAGGTGGTCACCGCCAACGAGCAGCTCATCCACCGCTGGCTCGCGCAGTCGACCCGCTCCCGCCTCGCCATCGAGGCCGCGTGGCCGTCCCGCCCGGACCCGGTCGGCCGGGTCCTGCTCCAGGCGATGATGCTGGCGGGCCGCGACCCCGTCGACGTACGGGCCGCGCGCGTCATCCTCAAGCGGGACGACGCGAGCCCGCACGGCTTCGTCGTGCACGCCACGTTCCCGGTCTACCTGTAGCCAGCCGTATCCGTATCACCCCGTAGAGGACGCCGTAGCCGTGCCCATGAAACCCCTCGAACACGACCGACGTTACGGCGAGTTGGACCAGGTGATGCGCGCCTACGACGGCCAGTCCGCCGACGACACCGAGGACAAGCCGAGCACCGCCCTCACCGCCTACCTGCGCCACACCTGGCACACCCGCCCCTGGGCGCTGGCCACCGCCGAGACGCAGCTGCGCGAGTACTCCCGCAACCCTCCGGGCCGAGTGCGCCTGCGCCTGGGCGAGTTCTACCCGGTCCCGGACGTCGGGCTGCCCGAGGGCGACATCCAGGGCTGGCTGGCCATCCTCGCCGACCACATCAAGCAGAGCATCGAAGAAGGCGAAGTCCCGCCCCCTTCAGCACCCTTGACCCACTGGGAGTGGCGCGCCCGCTTCCCGGAGGCGGCGCAGTTCCTCGGTGGCTGGTTCTCCCAGGACATGCCGGACGAGTTCGCCGACCACGACGCGGCGACCACGGACTACATCACCACCACCGACCCCCACCTCAAGGCCCGCCTGGCGGGAGAGCTCCACGAACTGCTGGCCCTGCCCCTGGACGAGTCGGACTACGCGCTGGCGCTGACGGAACTGGGCATGGAGGTCGACCCCCCGTCGCCGTACTCCCCGAGCGGCTGGCTGGCGCGGGTGGCGGAGCAGGTGGGCGGGGGAGGCTTCGTGGCGGATTACGGGGAGGGGCGGGGGCAGGGCGGCGAGTAGGGCCTCGGCACCCGCACCCAGCCAGTCTCCGCCCCCTCGTCTCGCCGTGAGCACGGGTCGGCCGGAACTCACCGGCGGGAGGTCCGGCCGTCAGCCTGGATTGGTCGTCGGCGGTCTCCAAAAACCTTGCAACTCACGAGAGTTAGGCACCTCCAGCAGACCTGCGGAGCGACCGAACCGTCGCCCCGACAGGTCCGTCCGGCTGGGTGCTACTGTCCCGGCCATGTCCGAGACGACAAGCACCACCAAGACCGAAATAGACGCGATCACGGCCGAGTTCTTCGGGGCGTTCGACAACAGGGGCGGCAGTGAGGCGGACGTCGACCGGATCCGCCGGCTCACCATCCCGGGCGCGTTGATCGTGAGCACCGGCTCGGCGACCACGGCCTACACGGTGGACGAGTTCATCGAGCCGCGCCGGAAGCTGCTGTCGGACGGCCGGCTGGTCGAGTTCTCCGAGTGGGAGACGAGTGAGCGGACCCAGATCGCGGGCGACATCGCGGCGCGCTTCGGCGAGTACCGCAAGTCGGGCGTCATGAACGGCGAACCGTTCGAGGGCGGCGGCACGAAGTCCATCCAGTTCGTCCGCACGCCGGAGGGCTGGCGCATCGCCTCGTTCACTTGGTACGACCAGCCCTGACGGACGCTGCGCGGGGAGCGGGCGTTATCGGCTGTCTCTCATCGACCTACCCGTACTCGTCTGCAACTCGGCGTCGACCGGCTCGTCGTCATCGTCATCGTCATCGTCATCAGGCACGGTGAGGCGGGCGCCTCTGCTACGGGCGATGCGGTGCACGTCGTGCAGTGTCTCGACCAATCGGGCTGCCAGGAAGTGGAGTTGGTGCGCGGTGGCCTTGCTGTCGACGTCGACGGCAAGGAGATCGGCGGCGTGGTCGAGGAGTTCTTCCGCCATGTCGAGCTGCACGGATTCGACGTTGTCGGCCAGGCGGGCGAGGTGGCTGTTGCCGCTGCCGTCGCCTACGAGGTAGCAGGGTTTCCCGTCCAGGCTGGACCAGGGGAGGAGGCGGGGCCGGCTGACGGTTGTGGCGTCGTGACTCTGGTGGGTCACGCGACCACCTCAACACCGTGGA
The DNA here is from genome assembly GCF_020616555.1 of Streptomyces longhuiensis. NCBI lineage: Bacteria > Bacillati > Actinomycetota > Actinomycetes > Kitasatosporales > Streptomycetaceae > Streptomyces > Streptomyces longhuiensis. The sequence continues at coordinate 4,016,629 of NZ_CP085173.1, read as the reverse complement.
TGCGGCGCGGGCCGATATCCACCCCGTGCACGGCGAGCCACAGGGCGCGGCGGTGACCTCGCTGGCGCTTCGCCTGCTCGCGCTGCTCGTGGGCGAGGAGGTAGGGGCGGACGAGCCGGGAGTCTTCACCGCGGAGGGGGGCCGTGTGCGGGGAGGGGCGGCGAGGCGCGGTGGGGGCTGTGGGCGCGGGGCTGGGTGGCGGTGCCCCCGTGTGCTGCCGGTGCCGCCCGGAGGCGGGCCATACAAGCCGGAGCAGCGCCTCGATGAAGCGGGCGATAAGGTCCAACACGTCATCAACTCCTGTGAAGTTGGTGGCCATGCCCCCGGGCCGTTTCGAGGACGGTCGCGGGGGTCTTCCATGCCCGAGGGCAGGTCGACCTGCATGGACATCGCTGTGTAGCGATCCACTCACAGAGTGGTACGGCGAGGGTTACGCTCACCAGGGGGTTTGTGGTGACTAGGCCTCTGTCACACGGGAGTTGACGATGAGTAGCACCTATGGGGATTGGTTCAGGGCTCAGCGTGAGGCGGCAGGCTTGACGCAACAGGAGCTGGCTGACCGGGCGATCATGACGCGTTCGCACATCGCACACATCGAGGCAGGGCGTCGTCTTCCGTCAAAGGAGGACGCGCGGCGGCTGGACAAGGCGTTGGGCACGGGGAATGTGCTCAGCAGTTTCCTGCCGGCGGAAGACGCGGCGGTCGCAGAGTACTTCGAGACAGCCCTCCAGCTCGAACAGCAGGCCACCATCATCCGCGAGTTCGCGCTGTCCTTCATCCCAGGCATCCTCCAAACGGAAAGGTACGCACGAGCGGTTCTGGGTACGTCGTTCCCTCCTGTGGGGCAAGAGGAGCGTGACAGGCGCCTTGTCACACGCCTTGAGCGAGCAAAGATCCTTGCGGATCCAGTGGCGCCCGTAGTGTGGGCATTACTGGATGAAGCCGTACTGCGCCGCCAAATCGGCGGCCCGCACGTCATGGCGGAGCAGATCGGTCATCTCACGAGCCTCGTCGAAGTCGGCCGGATCCAACTCCACGTACTGCCCTTCACGTTGGGCATCCATCCCCTGCTGAACAACATGCTCACCCTGATGTGGTTCGAGGATCAGCCACCCATGGCGTACGGCGAGGGGCTGTACATGGGGAAGATCCACGACAGCCCATCCGTGGTTCAGGAGCTGCAACATCGCTACGATTTCGCCCTGGGCAACGCGCTGCCACTCAAGGAATCATTGGCTCTACTCAGGGCAACAGCAAGGGACTACGAACGCCATGACTGACAGAAGCATCCCGCACGCGGCGTCACTGAAGGGCTGGCGGAAGTCGTCCCACAGCAACGACCAGGGCGGCAGCTGCCTGGAAGTCCTGGACCACCACCCCGCAGGCGTCCCCGTCCGCGACTCCAAGACCCCGAACGGGCCCGCACTGGTCTTCCCTTCAACGGGCTGGTCCTCGTTCATCACAGCGGTCAAGGCCGGAAGTTTTCACTTCTGACCTTTCGCGCCGGAGGTATGACAGTCATCGCAACGCTGTCACACCTCCCGATCGGGAACCTGTGGTGCAGCTACGTCCGTGGTGCGGGCTGCGCAAGCTGCTGTTTGTTATCTGATCAATTCAAGCGAGCCGGACAGTCGAGACATGAAATGCCTCTAGATGTGCCCCCTGGAAGGGGATTCTGCCCGGTGCCTTGGAGCTCTGTCAGGTCGCCGTTTTCGTCGCGGTAAACTATCCCTACGTTGTGCAGGGTGAGGAGCTGGCGGATATCTTCGCCGGGTAGCTCGGGTGCCAATACCATGCAGCGTAGTGGCATGCCGTTCTCTATCGAGTTTAGATGCCTGCTGATATCTATAAGTTGCACCAACGCATCCTTGAGAGCCTGGCGTGACGCGCTCCCCGCTGGTTCGTAAAGCGTGTGTGCGCTTTCGTCGTACAAGGAGGCTTGGAGAGTCTCTTCAATGTCTCTGACCTGTATCTCCAGTCGCCCGAAGTGGTGTTGTCGCTGGCTGAGAGTTTCCTCGTAGTCGGCGACCAGGTCCTCTCGATTGCGTGAGGCAATTATCGCTGCTGACATATCCCGTTGACGGGTGTCTCTGACGTCCTTGGGCTCCTCCAGTCGCCGACGCATCCGGGAGCGAATGAAAGAAACCGTGGTCTTCTTCGCGGGCGGAATCTCGTCGGCTTCCAATCGAAAGAAGGTGCCGATCGGGCGAAGACGGAAGACGATTACATCGCGATTCTTTTTGTCCTCATCTCGTGCCTGGCGGACGATGTATGGTTCACTTGCATCCAGTTTAAAGGCGCCAATATATCGGTGTGTTTTAGTATCACTTCCTCGCACTTTGCCGTGCGCAATGAACAAATGTAGAGTGCGTCCATCTATGGCGTGCCGTAAAATCGATGCATTCCCTCCAGAAAAAACCTGATCGCCCAGGGTTCCTGCGCCGGTATATTCGTAGACGGGGCCGAAATGGTCCTCTTCGCGGAGCCATCCATCGCGGTACCCATACTGCTCTCCTGAGCCGATGTCCGAGTAGAGGACCACGGTCTTCTTCTCCTTGGACGGAGTGATGCCACCTTGTGGGCTGCCACCCAGTTCCTTGCGGATGTCGGCACGTGTCCGGATGTCTCCAGGCTGGAATGAGGAGGGGGAGATCGTCATGATCAAAGGCTAGTTGCTTCCACAGACAGCGACGGGGCAACTTGGCTGATAGGTAAGCGACTTGGGGTGTGTCTCGACTGACCAGCTTGCTGTCGAGGATGATGCGTGCATGGATCAAGGGCTAGCGGGGGTAGTTGCCGGCATCGTGGGCACCGGAGGCGCGCTCGTTGGCGCGGCAGTTGGCGCAATGGCGGGTGTGCGAGGCGCGAGAATCGGCGGAGCGAAGGCTGTTGAAGCGGCGCTCGTCCAAGTAGAGCGTCAAGCCACAGTGGAACATCTTCAATGGGTACGGGAGCAGCGGCAGCAGGCCTGCACGAAGCTACTTGATGCTCACTCGGCGGCAGAGGACACGCTGAAGCGAGCAGCTGCTGTGATACGTCGCGGAGGCAGTTTTCCCGACGCCGAACGCGACGAACTCACAAACCACGTCTTTACTTTGCAGTCCTGCACGAGCCAACTCGCGCTCTGGGGCCCTGATGAAGCGGTGCGCTTGGCTCAACTCCTCCGTGCCAAGACGGCTGAAGCTGCAGTGGCATTGACGCAAGCCCAACATGGAGTCGCCGATGCCACGGGAGACCTGGAGTTGAGATGGGGTCGGTGGGTAGAGGAGAGTCGAGGTGTGACGTCCCTACGGACTAGCTTCCTTGAGTTTGCTGGACAGGTGCTGCGCGACCCGCGCCAGCCGTCCACGTAAGAGAGCCACGACCGGGGTGGTCGTGGCCCTCCACTGACCTTGGCTAGCTGGCGGCTACGGCCGAGTACGTCCATACTTCCGCCGGAATTTCGTGCTTGAGCTTCCATGTGATCGCCATCGGCTTGCTGCCCTCGTGCTTTTCGTACTCGGCCGGGCCGAGCAGCATCCATGGTTGGGCGCCGCCGATATCGGTGCTCTTGTATCGGCGCACGAAGAGAAGAACATGACTACCTTCGGCGACATGGTGCTGGTAGCGCTGTCCGGTGGGAGAGCTTTCCGACGTCTGGTTCTGAGACTCCCAGTGGAAGAGCTTTGTAGTCACCGCATAGTCGTGGTAGCGGGTTTGTGGGGAGAAGTCCTTCTCATCCTTCTCGCGAGTGATCAGCAAGGCGTCCGTCTTGAAGGACTCGCACCACTTCACGCCCTCGCGGAAGTCGCCCGGCATGAACCCCCCGATGTACGACTGGCCGAGCGCCGGAAGGATCTCCTCGCGGGTGTACGAGGCGTGGACGGTTAGCGGCACTCCGGCATGGTCGCCAAGCAGGGGAACCGGGACGTGTTCGGTGCGGGCGAGGTTGTACGCGAGCACTTGGCGCAACTCGCTGCGCACGGCGTGCTGCTCCCGCAGGGCAGCGAACCCGGCGTCATAGTCCGCGAAGCCTTTTCGCGTAGTGCCGCCTAGCGGCCACAACTGGAAGAAGAGCATGCGGGCGTAGGCCTGCCCCTGCCCGTCGAGGTCCACATAGGCAGGTGCGTTGTCCTGGAGCATCCGTGTGTATGCCGCCACGCGCAGCGGATCGTCCACGTGCAGGAAGGACGGCACGCGCTTGAGGAGCGCCGCCTCACCTGTTGGCGGCTCGTCCTTGAGGAGCCGAGCTCTACGGAGAAGGCCCGTCCACGAGTTGCCGCTACCGCGGTAGAGCTCCTTCAACTCTCGTCCGCTTTCCTCGAGATAGCGGCTCAATCGAGTCTCGCCGTAATCCGCTACCTCTCGGGAGAGAGCAGTCACGTTCACGCCGATTTGTGCCTTGATGTTGTCGAGGATGGTGTGCTTGGCCTTCTCCTCGAGGAGAATTTGGCAACCCGATGGAAGCTGGGGGAAGTCCGCTTCTATGTGGTCGAGGAGTCGCTTCCGGGTTAGGTTTGTCAGTGCCCGGAACTGGTTCTCGAAGCGGAACTCCTTGCGGTGCTGACCGATGAAGTCGAGCACCATCAAAACGGCCTTGTCCTCGGTGCGCCGCAGACCGCGTCCGAGTTGCTGAAGGAAAACCGTTGCGCTGGCTGTGGGACGCAGCAAGAGCAACGTATCCACATCGGGAATATCCAACCCCTCGTTAAAGAGGTCGACCGAGAAGATAACTTGGAGATCCCCAGTCTTGAGGTCGTCAAGTGCCCGCTTGCGCGTCTCTGCATCTGTCTCGCCGGACAGTGCGATGGCGTTGAGTCCAGCAGATTGGAAGAAGTCGGCCATGAACTCTGCGTGCCGTACCGAGACGCAGAACCCAAGGGCTCGCATAGATCCCGGATCTGAAATCTTCTCTTGGACTTTCTTTACGATGAGCCGAGCTCGTGTCTTGTTGCCCGTCACTACGTTACTGAGGGCGGTTTCGTCATAGCCGCCCCGCTTCCAAGTTACTGAGCTCAAGTCGGTATTGTCGCTGATGCCGAAGTAGTGGAAGGGGCTGAGGAGGTCGTTCTCCAGAGCTTCCCAAAGTCGCATTTCGGCAGCGATCCGGCCATCGAAGAATTCATCTTGGATGTTGCGGCCGTCTGCTCGCTCCGGCGTTGCGGTCAGGCCGAGTAGTTCCAGAGGCTTGAAGTGCTCGATGATCTTTCGATAGGTCGGCGCGGTTCCATGATGGAACTCATCGATGACGATCACGTCAAAGTGATCAGACGGCAAGTTTTCCAGGGCGCGCGCAGTGAGCGACTGAACGCTGGCAAACACGTGAGTTCGCTGCTCGGGTGACTCTCCACTGTGCATCGCCTCCCCGAAGTTGGCGTCCACCAGCACGTCTTGGTACGTACGCATCGACTGCTGGAGGATTTCCTTGCGATGGGCGACGAACAGCAACCGTAGGTCGCGACCAGCCTTTTTGCGGAGCTGCTTGTAGTCGAGCGCGGCCATCACCGTCTTGCCGGTGCCAGTAGCGGCCACAAGAAGGTTGCTGTGCCGATCATGTACCTCTCGCTCGACCTCGAGGCGCTCGAGCATGTCGCGCTGATGCGCGTACGGGCGGACTTCGAGGCCGGAGAGCGTGATCCTGCGAGGGGTGTCCGTTTTCGACGAGGAGCCGCTCGCGATGAGGAGCGCTTCCGCTAGGCGTGTGCCGTCAGCTTCTGGATCGTACGACTCAAAGGACGGGTCGCTCCAGTACGCGTCAAATGTCGCCCCGAACTTGCGCATCACATCCGGTGTAGCAACAGAGGACAGTCGTACGTTCCACTCCAAGCCGTCGAGGAGAGCTGCTTTGGAGAGGTTGGAACTGCCTACATACCCGGTGTCGTAGCCACTATTGCGATGGAACAGCCAGGCTTTGGCGTGGAGCCGCGTCGACCGTGTCTCGTAGTTGACCTTGACTTCGGCATTGAATTCGGTTACCAACCGATCCAGGGCTCGACGGTCGGTAGCGCCGATGTAGGTAGTCGTGAGGACGCGTATGGGTACGCCCCGGTCGCGCGCTGCTGCCAAGGACTTTTCGATGACGTGCAAGCCGTGCCATTTGACGAAGGCGCAGAGGAGGTCCACGCGGTCTGCGGTGGCGAGCTCGGCGCGCAGCTCAAAGCCGAGGCTGGGGTCATCTGGTGAGTTGGTGATGAGTCCAGCGTCGGAGAGGGGAGTGGCGGGCCGGATGGAGAAGACACCAGGCGCTTCTTGCCGTGCCAGAGCCAGGAGTTGGCGAGGGCCTTCGGCCACCAGCTCAACCCACTCCCGAGCTCCGTCCAGGGTGCTTATGGACTCCAGGATGTGGTTGGCTGCGTGCACTCGCTCTTCGGCTGCTATGCCTTCGAGGACGCGCTTGACCGTCGTGGCTACGTGTCGTGCTAGCACGTGGGGAACGGATTGCTCTCCGACAGCACCGCTGACCGGATTCCATCCGAGGTTGGCTAGTTCCTTGAGCTGCTTCTCAAAACGCATGGTGATGAGTTGCTCGTACAGCCCGGCTGACGGAACCGACGTTGAGTTGCTGATGTCAGACACGCTTGCCCCCGAAAGTCATCTGGCTTATGCAGATGTTCTATCAGGGGCCAACGATGTTCTGGCTGGGTGAGGAGTTTTGAGTGAGCTGCCGTTCCTGACGCGCCCCGTGGGATCACTCCGCCGAGGCCCAGGAGCTGCTACCCCTGCGCCCCATGACACTCCCCATAAACCCGCCCCGACCCGCACCAGCACTCCGCCCCCCGCTCCGGCGGCCACGGAATCGCGCGGCCTCGGGCCGCCAGCGTCGTGGCGTACTGCGGCAGCAGCGACGCGTCTGTGGGGGACGAGGACTCCGACGCCGCGAACGCCTCGTACGACGGGACCGTGCCCGCGACGATGCCGAGGTTCGGTGTGCCCGAGGCCGCGAGTTCGCGAAGGGAGGACTCTATGGTCGCCAAGTGCTCTTCGTGGGACGGGTATTCGGCGGAGAGGGAGGGGTACGCGGCCAGGAGTTCCGTCAGCTCCGTCGACGGCCAGTTCAGTACCGCCACCGGGAACGGGCGGGACAGGGCCTGCCGGTACGAGCCCAACTCCGCGCGCAGGCGCAGGATTTCGGCCCTCAGCTCCGCCGGGTTGTCCGAGCCGAGCGCCCACGTCCGGTTCGGGTCGTGGAGTTCGTCCAGGGTCACCTCGGCCTTGTTGACGCGGTCGGCCAGCGCGTCCCACTCGTCGTGCGCCGAGCCGATCAGGCGGCGTACGCGGTGGCGGCCCAGGAGCAGCGGATGCGTCTCGTACGGCGGGTTCGTGCGCTCCGCCTCCGGCAGGAGCAGCGTCAGGGCCTCCGTGAAGGACTCCTGCGCCGCTTCCAGTTCGTCGTGCGACTCCAGGGCCTCCGCCACGATCACGTACGCGGCCGGGTCCCTGGGGGCCGCGGTCCGGATGCCCGTGATGATTGCGCGGGCCTCGGCCTCGTGGCCGTACTCCCACAGGTTCGCGGCCATCAGGGCCTTCACCAGATGCGGCTGGTCCAGCTCGGACGGCGGTCCGGCGATGAGGCCGTCGTACAGCGAGGCCGCGCGTTGGCGGGCGTCCGCCAGTTCGTAGTGCGCCGCGGCCTGGAGGAGCAACTGCTCCGCGTCCTCCGGGTACAGGCCGGCGATGCGCTCCAGGCGCTCGGCTTCGGCGATGTGGTTGACAGGGTCTACAGGCTCGGCGGGCGTAGCAGGCGTGTCGGGGCGCATGGGTGACACCGTACTGCCGACCACCGTCACCGGCGCCAGGTCACCACAGCCTCGCGTAGCCGTTGCTTTCGTTCAATACGTACGCCATGCGCACGACCACCACGGCCAGCGTGCCCGCCCACAGGACCGTCCCCGCCCACAGCCAGACCACGCACGAGCGGTAGCGGCCGTCGGTGTCCAAGGCCGCGAGACCGGGGTGTGCCGGGTCGAAGCGCACGCGTACGCGGCGGCCTTCCGGGAGCGCGTGGGGGCCCACCTCGTCGGGCAGCGCCTGTTCGTGCGCCGTGCCGTCGGCCGCCGTCCAGCTGACCACCGGGTGCAGCACCGCGTACGACGCCTCGTTCGACGCGACATGGCCCGTCACCGTCGCGTCGACCACCGTGCCGGTGCTGCGCCGGAGCGTCTCGGTGACGAGTTGCAGCACTTGTGAGGTGGCCAGGACGAGGCCTGAGACGAAGGGGATCAGCGCGAGCAGCCAGAGGGGACCCATGAGGCGTGAGCTTAAGGGCGGGCCGGCCGGACGGCCCGCAGGCAGCCGGGCGGGGAGTTCACCGGTGAGGTCCGGCCGGTCGGTTCCCTGGTGAGTTACGGAGGCAGGGCCTATCTTGCGGCCGTGCGCGAGCGGAAGCAGCGGGAGTGGCGACGGGATCGCGACCGGGACCGGGACCTGGGTCGCGACCGGGACCTGGATCGGGATCGCGACCGGGACCGGGACCTGGGTCGCGACCGGGACCTGGATCGGGATCGGGATCGGGATCCGGAGCGTCAGCCGGTCGTCGTGCGGCAGGGGCCGCACGCTGGACGCCGTGTGCCCGGGCATTGGCCCTCAGCGCCGCGCGCAGGACGCCGCGCGTTCGGTCGCCGCCCCTCGACCACCCAGGGCCGCCCGCAGAGGCGCCGCCCCGCGGCCCCGGGCCCTTCGCAGGGGCCCCGCCCCTCGGCCCTGCGCCGCGCCCTGTGGACCGGTGCCGAGGTCACCGTCACTCTCGGGGTCGTCCTTCTCCTCCTCGTCGTCCATCAGCTGTGGTGGACGAATCGCGAGGCCAGAGCCGGTGCCGAGCGCAAGGTGCGGGCGCTGGAGCACGAGTGGGCGGCCACCCCCTCGGACGGGCGGGGTGACGGGGGCGGGGACGGCGCCTCCGATCCGGCCGGTGACGACACCCAGGCCGGCTCGTCGGGCGGCGCTGGGGCCGGGAGCGGGTCCGGGGGCCGGACATCCGCCGACTCCACCTCCGTCTCCCGCGAAACGCCCCGCTGGGACCAGGCCTACGCCGTCCTCACCATCCCGCGCCTCGGCCTCACCGTCCCCGTCGCCGAGGGCGTCGGGAAGCAGAACGTCCTCAACAAGGGTTACGTCGGCCACTACCCCGCCACCGCCCAGCCCGGCCGCCCGGGGAACTTCGCGCTCGCCGGGCACCGCAACACCCACGGGGAGCCCTTCCGGTACATCAACCGGCTGCGCAAGGGCGACGAGGTCCAGGTCCGTACCCGCGGCGCCGTGTACACGTACGTCGTCGACAAGACCCTCGCGCAGACCTCCGCGCGCGACGGCGGCGTCATCGCGGGTGTGCCACGCAGCGAGGTCGTGCGGGGTGCCGGGTACAGCGAGCCGGGGTACTACATCACGCTCACCACCTGCACACCCGAGTACACGTCCAGGTACCGGCTCGCGGTGTGGGGGAAGCTGCGGTCGATGCGGCCCCGGTGAGCGGGTGGCCGAGAAGCCGCCCCTTCATCCGGTCGGGGCTCATCCTGTATAACGGGCAGAACGCCACAACACGTGGGCACGGACGAAGCAGCGGGAAGGAGGGACGCCGGACATGACGCGCACCTGGGCCACGGCCCTGCGGCCCGCCGCCCTGCTCCTGTTCCTTCTCGTCGAGACCGTTCTCGTCGACACCGGCAGCCTCACCGCCGCCGTCGCGTTCGCCGCGACCGCCGCCGCGGGCTCCGCGCTCGCCGTCTGCTCCCTGCTCGCCGCGCGCAGCGCCCCCGCCGTGCCCCGCACCCGGGTCCGTACAGCGATGCGCGACCGTGAGCAACGCACCGCGTTCCTGCCGCAGCGCGATCCCGACGCCCGAGGGCGCAGTCGCCCCCGAGCACCCGGCCGTCTCCTCCTGACGGCCGCGTAGGGGACCCGCTCCACCCGCAGTCCCCCTACGGGCCGTCACGCCGATCGGCCGCCCTTCCCGGCGGTCTTCCGATTCCGGCACGACGGGACCCCCGGAGGGCTCACCCATGTCGACGTTCATGTCTGTCTTCGCCAGCCTGGTCGAGCACATCGCCGACCTGCTCGACCCGCTCTTCCACGCCTCGGCGACCGCGGCGGCGATCGTCCTGTTCACCGCGTTCGTACGCCTTCTCGTCCACCCTCTGTCCCGGGCCTCGGCCCGCGGGCAGCGCCAGCGCGCCAAGCTCCAGCCGCGCATCGCCGAGCTGCGCAAGAAGCACAGGAAGAGCCCGGAGAAGCTCCAGAAGGCGATCATGGAGCTGCACAAGGAGGAGAAGGTCTCGCCGCTGTCCGGCTGCCTGCCGAGCCTCTTCCAGCTCCCCGCCTTCTTCCTGCTGTACCACCTGTTCTCGAACGGCAGCATCGGCGGTGAACCCAACGCCCTGCTCGGCCACACCCTCGGCGCCGCGCCGCTGGGCGGGCGCTTCAAGGACGCGCTCGCGGACGGCGGTCTCTTCGGCGTGCAGGGCGTCGTCTATCTGGTCCTGTTCGCGATCGTCGCGGCGGTGGCGAGCTTCAACTACGCGCGCACGAAGCGTCAGATGGCCGCCCAGCCGATGCTGCCGGCCGCCGCGGACGGGCCGCAGGCGCCGGGCGCGGGCGCGATGGCCTCGATGACGAAGATCATGCCGCTGATGTCGTTCATGACGCTGTTCACGGTGGCCTTCGTGCCGCTCGCCGCCGCCCTGTACGTGGTGACGAGCACGACGTGGAGCGCCGTCGAGCGGGCCGTCCTCTACCGCGACATGCCCTCCGCCGCGGCGCTTGCTACTGCCGCGTAAAGGTCCAGTCCGTGAACGAGGTATTGCGGACTGGACAGGGACCTTGGACGATCGACCAGTCCTCCGATGGCTGCACCCGTCGCGAGGTCCCTCCTCGATCAAGGAGTCTCAACCATGAAGCTGCTGCGAGTCGGTACCGCTGGGGCGGAGCGCCCGGCCCTGCTCGACGCTGAAGGTGTCCTGCGTGACCTGGGCGGAGTCGTCCCCGACATCGACGGGGAGCTGCTCGCCGACGATGCGGCGCTGGGGCGCGTACGGGCCGCCGCCGAGTCCGGCGAGCTGCCCGCGCTCGACGCGGACGGCCTGCGGGTGGGCCCGCCGGTCGCGCGGATCGGCAAGGTCGTGTGCATCGGCCTGAACTACCACGACCACGCCGCCGAGACCGGCGCCGAGCCGCCGTCGGAGCCGGTCGTCTTCTTCAAGGCGGCGGACACGGTCGTCGGCCCCGACGACACCGTGCTCGTACCGCGCAAGTCCGTGAAGACGGACTGGGAGGTCGAGCTGGCGATCGTCATCGGGCGTACGGCGCGCTATCTGGAGTCGCACGAGGAGGCCCTCGCGCACGTCGCCGGATACGCGGTGTCGCACGACGTGTCCGAGCGCGAGTTCCAGATCGAGCGCGGCGGCACCTGGGACAAGGGCAAGAACTGCGAGACGTTCAACCCGCTGGGCCCCTGGCTCGTGACGGCGGACGAGGTCGCGGACCCGCAGGCGCTCGGCCTGAAACTGTGGGTGAACGGCGAGCTGAAGCAGAACGGCTCGACGGCCGACCAGATCTTCCCGGTCGCCGAGGTCGTCCGGTACGTCAGCCAGTTCATGACCCTGTACCCGGGCGACGTGATCAACACGGGGACGCCGGCGGGTGTGGCGATGGGGCAGCCCGAGCCGAAGCCGTATCTGCGCGCCGGGGACGTGGTGGAGCTGGAGATCGAGGGTCTGGGGCGCCAGCGCCAGGAACTCAAGGACGCGTAGCGCTCCGCGTGGGGGCGGGGGAACCGCGGGGGCCGGTGGCCGTTTCGCCGGCCGCCGGCCCGTGGTGGCTGGTCGCGCGGTTCCCCGCGCCCCTTACGGGGCGTGTGTCTAGCCCGTGATGAAGAGGTCCAGGGCCTTGACCACCAGTGCGTGGTCCTCCAGCTGGGGGAGGCCGGAGACCACCACCGCTCCGATGACTCCCGCGCCCTCGACGGCGAGCGGGAACGCGCCGCCGTGCGCCGCGTACGTGTCCGGGTCGAGCCGGGACGAGTCCTCGAACGTCGTGCCCTTCGCCCGGAAACGGGTTCCGACCAGCAGCGACGAGCAGGCGTAGCGCTCCACGACGCGGCGCTTGCGGGCGATCCAGGCGTCGTTGTCCGGAGTCGAGCCGGGGAGTGCCGCGTGGAAGAGCTGCTGGCCGCCACGCGTGATGTCGATCGCCACCGGAGCCTTGCGCTCCCTGGCCAGCTCGACGAGCAGCGAGCCCAGCTCCCAGGCGTCCTCGTGACCGAACTTCGGCAGGACCAAGCGCCGCTCCTGCTCCTCGATCTCCTCGACCGTCGGCGCGCTCACAGGGTCACCGTCACACCGTCGCGGGCCGAGCGGCGGGCCGCCTCCAGGACGTCGAGCGCGGCCGCGGCCTGCTCGGCGGTGACCGGGTTCTCGCCCGTGCCGCGCAGGGCGGCGGCGACGGCCGCGTAGTACGCGGGGTAGGCGCCGGGGAGCGTCTCGACGGGGCGTCCCCCGCCGGTCAGCGGGGACTCACCGGAGCCGATCCGTCCCCACATCGACTCGGGCTCCACGCCCCAGGACTCGCCGGCTGCCGGGATCACGCCCTCGCGCAGCACCGCCTCCTGCGGGTCGAGGCCGTACTTCACGTAGCCGGCCTGCGAGCCGAGGACGCGGAAGCGCGGGCCGAGCTGGGCCGCGGTCGCGGAGACGTAGAGGTGGGAGCGGACGCCGTTCGCGTGCGTGATCGCGATGAACGTGTCGTCGTCGGCCGCCGCGCCCGCGCGCCGCACGTCGGACTCCGCGTGGACCGAGACGGCCGGGCCGAACAGGACGAGGGCCTGGTCGACGACGTGGCTGCCGAGATCGTAGAGGAGACCTCCGATCTCTTCCGGGTCGCCGGACTCGCGCCAGCCGCCCTTGGGCTGCGGCCGCCAGCGCTCGAAGCGCGACTCGAAGCGCCAGACGTCGCCGAGCTCGCCCTCCGCGATCAGGCTCCGCAGCGTGAGGAAGTCGTTGTCCCAGCGGCGGTTCTGGAAGACCGAGAGCAGCAGGCCGCGCTCCTCGGCGAGCGCCGCCAGCTCGCGCGCCTCGGCCGCGGTGCCGGCGATCGGCTTGTCGACGACGACCGGGAGGCCCGCCTTGAGGGCGGCCGTCGCGATCGGTACGTGCGTCTTGTTCGGGGAGGCGATGACGATCAGGTCGAGCTCGTCGGCCCGCGCCCACAGCTCGTCGGGGGTGGCCACGCAGCGGATGCCGTCGCCGAAGGAGGCGCGGGCCTGCGCCTGGCGCTCCGGGTTCGAGGTGACGACCGTGTCGAGCACGAGGCCGTCGGTCGCGGCGATCAGCGGGGCGTGGAAGACGGAGCCCGCCAGGCCGTAGCCGACGAGACCGACGCGGAGGGGGGAGCCGGTGGTCCCAGCCGTACCTGATGTCATGCCTTCAGTCATGCATCCACTTAAGCAACGGTGTTGCCAAAGTGCAAGCGGAAGGGACAATGGGGGAGTGAACAGGGCTTACTCCGGGGTCAATCTGGCGGTGCTGCGAGGCCATAACGCCGCACTCGTACTCGATCTGCTGCGCACGGCGGGTGACGAGGGCATCAGCAGGCTCGAACTGGCCGAGCGCACGGGCCTCACCCCGCAGGGCGTCAGCAAGATCACGGCGCGGCTCAGGGAGCAGGGCCTGGTCACGGACACCGGCCGGCGCGCCTCGACGGGCGGCAAGCCGCGCACCGTCCTGCGCCTCGTGCCGGACGCGGGGTACGCGGTCGGGCTGCACCTGGACCGCGACGAACTGACGGCGGTCCTGGTCGACCTCGCGGGCGCGGTCGTCGCCGAACGCCGCTCCCCGCTGGCCTTCGGCGCGGGCGGCGACGCGGTGGTGGAGGCGGCGGCGCGCGAGGTGGAGGCGCTGCTCGCGGAGGCGGGAGCGGGAGCGATCGCAGGAGCGGGCGACGGGGACGCGGACGCGGGGGACCCGGGCCGGACCGACGCGCAGGACCCCGTACATCCGGAACCCCCTACCCCCGGCGTCCTGGGCGTGGGCGTCGCGCTGCCCGGTCCCCTCGACCACATCTCCGGGGTGCTGCACCGTGTCACCGGCTTCCCCGAGTGGGACGGGTTCCCGCTGCGGGACGCGCTCGCGGGGCGGCTCGGGCTTCCGGTGGTCGTGGACAAGGACACCAACGCGGCCGCGCTCGGCCTCGCGCTCGCCGGGTGCGGCGACGCGTTCGCGTACCTCCACCTCGGTACGGGACTGGGCGCCGGACTCGTCCTGGGTGGCGCGCCCTACCGCGGGCCGCACACCGGTGCGGGCGAATTCGGCCACCAGGTGATCCAGCTGGACGGCCCGCTCTGCGGCTGCGGCAATCGCGGCTGCATCGAGGCGCTGTGCCTCGCGGCGGTCGCCGCCGGTTCCTTCGACGAGGCCGCGCGCGTGCTCGGCGAGGGCGCGGCGAACATGGTCGGCCTCCTCGACATCGACCTCGTCCTGCTCGGCGGGCGTACGGTCGCGGCCGCCGAGGAGCGCTTCGTCGAAGGGGTGCGGGCGGTGCTCGGGGAGCGGGCGCGGCGCGGGGGCACGGTGGAGGTCCCGGTCCTGCGTGCGCCGGGGTCGGAGAGCGTGGTGGTCGAGGGCGCGGCCCAACTGGTCCTCGCACCCCTGTTCGGCCGGGCGCACGGTCGCTTCCCGGCCAACCGGAATGACAGAAATCTGAGCTGATCGAGCGGAATCGCTCGTGCATCGGGCCGTACGGGGCCCCGCTGGTCCTGCGCAGGGCGCGGCGCGCGTGACACGGTCGCGGCGGATGTACCCTTCCCGACCCGCGATCAGCAAAGGCTCCCCATGCGACCGCGTATCCCGCTCGCCGTCACCGCCATGGCCCTGACCTCGGTGGTGATTGGCGGCCCCGCCCTCGCGGCCGACCCGGTCGGGTCCGGGTCCGGGCCGCGCGAGCCCACCTGCTCCGCCGAGCACCCCGCCGACTTCCCGATCGGCACCCGCATCCACGGCGGCCCCACGACCTACCACCCCGGCGGCGGCTTCCGGACCTGGTCCCTCGACCTGACGAACAAGACCGACGCCGAGTGCGCCGGCATCCACCCCGTCCTCGTACTCATCGACAAGCAGCGGACGCTGGTGACCCGGCAGATCCAGCTGGAGTTCTCCGACGGCGGGCGCCAACACCCCGTCCGCTTCGAACGGACCGACCGGGACGAGAACATCGGCGTCTTCGACGACGGCTTCCCCGGCTTCCGAGTGGGCCCGGGCAAGACCGTCACCGTCCGGGCCCGGCTCGCCTTCACCTCCGACACCCGCCCGAACAGCGTCGTCGCCAACGCGGCCGTCGTGCAGCGCCGGGACGACGACGGCGACTGGGTGGGGGAGTCGGGCGACTACCGGTTCACCCTGACCGACGAGGAGAGGGACGAGGGCGGCGAGCCGTCAGGGCGGCCCCCGGGCGAGGCGTCCGGACGGCCTCCCGGCGAGCAGCGCGACGAACCCGGCGCAAGGGATGACGGCCTGCTGGAGCCCGGCCGCGACAGCGGCACCGCGAGCGGCCGGCCCACCGACGGGCCCGGCCCCACCACCACCGCCCCCAAGCCCACCGCCACCGCCCCCGATCCCACCCCCAGCGCCGATACGGAGACGGGTGCCGGTACAGGCACGGACACCGGCACAGGCACAGGCACAGGCACCGAGGACGACCAAGGTGACCACGGCGACCGAGGCGATCTCCCCCTCGCCCCCGGCGAACTCGCGCGGACCGGCCCGCGCTCCCTGCGCGGACTCGGTCTCACGTCCGGCGCCCTGCTCGTCGGCGGCGCGGCCCTCGTGGCGGCCTCCCGGCGGCTGCGCACCGACCGCCGGTGAGGGTGGATTCCGGCCACACCGCCCGCCGCGCGCACCGCGCTGCGGGACCGCCCCCGACACCGCGTCAACGAATGTCTGCGAACATCCCTGGGTGGATTACCCGAACGACCAGGCACCTGGCGCACCCGTACGCGCCGGCATCCCCGAGCACGGCCGCATCCCGAAGTACTACGCGGTCAAGGCCCATGTCTCCGCGCTCCTCGACGAGCTGGGCGAGGGCGAACCGCTGCCCACCGAACGGGACCTGGCCCTGCGCTTCGAGGTGGCGCGCGAGACCGTGCGCCAGGCGCTGCGCGAGCTGCTGCTCGAAGGGCGCCTGCGCCGCCAGGGCCGGGCGACGGTCGTCGCCGGGCCCAAGCTGGAGCAGCCGCTGTCGATGGCCAGCTACACCGAGGGCGTGCGCCGCCAGGGCCGCCGCCCGGGACGTACGCTCATCGGCCTCGACCGCTTCCCGTGCCCGCCCGCCCTCGCCGGCGAGATCGAGGTCGAGCGGGGCGAGCCGGTGTGGCACATGGAGCGTGTGCTGCTCGCCGACGACGAGCGCGTCGGCCTGGAGAGCACTTATGTCGCCGTGGCGCGGATGCCGCGCCTCGACGTCGACTTCGACCCGGACTCGTCCTTCTACACGTATGTGCACGAGCGGCTCGGGATCGAGTTCGGGTCCGCCGACGAGCGCATCGAGACCGTGCTGGCCACCCCGCGCGAGGCCCTCCTGATCGGCACGCCGCCCGCCCTGCCGATGCTTCTCATCCACCGGGTGTCGTCCGACACGAGCGGCCGGCCCACGGAAAGGGTGCGGACGCTTTACCGGGGAGACCGGTTCTCGTTCACCACGCGTTTGGGCAACTGAGCGCCGGGGGGCGACAGTTGACCCACATCGGTAACGGAAACGTAACGGGTCTAGGCCAACCTTGGGGGGCCGTTCACCGTCTCGTTGCCGTGCGGACCGGTGCGGGTCATCCGTCCCGAGGAGCGTGGCCGCCGTGAGAGAGAAGACCGACCCCATACCCGCCGTGCGCCTGGGAGCTGAGAGCTGATGGCCAGCGGCATCCGCTTCGACAAGGTGTCCGTCGCCTACGGTGCGAACACCGTCCTCCACTCCCTCGACCTGACGGTCGAGCCCGGCGAGGTCATGGCGCTGCTCGGCCCGTCCGGCTCCGGCAAGACGACGGCCCTGCGCGCCGTCGCCGGATTCGTGCGGCCGGCGACGGGCCGCGTCCTGATCGGCGACCGCGACGTCACGGACCTGCCGCCCCACCGGCGCGGCATCGGCATGGTCGTCCAGCAGTACGCCCTGTTCCCGCACCTGCGCGTGGAGGACAACGTCGCCTTCGGCCTGAAGGCGCAGAAGGTCGCCAAGGCCGAGATCCCCGCCCGGGTCATCGAGGCCCTGGAAATGACCGGCATGGCCTCCTACGCGAAGCGCTACCCGCGCGAGCTGTCCGGCGGACAGCAGCAGCGCGTCGCCATCGCGCGGGCCCTCGCCATCCGGCCCGGGGTGCTCCTGCTCGACGAGCCGCTGTCCGCGCTCGACGCGCAGTTGCGCTCCGGCATGCTGGCCGAACTGGCCCGCCTGCACCGCGAGTTGCCCGACGTGTCGATCCTCTACGTCACCCACGACCAGGTCGAGGCGCTCACCCTCGCCGACCGGATCGCGGTCATGGACAAGGCGCGGCTCCAGGACTGCGGGACCCCGCAGGAGCTGTACCGCAGGCCCCGCACCGAGTTCACCGCCTCCTTCGTGGGCAACGCCAACCTCCTTCCCGTACAGGTGGGTTCGGGGTCGGTGTCCTTCGCCGGCGCCCAGCTGAAGGTGCCCACCGGCGACGTCGCCTCCGGGGTGTCCGCCACGCTGTGCGTGCGCCCGCACCTCGTCGGACTCGGCGACGGGCCCAACGCCCTCACCGGCTCCGTGTCCGAGGTCCAGTGGCGCGGCTCCACCCACCGCCTGTACGTCGACGTGGACGAGCACCGGCTCAAGGCCGACCTGCGTGAACTGCGCACCCCGCCCGCGCTCGGCGACGAGGTCACCGTGCACTTCGCACCCGAGGACGCGGTGCTGCTCTCGGCCGGGGTGAGCAAGGATGGCTAGCGCCACGCTGAGCACGCCGGTGAGCAAGGCGGCGAACCCCCGCAAGGGGATGCCGAAGTGGGTGTGGGCGCTGCCGCCCGTCGCCGTACTCGCCCTCGTGTTCCTCTACCCGCTCGCCCTCGTCGTGCAGCAGTCCGTGCGGCCCGACACCGGCGGCACCTCCCTCGCGCCGTACGCCGACGTCTTCGCCTCGTCCGCGTTCCGGGAGGCGCTCGGGACGACGGTGTGGCTGGCGCTGGGGGCGACCGCCGGATGCCTCGTGCTCGGGTTCGCGCTCGCGCTCGTCATCGCGTTCGTCCCGTTCCCCGGCGGAAAGGCCGTCGCCAAGTTCATCGACGTGTTCCTCTCCTTCCCGTCCTTCCTGATCACCCTCGCGCTGCTCTTCGTCTACGGATCCGTGGGCATGGCCAACGGACTGTGGACGGACGTCACGGGCGCCGCCTCCGGGCCCTTCCAGTTCCTGACCACCCCGTGGGGCGTGCTCCTCGCCGAGATCACGTACTTCACGCCGTTCGTGATGCGGCCGCTGCTCGCCGCGTTCTCGCAGATCGAGACCGCGCAGCTGGAGGTGGCGTCCTCCCTGGGCGCGAAGCCCGCCCGCATCGTGCGGCAGGTCATCCTGCCCGAGGCGCTGCCCGCGCTCGCCGCCGGTGGCAGCCTCGTCCTCGTCATGTGCCTCAACGAGTTCGGGATCGTGCTCTTCACCGGCGCCAAGGGCGTCACCACGCTCCCGATGCTCGTGTACAGCAAGGCGATCCTCGAGTCCGACTATCCGGGCGCGTGCGTGGTCGCCGTCGTCAACGTCCTGATCTCCGTGGGCCTCTACGGCCTCTACCGGGTGGTGAGCCGCCGTGCTGGTGCATAGCCGTAAGGGCAGGTGGGCCACCTGGGTCCTCTTCTTCGCCCTCTTCCTGCCCCTGTTCGCGCTGCCGCTGCTCGTCATCGTCGCCGCGTCGTTCGCCACGAGCTGGTCGAGCGCCCTTCCGACCGGATTCACCGGCGGTCACTACCGGGCCGCCACCAGCGGCGCGTCCCTCCAGGCGCTCACCACCAGCCTGGTCACCGCTGTCAGCGCCAGCCTCCTCGCCCTCCTGATCGGCACGTGGGCCGCGCTCGCTGCCGCCGCGCTCAAGAAGGGCGGCCGCAGGGTGCTCGACGCCCTGTTCATGCTGCCGGTCGCCGTGCCGTCCGTCGTGGTCGGCCTCGCCGTGCTCGTCGCGTTCTCCCAGCCGCCGATGGTGCTCAACGGCACCCGCTGGATCGTCATCCTGGCGCACACGATTCTTGTCACGGCGTTCGCCTATCAGTCGGTTTCGGCCGCGATCGTACGACTCGACCCCGCGTACGAACAGGCCGCCGCGTCGCTCGGCGCCCGCCCCTCGTACGTCCTGTGGAAGGTGAAGCTGCCCCTCCTGCTGCCGTCCCTGAACGCGGCCGCGGGACTCTGCTTCGCCCTGTCCATGGGCGAGCTGAGCGCCACGATGATGCTCTACCCGCCGGACTGGATGCCGCTGCCCGTGCAGATCTACGCGATCACCGACCGCGGCTCCCTGTTCACCGGATCGGCGATCTCCGTGATCCTCATGGCGACGACGCTGCTCGTCCTGCTGCTCGTCTCGCGGATCCGCACCAAGGCCTCGTACCGCTAGGCCCCGTACCGCCCCCATGCCCTGACCCTCTGCAAGGAGTTCACCTCGCCATGCGCAGAAACACGCTCAAGCCGATCGCCGCCGTCACCGGAAGCATCGCCCTCGCCGCCACCCTCTCCGCCTGCGGCGGCAACTCCGCCGCCTCCGACGCCAAGACCGTCACCGTGTACAGCGCGGACGGCCTCAAGGGCGAGAACGGCGACGGCTGGTACGACCAGGTCTTCAAGGACTTCACGAAGAAGACCGGCATCAAGGTCGAGTACGTCGAGGGCGGCTCCGGCGAGATGGTGCAGCGCGCCGCCCGCGAGAAGTCGAACACCCAGGCCGACGTCATCGTGACGCTCCCGCCGTTCATCCAGCAGGCCGACGGCAAGGGCCTCCTGCAGAAGTACACGCCCCAGGGCGCCGACCAGGTCGACGGGGCCGACAAGGCCGCCGACGGCACCTGGACCTCCGTCGTCAACAACTACTTCGGCTTCGTCTACAACAAGAAGGACCTGAAGACGGCGCCCACCACGTGGGACGAACTGCTCGACGGCTCATACAAGAACAAGCTCCAGTACTCCACGCCCGGCGTCGCCGGCGACGGCACCGCCGTCGTGGTCAAGGCCATGCACGACTTCGGCGGCAAGAAGCCCGCCATGGACTATCTGAAGAAGCTCCAGGCCAACAACGTCGGCCCGTCCGCCTCCACCGGCAAGCTCGCCCCCAAGGTCGACAAGGGTGAACTCCTCGTCGCCAACGGCGATGTGCAGATGAGCTTCGCGCAGTCCAAGACCATGCCGAACCTCGGCATCTGGTTCCCGAAGAAGGCCGGCGGCAAGCCGACCTCGTTCGCCCTGCCCTACGCCGGCGGCCTCGTGAAGAACGCCCCGCACAGCGAGAACGGCAAGAAGCTCCTCGACTTCATGCTGTCCGCCAAGGCGCAGCAGCAGGTCAGCTCCATCGGCGGCGGCTTCTCCGCGCGCAAGGACGTCAAGGCCACCGACGAGAACGCCATCGCCCTCGCCAAGGTGATGGACGGCGTCGAGATCTTCGAGCCCGACTGGAACGACATCGACAAGAACCTCCAGACGTACGTGACGGACTGGAAGTCGGCGACCGGCAGCTGACCTGCGGACCCGCTTCCGCGGACTCGGCGGGGTCAAGATCAGGCGGTGCTGATTAGGCTGGGGGCGTCGGCACAGCGTGGTCCCGGCGTCCCAGCTATTTCTTGACCCCAGTGTTTTCTTGTATGGCAGGAGACCGGCACATGGCAGAGCGCAAGCCCATCGAATCGTGGCTCACCGACATGGACGGTGTGCTCATCCACGAGGGCGTGCCGATCCCCGGCGCCGATGCCTTCGTCAAGAAGCTCCGCGAGTCGGGCAAGCCCTTCCTGGTGCTGACGAACAACTCGATCTACACCGCCCGCGACCTCCAGGCCCGGCTGACCCGCATGGGCCTGGAGGTGCCGGTCGAGAACATCTGGACGTCGGCCCTGGCCACCGCCAAGTTCCTCGACGACCAGCGCCCCGGCGGCACGGCGTACGTGATCGGCGAGGCCGGTCTGACGACGGCGCTGCACGACATCGGGTACGTCCTCACCGACCACGACCCCGACTACGTGGTCCTCGGCGAGACGCGCACCTACTCGTTCGAGGCCATGACGAAGGCCGTCCGACTGATCAACGACGGCGCCCGCTTCATCTGCACCAACCCGGACGAGACGGGCCCCTCCACCGAGGGCCCGCTGCCCGCCACCGGCGCCGTCGCCGCGCTGATCACCAAGGCGACCGGCAAGCAGCCGTACTTCGCGGGCAAGCCGAACCCGCTGATGATGCGCACCGGCCTGAACGCGATCGGGGCGCACTCGGAGACCAGCGCCATGATCGGCGACCGTATGGACACCGACGTCCTCGCGGGCCTCGAGGCCGGGATGAAGACCTTCCTCGTCCTGACGGGGCTCACGGGCAGGGCCGACGTCGACCGCTATCCCTTCCGGCCTTCCGAGGTCGTCGATTCCATCGCTGACCTGGTCGAACTCGTCTGATCCCGGTCCCGGGGGCGGCCGTTTCCGGTGCCCCCGGGATGCGGATCGGGCCCGCGCGCGTGACCCTTCCAATACAGGAGGTTCACAATGCGTAGAGAGATGTTCGCTCTCCGTGCCATAGGGGCGGCCGCCGTTCTGGTGACACTGCCCGTCGCCGCCGCCCACGCGGAAGGCGGGGGATCCGACGGATCCACCGGTTCCATCACCGTCACCCCCTTCGCCCCCGCCCCCGGGACCCAGGTAGACCTCAGGGTCTCCGGTTGCAGGGAATCCAAGGGCAAGGCC
Organism: Streptomyces longhuiensis; assembly: GCF_020616555.1. NCBI lineage: Bacteria > Bacillati > Actinomycetota > Actinomycetes > Kitasatosporales > Streptomycetaceae > Streptomyces > Streptomyces longhuiensis. The sequence goes on along the minus strand of NZ_CP085173.1, from coordinate 3,994,747 downwards.
TACTCGGACGCCTTCGAGGCGCCCGGCGATCTCGCCCCGTCCGCCGACCAGCCCACGCTGACCACCCAGGCCCGCATCCGCTCGTCCGCGACGCCCGGGATCTACGAGATCAGGGTGACCTGCGACGGCGTCACCGGCAGGGTCAAGGGCAGCGTCGAGGTCCTCCAGGAGGGCCGCCCCGCGCCGGTCCCCACCGCACCCGTGCACGCGGGCGGCGGCGGTACCGCGCAGCTCACCGCGGCCCACACCACCGAGATCACCGACGGTCTGCGCGAGGAGGGCCCCGGCACCCGGCACACGGTGCTGGGCCTGGTGCTCGCGGCGGTCGCGGCCGTCGCCGTGGCCCTGCGCAGCGTCCGCCGGCGCCGCTCAGAGTGAGCGGGGGCCGATCATGGCTGACGGCGAACGACCGCACGGCAACGGGCGGCTCGTGACCGGAGTGGCCTGGGCCGTACTGCTGCTCGGCCTGTGGCTGTGGGGCCGCGGAGTCACCGATATCCACGGCCTGTCCGCGCCCACCACGGGCGACGCGGCCGCCGTCGGACGGCCGCTCGGCGTCGAACTGCCGCCCGCGCACAAGCCGATGGCCGGCGCGGAGCCGCAGCGCATCGATGTCTCCGCACTGAAGATCGAGGCGCCCGTGAAGGCCCGCGGCCTCGACGGGAACGGCGCGATCGACCCGCCGCCGTTCTCGCAGGCAGGCGTCGTCGGCTGGTACGGCGGCGGCGTGAAGCCGGGCGAGCGCGGCACGGCCCTGCTCGTCGGGCACGTCGACACGGACACGAGGCCCGCCGTGTTCTACCACCTCAGCTCGGCCAAGCCGGGCGACAAGGTGCGGGTCGCGCGGGACGACCACTCCGTCGCCGAGTTCACCGTCGACGACGTGCAGGTCTTCAGCCGCGACCGGTTCGACGCGCAAAAGGCTTACGGCCAGCGGCAGTCCGACCGGGCCGAGCTGCGGCTGATCACGTGCGGTGGCTCCTTCGACCGGGCGTCGCGCACCTACACCGCCAACGTCGTCGTGTCCGCGTACCTCACCGGTGTGACCGACGCGCCCGCGCGCTGACAACCTGGCCCGGCCGGCGGCCCGCTCCCCCCGGGGAGACGCCGGCCGGGCTGGTCCTCGACCGCGCGCGCTCGGGCTGCGGGAGTAACCCGGCGTCGGCGCGGGAGGTCAGGAGAGACCTGCTCTCCCGGAGGTGGTGCAGGCCGGGGCTCGGGCCGCTCACGACGACTCTAGAGCGGATGGGCGACGCGGCCTAGAGGCTGTTTGACGCCAAGTCCGGATGCGCTCGCGGCCTCGGTGAACACCGAACGCGGGGGCTGTAACAGGTATTTGACGAACCCTGTCCGCCCTCGTGGTCGCCGCGGCCCGTATGCCAGGATTGAGAGTCGTACAGGGCACCCAAGGGGGAGTGGATGTACCGCAAGGACGCAGGCCGCGTACGCGGTGTCGGCGCCTGGGGGGTGAGGGCGGGAGCGGCGGCCGTGGGGGCGGCGCTGCTGGTGTCCGGATGTTCCTCCGGGGACGGCAAGGACAAGAACGGCTCACCGTCACCCGTGAAGCAGCAGCCGAAGGGGTCCGACCCGTACTGGGTCAACCCGGACGGCAGCGCCGCCAAGCAGGTCGCCGCCTACGAGAAGGCCGGCAAGAAGGACGACGCCGAGCAGATCCGGAAGATAGCCGAGCAGCCGAGCGGCGAGTGGATCCTCCCGGAGAACGCGGAGGACCAGGCCCGGGGCTACACCGAGGCTGCCGACGAGGCCGACCGGGACGCCCTGCTCGTGCTCTACAACATCCCGCACCGCGACTGCGGCCAGTTCTCCAAGGGCGGCGCGGCCGACGGGAACCAGTACCGGGCGTTCATCGACAGCGTCGCCAAGGGCATCGGCGACCGGCACGCGACGGTGATCCTGGAGCCGGACGCCGTGCAGCACATGGTGGACAACTGCACGCCGGAGGAGTTCCACGAGGAGCGTTACGACCTCCTCAAGGGCGCCGTCGGCAAGCTCAAGTCGTTGAAGAACACGACGGTCTACCTCGACGCGGGCAACGCCGGCTGGGGCAAGCCCGACCAGATCTTCCAGCCGCTCCAGTGGTCCGGCATCGACCAGGCCGACGGCTTCTCGGTCAATGTGTCGAACTTCTACACCACCGCGGACTCCGTGAAGTACGGCAAGGAGCTCTCGGCGAAGGTCGGCAACAAGCCGTTCGTCATCGACACCAGCCGCAACGGGAACGGGCCCTACACGGGCGGCAACCCCGACCAGCGCTGGTGCAACCCGCCCGGGCGGGCGCTGGGCGAGGAGCCCGGCACCAAGACGGGCGACCCCCTGGTCAAGGCGTACCTGTGGGTCAAGCGGCCCGGCGAGTCGGACGGCGACTGCAAGGGCGGCCCGAAGGCGGGGGCCTGGTGGCCGGAGTACGCGATCGGCCTCGCCAAGGCCACCAAGTAGGGGCAGCGGCCGGAAAGCAGCAAGGGGGGTGGGGGCCCGGGCCCCCACCCCCCTACGTATTTGCCCCTACGGCACGTGCACCCACTGTGCCTTGCTGGGCGTGCCCTGATCGTCCGTCACGAACAGCATGTACCAGCCCGACTCGACCAGGCTGCGGTTGTTCGGGATGGTCACCGTGACGCTGTCCTTCGACTTCTTCAGGTCGAGGGCGATCGACGTCTGGTCGACGTCCGTGACGTGCGTGGACGCGCTCGGCCTGATCAGCCGGGCCGTCCTGATCGCCGTCGCGTGGTCCGACTTGTACGTCGCCGTGCCGCCGCGCGCGACGGTCTTCGTGCCGCCGCTGAGCGTGGGCCGCGAGTCCTGGTACAGATACGGCGGCGTGTAGATCTCGATGCGCTGCTCGAAGACGCCGGGCTTGGTGTTCGCCTTGTCGGCGTAGAGCGAGTCCGAGCCGAAGAACATCACGCGGCCGTCGGGCAGCAGGAGCGAGCCCGAGTGGTAGTTGCGGCCGACGAGCGGGTCGGCGACGCGCTTGAACGTGTTGGTCTTCACGTCGTACAGCCGCGCCTGGTGGATGTTCGAGTCGCCGCGGCCGCGGTAGTCCTCGGAGCCGCCGGACACCAGGACCGTGTCGTCGGGGAGCGTGGAGGACTGCGGGTAGCGCGTGCCCTTCTCCAGCTCGGGCCCGTCGACGAACTTCGGGTCCTTCGCCTTGAGATCGACGATCCGCGTCTTGCGGCTCGACTCCTTGGACTCGCCGACCCCGCCGCCGCCGACCACCATGTAGCGCTGGTCCTGCGCGGGCGGCAGCTCCACCGTGCCCGCGGTCTCCATCAGTTCGGGGTCGCTCAGCCCGGGAATCTTCTGGAACTTGTTGGTCGCGAGATCCCAGATGCCGGGCGTGCGGCCGACGTTGTCGGGCCCGTAGCCCGCGTTGGCGCCCGAGTAGAAGATCCTCCCGTCCTCCATCTGGAAGAGGGCCGGGTACGTCGGGAACTGGCGGATCCCCTTGGTGTACGTCCACTTCCTGGTCTTCGGGTCGTACGTCTCGTTCTTGCCCGGCACGAGCTGGCCGATGTCGTCGAGCCCGGAGACCGAGAGGACCTTGCCGTCCGAGAGCGTGGTCAGCGTCGGGTACCAGCGCGCCTCGTTCATCGGGTCGACCTTGATGTACTTCTCGGCGACCGGGTCGAACTCGTAGCTGTCCCTGATCCCCTGGAAGTCCTTCTTGTCCAGGGCGAGCTTCTGCGCGATGCCGTAGACGTTGCGCGCGTCGGCGCCCTTGAGGCCCTGCACGCGGTAGTTGTCCTGAGTCCCCGTCTCGTACTTCGTGCCGCTCTTCTGCGCCTCGACGTAGACCCGGCGGATGCCCGGGTCGTTGCGCAGGAACCTGCCCGTCTGGGGGTCGAAGACCTTCTTCGCCCGCTCGATGGTGATGTTCTCGCTGGTGACGAAGGTCTTGCCGTTCTCCTTGCCGGTGAACCTGGACCCCTTGGGGATCGTCTTCGGCTCGTCCGGGTCCTCGTTGTGGACGATCATCAGGCCGCCGGCCTTGGTGACGTCGCCCTTGAGCTTCTCGTAGCTCTTGGTGCCGCCGGCGATGAGCAGATTGCCGTTGGCCAGCTGCGTGTGGCCCGTGCAGAACAGGTCGCTGGGCGTGGGGATCTTCTTGATCGTCCCCTTCACCGGGTCCCACAGCCGGGTGTCGAACTTCTTCGCGTCGAAGTTGTCCTGGTTGTTCCCGGACCCGGCCACGAGCAGGATCTTGCCCGTGTGCAGCAGGGCGGCGTGGATCGTGTTCTGCCGGTACTCCTTGGGGAACTCGACGATGTCCCACTTGCCGTTCTCGGCCTTGTACTCAGGTCTGTTGATCTTGTACTCGTGGTACTTCGCCGAACCGAACCGGTAGAGCCACGGACCGTTCATCCCGGCAAGCGCTAGCACCACCACCGAGCCGATGGCTATGCGTCGGGCACGGCGGCGGCTGGCACCGTCTTTCATTTCTTACGTCCCCCAAGGGCGATCTGCATGGTCTGGTCGGGCGCGGCCCAGGTCGGCTTCTCCTGCGCGGCGTGCGCCGGTGGAGCCAGGTGCTCCCCTTGGTCCGGGGGAGCGGCCGGCGGCTTCGGCTTCTTCCTGTCCTGCCGCATCGTCCATCGCCAGGCGAAGATCGGCGAGGCCGTGATGAGCAGCGCGAAGGAGGCCCAGGTGAGCATCGCCGGGTGCGCGTGCCCGAACACGAAGGACGCGGTCATGGACGCCGCGAAGACCAGGATGAAGAACAGGTGGATGCGGAACGTGCCGAACAGTGTGTCGGGGCTGGCCGACTCGCCCTTGGGGGTCACCACGAACTTGCTCTTGCGCCGCAGCACGGCGTCCATCAGGGAGCGTGCGTAGATCGGCGCGGACAGCGCCGACATCACCATGCCCGCGATACCGCCGGAGCCCTCGGGCTCGTGCGGCGACACGTTGTGGCGGCGGTTCCAGATGTAGAGGCCGATCTGCAGCGCGGACGCGTTGCCGTACAGCATCAGCCAGATGGTCGGGTCGATGTTCACGCCGGACGCGCCGAGACCGAGGAACAGGGCGCAACTCAGCGCCGCCAGGATCCAGTTCATGGCGGACATCGGGTAGAAGATGACCATCATCGTGTAGTTGAAGAAGCGGCCCGGCGGCAGCGAGAACGGCGCCTTCCAGAACTGCTTGAGGATCGTCTCGTACGTGCCTCGGGACCAGCGCAGCTGCTGGGTGAAGAAGTCGGTCCAGGCGTTCGGTCCCTCACCGACGGCGAGCACGTCGGGCGTGTAGACCGACTTCCACTTCTCGCCCGTGGCCGGGTTCTTGGCGCGGTGGATCTCGAAGCCCGTCGCCATGTCCTCGGTGATCGAGTCGTACAGACCGCCGATCTGCTTGAGGGTCCTGATGCGTACGGCGTTGGAGGTGCCGACGAACATCGGGGCGCCGTAGGCGTTGCCCGCGCGCTGGATGAGCGCGTGGAAGAGGAACTGCTGGGACTCGGCGGCCTTCGTGACGAAGGAGTCGTAGTTGCCGTAGACCTGCGGGCCGATGACGAAGCCGACGTTCTCGTCGCGGAAGAAGCCGAGCATCCGCTCCAGGTAGTTGGGCAGCGGCACGTGGTCGGTGTCGACGGAGGCGAAGTAGTCGTAGTCGTCGCCGTGCGCGTCCAGCCAGGCGTTGTAGTTGCCGTGCTTGGTCTTGGCGCGGTGCGGGCCCTTGGCCTGGTTCCACCTCGCGACGCCCTTGCGGGAGAAGTGGTGCACGCCGAGGCGCTCGCAGACCGCCTTCACCTCGGGGTCGTCGCCCTCGTCGAGGAGCCAGATGTGCAACAGCCCCCGGTGGCGCAGCTTCACGGCCGCCTCCAGGGTCTTCGTCACCATCTCGATCGGCTCCTTGCCGGGCACGAACGAGGTCAGGAACGCGACCCTCGTGCCGGTCTCGGGCACCACCGGGATCGGGTCGCGGGCGACGAGCGTGGCGTGCGCGTTCGACAGCACGTTCATGCAGCGGAAGAACTCGATCAGACCGATCGACACCAGCATCACGACGTCGAGCGCGGGCAGGAAGTCGTACGCCGGGTAGTCCCGCTCCGTCCAGTGCTCGGGCTGGAGCAGCCAGAAGAGCAGTACGAGAGACAGGAGCGGCGCGGCGCCCAGCATCAGCGCGGCCCGCAGCCGGTGCGGCTCCTGTGAGAGCAGTGAGCGGTACTGCACCTTGTACGGCTTGCCGGGATCGGGCTGGGTCAGCGGCCCCGCGAGCCGGCTGTAGTGCTCGTAGTCGTAGCGCGGCAGGGCCTTCTTGATGCGACGGAAGCCGCCGGTCCGATGCGGCGGCACGCGTAGCTGGGTGGTCTGGGACGGGTCGAAGTTCTGCCGGGCGCCTGTCGGCGTCGACGTCATGAGTCATTCCCCCCGCACGCAAGTCACTGCGTGGTCGTCGGTCATCCGTCCGGTTCGGTCCCCCTCGACCTCGCCGGACGTGTCAGTGGCAGGCCACGGTCCCCCGTCTAAGACTGAGACGGCGGCCTTCCGGTTGCATGATGCCCCCCTCGGCATCGCTTCATGAACGGGGCCCCCACCCCTGAGTCGAGCGCAACCGGCGCCGGCCGAGTGCCGGTCCCAACTGCCGTGTGCCGCCTGCCTCATCGGAGCCAATGGCTCCAGGACAGGGTTCTACGCACTTCATCATGATCGCAAGGGCGATACGAAGCGAAACAAGCTGTTTACCGGTCATACGTGCGATTTGGCACGCCTGTTGGGGCGGATGGGGTGCTCAGGAGTTGCTCACGGAGCGCGCGCCGGGGGCGCGGACGCTGCTCGTCGGGCGCGCGCCGGGGTGTTCACGCCCTGCTCACGGGGTGCCCTTCGGGGTGCTCGTCGGGTTGCCGGTCGGGGTGCTCAGCCGGGTGCGGATGTCGCCGAAGTGCTCCCTTATGGCGCGCTCCGCACGCAGCGGGTCGCCGGAGCGCACCGCGTCGACGATCTCGCGGTGCTGGAGTCCGGTGACCTTCGGGTCGTGCGGGATGGCGACGAGGTCGGTGCGCACCCGGTGGAAGGCGTCCCAGAACGCCTCCATGACCTCGCCGAGCAGCGGGTTCCCGAGGCCGCGGTAGAGCGTCGCGTGGAAGGCGCGGTCGGTGCCCGGGCTCACGGCGCCGTCGGTGGCCGCCTCGGTGTCCATGCGGTCGACGAGGGCGTCCAGTTCGGTCAGGTCGGCCTCGGGGACGCGGCCGGCGAGGCGCGCGATGAGGCCGGTCTCGACGGCCTCGCGCAGTTCGAGGAGCTGGAGCAGGCTGTCCTCGCCGCGGTAGTGCCCGGCGACGGTGCGGAAGGTGAGCCCCTCGATCATGGGGGCCATGGACATCGGCCCGACGTAGGTGCCGAAGCCGTGTCGGATCTCCACGATGCCCATCGCCTGGAGGGCCTTGAGCGCCTCGCGCACGGAGTTCCGGCTGACGCCGAGGAGCTCCATCAACTCGGGCTCGGTGGGCAGGGAGGCACCGGAGGGAAGCCGCCGGTCGATGATGAGCTTTTTGATCTGCTCCTGGAGGTCGCGCGCCATGGGCCCACGTTATCTGCAGCAGCGGCTGCCGTAGCCCCCCGAGCAGCAGAAAGGGGCCCATCACGCGGGGACCCGCCGATAAGTGAAGGCCCCCGCTTTCGTGGAGGGCCTTCGCCGTGTCTGTGCGCGGCCAGGGACTCGAACCCCGGACCCGCTGATGCTGTGTCTTCCCGGGGGGAACCCCCGGACCCCCAGCCGCTCTCGCTGCGTCGGGGTGGGCCCGCCGATGAGTGAAGGCCCCCCACTTTCGTGGAGGGCCTTCACCGTGTCTGTGCGCCGCCAGGGACTCGAACCCCGGACCCGCTGATGCTGTGTCTTCCCGGGGGGGAACCCCCGGACCCCCAGCCGCTCTCGCTGCGTCGGGGTGGGCCCGCCGATGAGTGAAGGCCCCCCACTTTCGTGGAGGGCCTTCACCGTGTCTGTGCGCCGCCAGGGACTCGAACCCCGGACCCGCTGATTAAGAGTCAGCTGCTCTAACCAACTGAGCTAGCGGCGCCTGCTGACCTGGAGAACTCTACCCGAATCCCGGAGGTGCTCCGGACCACCACGCCTGTCCGTATCGCCCTATTTATCCGGTAAATCAATCATTCGGACCGTCAACATGCGATATCTCCAGAGAGTTGAGAGGCTTCCGTTTGTGCAGATTGTTGGACATTTCATTCTGGAGTGTGAGGGGAATCGCATGAAGGCTCCGGTGTTCGAGGAATTCGATCCTGCGAGCGACTGCGACTGCCCGGGGTGCCTTCACTGGCGGAGTGCCGCCCGGAGCTCCCCGTCGTCGCTGACGATCGGTCTCGGCGGCCACCCCGCCGCCCACGGCGCCCGGCGTGCCCTCGTCCTCGCGGCCGCGGCCGGCACGGTCATCGGTGGCGCGCACGCGGTCCCCGCCGTCGCGGCCGACCACGGACCGGCCAGGCCGGGGGTGCCGTTCTCGGACGAGCCGCCGACCCCGCAGGGCGGGTCGGGCCCGCTGCACGGGCCGGTGGGTCGCCCGGCCTCGCCCCTGGGGCGCGTGACCGGACTGCCGGCCACGACCCGCGCGGCGATCGTCAACCGGGCCAAGCTCTGGCTCACCGCCAAGGTGCCGTACAGCATGGTGAAGTACTGGAGCGACGGGTACCGGCAGGACTGCTCCGGCTTCGTCTCCATGGCGTGGAACCTCGGCAGCAACGAATGGACCGGGAGTCTCGGCAAGTTCGGGACACGCATCACGCGCGACCAACTCCAGCCCGGCGACATGCTGCTCTTCCACAATCTGTCCGACCCTCAGAAGGGTTCGCACGTCGTCCTCTTCGGCGGCTGGACCGACTACACGCACACCTACTACCTCGCGTACGAGCAGACGCCGCCCAGCGCCCGCAAGCAGTCCACGCCCTATGCCTACTGGAGCAACTCGTCCCACTACGTGCCCTATCGCTACAAGGGGCTGAAGGTGGAGGAGAAGGCGGCGGTCGGCGGTTCGGTGTCGACACAGTTCCCGGGCGTCAAGTCGTTCGGTTCCGGGGCTAACAACGCGAACGTCACGCGGCTCGGGAAGCTGCTCGTCGGCCGGGGCGGCGGGCGCTTCTACACGGTCGGACCCGGGCCGCGCTGGGGTGCGGCCGACCGGCTCGCCACGCAGGCGTTCCAGCGTGCGCAGGGCTGGACGGGCGCGAACGCCGACGGCCTGCCCGGGCCCACGACCTGGGCCTATCTGGTCGGCGGCAAGGGCAAGAACATTCCGCCCGTCGCCGGTGGCGCGTCCGGCCCCGGTTCCGCCACGTCCAAGGTGCCGCCGTATCCCGGGCGCGGCATGTTCCGGCCGGGCGCGAGCAACGCGCACGTCACCCAGCTCGGCAGGCAGCTGGTGAAGAAGGGGTTCGGCAAGAACTACACGAAGGACCCGGGCCCCCGCTGGGGCGAGGACGACCGGCGTGGCGTCGAGGCGTTCCAGCGCTCCCAGGGCTGGCGCGGCGGCGCGGCCGACGGCTACCCGGGTCCCGAGACCTGGCGACGGCTCTTCTCGTGAACGCCCACCGGCCGGCCGCCGGCGGGGCGTGAGGTCCCGCCGGCCGCACGCGGCCCCGGGGGTGTGCGGCGACTCGCCTCACCGCACACCCCGACCCCTCCGGCTCTGCCGGGCCGGAGGTCAGCGCGGATGTACGGATCCAGCACGGAGGCAAGGATGAGTACGACGACGGAGTGGCCGGAGGGGCCCGAGCTGCCCGCGGAAGCCGATGGTGGCGGTGCGCGTGACGATGCGCGTGGTGGTCAGGGGGTGTCCGGGGGCGTCCGCGCCGCGGGCTTCGCCGAGCCGGGAACCGGTACGTCCGGCGGGTGGGGCGCCCGGCTGATCCGCGGCGGGGCCGCCACGGAGATCCCGGTCCATCTGCTTTCCCGGGACGGGCCCGACCCCGTCTCGGTGCCACTGCGGCCGGCCGTCGTCGGGGGCCGGCGGAGCGGCGGCGAGCTTCCGCGTGTCCTGCGCCGGTTGCCGTCGCGACCGCCCTCGCGCCAGGCGCCGGTCGTCGACCCCGACCTCGTCGAACGGCCCGGGCGTACGCTGCCCGGCGCGGTCGGTGTGCTCGGCGGCCTCGCGGGCGCGGCGGGCGGTGCCGCGTCGCTGTGGTGGGGCGGGGTGCTGCCGCACATCGCGGCGCTGCCCGTCCCGGCGGGGGCGCAGCTCGGACCCGTCCAGTGGGCGGCCGTCGCGGGTGCGGGCACGCTCGCCCTGTTCGGGTTCGGCGGTCTCGCGCGCGGCCGGACCGGCAAGGCGTGGGTGCTCACGTGCTTCGGCCGCTACCGCGGAACCGTCCGCCGCACCGGCCTGACGTGGGTGAACCCCCTGTTCCTGCGCCGCCGTACCGACGTACGCCTGCGGCACTGGCGCAGCGAGGCGATGCCCGCGGTCGACGCGAACGGGGTCGCCCTGCGTGTCGTCATCCTCGTCGTGTGGCGCGTCAAGGACACCGCGTGCGCCGCGTTCGCCGTGGAGGACCACCAGGAGTATCTGCGCCAGTGCGTGGAGGCGGCGATGGCGCGGGTGCTCTCCCAGCTGCCCGCCGACGCCTTCCACCAGGACGCCCCGACCCTGCGCGACGCGGAGGCCGTCGGTGACGCGCTCACCCGGCAGCTCGCCACCGACGCGGCGCCCGTCGGGATCGAGGTGTTCTCGGCGCAGCCGACGAGGATCGAGTACGCGCCCGAGATCGCCGCCGCGATGCAGCGACGCCGGATCGCGGCCCTCGACGCGCAGCACCGGGACAGCGTCCTGACGTCGGTGGTCGACTCGGTCGAGGACACGATGACGCGGCTGACGACGCGTGGCCTGGTCGAGCTGGACGACTACGAACGCAAGGCGCTGGTCAAGGATCTGACCGTGGCGTTCTACACCGGCCGGGGCGGCGACGCGTCGTAGAGTCCCCGCCCATGGGGATCTCGAGACTGACGGCCGAAGCCTGGAAGCTCACCGCGTCGGGCCCGCGTGTCCTGCTGGGGATCGCGGGCCCGCCCGGCGCCGGGAAGTCCACGCTCGCGCGGGCCCTGGTCGAGCGGATCGGCGAGCAGGCCGCGTATCTGCCGCTCGACGGATTCCATCTGGCCAACGCCCAGTTGGAGCGCCTCGGGCTGACCGCGCGCAAGGGCTCCGAGCCGAGCTTCGACGTGCGGGGGTACGTGGCGCTGCTGCGCCGGGTCCTCGACGACACGGCCGCGGACATCTACGTCCCCGATTACGACCGCACGTTGCACGAGCCCGTCGCCGCCCGGCATCTGGTGCCGCCCGCGGCCCGGCTCGTCGTGACCGAGGGGAACTATCTGGCGTGCGACCTGCCGGGCTGGCGGGAGGCGCGGGAGCTGATGACGCGGTGCTGGTATGTCGAGGCTCCGGTGGAGGTGCGTCAAGTCCGCCTGGTGGAGCGGCAGTTGGCGGGCGGGCGGGACACGGCGGGGGCCCGTGCGTGGGTGGCCGGGAATGACGCGCCCAACGGTGAGCTGGTCGAGACCTCCCGGGGGAGATGCGACCGGATCCTCTCCACTATTGGTATGGACATGTTCAACTGACGGCAATAATCTGGGCCTTGGTCTAGACCTGATGTAGCGCTGTGCGCACGGCTCACCGGAACTCCCCCACGTTCTCCAGGAGCGGCAGCATGCGAAAGAAGATCTACGCGGCCCTGCTCGGCCTCACCACGGCGGGGGCCTTCGTGCTCTCGTCGGGCGGCGCCAGCAGTCACGGCTACACCGACCTCCCCATCAGCCGGCAGAAACTCTGCGCCAACGGCACCGTCACCGGATGCGGCAACATCCAGTGGGAACCGCAGAGCGTCGAGGGGCCCAAGGGCTTCCCGGCCGCCGGTCCCGCCGACGGGACGATCTGTTCCGCCAACCACGGCGAGTTCTCCGCGCTCAACGGTGCCAAGGCCCCCGACGGCACCGCCTGGCCGACGACCAAGGTCACCGCGGGTGCGAGCCAGACCTTCCGCTGGCAGTTCACCGCGCGGCACTCCACCACGGACTTCCGCTACTACATCACCAAGAACGGCTGGGACGACAGCAAGCCGCTGACCAGGGCCGACCTGGACACCGCGCCGTTCCTCACGGTGCCGTTCAGCGGCCAGCCCCCGGCCACCCTCTCGCACACCGGCACCCTGCCCTCCGGCAAGAGCGGCCACCACGTGATCCTCGCGGTGTGGACGATCGCGGACACGGCGAACGCGTTCTACGCGTGCTCGGACGTGCAGTTCTGAGCATGGCTTGAGGCTCCCGGGGCCTTCGCGCGGGTAGGTTCCGTGCACGCCGTTCCGACCGGGCGGCGTGCACGGAACGTGGTATCGGGGGATGGCCATGCGGGTGTTGTTCTTGATCGTGCCGGTGTTCATCGCGGCGGTGGCGCTCTTCATGGCGGTGACGCTGACCCGCCGCTCGATGCAGGTCAGAAGGGCCTGGGCGAGCGGTCTGACCGCGGAGGGCCGCTGTCTGCGCGCGTTCACCTCGACGAGGCGTGACAGCGACGGTCACCGGAGCACCACGCAGCACCACGTCTACGAGTTCACGGCCGGTGACGGACGCCCCGTCAGGTTCGAGGAGACCAACGGGCCCGCGACCACCGTGCAGGGCGATGTCGTGATGGTGTACTACACCGCCGACCGCCCGGACCGAGCCACGGCGCACGCACCGGCCCCACTGCGGGCCGCGGCGAGCATGGTGTTCCTGCTGGGCTTCCTCGGTCTCGTCGTCGCCTTCTGCGTATTCTTCGTTGTCGCCGCCGCCGACATGCCCTTCTGACCCGAGGCCCCCATGGATGCCGTCTTCCACATACTCTTCCCGGTCCTGATCCTCGTCCTGATCTGGGCCGGGTACGCGATCGTCCGCAGAAGCAACGAGCGGCAGGCCGCCTGGCGGAGCGGGCTGACCGCGCGGGCGCGGGTCGTCCGGGCCTATGTGACGGTCCAGGTGGTCAACAACATCGCCCGCCGGATCCAGTGGCACGAGTACGACTTCACCACCGCCGACCGGCGCGCGATCCGGTTCAAGGAGTCCGGTGGGCCGCCGAGCCGGGACGTCGGTGACGAGGCGGTCGTCCACTACACGCTCCAGCAGCCGGACAAGGCCACCGCGTCGGAGCCGAGTCCCGGCAAGGACGCGTTCGGCGTGATCTTCGGCCTCGTCGTCATCGTCGTGACTATCGGCATCCTCATCGACGTCATGGTCCAGTACGGCTGATCCGCCGCCGGGGGCTGCACTTCTGACGGTATGTCAATTATGGTGCGCGGTCATGGGTCCCATGAGGCGTACCGTCGCGGAACTCGTACAGGAGCGATGGGGTGACCACCGCCCCGGACTGTGGTGCGAGGACCAGGTCCTCAGTCATCACGAGGTGGCCGCGGGCGCCGCCGCCCGGGCCGCGCTCCTCGCCGACCTGCTGCCCCGGGGCGCCGATCCGCACCTCGGCGTACTCCTCGACAACACCCCGGAGTTCCCGCTCTGGCTGAGCGCCGCGGCCCTCGCGGGCGCCGCCGTGGCCGGCGTCAACCCGACCCGGCGCGGCCCCGAACTCGCCCGCGACATCCTGCACACCGACTGCCGCGTCCTCGTCACCGAGCGAGCCCATCTGCCGCTGCTCGACGGTCTTCAACTCCCGGGCGTGCGGCTCCTGGTGACGGACTCCGACGCGTACGCCGAACTGCTCGCGCCGTACGAGGGCGCCAAGCCCGACCTCGCCCGCGCCACCCCCGAGACCCGCATGCTGCTGTACTTCACCTCCGGCTCCACGGGGGCGCCCAAGGCCGCGATCTGCTCGCAGGGGCGCCTGGCGGCCGCCGGGCAGTCGCTCGTCGGTCAGTTCGGGGTGCGCCCCGACGACGTCCACTACATCTGCATGCCGCTCTTCCACGGCAACGCGGTGATCGCCGACTGGGCGCCGGCCGTCGCGGCGGGCGCGGGCGTGGCCCTGCGGCGCCGTTTCTCGGCCTCGCGGTTCCTCGACGACGTACGGACTTACCGAGCCACGTACTTCACATACGTCGGACGGGCCGTGCAGTACATCCTGGCCACCGACGAGCGGCCCGACGACCGGGACAACCCGCTGCGGGTCGGCTTCGGCACGGAGGCGGGGGCGGTGGACGCGGCGCGGTTCGCCGAGCGGTTCGGGGTGCGGCTCGTCGAGGGGTACGGGTCCTCCGAGGGCGGCGCCGCCATCCAGCGCTCGGCGGGGACGCCGGCCGGGGCGATAGGTCGGGCGACACCCGGGGACGACCTGGCCGTCGTCGACGCGGCGACCCGGCGGGAGTGCCCGCCCGCGGACTTCGACGCGGACGGGCGGCTCCTCAACGGGGATCTCGCGATAGGGGAGTTGGTCAACCGCGGCCGTACGCCCTTCGAGGGGTACTGGCGCAACGAGGACGCGTACGGACAGCGGGTGCGGGACGGCTGGTACTGGACGGGTGACCTCTTCTACCGCGACCGCGAGGGGTTCCTCTACTTCGCGGGCCGCACCGACGACCGGCTTCGGGTCGACAGCGAGAACCTGGCTCCCGCGATGATCGAGAACATCCTCGCCCGGTACGTGCACGCCGCCGCCGTCGCCGTGTACGGGGTGCCGGACCCGGTGGCCGGCGACCAGGTGATGGCGACGCTCGCCCTGCGCGGGACGGACACGGCCGGCCCCTTCGACCCGCTCGCCTTCGCCGAGTTCCTGCTGTCCCAGAGCGACTTGGGGACGAAGATGGCGCCGCGCTTCGTCCGGGTCGTGGAGCGGATGCCCGTCACCGCGACGAACAAGGTGCACCGGGTGGGGCTGCGCCGCGAGGGGTTCCGGTGCGCCGACCCCGTGTGGTGGCGGCCACCGGGGGAGAGCGGGTACCGGCGCCTCACCGATGCCGACGTCGTGGCGCTCACGGCGGAGTACGCGGCGCACGGGCGGTCGGAACTGCTGGACCGGTGAGCCGGGCGCGCTCGCGGGGCCGGTCAGGCGAAGGCCGCCGCGTTGCGGGCCGCCCACTGGGCGAACGTGCCGGGCTCGCGGCCGAGCAGGGTCCGCACGTCCGGGCTCACCCGCTGCTCGGCGGGGTGCGGCGAACCGAGGATGTCGAGCGTGCCGTCCACGACCGGCTCCGGCATGAACCGCGTCATGAAGGCACGGGCCTCGGCGCGGCTCAGCTCGGTGAACCGCACCTCGGCGCCGATCGCCTCACCGAGCGCCGCGGCCTGCTCACGCGGTGAGACGCCCACCGGTCCCGTCAGCTCGTAGGCCCGGCCCGCGTGACCGTCCTCGCGCAGCACGACGGCCGCCGCCGCCGCGATGTCCGCCGGGTCGATCACCGGCAGCGCCACATCGGCGAACGGGGCGGCGACAGTGCGGTGGGCGCGTACGGAGTCGGCCCAGGCGAAGGCGTTCGACGCGAACCCGCCGGGGCGCAGCAGCGTCCAGTCCAGGCCCGACTGTCGTACGGCCTCCTCGAACGCGTGCAGCCTGGCGTGCGAGACGGCGTCGGGCCGCGTCACCGCCCCCTGCGAGGAGAGCAGGACCACCCGGCGCACACCGGCCGCCTTCGCCGCGTCGAGCACGGCGGCCGGCGGTTCCCCGGCGTGCAGCAGCTCCGCGCCGATCAGCAGGAACAGCGCGTCGGCCCCCTCCAGCGCGGGCCGCAGACTCTCCGCGTCGCCGACGTCCGCCTGGACGTGGCGTACGGGCAGGTCGGACGCGGGGCGGCGCGACACGGCGGTGACCTGCTCGCCCGCGGCGGTCAGGGCGGTGACGAGCGGACGGCCGACGTTCCCGGTGGCACCCGTGACAACGATCATCTTCAACTCCCTTGTCCTGCGGGGACTTTGAGGCCCCGCTCGGTTCTCGAAAGCTAGCATCCTGAGTAAAGTAGGTACCTAGAGGAAAGTGACTTCCCGGGAGGGCTGTATGAGCGGCAGTACGCGGTGGCAGGGCGGCGGCCCCGAGCAGGCCTGCCCGATCTCGCCGGTCCTCGACATCGTCTTCAGCCGCTGGACCACGCCGATCCTGTGGGCGCTCAACGAGTACGGCACCCAGCGCTTCGTGCAGCTCCAGCGCGCCATCGGCACCATCACGCCGAAGGTGCTCACGCAGCGCCTGCGACAGATGGAGCGCGACGGACTCGTCGTGCGCACGTACTACCCGGAGGTGCCGCCCCGGGTCGAGTACGAGATCAGCGACCTGGGTCGCAGCCTGGCCCCGCTGTTCGCGACGCTCGCCGAGTGGTCGTCCGGGCACCTGCCCCTGGTCGAGGAGGCCCGCCAGAGGTTCGACGCGGGGGAGTCGACGGGGCCGTCTCCGGTCAAGGGGGCGTCTCCGGTTGCGGGGCCGTCTCCGGTCAAGGGGGCGACTCCGGCTGCGGGGCCGTCCCCTGCCACGGCGTCGTCCCCGGCCGCCGGGCGCTCCCCAGCTGTCGGCCCCGCCCGATGACGTCTCTCGCCGCCTCCCTGCGTGGCCCCTCCTACCTGCGCGGCAGCGCCCCGTGGCGCGCCGCCGGGTATCTCGCGGGAGGGGTGCTCGTCGGAGCGCCGCTCCTGGTCACCTTCGTGACGCTCGGCGTCGCGGGCGCCGTGCTCTCCCTCGTCCTCGTGGGGCTGCCGCTGCTCGCCCTGCTCGCGCTCGCCGGGGTCCCGGTCGGGGCGCTGGAGCGACGCCGGCTGCGGCCCGTGACCGGGCAGGCGGCGCCCAGCCCGCACCGCACACCGGCCGAGCCCGGCGCCACGGCCTGGCTGCGGCTGCGTCTCGGTGAACAGGCGACCTGGCGCGAACTCGCCTATGCGGCGCTCCTCGCGCTCGTCCTGTGGCCGCTCGACCTGCTGGTCCTGACCTGCACGATCGGCCTCGCGGGGGCGGTGGCGGCGGCGCCGCTCCAGCTCGCGAGCGCCGGGCACGACACCCGGGTCGTGAAGCTCTGGCTCATCGACTCGTACGGGCAGGCCGCCCTGTGCACCGTCGCCGGGCTCGCCCTGCTCGCGGTGCTCCTCCACCCGCTCGGCGCCTACGCCGCGGCGCGGGCCGCGCTCGCCCGGCTGCTGCTCGCGCCCCGCGAGACGGAGGAGGAGGCGCGGCTCGCGGAGGTCACCAGGTCGCGGGCGCGCCTGGTCGCCGCGTTCGAGGCCGAGCGGCGCCGTATCGAGCGCGACCTGCACGACGGCGCCCAACAGCGCCTGGTCGCCCTCACGATGAGCCTCGGACTCGCCCGCCTCGACGCCCCCGCGACGGGACCGCTCGCCGAACGCATCGCCGCCGCGCACGACGAGGCCGGCCAAGTCCTCGTGGAGCTGAGGGAGTTGATCCATGGAATCCACCCCCAGGTCCTCGCCGACTACGGGCTCGCGGCCGCCCTCGACGACGCCGCCGACCGCTCGACCGTCCCCGTCGACACCCGTATCGACCTGCCCCGGCTGCCCGGACCCGTAGAGTCCGCCGCCTACTTCGCGGTGTGCGAGGCCCTCGCCAACACCGCCAAGCACAGCGGCGCCGGCCACGCCCGGCTCACCGCACGCCACGAGCGCGGCCGCCTCGTCATCGAGGTGCACGACGACGGGGGCGGCGGCGCCGACCCCGCGGGCGGCAGCGGGCTCACCGGACTCGCCGACCGTCTCGCCGTCCTCGATGGCACACTGGCGATCACCAGCCCGGCCGGCGGGCCGACCGCACTGTCCCTGGAGATCCCGTGCCCAGCGCTCTGAGAGTGGTCCTCGCCGAGGACGCGGTGCTGCTGCGCGAGGGCCTCGTGGGCCTGCTCGCCCGGTTCGGGCACGAGGTGGTCGCCGCGGTCGGCGACGCGGACGCGCTGCGCGCCGCCGTCGCCGAGCACACGCCGGACCTCGTCCTCACCGACGTACGGATGCCGCCCGGATTCCAGGACGAGGGCCTGCGCGCCGCGCTCGCCCTGCGCGCGGACCGCCCCGGCCTTCCGGTCCTGGTCCTCAGCCAGTACGTGCAGCGCTCGTACGCGGCCGAGCTCCTCGACACGGGCGACGGCACCGGCGTCGGCTATCTGCTCAAGGACCGCGTCGGGCAGGTCGAGCAGTTCGTCGAGGCGGTGGAACGGGTCGCTTCCGGCGGCACGGTCGTCGACCCCGAAGTGGTACGCCGGCTGCTGCGCCGCCGCCGTGACCCCCTGGAGCGCCTCACCCCGCGCGAGCGAGAGGTACTCGCCCTGGTCGCCGAGGGCAGGTCGAACGGCGCGATCGCCCGGGACCTGGTGGTGAACGAGGCCGCGGTCGGCAAGCACATCGGCAACATCCTGGGAAAACTGGACCTGCCACCGGCCGACGACTCGGACACCCATCGAAGGGTGCTGGCGGTGCTGGCTTACCTGAGGGCTTGATGCGTGAGAGGCGACAGGTGAAAGGCCTGCCGCTTCCGCAGGGGCCTTCACTGTGTCTGCGCGCGGCCAGGGACTCGAACCCCGGACCCCCAGCCGCTCTCGCTGCGTCGGGGTGGGCCTGCCGATGAGTGAAGGCCCCCCACTTTCGTGGAGGGCCTTCACCGTGTCTGTGCGCCGCCAGGGACTCGAACCCCGGACCCGCTGATTAAGAGTCAGCTGCTCTAACCAACTGAGCTAGCGGCGCCTGCTGACTCGAAAATAATACCTGGTCCTGAGGGGTGCTCTGCACACCCCGGGGGGCGGGTGCCTAGATCGCCAGGGAGAGCAGGAGCGGAGCCGCCCCGCGGTTCAGGGTGTCCGCCGCGTGGTGCAGGCGGTGGGCGTGCTCGATCGGGAGGGAAAGGGCCAGCGCGCCCACCGAGGAGCCTGCCGTGATCGGGACGGCGGCGCACACCGTGCCCACCGCGTACTCCTGGAGGTCGAGGACCGGAACCGTCGCGGGCTGGGCGTCGAGCTTGGAGAGCAGGACGCGCTCGTTCGTGATCGTGCGCGAGGTGAGGCGGGCCATCTTGTGGCGGGAGAGGTGGTCGCGCCGCCCGTTGAGGTCGAGCTGGCCGAGGAGGCTCTTGCCGATCGCGCTGGCGTGCGCCGCGGAGCGGAAGTCCACCCACTCGTTGACCGCGGGGGTCGTGGGGCCCTGGGCGAACTGGGTGATGCGGATCTCGCCGTCGACGTACCGGCTGAGATAGACCGCCGCGCCCACCGTCTCGCGCAGCCGGTCGAGGTTGCGCTGGAGGCTCGTGGTGAGCGCGTCCTCACGGCTCTGCGCCGAGCCGAGGCTGGTCAGCGTGTCGCCTGTGACGTACGCGCCGTCGGAGGTCTGCTCCACGTACCCCTCGCGGCGCAGCATGCGCAGCAGCGTGGTGAGCCGGTCGGCGGGCAGCCCGGTCTCGTTGCTGAGCTCGGTGTCGGTGACACCGACGCCGCGTCGTGCGACGGTTTCGAGCACACGAAGGGCGTGCTGCACCGAGTGGTGCTGCGCGATCGGCTCGTGCTTCAGCGCCACGGCATCCCCCTGCAAGGACCGGTTCCGGACAGCTGGCCTCGATCCACGATAGTCGCCAAGAGGCCATTGTGGGGGGCCTGTTGGCGACATTGGTGGCGCGCTCCGGGTCTGTCAGCAGGAACGCGCCACCCTGGCATATGCCAAAGTCATGCCCCAGGTTTGGGACCTCCGCACTTACCGGCCCTCACCGATCGTGGTCACAGAACTGCGCTGAGAAATTCCCGTGTCCGCTCGTGCTCCGGATCGCTGAAGATCTTCTCCGGCGCCCCGGACTCGATGACCCGGCCCGCGTCGAACATCAGGACCTGGTCCGAGATGTCGCGGGCGAAATTCATCTCGTGGGTCACGCAGAGCATCGTGATGTCCGTGGTGTGCGCGATGTCGCGCAGCACGTCCAGGACGCCGGCGACGAGCTCCGGGTCGAGTGCCGAGGTGACCTCGTCGAGGAGCAGCACCTGTGGGCGCATCGCGAGGGCGCGGGCGATGGCGACGCGCTGCTGCTGGCCGCCCGAGAGCTGCGTCGGGTACGCGTCGCAGCGGTCGCCGAGACCGACCATGTCGAGCAGCTCGCGGGCGCGCTGCTCCGCCTCGTCCTTGGAGAGGCCGAGCACGGTGACCGGCGCCTCCATGATGTTGCGCAGGACCTTCATGTTCGGGAAGAGGTTGAACTGCTGGAAGACCATCCCGATGTTCTTGCGGACCTCGCGGATGTGCTTCTCGCCGGCCGGGACGAGCTTGCCGGCCTTCTCCTCGTGCGTGAGGTAGTCGCCGTTGACCTTGATCGTGCCCTCGTCGGGCTTGATCAGGGTCATCAGGAGCCGGAGGATCGTCGTCTTGCCGGAGCCCGACGGGCCGATCAGCGTGACGTGCTTGCCGGAGTCGACGGAGAAGTCGAGCTCGTCGAGGACGGTGTTGCCGCCGAAGCGCTTGACGACCTTGTCGAAGCGGATCAGCTCGCTGCCGTCCACCTTGGGGTTCGGCTGGTCTTTGGGGAGGTTCGCGTCAGCGGACAAGACGTCGCTCCAAGGCTCGGAGGAGGAGGGAGGAGGGGTAGGCGATGACGATGAAGGCGACACCCACGACGGTCAGGGCCTCCGTGTACTGGAAGGTCTGGGCCGCTTCCAGGCGGGACCGCTGAAGCAGTTCGAGCACGCCGATCCCGGCGAGCAGCGGGGTGTCCTTCAGCATCGCGATCACGTAGTTGCCGAGCGCCGGGATCACGCGGCGGATGGCCTGCGGCAGGATCACCGCGGTCCATGTCCTGCGGTACGGCAGGCTCAGCGCCCGCGCCGCCTCCCACTGGCCGGCGGGCACGGCCTCGATGCCCGCGCGGTAGACCTGCGCGGTGTACGTCGAGTAGTGCAGGCCGATGGCGACGATGCCGGTGGTCAGGGCGGAGAACTGGATGCCCCACTCCGGCAGCACGAAGTACAGGAAGAAGAGTTGCACGAGCAGCGGGGTGTTGCGGATGAACTCGGTGACGACGCCCACCGGCCAGCGCACGAAGCGCGTCGGGGCGCGGAAGGCGATGGCCCAGACGAGGCCGAGGCTGAAGGAGATCAGCGAGCCGAGGACGAGCGCCTGGAGCGTGACGAGCACGCCGTCCCAGAAGTGCGGCATGAAGTCGGCGACGGCCGACCAGTCCCAGGTGCCGGATGCGGTGGTGATCACGCGCCGCCACCTCCCGCGCTGGTGGGAACGGGAGCGGTCTCCGTCGTCTGACGGATGTTGAGCTTGCGCATGATGCCGGTTCCCGGGTCGGGGCGCCGGCCTATGCCGGCCTTGGTCTTGCGCTCGAGCGCGCGCATCCCGCGCGTGAGCAGGAAGGCGATCACGAAGTAGATGACCAGGGTGATCGCGTAGATCTGGGCGCTCTCCTGGGTGGCGAGGCGCACCAGGTACGCGGCGAACGAGACGTCACCGATGCCGAGCAGCGAGACCAGGGCGGTGCCCTTGAGGAGCTCGACCAGCAGGTTCGAGAACGGCGGGATCATCTCCGGCACGGCCTGCGGCAGCAGGATCAGCCGCATCCGCTGCCACGGGGTGAAGCTCAGCGCGACCCCCGCTTCGCGCTGGGCGGGCGCCACGGCGTTGAGCGCGCCGCGCACCACCTCGGCGCCGTACGCGCCGTAGGACAGGCCGAGCGCCAGGACCGCGGCCCACATCGGGACCAGCGACCAGCCGGCGAGCTGCGGCAGCACGAAGAAGATCCAGAACATCAGGATCAGCGCCGACGTGCCGCGGAAGACCTCGGTGTAGAAGCCGGCGACGAAGCGCACGATCTTCAGCCGGTGGGTGCGGGCCATGCCCACACCGAAGGCGACGGCGGTCGCGAGGGCCGCGCTGTACACGGTGAGCTGGATCGTGATCCAGATGCCCGGAAGGACCCAGTGTTCCCACAGTCCCGCTGTCATTTGCACAGCTCCTCTGCGGTCAGCTTCGTCATCTCGGCCTGGGTGAAGCCGAACGGCCGCAGAATGCGGAAGAGTTCGCCGCTCGCCTTCATCTTGTGGATCTCCTTGTTGAAGGCGTCGCGCATCTCGGTGTCGTTCGAGCGGAACGTGAATCCGCCGCCGTCGACGTGCTTCTTGCCTCCGACCAGGGGAGCGAACGGCTCGGTGTGCTCGGCCTTGCGGCTCTTCTTCGTCACCTCACGCGTGGTGAGGGCGGTGCCGGCGAACACGTCGATACGTCCCGCCTCCACGGCGTTCAGGCCGGCGACCTGGTCCTGGAGGATGACGATGTCGCTCTCCTTGTAGCCCGCCTCGACCGCGTAGGCGATCTCCGCGTAGCCGGTGCCCGTGCCGAACTTCGCCTTCGCCTTCACGCAGTCCGCGTAGTCGTGCAGGTTCTTCGGGTTGCCCTTGCGGACGATGAAGGAGTCCAGCATCTGGTACTCGGGGTCCGAGAAGATGACCTGCCGGCAGCGCTCCTTGTTGATGTACATCCCGGCCGACACCACGTCGAACTGCTGGGTCTGCAGGCCGGGTATCAGGGAGCTGAAGTCGGTGGCGACGGGCTGGACATGGCCGATACCGAGCCGTTTGAAGATGACCTTGGCGAGTTCGACGGCCTCACCCGTGAACTTTCCGCTGTCGTCGATGTAGCCGTAGGGCACCTCGCCCGCGATCCCGAGACGCACCGTGCCCTGAGCCTGGAGCCGCGCGAGGGTGTCGCCGTCCGGTACGCGGCTGCAACCCGCGGCCCCGACGGCGCCGGCCGCACCGAGAGCGGTGGCACCGATGAGCAGAGATCGTCGGCGTATGCCCTTTCTGTTGGCTTCTAGGCTTCGTGTTCCTTCTGTGACATTCCAAATAGGTGGAGCCATGGCCGCGCGGCTACCCGACTCGACACGACCTATGCGTATCAATTCAAGCCCCTGATGCGGGCGGGGCACCCTTGACCCAGGGGGGAGCATGGGGCTGAACATGGAGGGCATGGCCGACCGATACATCGAAGTCTCCCTCGCCAAGCGGGGAGTTCAGTGCACGGCAAAGCTGCTCGACGACCGCGCTCCGCTGACCTGCGCGGCGGTGTGGGACGCGCTTCCACTGGGCTCCGACGTCTATCACGCGAAATACGCGCGCAACGAGATCTACGCCCTTTTCCCGGCATTCGCGGACCGGGAGCCACCCCTGGAGAATCCGACCATCACCCCCATTCCGGGGGACCTCTGCTATTTCTCCTTTTCCGGTACGGAACTGGGGACCCAGGCATACGGCTACGAATCCGGTGCCGAGCTGAGGCCCGGCGCGGCCGTCGTCGACCTCGCCCTCTTCTACGAGCGCAACAACCTGCTGATCAACGGCGACGTCGGCTGGGTCCCCGGCATCGTCTGGGGCCAGGTCGTGGAAGGCCTCGACCGGATGGCCGAGGCCTGCCAGGACCTGTGGCGCGGCGGCGCGCTGGGCGAGACGCTCTCGTTCAGGCGGGCGTAGGCGCCGCGATCCCGGCGATCCCCGCCTCGTACAAGGTGTGCGCGGCACGCAGGACCAGCGCGTCCGCGTGCCGCGCGCCGACGATCTGAAGGCCGACCGGCAACCCGTCCGCGTCCACCCCCACCGGGACGGTCGCCGCCGGCTGCTGCGTCAGGTTGAACGGGTACGTGAACGGCGTCCACCCGGTCCAGCGCCGCAGCCCCGACCCCTTGGGCACCTCGACGCCCGCCTCGAACGCCGTCAGCGGCAGTGTCGGCGTCACCAGCAGGTCGTACGACGAGTGGAACCGGCCCATCCGGCGCCCGAGTTCGGCCCGCACGTCGACCGCAGCGAGATACGTGAGCGCGCTGACCCCGGACCCCTGCGCACAGATCTCGCGCAGGCCCGGGTCGAGCAGCGCGCGCTGTGCCGGCGACAGGTTCTGCGTCACGCGCGCCGCCCCGCTGAACCACAGTGTGTGGAACGCCTCGACCGGGTCCGTGACGTCCGGATCGGCCTCCTCGACGTACGCCCCGAGCCCCGCGAGCCCTTCCACCGCCTTGCGGACCGCCGCCGCGACCGCAGGCCGTACCGCGACCTGCCCGCCGAACGACGGCGAGAACGCGACGCGCAGGCCCCGCACCCCGTCCCGCAGCCCGTCGCGGAAGCCTCCCCCGACCGGGCCGAGCTGCGACCAGTCACGCCAGTCCGCGCCCGTGATCACGTCCATCATCAGCGCCGCGTCCGCCGCGTCCCGCGTCATCGGCCCCACGTGCGAGAGCGTCCCGAACGCGGACGCGGGGTACAGCGGCACCCGCCCGTACGTCGGCTTCAGACCGAAGATCCCGCAGAACGCCGCCGGGATCCGCACCGATCCGCCGCCGTCCGTGCCCAGCGACAGCGGGCCCGCACCGAGCGCCACCGCCGCCGCGCTGCCGCCGCTCGATCCGCCCGAGGTGCGCGAGACGTCGTACGGATTGCGGGTCACGCCCGACAGCGGCGAGTCGGTGACGCCCTTCCAGCCGAACTCCGGCGTCGTCGTGCGGCCCACGAACACCGCGCCGTGCTCGCGCAGCCGCGCCACGGACGGCGCGTCCTCGTCCCACGCGCCCTCGGCCCGCACCGTGCGCGAGCCGCGCAGCGTCGGCCCGCCACGCATCAGCAGGATGTCCTTCACCGACACCGGGACCCCGTCCACCAGGCCCTGCGGCTCACCTCTGCGCCAGCGCTCCGCGCTCGCCTCCGCCTGCGCGAGGGCGGTCTCCGCGTCGAGCCGCACGAAGGCGTTGACCGCGGGATCCACCTCCTCGATCCGGCGCAGGACGGCCCGCGTGGCATCGACGGGGCTGAATCCGCCCTTGCGATAGCCGTCGACGAGCGCTTCCGCGGTCAGCTCGGTGAGCTCGGTCATCCGCTCTCCTCAGGTCGATCCGGGAGTGCCGATCCGGGACGTGATCTCTCGGATCGGTCAGTGTCCGGGGACATACCCACGTTTCTTGTCGACCACGTTCGGAAGCGGCTCCCCGGACGCCCATTTCTCGTAGAACTCCACGAACTGGCGCGAGAGTTCGTCCCGCCAGCCGACCGTGTCGCCGCTCATGTGCGGGGAGACGATCAGGCCGGGCGCGGTCCACAGGGCGCTGTCCCGCGGCAGCGGCTCGTGCTCGAACACATCGAGCGCGGCGCCCGTGATCCACCGCTTGGCCAGCGCGTCCGCGAGATCGTCCTCGACGACGAGCTGCCCTCGGCCCACGTTGATGAAGCGGGCGGACGGCTGCATCATCCCGAAGAGCCGGGCGTCGAACATGCCGCGTGTGTCGTCGGTCAGCGGCGCCGCGCACACCACCCAGTCCGCGCGGGCCATCAGCCGGCCGAGATCCGCCGGCCCGTGCACGCCGGCCCGCGCGGTGCGTCCGACCAGCGCCGTCGTGATCCCGAGCGCCTTCAGCGTCGCGACGATCGCCCGGCCGATCGGCCCGGAACCCACCACGCACGCCCGGGTGCCCGAGACGCGCTGTGTCTCGCGGTGGCGCCATTCGCGCTCACCCTGGAGGGCGAGCGTGCGTGGCAGGTCCTTCGCCATGGCGAGGACGAGCGCGCCGACGTACTCGGCGATCGGCTCGTCGAAGACGCCGCGCGCGTTCGTCACGACCGTGTCCGACGCGGCGAGTTCCGGGCACATCAGCCGGTCGACACCCGCGCTCGCGGTGTGCACCCAGCGCGGGCGCGGGCCCTCGCCGGGCCAGGCGCGGCGCACCGCGTCGGACAGGAAGTCCCACACCAGCAGCACGTCGGCCGAGGGGAGTTGAGCGGCGAGCGTGGACTCGTCGGCGTGCACGACGCGCGCCTGTCCCATGAGCCGGCCCAGGCGCGGCGGGGGGTCGTCGTCGAGCACCAGCAGGGTCACTTCAGACACGTTCGCTCCGGTCGTCGGGCCGTCCATTGATGGTCATCGGGCCGGGAATCTGGCTGGTCGTCGGGCCCGTCACCGGGCCGGTCATCGGCAGAAACCGTTTCGCAACGATGGTCCGCTTCATTGGTAGGAAAAAGTGCGGATTGACCACGCTGGCACCCGAACCTACCTTCGTCAACAGAGGCATTTCTACCGCTGCCCAGCCCTGTCCCGACGTCCCGGCCCGCCGGCCGGCTCTCCGCTGCATCGTCTCGAACGTCTCAAGAGACTTGGGGCCTGTCATGGACGTCTCCTTCCTCGGCGGACCGCACCCGCAACGCGGTGTCGGTGTCGTCGCACCCTTCGACTTCGCCCTCGACCGCGAACTGTGGCGCTGGGTTCCGGACGAGGTGTCACTGCACCTCACCCGTACCCCGTACGTTCCCGTGGAGGTCAGCCTCGACCTGGCCCGTCTGGTCAGTGAGCACGAGACACTCGGCGAGGCGGTGCGCGCGCTGAGCGCCGCCGAACCGGAGGTCCTCGCGTACGCCTGCACGTCGGGCAGCTTCGTCGGCGGCATCGCGGGCGAACGCGCCATGTGCGAGGCCATGTTCCGGTCGGGTGAACGCCCTTCCGTCACCACGTCGGGCGCGCTCCTCGAGGCGCTCGCCGAGCTGGGCGCCCGCCGTATCGCCCTCGTCACGCCGTACACGCGGTCGGTGACCGAGTCGCTGGAGGAGTACCTGGCCGAGGCCGGCATCACCGTCACGGGCCGCGCCTTCCTCGGTCTGACCCGGCACATCTGGAAGGTTCCGTACAGGGACGTGGCCGACATGGCCAGGGGCGCCGCCCGCCTGGACGCCGACGCGCTGTTCATCAGCTGCACGAACCTGCCGACGTACGACGTCATCCCGCAGCTGGAGGCCGAGCTGCGGATCCCGGTGATCTCAGCCAATCAGGTCACGGTGTGGGCAGCGCTGCGCAGGCTGGGTACCCGTGCCGTGGGGCCGTATCAGGCTCTGCTCGACGAATCGGCGCGGCACTGGCCGGTCCCCGAGCTGCCGCAGATGCCGCAGGAACCGGCCCATGAACTGCCGGAAGAACAGGAAGGGTGGGCATGACCGCAGTCGGATTTCTCTACCCGGGACACTCGGCCGAGGACGACTATCCGCGTATCGAAATGCTGATCGACACCGATGTGAGGCTGTCCGTCGTCCACACCGACATCGGTGAGGACGCGCACCGCGTCGACGCCCTGATCGAGATGGGCTCCCCGCAGCGGCTCGCCGCCGGTGTCGAGGAGCTGCGCCGGTCCGGCGCCGAGGCGGTCGTCTGGGCGTGCACCAGCGGCAGCTTCGTCCGGGGCTGGGAAGGCGCGCACGAACAGGTGCGGGAGCTGGCCATGGCCGCGGGCCTGCCCGCCTCCAGCACGTCGTTCGCGTTCGCCCACGCCGTGGGCGAGGTCGGCGCGCGCAGCGTCGCGATCGCGGCGACGTATCCGGAGGACGTGGCGGACCACTTCCGCACGTTCCTGAAGGCGGCGGGCATCGAGGTCGTCTCGGTGCGCGGCAGCGGCATCATCACGGCGGCCGAGGTCGGCACCTGGGGGTGGCCGGAGGTCAGGGCGATGGCGAAGGCGGGCGATCACGCGGACGCGCAGGCGCTGCTCCTGCCGGACACGGCCCTGCACACGGCGGCCTACGTCCGTGACCTGGAGCAGGAACTGGGCAAGCCGGTCCTGACGGCCAACCAGGTCACCGTGTGGGAGGCGCTGCGTCTTGCGGGGCGGCGGGTGAACGCACCGGCGCTCGGCGCGCTCTTCACGAAGGAGCCGCTGGTGCAGGTGTGATCCTTGTCAGATCCCGCGGAACAAGGCGTCCGGAATAAACCGGAGCCATCCTCCGTTAAGTCCGGGCGCAGACAGCACCGTACTTACAGGAGGACTCCGTGGCCGGAAACGACGAGATCCGGGCAACCGCCCTGGGCACCGCCCCCGTGCCCCTCTCGGTCCTCGATCTGGTGACCGTCGGCGCCGGCCGCACCGCCACCGACGCCCTGCGGACCAGCGTCAAGATCGCCAAGCTCGCCGAGAACCGCGGCTTCAACCGCTACTGGGTCGCCGAACACCACTCCATGCCCGGCGTGGCGTCCTCGTCCCCGGCCGTGATCCTGGCGCATCTCGCCGCCCACACCGAGCGCATCCGCCTCGGCTCGGGCGGCGTCATGCTGCCCAACCACGCGCCCTTGGTCATCGCCGAGCAGTTCGGCACCTTGGAGGCGATGGCCCCGGGCCGTATCGACCTCGGCCTCGGCCGCGCCCCCGGCACCGACGGCGCGACGGCCGCCGCCCTGCGCCGCACCGACCGGCTCAACGAGGGCGCCGACGACTTCCCCCAGCAGCTCGCCGAGCTGACCCGCTTCCTCGACGACGACTTCCCGGACGGCCACCCCTACGCCCGCATCCACGCGGTCCCGGGCCCGGTCCAGGCCACGTCCCCCGGCGGCGTGCAGTCCCCGCACCGCCCGCCGATCTGGCTCCTCGGCTCCTCCGGCTTCAGCGCCCGCCTCGCCGGCGTCCTCGGCCTGCCCTTCGCGTTCGCGCACCACTTCTCCGCGCAGAACACGGTCCCGGCCCTCGACCTCTACCGCGAGTCCTTCAAGCCGTCCGCGGTCCTGTCCTCCCCGTACGCCCTCATCGGCGTCTCCGCGCTCGCCGCGGACGAGGAGAAGGAGGCCCGCCGCCAGGTCCTCGCGGCCGCCCTCAACATGGTCCGCCTGCGCACCGGACGCCCCGGCCTCGTCCCGACCCCCGAGGAGGCGGAGGCCTACGAATTCAGCCCGATGGAGCGGGAGTTCGTCGACAGCTGGAACTCGAACGTCATCCACGGCACCGCCGACGAGGTCCGCGCGGGCCTCGACGACCTCCAGAAGCGCACCGGCGCCGACGAGCTGATGCTCACCGCCAACGCCCACACCGCCGAGATCCGCCTGCGCTCGTACGAACTCGTCGCCGACGCGTACGGGCTGCCGCGCGGCTGACCCGGCCGGCCCGGGGTGCCGCCTCGCACGGGGGAGGCGGCACCTCGCGGTCTTTCACATCCGCAGGGAGGCCGTCGAGGAGCTGTCGGGAAACCGCCGGGAGGCCGTCGAGGAGCTGTCGGGAAACCGCCGGGAAGTCGCCGAGGAGCTGTCAGGGCGCTGCCGGGAGGCCGTCGAGGAGCTGTCAGGGCGCCGCCGGGAGTCGTCAGGAAGCCGTCAGCAGCGCGGAGATACGATCCGGCGCCACCGGACGTGAGTACAGCCAGCCCTGCCCCGTGTCGCAGCCGATCTGGCGCAGGCGCGCCGCCTGCGCCGCCGTCTCCACGCACTCCGCGGTGACCGTGAGACCGAGCCGGTGCGCGAGCTGCACCATGGCCTCGACGATGACGGCGTCCGCGGGGGTCGCGTGCTCGCCCCCGTCGTCGTACTGGAAGCCGCGCACGAACGAGCCGTCCAGCTTCAGGGCCGACACCGGGAGCCTGCTCAGATACGCGAGGTTCGAGTAGCCGGTGCCGAAATCGTCGATGGCGATGTGCACGCCCATGTCGCTGAGCGACTGCAGGGCCTGGAGAGGGCGGCCCGCCGAGCCCATCACCGCCGACTCCGTCAGCTCCAACTGGAGGAGTTCCGGGGCGAGTCCCGTCTCCGCGAGGACCTCGGCGACATCCGCCACCAGGTCCGAGTCCCACACCTGACGCACCGCCACGTTCACGCTCACGTAGACCGGCGGCGCCGCGGGGTGCTCCAGCTGCCAGCTGCGCGCCTGCCGGCACGCCGTGCGCAGGATCCACCGGCCCAGCTGCACGATCGAGCCGTCCTCCTCGGCCAGTCCGATGAACCGATTCGGCGTGAGCATTCCGAACTGGGGGTGATCCCAGCGCACGAGCGCCTCGACGCCGCGCAGCACCCCGTCGCCCAGATTCACCAGCGGCTGGTACTCGAGGACGAACTCGCCGCGCTCCACCGCGGGACGCAGGCCCGACGACAGGGCCTGGCGGGTCATCCGGTGCGCGTTGCGCTCCGGGTCGAAGAGCGTCCAGCGCGCCTTGCCGTCGGCCTTCGCCCAGTACAGCGTGGTGTCCGCGGCCTGCATCAGGCCCGTCGCCGTCGTGCCCTCCATGTGCCGCTCCACGACCCCGATCGAGGCCGACACGGCGAGCCGCTGCCCCGACAGGTCGAACGGTTCCTGGAGTGCGCGGAGCACCGACTCGGCGAGCCCCGAGAGCTGCTCCGTACCGTCCGAGTCCTCCACGAGCAGCGCGAACTCGTCGCCGCCGAGCCGCGCGACCAGCGGCGTCGTGGCCCCCTGCCCGTAGCCGATCCGGTCGGCGCAGCGCGTCAGGCGCTCGGCGACGGCGGCGAGCAGCCGGTCCCCGATGCCGTGCCCGAGCGTGTCGTTGACCGCCTTGAACCCGTCGAGGTCGAGATAGCACAGCCCGATCCGGCCGCTGCCCGCCCCGCCGTACGCGCCAGCCTCCAGCGCGGCGGAGAGCCGCTCGAAGAACAGCGTGCGGTTCGGCAGCCGGGTCACCGGGTCGTGCATCTGCAAGTGCCTTAGCCGCGCCTGGAGTTCACGGCGGGCGCTGATGTCGGTGAGGGAGAGCAGCACCGTACGGCCCCCCGGCACCGGCGAGACGGTGACCTGCACCCACACGGAGTGCCCGTCGGGGTGCTTGATCCTGCGGGTGCACGTCAGCCGCGCCTGCCGCCCGCGCAGCACCTCCTGGTACGTGTGCCAGGTGCGGGAGTCGGACGCCAGGTCCACCAGCTCCGCAGCCGTGAGCCCGGTCAGCCGGCCGGGGTCCTCCACGCCGAGCATCACGGCGAGCGCGGCGTTCGCGGTGACCACCTGGCCCCGGCGGTCCACGACGGCCAGGGCCAGGGGTGCGGCGAGGAAGGCCGAGAGGTAGGGCGTCGGCGGGGACACCGGCGGGGGAGGGGGTTCGGCGCCGAGCGCCTCGCGGGCCCGGGCGTCCGGGCCCGTGCGTACGGAGTCGGGGGCGTGCGGGGGCGTCGCCACCGCTGCGGAACTCTCCGTGACGGCGCGGCGGGTGGAGTCGGGTGCCGCGTCGGCCGCGGTCATCGGCCCTTCGGACATTCCGCTCACCGCTCGCTCCCGCAGTGCAGTCGTTCCGGGGGTCCGGGAGGGTTGCTCCCGGGTCATCACAGTCTGGGTGGCGAACGGCCTTCGCAGCCGGGCCCGCGCAGGAAAGTGTGCCGATCATAGAGGCAGCCCCGAGGCGCGATCCAGCCTTGCCCGCCCGATCCGCCGGTTCGGCGGCATCCCGGGGTAGCCGGCAGATCGTTTCTGCTCGTCCCTGGCACTGCTTCTGGCCTCCCGCGATCACGCGTGACGTTCCGTGACCGCCCGGGGTGTCGCCCTCTCACCCGACCGGGCCAGATAAACAGGGCGTAGTCGTATAAATCCCCACACTCTGGGTTGGGTGTCCCGCTTTCCCCATCCGGAGGTCGACTTGCCGCGTCCGCTGCCACCCGGTGGAGTGGAGAGGCCCCGCCTGCGCTCCGTCGGCGCGGCCCTCACCGCGCTCACCGCCATGGCCGCCACGTCCCTGGTCGCAGGCCCCGCGATCGCCGCCCCGTACGCGGGACCCTGCGCGCTGGAGCGCACGGCGGCCCACCACTCGGAGGGGCTCGACACCTGGAACGGTGCCTACCCGCGCCCGGTCCGGACCCTCAACGCGGTGATGATCTTCCTCTCCTTCCCCGACTCCCGGCCGATGACCACCCCCGAGGAGCTCACGGCCGACTACTTCCCCGCCACCAGCGACTTCTACGAGCGGGCCTCCTACGGAAAGTTCCACCTGGTCCCGCACCCGCAGCGCCGCTGGCTCCGCATGCCGCACGCCTCGACCTCGTACGCCATAGAGCGCGACTGGGACGCCGCGCACCGCGGCGCCTATCTGCGCGACGCCCTCGCCACGGCCGATCCGCACACCGACTTCAAGAAGTACGACATCGTCTACTTCGTCGCCGACCCCGACGCCCCGGGCGTCGACTCGGACGCCACGAAGGTCGTCAACTTCGACCAGCCGATGCGCGCCGACGGTACGGACATCAAGCGCATCGTCACCGTCTTCGAGCAGCATCCGCCCGACCGCAACGTCCTGGCCCACGAGACGGGCCACGTCTTCGACCTGCCGGACCTCTATCACCGGCCGACCGACGGCAAGGGCGACTGGGACACGTATGTCGGTGACTGGGACGTCATGGGCAGTCAGTTCGGGCTCGCGCCCGACTTCTTCGGCTGGCACAAGTGGAAGCTGGGGTGGCTGGACCGGCGGCAGGTGGTGTGTGTGACGAGCAGCCGGCGGATCACCCTCGAACCCCTGACGTCCGCGCCCGCGCGGTCGGGCGCGCCGCCCGGAACCAGCGGTGCGCCCTTCGGCGTGGGCGGCGGGACGAAGCTCGCCGTCGTACGCACCGGGGAGGACAGCGCGATCGCCCTGGAGGCCCGCGACGCCGACGGCAACGACGCGGCGACATGCTCCGAGGGTGTCCTCGTCTACCGCGTGCGCAACGAGACCGCCTCCGGCAGCGGCCCGGTCCAGGTGCTCGACGCACACCCCGACACGGACGCGTGCTCCGGCGACTCGGTCTATCCGCCGCTCGCGGACGCACCGGTACGCGTGGGCGAGAGCTTCAAGGTGCCGGGCGAGAACGTACGGGTGAAGGTCGAGGGACGCACGCGGTCGGGGTCTTGGACGGTCAAGGTCGAGACGGGTTGAACACCTGTCGCGGTGGCGGTGTCTCTTTCTGTGCACTGGCGTATCGGCATACGCAAGAAGCCCCTCGCTCTCGCGAGGGGCTTCTTGCTGTCTGTGCGCCGCCAGGGACTCGAACCCCGGACCCGCTGATTAAGAGTCAGCTGCTCTAACCAACTGAGCTAGCGGCGCCTGCTGACGTCGTAGACCTTAGCATCCTGATCCGGGCCAGGAAAAATCGATATCCGCACCGCAGGTTTGGCGCTCGCGCGGGCCGCCCGGACGCAGGCCCAGAGCAGTACCTCGGGCCCCGGCAGCCACGGGTCGCGGGTGTCGGGGGCGACCACCCAGCGCGAATCGGCGCGGGGTCCCCCGGCGTGGTCGGTGCCTCCGGCCGGCGGCGGGACGGTCACGGCGTCACCGCTTCCATGGCACAGGAGAGGCGGCACGGCGGGGCCCCACTCCTCCCATTCCAGGAGCGAGGGCAGCCGGTGGGCGGTGCCGGGGGCCGTGAACAGGAGCATGCGGCCGCGGTGCGCGGCGACCGGCCCCGACCCGGGGCCGTCCTCCCACAGCGCGTCCAGCATCCGGCGCCCGAACATCGACGGCACGTTCACCACGTCGAAGGCGATCCCGCAGGGCAGCACCACGGGGGCGCCGGGCCGTGACTCCCAGAACGCGAGGGTGCTGCGCGGATGTGTTCCCGCCGAGGCGAGCCACGCGGCGCCCTCGCGAGTGGCGCCCGCGATGTCGAATCGGTCGTACCGGGTCAGCGGGCCGACGCTGTGCTGGGGGTGTGTGGCGCTCATAGCATTTACATCTACCGGCGGTGAGCACGTGACTTCCCAGGGTTGCCGGAAATCGGGACAGGAGGGGGCGGGGTGGAGTATCTTGCCCCCTGGCATATGCCAAATGATCTTTACAAGTGTGGCCGCTACGGCGTTGCTACGGCCGGTTCTCGGCCGGTCCGCGCATCAGGTCGCGGCCGAACTCGACCATCTTCTTCGCGTAGTCCTCGGTCCACTGCGCCTGCTCGGCGATCGCCGCGGCCGTCAGGCGGTCGAAGCGGCGCGGGTCGGCGAGCTGGGCCGCCGCCATGGCCTGGAACTCCACGGACCGGTCGGTCGCGGCACGGAACGCGTGCGTCAGCTCCGTGGCGCGGGCGAGCAGCTCGCGCGGGTCCTCGATCGCCTCCAGGTCGAAGAAGTGCTCCGGGTCCGCGGCGGCCTCGGCCGGCTCGAAAAGCAGCGGGGCCGGACGCATCCGCCTCTCGGTACGGGCCCGCTCGGGCTCGGCCATGATGTTCCTCCTCGTACGGTGTGCAGCCCCACGTCGCCCCCGGGGCCACCTTCTATTCTCCGCAGGCCCGCAAGAGCGCCCCCGTTGTTCAGTTCAAGGCGTCCAGGCCACCCGGTGTTCCGTGAGGCGGGCCAGTACGGCGTGATTCGCCTCCCAGCCGCCGGGCTGTGTTCTTCGGCCGTCTCCGGC
Organism: Streptomyces longhuiensis; assembly: GCF_020616555.1. Classification (NCBI taxonomy): domain Bacteria; kingdom Bacillati; phylum Actinomycetota; class Actinomycetes; order Kitasatosporales; family Streptomycetaceae; genus Streptomyces; species Streptomyces longhuiensis. The sequence goes on along the minus strand of NZ_CP085173.1, from coordinate 3,960,764 downwards.
GGCGTGCGGTCCGGGGCGGCGGGCGAGCACGCGCGCAGGGTGACCACGGGCGCCCGGTCCGCTCAAGGCGTCCAGGCCACCCGGTGTTCCGTGAGGCGGGCCAGTACCGCGTGATTCGCCTCCCAGCCATCAGGAAATTTCACCGTCACGCCGAGTTGGACCGGTTCCGTCGACGGGTGGTCGTCCAGCAGGTCGGGGACGCCCGCGCGGCAGACCACGATGCACGCGTGGCGGTGGCGGGACGCCAGGACGCACAAGCGGCCCGTCTCCAGGTGGAACGCCGTCGCGTCGGGGCGGCCCGAGAGCGGGTGCAGGACGACCGTGACGTCGAACTCCCGGCCCTGCAGCCGGTTCGCCGTGTCCACGGTGACGTCCGTGACGCCGAGGTCCGCGAGCGCCGAGCGCACCGCCGCCGCCTGGTCGCGATGCGCCGTGCCGACCGCGATGCGGTCCGCCGTGAGGGGGGACGGGTCGGGGCCGCGCTCCGAGACCGTGACGCCGCCGCGGTCGAGCAGGCGCCGCACCACCTGGGCCAGGGCCCGTACCGCCTCGGGGTCCGTGCGGGGCGTGTGCCCGGCCGGGAGTTCGAGCAGGCCCCAGCCCGAGTCCGCCGCCTCGTCGATCACCCGGTCCGGGCCCGAGCCGTCGGAGGCCACCGTGAACCCCAGGCTGCGGTCGCCGTGGTCCGTGCCGCTGCGGAACGGCGTGTACGGGTAGAAGGCGCCGGAGACCAGCGGCGCGGCGGACGCCGGGAGGCGCCAGGAGACCGGAAGCCGGTGCTGCGGCAGCTCGGGGTTGTGCGCCAGGAGCGTCGTCACGGCGGACGCCGAGGGGTCGTACGACAGGCCCGCCCACTGCTCGGCCCCGACGATCGCGAACGGGTCCAGTTGGCCCGGATCCCCCACGAACAGCGCCCGCTCGAACAGGCCCGCCACGGCGAGCAGCGCGTCCGAACGCATCTGGTACGCCTCATCGACGATGGCGTGTTGCCAGGGGTCGATGTCCTTGACGTGCGCCCACTTCGCGGCCGTCGAGATGACGACCGGCAGCGGCGCGAGGTCACCGGCCTTGGTCGACTTGCGCACGTTGACCAGGTCGTCGAGTGCCTTGTCGTACGGGTCGGGGTCGCTGCTGTGCAGGCGCCCGACGGGCAGCTCGGGGTCTTTCTCGGCGAGGCGCAGGACGAGGTCGTCGACCTGCGCGTTCGTCTGGGCGATGACCATCAACGGGCGCCCCGCCTCGGCCAGTTCGAGCGCGGCGCGCACCACGAGCGTCGACTTCCCGGCGCCGGGCGGGGAGTCCACGACGGTGCCGCGGGCCGTGCCGTGCAGGGTGTCGCGGAGGATCGCGTCGGTGGCGCGGCCGGCCGCCGCTCCCGGGTCGAACGGAGTGTCGCCGCTCGTGCCGGAGCGGCCGAGCTGATGCGGTGCGGCCGTCACAGCAGATCCTCCGTGGTCACGGCGTCAGGCGCCTCAGGCACCGGCGCACCCGAGCCGTCCGTATGCGGCGGGCCGCCGTGCGTCCACGGCGTCTCCTCCGGGTCCGGCAGCTTCGGGCCGCCCCGCTGCTCGTGCTCGAAGAGCGTGAAGCACACCTGGTCACCCTTCTCCGGGACGGATCCCGGCTCCGGCTCCTTGCCGCGGCCCATCTTGTCGAGGACGCGCAGGACGACCCCGCCCCCGGCGTCGTACGAGACGAACTCCGCGGCCTGCGGCTTGCCGTCGAGCGAGCGGTACACCTTCGTGCGCTCACCGAGATGCGGCACGTCGTCGGTGCGGACGGTGATCAGGGGGCGCGGCCGGTTCTTCTCGTTGTACGCCGGCACCGACTCGGTCACCTCGCCCGCGAACGCCTCTCCGGTGAGCCTGCGGCCCGCCATGACCAGCGGGTCGTCGAGCGCCTCCTGCGCGTCCAGCCTGGCCTGCTCGCGCTCGCGCGTCGCCAGCTTGTTGGCCGCCGTCACCGCGTCGTCGCGGCGCGGCTGCGGGGGCTCGCCCGCGGCGACGCGGTCCCGGTGGCCGGTGAACGACCAGCGGTCGCGCGTCCAGCGCTCCGCGGCGCGCGGCCCCTCGGGGAGCGTGCACAGCGTGTCCAGACCACGCCACACCGCGTCCCACGTGGGCCGGGTCCGGCTGTCGACGAGCGCGTGGATCCCGCGCTCGGCCGCCGTCAGCGCGGCCAGCCTCGCGTCCGCCTCGATGCCGTCCTCGGCGGCGGCCAGCAGGGTGCGGGCCTTGTCGTAGCGCTCGATCGCGGGCGCCAGCAGCTTGTTGTCGAACGCGGGGTCCGTGGCCGGGCCCGCGGGCGGACAGACGAGCTGGCCGTCCTTGTCCCGGGCCAGCTCGGCGCGGAGCGCGGCCTCGGCGCCCGACGTGCCCTCCGGGGCCTCGATCCAGGCGAGCAGCGCGCCCAGGTGCTGGTCCTCCAGGGTGGACTGGCCGGTCGCCCAGTGCCGGGACAGCAGGTCCGTCATGGCGAGCAGCAGCGCGGAACCGGGAACCCTGGCCCGCTCCCCGAAGTGCGTCAGCCAGCGGCCCAGGAGCGGGACGTGCGGCGGCGCGGGATAGGGCGCCTCGGGCTCCTGCTCGGCGGTGCGGCGGAACCGCATCGAGCGCCCCAGGAGCCGTACGAACTCGATGCCGGAGCGGCTCGGCAGGATCAGCTGGGGCGCGTCCGCGCACAGCTCGACCTCCACCTTGACCCGCTTGCCGGTCGTGGGGTCCGTCTCGGCGCGCTCGGCGGCCTCGACGTCGGCCGCGAACCCGTCGACGTACGGCAGGACGATCCCTGCCAGCTCGGCGAGGAAGGCGAAGCGCAGGTCCCGGTCGCGGGGCTGGGGCACCACGAGCAGCCGGGGCGAGGTGCGCTCCGTGCCGACGAGCGCGCCGAGCGGGGCGCCCGCCTCACCGGCCGTGATGAGCGGGACGAGGACGAGGGGGCGCTGCGACAGATGGCGGTGCCGCACGGTCGCGACCGGCTCGGCGCGCCCGCTCTGCACGGCCTCCAGACGGGCCAGATCGTTGATCAGCGGCATGCCGGCGCCGCCTCTCCGCGTGCGCCGAGCGCCTCGGCCCGCAGCCGGGCCGCCCGGCGCAGGGCGGCGACCGCCGGGTCCAGCGGGTCACCGGAGTGCCCATGGGCGGCCGAGAGGACCTCGTCGACCGTGGTCAGGCCGCCCAGCTCGGCCCGAAGGCCGCGGCCGAGCGAGGTGACCGCGCCCTCCTCGCGGGCCCGGTCGCGGCAGTGGAACGCCAGCTCGCAGGCGGCCAGGCACTCCGGCGCGTACGTCGCCGGCACCGACTCGACCGCCTCCGTCAGCTCGTCCGCGGGCCGCGTGACGTCGAAGCAGGTGCCCTCGGGCAGCGCGTCCGCGATGTCCTCGATGCGGGTGAGCCGCTCCAGCTGCCGCCGTGTCACCGACAGCTGCTTGCGTACGTCGACGGCGGACGCCGCCGGAAGGTTGCTGAAGTCCTTGGGGCAGACGAGCAGGATCCGGTGCCTGACCTCGGGCGCCGGGTCCAGGTGCCCGGCGACCCGCTCGAGCGCCAGCACGTACACCGCGGCCTGGCGGGCCGCGGCGCCGACCTTCGCCGCGTCCGCGCTGCCGTCGATCATCGGGAAGGATTTGATCTCGACGACCGTCCACGTCCCGTCGGGGTGCACGACCACCGCGTCCGGTTCGAGGAAGGCCGGGGTGCCCGCGACGTCCAGGGCGAGCATCGGGTGCTCCAGGAACGTCCAGGCGCCGGAGGCGGCCGCCTCCGCCGTCGCCTCGCGCAGCGCGAGCGCCGTACGGGCCGTGCGGCCCTCGGGTCCGGCCGCCGTCAGATCCGGCGTACGGGCCTCGCCCGGCACCGGCTCCGGGCCGCCGCCCATGTGCTCGTGCACGAGCCGGAGCAGCTCCGCGCCCCCGTCGGCCTTGGCCTTCGCCTCGAACGCGTTCCCCCGCATGAACGCGAACTGCGACTGGCCGAATCCGGACGGCGCCCCGAGCGCGTCCGCGAGCAGCGCCTTGTCGACGCCCGCTCCGTCGAGCAGCGCGCGCCGCCGGCACCCGGGGTTCGCCGCGAGCGCGGCCAGCGCCCGCGCGTCGAGCGTCCGTGGCGGTATGCCGGCGCCACGCAGCTCAGCGAGCTGCTGCCGCAGCGCCGTCCCCCGCGTCGGAGGAGCGGGCACCCGGGCCGCCGCCCGGTCCTGCACTGACCTTGCGCTGTCGGGGAATTCGCTCACCCGCCGAAGTCTGGCACTCCCCACTGACAATCGTGGAGGCCGCCGTGGAGGCCGGGGCGGGAGAGGTGCGCCCGGGCCGTGCGGAACCGGCCACGGGCGCGCTGCGCACCCGGGCCCGTACGAGGTCCGCGGCCCGCACCACGCGCCGGCTCACCAGGAATCCGAGACCCATCACGGCGACCCCGGCGAGCGCGTCGAAGAAGTAGTGGTTCGCGGTGCCCATCACCACGAAGGTGGTGATCAGCGAGTAGGCGACACCGGCCGCCCTGACCAGCGGTGTACGGCCGTGCCGCCAGAGCATGACCCCGCACCACATCGCCCAGCCGACGTGCAGGCTGGGCATCGCCGCGTACTGGTTGGTCATGCCGCCGAGCCCGCGCGGCGCGCTCGCCTCGCCGCCCCACCAGCCCCACGAGCTGTACTGGGCCATGGTGTCGACGAAGCCGTGGCCGGGGGAGAGCAGGCGCGGCGGGCAGGTCGGTACGAGGGTGAAGCCGATCAGGCCGATCAGGGTGGAGGTCATCAGCCAGGTCCGGGCGGCGCGGAAGTGGACGGCGCGGCTGCGGAAGAGCCAGATCAGGATGCCCGGAGTGACGAGGTAGTGCAGTGAGGCGTACCAGAAGTCGGCGGGGACACCGATCCAGGCCTCGGCGGTGAAGAGACGGTTCAGCGGGTGTTCGAGGTTGAGATGGAGTGCCTTCTCGGCCCGGAGTATCGCGAGGCCGTGCTCGACGGCGCGCGCCTCGTCCCCGCGCACCATGAGCCGGCCCGCCGAATAGGCGGCGTACACCAGCACGATCAGTGGCAGCTCGGTCCACCAGCGCAGCCGGTCGCCTGTCGCCGCAGTGGACGGTGCCTCGGTCTGCGACATCAGGCCGCTCCCCCTTAACTCCCTGTACGGCGGCCCGTGGCCACGTGGACCACTTTACGGTGTATGTGTCCGCCTGGAAGGGGCGCCTCCGACCCACGAAGACGCAACGATCGCCCGGTGGGTTGCCTGAATCCCGGGTGAGCGATGATGGAACGAGCGGGCGCGCCTGGCCTGACTTGTCGGTACATGGCAGCCCTTTTCACCCACCCTCGGAAAGGTCACCCATGGCACCGCGCATCCTGTTGGCCCGGCACGGACAGACGGAATGGTCACTGTCCGGGCGGCACACCGGCAGGACCGACATCCCCCTCCTCGAAGAGGGACGGCGCGGCGCGAAGCTCCTCGGCGAACGTCTGCACCGGTCGCCCCTCGACGGACTCCCCGGCGCCGAGGTCCGTACCAGCCCCCTGTCCCGCGCGCGCGAGACCTGCGAACTCGCCGGCTTCGGCGACCGGGCCACGGAGTGGGACGCGCTCATGGAGTGGGACTACGGCGCGTACGAGGGGCTGACCCCCGCCCAGATCCAGGAGCGGCGCCCCGGCTGGTTCATCTGGCGCGACGGCGTCCCCGAGGGCGAGACCCTGGAGCAGATGACCGCCCGCGCCGACGAGGTCGTCGCCTGGGCCAGGTCCGAGAACCGCGACGCCCTGGTCTTCGCGCACGGCCACATGCTGCGCTCCATCGGCGCCCGCTGGCTGGGCCTCCCGCTGGACTTCGCGGCCCGCATCCGCCTCAACCCGACGTCCCTGTCGGTCCTCGGCTGGGCCTACGGGGAACCGGCGATCGAGTCGTGGAACGACATCGGCCATCTCGCGGGCCACGAGGGCTAGGCAGCCTCTCGTTCAAATCGGGCCGGGCTCGCGGGCTCCCGCGGGCGCCGGAGGCGCTCACGCCGTGCGCGGCGCCGACGCGTGCTGCTCCAGGAACGCCGAGACACCCGACGCCCTGCGGTGCGGAAGGAGCACGCGCGCGGTGGTCGCCAGCATCGACTGGATGCGCGACGACTGGACCTCGGTCAGCAGATGCAGGACCCGCATCCCCGCGGACGCGGCCTCGTCGGGCTGGCCCGCGCGCGCCAGGTCGTCGGCCAGCTCCGCCGTGTACAGGGCGATGTTCCGGGTGAAGTGCGGGTCCTGGAGGGCCGCGGCGCGACGCGCGTGCCGGGCGGCGCGCGTCCAGTCGCCGAGCGCCGAGTAGCACTGCGCCTCCAGGCCCTCCAGCTCGGCCTCGCCGTAGAACGTCATCCACTCCGGGTCGTCGTCCGACCGCCCGCGCGCGAAGAGGGCCTGCGCCCGGGCCAGCGCCCGCTCGCACCCCGTACGGTCGCCGAGCCCCGCCCAGCCGCCCGCCTCGCGCAGCGCCAGCAGCGACAGCAGTCGTGGCGAGGACAGCTGGGCCGCGACGCGCGTGGCCGCCTGCGCCGCCCGCACCGCCTCCCTCGGCCGCCCCGCGTCCCGCGCCAGGAACGCCGTGTTGCAGAACGCGTGCGCCTCCAGCGCCGGGTCGCCCGCCACGCGCGCGGTGGCCAGTGCCTCCGCGTAGTGCGAGCGCGCGTCGTCGAAACGGCCCGAGTCGTGCGCCAACCAGCCGACGGAGATGGCCAGTTCACCCGCCCCGGCCTGGAGCCGCTCGGCCGTGCCGGGCGCCGCCGTCCCCGCGTCGAGCAGCGCGAACGCCGTACGCAGCGGGGCCGCCGCCCTCTTGTAGAGTCCGTCGGCGCCGTGCCGGTCGTCGAGCAGCCGGATCCGGCGGATGGCCTCCTCGACCGCGCCGACACCGGCCTCGGGCGCCGCGCGCCCGCCGTGGCCCGCGGCGGTCGACTTCGCCGCACGGGCTGCCGTGCCGTCGGCCGCGATGCCGAAGGGCGCCAGGGAGGCGATGGCCACGGTGGCCGTCCCTCCGGTCATGAATGCGCGACGCCGCACGTCGCTCTCCTCGTCGTGGTGCGGGAACTCGAACTCGGTGTGCGCGAGGGGTACGGGCTCCGCGGGGCGTGCCGCCCGGCCGCGTACGGCCGAGCGGGGCGCGAACCCCAGATCCGTGAGCGAGCGGCCGGGGAACATGTGCAGGAACACCCGCTCGTACGCGTAGTTGGGGCAGCGGATCTCGCCGGCCTCCACCCGCCCGATGTAGCGCGCGTCGCAGCTGACCCGCTCGCCGATCTCCCGGGCGGCGCGTCGCACCGAGGCCGCGAACTCGCCCGGAGAGCGCTGCCCACGCAGCCGCCTGAAGGCGAGATTCGGCCGCGGGGACTGCGCTGACGATGCCACCGATGACGGCGTCATGACCGGGCCCTCTCGTGCGAACCGTGCCGGATCACCGGGGAGTTGGGTCTCTGTGAGCCCTGATGCAACCCTGTTCCGACGGGGCACGAAGGTACCTGCTGTAACGACTCCGACACACAGTGTTTAGCTACAAACGGGATATCTCACCCCTCATCCGCCATGAAGTGCCATCCTTTGCGGCGGCGTGCCGCCGTAGCTGTTGACGCCTGCGGGCGTTGAACCTTGCGGGGCCGGAGCGGTCGCGTTCCGGTCGTGCAACCCGTACGCGAGAGCGAGGAGGGGCTGACGTGTTGGAGGCATCACTTTCGACGGCGCGGCACCGGCCGACCCAGGACCACAGCGCGCCACCCCGTGACAGCGCGTCCTGCGACGTGGTGACCGTCCCGGCCCGGCAGGGCCTCGAAGCCGTCGACATCCTGCGCCGCGGCGCCACCGAGGCCGTCGGCCCGGTCCTGCACGACGGGGACTGCGACACCCTCGGCTTCCTCGTGCCGCCCGGCACCGCCGACGCCTGGGACGTCCCCGGCAGCGCCTGCACCCACACCCCCGCGTCGTCCTCGCCGGAGCGCGGGACGGGGGCGGGCCCCGTGCCGCCCGCCCCCGTCGAGGGCGGCGGCTGGCTGCTCCCGCCCGGCGAGGCCGAGCTCGTCACCGACCCGGCGGTCCTGCGGGCGGCGCTCGACGAGGCGGCCCGCATGATCGAAGCCGCGGACAACTGCCGCTGAGACCGTCCGCCGGACCCTTGCGGTCCCTGGCCTCGCGGCCGCTGGGCCGACTCGTCGCCGCCCGTCGATAATGGACGGATGGCAAGGTCAAGGGCAAAGAACAAGCAGGCCGGAGCGGCCCGCGGCGGCCGGGAGGCCGTCGTCGAGGCCGTCGACGGCGGGCTCGCCGAGCTGATACCCGACCGGGACCGCCCGCGCGCCTGGACGCTGCTCGTGGACGGTGCCCCGCAGTCGCACGTCGACCTCGACCATCCCGAGCACCTCGAATTCGAGTACCAGCGCAGGATCGGCCACGTCATCGACCTCGCCGTGGACAAGGGCCGCCCCGTGCACGCCGTGCATCTGGGAGGCGGCGCCTTCACCCTCGCCCGCTACGTCGCCGCGACCCGCCCCCGCTCCACCCAGCAGGTGGTCGAACGCGACGAGGCGCTCGTCCAACTGGTGCGCCGCGAGATGCCGTTGGACCCCGGCGGCCGGATCCGCGTCCGCGCCGGCGACGCCCGCGAGGGCCTCGCGAAGCTCCCCGACGGCTGGGCCGACCTCCTGATAGCCGACGTGTTCAGCGGAGCGCGTACGCCCGCGCACCTCACCAGCACGGAGTTCCTCACCGAGGTACGCCGCGTGGTCAAGCCCGGCGGGTGCTACGTCGCCAACCTCGCCGACGGGCCGCCCCTCGCGCATCTGCGCGGCCAGATCGCCACCGCCGCGGCCGTCTTCCCCGAGCTCGCCCTCGTCGCCGACCCGGCCGTCCTGCGCGGCAAGCGCTTCGGCAACGCGGTGCTCGTCGCCTCCGACCGGGTCCTGCCCATAGCCGAGCTGACCCGGCGCGCGGCCGGCGATCCGCATCCCGCCCGCGTCGAACACGGCAAGGCCCTCTCGGACTTCACCGGAGGCGCCGGTGCCGTCACCGACGCGCATGCCGTCGCTTCGCCCGCTCCTCCGCCGTCCGTGTTCCGGTGACGGGGGGTCCGGGCCGAGGGGGCGTTGTGGGCGGGCCGGGGTGGGTGGTCGTGCGGGTGGTCAGTACTTCGCCACTTCCACGCTCGGTGCGTGGTCGTGCCACGTGCAGAACACCGAGACCTTGTCCGTGCCCGAGGTGAACTCCACCCTGATCCACGTCGAGTCCTTCCACACCTGAACCGACCAGCCGGCCGCGGGCGTCGCCGACACCAGCGTCGCCGAGTCCTTGCCCAGGTCGAACACGGCACGGCCGCCCTGCGTCGCGTAGCCCTTCACCGTGCCGGACGCCGACGGGGACGCGGGCGGCTTCGCGGAGGTGCTCGGTCTCGTCGTGCGGCTCGGGGACGGAGTGGCCGAGCCGGGGGAGTGCGACGGCTTCCGCGATGCGGAGCGGGACGGCGAGACTGACGGCGTCGACGCCTCCGGGCGGTGCGTCGACGACGCCCGCGCGTCCACCGCTCCCGCGGCGATCGGCACCGCGCGCGGCGGGTCGTACGCCGTGCCCGCCATCACCGTGTGCACGCCCCACCACGACAGCGTGACGGCCGCGCCGGTGGCCAGGAGCCAGGCCGCCGTGTGAACAAGTCCTCTGCGCATGGGGTGCATCGCGGCCATACTGCCGCACCCGCCCCACCCGTGTCCCCGGGGGACCGGGGTTGCCCCGGACCTGGGCGGAAGGAGGACCGGGGTCCCTCGTATGGCGTACGGTGCCGCCCATGGCAAGTGTGCTCGTGGTCGAGGACGACCAGTTCGTGCGCTCGGCCCTCATCCGGCACCTGACCGAGGCCTCCCACACCGTACGGAGCGTCGGCACGGCCCTGGAGGCGCTGCGCGAGGTCGCCCATTTCCGTTTCGACGTCGTGATTCTCGACCTCGGACTGCCCGATCTGGACGGCTCCGAGGCGTTGAAGATGCTGCGCGGCATCACCGACGTACCCGTGATCATCGCCACGGCCCGCGACGACGAGACCGAGATCGTCCGGCTCCTCAACGACGGCGCCGACGACTACCTCACCAAGCCGTTCTCGCCCGAGCACCTGTCCGCGCGCATGGCCGCCGTGCTGCGCCGCGCGCGCTCCAGCGCCGCCGCCGAGCCGCCCTCGCGCCTCCTCCAGGTCGGCGGCCTCGCGATAGACCCGCTGCGGCGCCAGGCCGAGCTGGACGGGGCGCGGCTCGATCTCACCCGGCGCGAGTTCGATCTGCTCACCTTCCTCGCGGGCCGGCCCGGCGTCGTCGTCCCCCGCAAGGAACTCCTCGCCGAGGTGTGGCAGCAGTCGTACGGGGACGATCAGACCATCGACGTCCATCTGTCGTGGCTGCGCAGGAAATTGGGCGAAACGGCCGCGCGGCCGCGCTATCTGCACACGTTGCGGGGCGTCGGCGTGAAGCTGGAGCCGCCGCGGGCGGAGGGCGGGCCGGCATGAGGTGGGCCCTGGTCAAGGTGTGCCTCGCCGTCACCGCCATGGTCGTGGTGGCCTTCGCGGTTCCTCTCGGCCTCGTCATCAAGGAGATGGCCAGGGACCGTGCCTTCTCGAACGCCGAGCGGACCGCCGCCGCGTTCGGGCCCACCCTCTCCATCACCACCGACCGTGACGAACTGACCCGCGCCGTCGCCTCCACCGAGGCCGGTGCCGACGGCCGCATGGCGGTGTACATCCCGGCCGCCGGCGGCGCCCCGGCGATCCAGGTCGGCACGTCGCGCGCCGGTGACGGGCACGTCGGCCTCCGTCAGGCCACCGTCGCCGATGTGCCTGGCGGGTCCGTGTGGCTCCAGCCCATCGCCGTCAGTTCCGGCATCGCCGTCGTCGAAGTGTTCGTGCCGGAGTCCGAGGTCACCAACGGGGTCGCCACCGCGTGGCTGGTGCTGGCCGGTGTCGCTGTCGCCCTCGTCATAGGGTCCGTGGCCGTCGCCGACCGGCTCGGCGTACGCATGGTGCAGCCCGCCCAGCGCCTCGTCTCCGCCGCGCACGATCTGGGCGAGGGGAAGCTCGGGGCCCGCGTGCCGGAGGAGGGGCCCACGGAACTCCGGCTCGCCGCGGTCGCGTTCAACTCCATGGCCGATCAGGTCGTCCAGCTTCTCGCCAACGAGCGGGAGCTGGCCGCCGATCTTTCGCATCGGCTGCGCACGCCCCTCACCGTTCTGCGGCTCAACGCCGTCTCGCTGGGCGAAGGCGCCGCCGCCGAGCAGACCCGCGCCGCCGTCGAGCAGTTGGAGCGCGAGGTCGACACCATCATCCGTACCGCCCGCGACGCCAAGCCGCAGACCGCCGCCGCGGGGCCCGGGGCCGGGTGCGATGCCGCCGAGGTCATCCGCGAGCGCATGGACTTCTGGTCCGCGCTCGCCGAGGACGAGGGGCGCAAGGTGCGCGTCGCCGGGGTCGACCGGCCGGTACGCATCCCCGTGGTCCGGGGGGAGTTGGCCGCCGCGCTCGATGCGCTCCTCGGGAACGTCTTCCGGCATACGCCTGAGGGCACCGCGTTCGCCGTCGACGTGCACAGCGGAGAGGACGCCGTGATCGTGCTCGTCTCCGACGCCGGGCCCGGGATCCTGGACCCGGACGCCGCGATGGCCCGTGGGCGCGGGTCCGGCAGCGACGGGTCCACCGGGCTCGGGCTCGACATCGTCCGTCGGCTCGCCGAATCGACCGGGGGAGACGTGCGCATCGGGTCCTCCGTGCTCGGGGGGACCGAGGTGCGGATCTGGGTGCAGCTGGACGGGCGGGGGCCCGGTGGCGCTGTGCGGCGAGGGCATCGGGGCGGGGTGCGGCGCGGGCGTAAGCGGGGTGCCGGCGCGGGTGGTGGCTCAGGGGTCGGCTCGGGTTCCGGGGCAGGTGCGGGCGCCGGGTCGGGCGCCGGGTCCGGTGCCGCTGTGTAGTCGGGTGGGGCCTCTTCGTTTCGGTGTCGGTCTCTACCTTTAATCCGTTCCGATGGCTTCCTTAAGCCCTCCATAAGAACCTCGACCGCCGGTGCCGGTGCCCCATTTGCCGGGTTCCGGATCGCTAGCGTGCTGCCGCACCCCCACCCCCGTACAGCTAAGGCAGGCACGCGATGAGCAGCACGCACCGGCGCAGGGTCAGCGGCAGGAACAAGGCGATAGGCGGGCTCGTCGCCGCGGCCGTCGTGGGCGGCGGCGCCCTCCTGTTCACCGGTACGGCGCAGGCCGCGGGGGTCGGCGCCGCGTACACCAAGACCAGTGAGTGGTCCGGCGGGTACACCGCCCAGTACGTCGTCAAGAACGACTCGGACAAGGCCCAGTCCGACTGGAAGCTCGAGTTCGACCTGCCGTCCGGCACCAAGCTCGGCTCCCTGTGGAACGCGGAGTCGTCCGTGTCCGGCTCGCATGTCACCGTGACGCCCGCCTCCTGGGACAAGGAAGGCGTCGCCGCCGGGAAGTCCGTGACCGTCGGGTTCGTCGTCACCGGCGACGCCGATCCGGCCGGGTGTCTCATCAACGGCGCCAAGTGCTCCGTGGACGACGGGGCCACGCCCGAGCCCAGCGGACGCCCCACGGAGTCCGCGACTCCCGCCCCGAGCGCCAGCGCCTCCGCTTCGGCCACCGCCAAGCCCACCGAGACCGCCACGTCGACGGCGAGCCCGTCGCCGTCCTCGTCCTCCGGCACCGGTTCGGGCTCCGCCGCCGCGGCCGGCTTCGCCCCCTACGTCGACACGTCGCTCTACCCGAAGTTCGACCTGGTCTCCTCCTCCAAGGCCACCGGCGTCAAGGAGTTCAACCTCGCCTTCATCACCTCCGGCGGCTCCTGCGCCCCGAAGTGGGGCGGTGTGACCGACCTCGGCAGCGACGAGGTCGCCGCCCAGATCGGTGACGTGAGGGCCGCCGGCGGCGATGTGCGCGTCTCGTTCGGTGGCGCGTCCGGCACCGAGCTGGCGCAGGCCTGTTCCTCCGCCTCCGACCTCGCCGCGGCGTACCAGAAGGTCATCGACCAGTTCAAGCTCACCAAGGTCGACTTCGACGTCGAGGGGGGCGCCCTGCCGGACACCGCCGCCAACACCAAGCGTGCCCAGGCCATCGCCACACTGCAGAAGAACAACCCGGGACTGAACGTCTCCTTCACGCTCCCGGTGATGCCCGAGGGCCTGACGTCCGACGGCGTGAACTTCCTGAAGAACGCCAAGTCCAACGGCGTCTCGACCGACCTCGTCAACATCATGGCGATGGACTACGGCGCCTCCTACAGCGGCGACATGGGTACGTACGCCGAGCAGGCCGCCACCGCCACGCAGGCGCAGATCAAGAGCGCGCTCGGGCTGTCCGACGCCGCCGCCTGGAAGGCCGTCGCGATCACCCCGATGATCGGCGTCAACGACGTCTCGTCCGAGGTCTTCAAGGTCGACGACGCCACGCAGCTGGTCGCCTTCGCGAAGGAGAAGGGACTGGGGGGTCTGTCGATGTGGTCCGCCACCCGCGACAAGGCGTGTGAGGGCGGGGCGTCCGACTCGGCCCAGCCGACCTGTTCCTCGATCGAGCAGTCGGCCGACGCCTTCCAGAAGGCCTTCGCGTCCTTCAAGTAGCCCTCCCCCCGCGGGAAGCTGCGCGCCCCGGCCGGATCTTTCTCCCCCCACTCGGCCGGGGCGCGCGTCTGTGTGCCGGTTCGTTCTGGCGAGCGGCTGCTAGTTCGCCGGCGGGAGTTGGTTGGTGCGCGACGCCTTCGCGTACCAGTGCGCGCTCGACTTCGGCGTGCGCTTCTGGGTCGCGTAGTCCACGTGGACCGCCCCGAAGCGCTTCTCGTAGCCGTAGGCCCACTCGAAGTTGTCCATCAGCGACCAGAGGTAGTACCCGCGCACGTCCGCGCCGTCCTTGATCGCACGGTGGACGGCGGACAGGTGGCCGTGGAGGTAGGCGATGCGCTCCGGGTCGTGGACCCGGCCTTCCGGGTCCGGCTTGTCGTCGTACGCCGCGCCGTTCTCCGTGATGTACAGCGGCAGGCCCGGTGCCTCCCTGGTGTAGCGCATGATCAGGTCGTGCAGGCCCGTCGGGTCGACGGTCCAGCCCATCTCCGTACGCTCGCCCGGGGATTGGTGGAAGGCGACGTCGTCCGCTCCCGGCCAGGGGGAGTGGTCGCTCGCGCCGTGGCCGTCGGATCGGGACGTGGGGGCCGACGGGGACGAGGAGACCAGGGACGGGGTGTAGTAGTTCAGGCCCAGCGCGTCCAGCGGCTGGTGGATCTCCGCCAGGTCGGTGGCGTGGATGAAGGACCAGTCCGTGATGCCCGCGGTGTCCGTGATCAGGTCCGCCGGGTACTCCCCGTGCAGCATCGGGCCGTGGAACACGCCGTTGGCCAGGTTGTCGATGCGCCGGCGGGCGTCGTTGTCGGCGGGGCTGTCGGGTGAGAGGGGCCTGACCGTGGAGGAGTTGAGGCTCACCGCTACTTCCGCTCGGGCCGGCAGCGTCTGGCGCAGGGCCTGTGTTGCCAGGCCGTGTGCCAGGTTGAGGTGGTGGGCCGCCCGGAGCGTCGCCGCCGGTTCCGTCCTGCCTGGCGCGTGCACACCCGAGCCGTAGCCCAGGAACGCGCTGCACCAGGGCTCGTTGAGCGTGATCCAGAGGTCCACCCGGTCGCCCAGCGCCTCGCCGACCATGCCCGCGTACTCCGCGAAGCGGTACGCCGTGTCGCGTGCCGGCCAGCCGCCCGCGTCCTCCAGTTCCTGCGGCAGGTCCCAGTGGTAGAGGGTCAGGGCCGGCTTGATGCCCTTGGCGAGGAGTTCGTCGGTCAGGCGCCGGTAGAAGTCCAGGCCCCGCTGGACCGCCGGGCCGCGGCCCGTGGGCTGCACCCTCGGCCACGAGACCGAGAAGCGGTACGTGCCCAGGTCCAGGTCCTTCATGAGCGCCACGTCGTCCCGGTAGCGGTGGTAGTGGTCCACCGCCACGTCGCCCGTGTCACCGCCCGCCGTCCTGCCCGGCGTATGGCTGAACGTGTCCCAGATCGACGGCGTCCTGCCGTCCTCCCGCACCGCCCCCTCGATCTGGTACGCCGATGTCGCGGCTCCCCAGAGGAAGTTCGCCGGGAAGGTGGGGGCGTCGGTGGAGGAGGGGGTGGGATCTGTCGTGGGTGTCTGCGTAATGGGCTTAGGCATGGAAGCGCTCCCATCGGTAGGAAGTTGTGGGGTGGGGCCGCCGCTCGCGGCGGCCCCGGGAAACGTCAGCCCTTTACGGCGCCCTGCATGATGCCGCCGACGATCTGCTTGCCGAACAGCAGGAACGCGATCAGCAGCGGCAGCGTGCCGAGCAGGGCTCCGGCCATGATCACCGAGTCGTCGGGGATGTAGCCGGTGCCCAGTTGGTTGAGGGCCACCTGGACCGTGGGGTTCTCTCCGTTGAGCGCGATGATCGGCCACAGGAAGTCGTTCCACGCCATCACGAACGTCAGCAGTCCGAGCACCGCCATCGCCGGGCGCGCGGCCGGGAAGACCACGTGCCAGACGACCCGCAGACTGCTCGCCCCGTCGACCCGGGCGGCCTCGATCAGTTCGGTGGGCAGCGCCTGGACCAGGTACTGGCGCATGAAGAACGTGCCGAAGGCGCTGACCAGGGTCGGCAGGATGACCGTCTGCAGATGGTTCGCCCAGCCCAGATCCGTCATCCACAAGTAGAGCGGAACCACGGCCAGTTGGGGCGGAATCATCATCGTGCCGATGGTCATCAGGAGCAGCGTGCTGGAGAAACGGAACTTCAGTTTGGCGAAGGCGAAACCGGCGAGCGTGGAGAACAGCACCGTGCCGACGGTGATGGTCGCCGCCACGAGGATGGTGTTCCACATCGCGGTGCCCATGCCGGCCTGGTTCCAGGCGGTCTCCAGGTTCTTGAACAGGTTTCCGCCGAACCAGAAGGGGGGTGGTGTCTGCGCGAGGCGGGTGTTGGTGCGTGAGGCCGCGATCGTCGTCCACAGCAGCGGGGCGAGCGAGATCACGGCGAACAGGGTCAGCACGAGGTACGTGACCGGACCCGCGTGCATTTGCTTGCCCGCGCCCAGGATCCGCCGCCGACGCGGCGGTTCGGCGTCGCTCTCGGCGACCTGAGGAGGTGTCGCGTCGGTGATGGTGGTCATTGGGTTTTCCTCAGCCGTCGGGTGATCAGCAGGTTGATCGCGGCCACGATGAGCAGGATCAGGAACATCGACCAGGCGATCGCGGACGCCTTGCCGAGGTTGCCGACGATCCAGCCCTGGTCGTACATGTACAGGCCGAGCGTCTGGTACTGGTGCTCGGACCCGCCCTTGGTGCCGCTGACACCGCCGAACAGCAGGGGCTCGCCGAAGAGTTGGGTCGCGCCGATCGTGGAGACGACCACCGTGAACAGGATCGTCGGACGCAGCATCGGAATGGTCACGTGCCGGAACTGCTGCCAGCGGTTCGCGCCGTCCAGGGCCGCCGACTCGTACAGGTCGGCCGGGATGGCCTGCATCGCCGCCAGATAGATCAGCGCGTTGTATCCGGTCCATCGCCAGATCACGATCGAGGAGACCGCTGCCTGCGAGCCCCAGTCGGATTCACGCCAGTTGACCGGGTCGATGCCGATCAGGTCGAGCGCCCAGTTGATCATGCCGGTGTCGGGCGAGAAGAGCAGCACGAAGACGAGCGTCGCCGCCGCCACCGAGGTGGCGTACGGGGTGAGCATGACGACGCGCCACACGGTGGAGCCGCGCAGCCGGTAGTTGAGCATGTGCGCGAGCCAGATCGCCGCGATCAGCTGCGGCACGGTCGAGATCACGCCGATGGTGAACGTGTTCTTCAGCGCGTTCCAGAAGAAGTCCGACTGGAAGAGGTTCGTGTAGTTGTCCAGACCCGCCCAGGTCTGGCCGTCCAGGTTCGACAGCTGTACGTGGTGCAGGGAGTACCAGGCGGTGTAGAGCAGCGGCACCAGTGAGAAGGCGCCGAAGATGATGAAGAAGGGGGAGATGAACGCGTACGGGGACGCCTTCATGTCCCAGCGGTACAGCCGGCTGCGCCAGGTGCCGGCGCCCGTCGGCGCCGTACCGCGCCCCTGAGCGCCCCGGGCCGCGCCCGGCTCCTGGGAGCCGGGCGCGGTGTCGGCGCTCGTCGCGGACTGCGCGAGAGCCTCGTCGGAGCTGGTCACTGGTCGAGCACGTCCTTGACTTCCTTGGTGGCCGCGTCCCAGCCCTGCGCGGGCGACTTGCCCTTCTGCTCGACCTGGAGGATGCCGGTGTCGGTGATCGCGGTGCCGATCGGCTGGTCCTTGATGCCGAAGACCTGGACCGGGATGGTCTTCGCCGAGTCGGAGAAGATCTGTGTCAGGGGCGCGTCGGAGAAGAAGGTGGTCGTCGCGGCCTGCGGCTTCAGGTCGGCGTACGCCGAAGGTGTCGACGGGAAGCTGGCCTGCTTGGCGAACACCTTCGCCTGCTGCGCGGGCGCGGTCAGCCACTTCGCCAGGGCGATGGCCTCCTTCTGGTGCTTGCTCGCCGTCGGCACACCGATGAACGAGCCGCCCCAGTTGGCCGCGGTCGGCGCGGCCGCCACGTCCCACTTGCCCTTGCCAGCGTCACCGGACTTCTCCTGGATGTAGCCGAGCATCCACGCGGGGCAGGCCACCGTGGCGAAGGTGCCGTTGGCGAAGCCCTGGTCCCACGGCTTGTCGAACTGCTTCAGCTTGGCCGACATGTTGCTGGTCGCCACCTCCATGGCGGCGTTCCAGGACTTCTTCACCCCCGTGGACTTGTCCCAGATGACGCTGCCGTCCTTGTCGTAGTACCGCTCCTTCTCGCCGCCGAGCGCCGCGTTGTAGACGGAGGACGCGGAGTCCACGTACTTGGTGCCGTTCGGCGCCTTCTTCATGTACTGCTTGCCGAGGTCGACGTACTTGTTCCAGTTGCCCTTCCACTGCGCGGCGAGCTTGGTGCGGTCGGTCTCCAGACCGGCCTTCTCGAACAGGTCCTTGCGGTAGCAGATCGCCATCGGGCCGACGTCCGTGCCGAGCCCGATGAGCTTGCCGTCCTTGGTGGTGGCCTGGGCGTTCTTCCAGTCCAGCCACTGTGACTTGTCGACCTCCTTGCCGAGGTCGACGAACTTGTCGGCCTGCGTCTGGACGGCCTCGGTGATGTTGCCGACCTCGATCGCCTGGATGTCGTCCGTGCCGGATCCGGCCTGCAGCCGGGTGAGCGTCTTCGGCCAGTAGACGTCGGTGCGGGTGGTGACGTTCTCCTTGATCGTCACGCCCGGGTGCAGCTTCATGTACTCGTCGTAGAGCCCGGCCTGCTTGTAGCCGAAGACGCCGAACGTGCCGATCGTGACCGTGGTGCCGCCCTTGTTGCCGGCACCCCCGCTCGAACCGCCGTCGGATCCTGAGTCGTCATCGGTCGCGCATCCGGCGAGCAACCCTGTGGCCAGGGTGGCAACGACCGCGAAGGTCATCGCTCGACGGGACGTGCGGGCAGTCGTGCGCATTGCGTCCTCCAAAGAATTCACTTGCTCTGAAGTGCCAACCCCGGCCAACTGCCTTGCTGCGCCCGTTTTTCACGTGCGGCTCGGGCGGGGAACGTGCGGCTTCTGTATACGCCCAGTAGAGTGGGAGCGCTCCCATAGGTGATGTGTTGAAGGGTCGTCGCTCGGCCCGGGGGTGTCAAGACGCTCGGCAGCGGCAACTTGGCGCGGTTATCGGGCTGTTAGATTCCGCGTGAGACTTGGGGAGGTGGGAGTCATGGTGGCTCGCGGCACTCACGGCAGGCGTCCGACCCTTGAGGAGGTCGCGGCCCGGGCGGGCGTGGGCCGGGGCACGGTCTCCCGGGTGATCAACGGCTCGCCCCGGGTGAGCGACGCGACCCGCGCCACGGTCGAGGCCGCCGTCGCCGAGCTCGGCTACGTGCCGAACACGGCGGCCCGCGCCCTCGCCGCCAACCGCACGGACGCCATCGCCCTCGTCGTGCCCGAACCGGAGACACGTTTCTTCGCGGAGCCCTACTTCTCCGACATGCTGCGCGGCGTCGGTGCCGAGCTCGCCGAGACCGAGATGCAGCTCCTGCTGATCTTCGCGGGCAACGACCGGGAGCGGCAGCGCCTCGCGCAGTACCTCGCGGCGCACCGCGTCGACGGCGTCCTGTTGGTGTCCGTCCACGCCGACGACCCGCTCCCCGATCTGCTCAGCCAGCTGGAGATCCCCGCCGTCATCAGCGGCCGCCGCTCCGCCGCCGAGACGCTGCCCTCGGTGGACTCCGACAACTTCGCGGGCGCGTACTCGGCCGTCGAGCACCTCGTGGGCCGCGGCCGCACCCGCATCGCCACGATCACCGGCCGGCTGGACGTGTACGGCGCCCAGCGCCGCGTCGACGGCTACCGCGCCGCCGTCGAGGCGGCGGGCCGTGAGGTGGACGAGCGGCTCATCGTGCCGGGGGACTTCACGGAGGAGGGCGGCCGTCGCGCGATGACCGACCTCCTGGAGCGCTGCCCCGAGGTGGACGCGGTGTTCGCCGGGTCGGACGTGATGGCGGCGGGCGCCCGCCAGGTGCTGCGCGAGGCGGGCCGCCGTATCCCCGACGACGTCGCCCTGGTCGGCTACGACGACTCGGCGATCGCCCGGCACATGGACCCGCCCCTGACCAGCGTCCGCCAGCCCATCGAGGAGATGGGCCGCGCCATGATCGACCTGCTCCTCGCCGAGATCGCCGACCGCCGCCCGGCCGCGTCCCGCACACTCGACGGCCGCCAGCTGGTCCTGCCGAACGAACTGGTGGAGCGCGCTTCGTCCTGAGGGGTGCGCGCCGGCCGCGGGCGGCGTGTCGACCTGAGCGGCGCGGGCGCCACGACGAACAAGGCCCCGGTTCTTTCGAACCGGGGCCTTGTTCATTCAGGGTGAGTGACGGGACTTGAACCTGATCCTTGACCCATCTTTGACCTGCAAGGATGCAGGGAATTAGGACAAAAGGGCCGCATTCGATGTCGCTCGATGACGCTGGATGTCGCTGGACGACGCTCAGTGTTCCCGCGGGAACAGCCCGGGAACGGTGTTCGCGGAGCCTCGGGCGGGGTGAGTGCAAAGCACCCCAACCGTGGATCGAACCCAGCGCATGACAGCGCCCCCGGCGATGGGCCGAGGGCGCCGCTGGCCGCTGTTCCACGCCTGGGGGGCGGTGTGCTGGAGGCGGCCAGTTCTGGGATGAGTGGTGCCGCCATCCTTTGCATGGAGATCTTGGCTGGCAACATCACTTCACCAAATTCACTCGAACGTGTGTCTTATTCTCCCGAGGCTTTCACAGGTGGCCGAAATGTGATCCATAAATGTACGGCCGACGATACAGACAGTCGATCATGATCGGGCGAGCGTTGAGCGGGTGCCGCCCGCTCCCCCCTCGCCCCGAGTACTCGCCGCCCGGCGGGCCGTCGGCGAGCGCATCCGAGCCGCACGCCTCCACGCGAACATGACGCAAGAGACCTTGGCGGAACAGGCTGGCCTCGACCGGCAGAGCATCAACCGCATCGAGCAAGGTCACGCGAGCCCGATCCTCGACAACTTGATCAGGATCGCCGACGGGCTCGGTGTCCCGCTCCGCGACCTCGTGTAAGCAGCGGACAGGGCCGCTCCTCGTTCAGCCCTTGGGCGGAAGGGCGAAGCCCCTCGCCGGCGCCTCGGCCTGCACGATGAGAGTGCCGATATGCCCCGGCGTCGGGGCCTCCGTCACGGTGGCCGTGGCCCTGGCGAACCCGGCCCGAAGCAGGTGCCGCTCCCACACCGCGGGCTTATAGCTGTAGCGGTAGGTGAACTGCGCCTTGCCCGCGAACCCACCCTTATACATACCTTGCGGACCGTAGGCGCCTGGGATGGCCGGCGGCTGAGAGAACACGAACCGGCCGCCGAGGTTGAGGCGCTCGAGGACCAGCGGGAACAGCTTCGACGGGTCGACGAACCAGGCTGCTCCGAACATCGAGTAGACCGCGTCATAGGTCTGCGTGTCCTCGGCCAGGACGTCGAGGACTTCGCCGCACACGAACTCCGCGCCCGTGTGCGCCCACCGCTCGGTGGTCTTCTGCACCATGACCGGGGACAGGTCGACGCCGCGAGTCTTTACGCCGGCCTCGGCGAGGCTGGCGAGTGCGCGTCCGGTGCCGCACCCGATCTCCAGCACCGACTCCGGGTCGCCGAGCAACTCGGGCCCGGGGCCGTGGCCGGCGTACTGGGTCCAGCAGAACGACGGCTCGGCGTCGGCCTTGAAAGCTGACTGTGCGTAGGTGTTCCACAGTTCGGTCTCGGCGGCGATGTCGTGGGGTACGGGCACTGTGGGTCCTTCGGTCGATGTGCGGGAGCCCCGCCCCCTAGGTGCGCGGTGGGGGCGGGGCGACTGTAGCGGGGTCAGTGGCTGTCAGGGACCTTGTTGTCGCAGGGCGAGCAGTTGGCGCCGTCGATGGCCCACAGCTCCTCGTCGATGGCCCAGCCTTGGGACTTGAGGAAGTCCCCGGTGCGCAGGCACAGGCCGTCGCCGCGGCGCTCGATGAACGGGGCGTGGTGCTTGTACCGGCCGCCGTTGTACAGGCGGCAGATGCCCCACCAGACGGGCGTGTCGAGGATGAGCTGGTGGACGCCGATGTCGACCAACTTGCCTACGCCGAGGTGCACATCGGGGTTCTCGATGGAGCCCATGACGTACATGATCCCGTTGCCGAGGATCCGCTCGGCCATGTCACGCACCATCGTGTGATCGCGCAGGAGCAGCGCGATCTCGCGGTCCCAGAGGGACATGCCGCTGTCGAATACGTTGAGGGTCAGTTCCGTGATGTGCGGGGCAACTGCGTTAAGCAGTTCTTCGGGGTCCCGCGTACGAGTTGCGGCAGGACTGTCGAATGTGACTGTCATGGTTCCCCTCCTGGTTGCTAGTTCGACTCACGCTGTGGGGCGGCCGCTCCCACTGCTCGCCATCGAGCGGCCGCCCCGACCCGCCGCCCATCAGCTCCAAGCACCCGGCGGCGGGGGTCTAGTGACTGCGCGGGACGGGCGCCCGCTGGTACGGCGGCGGAGTAGTCGGGCACAGCGGGGCGTGGAACTCCACGTGCGCGCCAGGTCCGGACGCGCTGAACACGTCGCTCGTCCGCGTCCGCTCGCCAGGCCGGATCGGCTTCTGGCACGTCCAGCAGAGCCGCACGCCCTCGAGGCTCACCGCTCACCGCCGGCGAAGTGGTGCAGGCCCAACAGCGCGCGACCGAGCGCGCTCACCGTGAGGGACGCGGCGAGCGGGCTCGGACTCAGGCCCTCGCGCATGATCGCCTCGGCCTCGTCGACTGCCCGCTCCCGGGATGCACGCTCCGGGCCGGGCGCCGCGGGCTCGACCTGCGCGGCCACGATCGGCGTCAACTTTTGGATCGCTAGCCGTGCCGCCGTGTACAGGTACCGCAGCGTCTCAGGGTTGGGGTAGTCGCGGGGTGCGGACAGGGCCGCCTCGATCACCTCGCAAATGGTGGGCGTCGGCAGCGTGGTGCTTCTGGGGTTTGTCATCCGAAAGCCTCCGCGAGGATGCGTGGCCCGCCGGGGCCGAAGGCGGCGGCGAGGTGAACAGGATCAGTGAGTCGTGCCGTTCCGTCGGGAGCGTGGAGCCAGAACCGTCCGCCGGCCGGGCGTTGGGTCGAGGGGCAGTGCAGCGGCCAGCCGTGCGGCTGAACGGTGAGGCGCCGGACGTCAGCGAGTTCCTCGGCTGCGTCGAGCGGGACCAGCCACCATGCGGCATCGAGGTCGGGCGAGACGAGGAGTGGCCCGCGGTGGCGGGAGGGGATCCGTCGGGCAGCCTGGAGTGCAAGGCCGAGCTGTGCCTCGGCGGCGAGCCACTGCGTGCAGTGGATCGGCGCTAGGCCGTCCATCTCCCAGACCTCGAAGGCGAGTTCTGGACGGCGGGCGCAGGAGGCGAGCCAGGTATCACCTGCCTCGCGCCGGGGTGCGGTGGTGCGCGTCGGTGCGGCCATGACGAGCACCGTAGGAGCCTGCGAGAATCACCAGCCGGGATGATTCTCGAATATTCGCGGCGGCTTCTCAGCGATTCGCGAGGATTCTCAGGACGCTTCGAGATGCGCTCGGGCACGAGCTATGACCCGGTGCGCCTGCGACCCGTAGACCGCCGAGGCCGACAGCGAATCCCACACCCGCCGGTACAGGCTCAGGCTGTCCGAGTCGTCGAGCCACAACTCCGCGTGCCAGTCCTCGACGATCGCAAGCCGATCGTCATAGAGCCAGAACCCATTGGCCGGCGGGACAGCGATGCCGGCGCCAAGGGGCACGATGCCGAGCTTCACCGTGTCCAGTCCGATCGCGCCCACCAGGCGGTCGAGTTGGGCAGCGAGAACATGGGGCGCAGCCACCCCAGCGTGTAGGGCGGCCTCCCACATCACGATGTGGAAGATGCGGCCGGGCTGGTAGAGCATCTCTTGTCGCTTCACGCGGGCGCGTACGGCGTCGTCGAGATCGCGTGGGGACTGGTGGAGCTCTGTGTAGCGGGCGAACACTGCGCGCGCGTAGTCGGGCGTCTGGAGCATGCCGACGACCATCGAACCTTCCCAGGCTCGGAGCACGGTGGAGCGGTCGTATTCGACCGTGAGGGCGTCCTGTACCGGCTTGTGTCCGGCGCGGAGTTGGCGGCGCCACGAGCGGGAGTGGGACTCGATTCCCTGGAGACGCGCAGCGAGTTCGTCAGCCGCGGCCGGGCTCCCTGTTGCATGAGCCCATGCGGCGAGGTCTTCCAGGGCGGGGGTCTGCCGGCCGCCTTCGAGTTTGCTGACCTTGGACTGTGGCCAGCCGAGCCGTTCGGCGAGCACACGTTGAGAGACCCCGGCGCGTAGCTCTTTGAGCCGCGCGCCGAGGGCCGCTCGGGCCTGCTGAAAGTCGGTGCTCACACACCGAAAGTACCGTCAGGCCTGGTCGTACGGCACTGCGTAGTGCCATGCAGCTTCGCGGATCTGCTCGTACCGGACGACGTCGACGGGGTTGGTGATGAGTTCGACGCCGGTCATCTGGTCGGCGTCATCGAAGTGGAGGAGAGCGACGACGCGCGAGTCGAAGATCCAGAAGTCCTCTGCGGGCAGCCGATGCTCATCGGCGAGGGCGCGGGAGATGACGCGGATCTCCTCGCCTGCCGCCGTGTTGCGGCGGGCGTTGTCGAGGAGGTAGCGCTGGCCCTCGGTCTGCGGCTCGTCAAGGATCCGCACGCGCTCAAAGCGCTTACCGAGAGCCTTCTGGTCGCGGCGCTCCACGCACCACGGGTCGTCGAGGTCCCAGTCGACGCGTCCTTCGGCGAGGAACTGGGCGTAGGTGTCGGTGCCCTCGTCGGAGGCGTAGCGGCGGCGGGTCTCCAGCCTCCACGCGGAGTGCTTGAGGCTGGTGAACATGCCGTCGAACTCGTCGAAGGTGATGAACTGCGGCACGTGCACGGGCTCCTTGGGGCCGAAGTTGGCGAGCAGCTCACGCGGCACCGTGACTGCGCCCTCTTCGAGGGTGAGGTTGTCGAGCTGGTCGAGTTCGCCTGTGTCGGTGACGCGGTCGCCCTGGACGACGTACCGGTCGGTGCCGGGGATCTCGTAGAGGGTGGGGCATCCGTTGTTGCCGGAGTTGGTGCCGACCTTCCACAGTCGTCGGGTCATCGCTGGGTCCCCTCGTCGTAGGTCAGTTGACTGGTCGCACCGTAGCCAACCCGGGTGCGGGCGCAAGAGGGCATCTGGGCATGACGAAAGGGCCCCCACCGCCCGAAGGCGATGGGGGCCCAAGCTCATGCGTACTGGCGTCGCTGCGGATCCAGGCCGGCCGCGGTCGGCGGCGTGTCCTCCGGCGCTGGCTGCTCCGGCGGCGGAGCCCCGGCCTTGCGGCAGACCAACGCATCGGGGTCGTCGGCTGGGGCCTGCCAGGTGTAGCCGTCAGGGCACTGCGTCGTCCCGTCGGTGCCGTCCGTCCCATCCTTTCCGTCCTGCCCCACGGGGCCAGGCGGACCGGACGGGCCGGGCACGGTCGAGTCGGCGCCAGGTGGACCGGGCACCGTCGAGTCGGCGCCAGGCGCACCCTGCGGCCCCGGAGAAGGAGTGATCGTCGGCGCTGGCTTCCCCGGTGCGCCTTGCGGGCCTCTCGGCCCAGGCACGAGCACGGGATCCCCGACGCGGTCAGGGAGATTGTCGACCGCCCGGGACGGATCCGGCGCCGCCGGGGTTCCGCCTTCCGCCTTGACCTGCTTCCGCAGTATCCGCACGTCCTCCGCGAGGGTCGTCACCGCGTCGCCCCGCAGGTTCGCCTCGGCGATCGCCTCTTTACGGGCAGACGACTCGGCGTCGATGCGAAGCCACACCAAGACGAGTGCGCCGGAGAGGACGAGCAGTGCCGCGGCGAGCATGAGGGAGCGCCAGCGGCGGACGATAAGCGGCTGTGCGTGGCGTCCACTCACGTCGGGTGGCCTCCCAGGTCGGCGAGTTGGCGGCGTAGTCGACTGTTCTCGTCGGTCAGGTCAGTGATCTGTGTGAGGAGCCCGGCCTTCTCGTTCCGCTCGGTCGCGAGTTCCTGGTAGGCCTCGGCCAGGCGGCGCTCGTTGTCGGCGAGTTTCACCGTGAGGGCGTTCCGCTCCTCTTGGAGGTTGTCGACGAGCGTGGAGTATCCGCCCAGGACTGCCCCGGACTGGCTGGCCCGGTTTTCGCCTCGCTTCCCGACCAGGGCGCCCGTGGCCGCTGCGAGTCCGACGACGATGGTTCCGACGGCGCCGAGCGTCGCAGCGTCCACGTGCTACCCCCTCCATCACGGCCAGTTCGAGGTACGGGTCCCGCCTGGGTTCAGGCGTCCGAGCGTGGCGTGTGCGGGGCCGCCCACCCGGCGATCCATGACGCGGCGGCCGGGACCAGGGCGAGCACGAAGGGCTCCAGGGCGTCCGGCATGCCGGAGATCAGGGAGGGGTCGTCGGTGATACCGCCGAGGATCGCGAGCCCGGCGAGGCTCGCCAGGTACGACACCGCGGTGGACGCCTTGACCTTCTTCTCGATCGGAGCTGAGGACGAAGCCATGGGGTTACCTCACTTCTCGGGGAGGGTGAGCTTCTGGCCGACGCTGAGGGTGTCGGACGAGAGGCGGTTGAGGGCCTTGATCTCCGCGTAGCGGGCTCCGCTACCGAGTTCGTGCACGGCGATCGACCAGAGGGTGTCGCCATCGACGACGGTGTACGGGCGCGCGGCGCCCGGCGACCACGAGGCCTTGTGCTTCAGCCGCTCGGCGACGTCCGTGCGCAACTGCTGGCCGGAGTAGGTGAATCGGCCGCGCGTGCCGTATCCCTCGACGGGCCCCTTGGGATCGATCTTTCCCTCGATGCTCGTCTCCTTGTGGTCACCGCACGACTCCGCGGACCACCCGTAGTGCCGGCAGAGCGCCGCGTTGATGCGCACCCACGCGTCGTACTGCTCGCGCGGGTACATATCGCGGCCGTCGCCGAGGTTCTCCGTCTCGATGCCGTACGCGACGTCGTTGCCGTCGACCGTGCCCGACGATCGCGACGGGGCCGGATGGCTGCTCTTCTCGTTCAGGAACGAGTTGTAGGCGTTGACCGCCATCAGCCCGGCATGGTTCGCGCGGCCCGCGCTGCACATCGTCGCGACGCCCGACTTGGCGAGGTAGATGTGGGCAAGAGGGGCGGGCAGACCGGGGACGCCGTACTTCGCCACGGTGTCACGGCTGTTCCGCCCGGCCGTGTGGTGGTTGAGGACCATATGGACCGGGCCGAACGCCTTGCCGGTCGCGGCGTCGCGTTCGCGGCCGCGCCAGCCGGCGTACTCGGACGTCTTGACGCCCTCGGATCTGAGGATGGACAGGAACTCGTCCGGGGTCAGCGGCTCGGCCATCAGCGGTTCCCCTCAGCAGTGCGCGCGATGGCTGCGTTGGCCCAGAACATGGCCTCTTCCAGCTTCGTGATGGCGAGCGACTTCTCCCGCCCCTCGGGGAGCCGGTCATTCCATTCGGCCGCGAGCTCGCGGCAGTCCTCACGCACGTTCTCGTGCTCGGTCCGCTTCTCCGGCGTAGCCGCCGGATGGAAGGCGAACCTATTGGCGATGTCGTCGAGCTGCATGGGTCTCCAGACATGAGAAAGGCCCCGGCCGGCGGCTCGGGGCATGCGTGCTGCGCGGGGGTCTACCCGATGTCAGTGGCGGTGGTGTTCGGCGACGTCGACAGGTCGTCGATGCCGTTCCCGCCTGCGCCAGACCAGGTGCCGCGCATGTCGTTGCCGTAGCGGTGGATGCCGGTGCCGCTGGAGATGGACAGCCCTCTTACCGCCTTGGTCGCGGAGGCTCCAGGGCGGCACTTGTTGCCGCTGATGGCGATGGCCACGGGGTTCGTCGACACGCGAATGCCGTAGGCACTCGACGCCACACGGTTCGCGCCGTCAACGAAATTATCGCGAATCTGGACGTCCGATCCGCCCTGCACGAGGATCCCGGAGCTTGCGGGGTCGCGGATGTGGTTGCCGAGGATGTCGCTGTTGTCGCTGGTCACCATCGTGATTCCGTGCGCGCCCGAGGTCCAGATCACGTTGCCGTTCAAGATCGTGTTGTTCTGGTTCTCGGTGCTGATCCCGGAGCCCGCCGTGTTCGCGATGATGTTGTCCGCGACCGTGGCGCGCGACACCCGGTCGAGGCGCACTCCGGCCTGATTGGCAGTCGTGCCGTCGATCGTGTTCCCGACGACCGAGAGGTTCAGGATCGTCCCGGACGTTTCCCCGAGGGCGATGATCGCGTGGTCGTAGCCGCCACCGGATCGCATGGTGTTGCCGACGACGGCGATGTTGCGCATGTTCTGGCTGGCGCCCGTGGGGTTGCCGTTGACGTCCTTGGTGTCCTCGGCATCGGACAGGATCACCACGCGGAGACGCACGGCACCGCCGCAGGACACGAACGTGTTGCCGACGATCGTGCAGTCCTCGTAGTTGTACGCGCTGACCGCGTACTGGAGGATCCCCTCGAAGCTGTTGCCGATGATCCGGATGCGGCGATGCCAGCGGCCGATCGTCGCCGAGTGCGAGCCCACCCCGCGCGGCCACGCGGTCGTGCCCGCGGTGCCGGACGCCCCGAAATGACATCCCGAGATCAGAATGTCTTCGCACGGCGTGTGGTCGTAGGGACCGAAGCCGCCGAAGACGCCGACGCTCTTGGCGAGGTCAATCTGGACGGCCTCAGAGAAGTCCCTCCCTCCGGGGTCGACGTAGCCCCTGAACTGGCAGCCGCTGATCGTCCCGTGCGTCGTCGAGTTGAGCTCGATCCCGTGGAACCCGGGCAAGTCCCTGATCTCCAGGTCGCGGATCACGATGTCCGTGGCGTGCCCGATCGAGATGCACATCGCGCTACCCGTGAGCCCCGGGGTCGTCCCGCGCATGTTCCACAGGCCGCCCTCGATGATGATCCGAGAGTGCCCCGTGTACCCGCCGAAGGTCTGCCCGGAGTCACCGTTGAGGATCATCGTCGCGGCCACATTCCGCCGGAACTCGGCGCCCGCCATCAGGGTCAACCTGGTGTTGCCGTAGATCCGCAGCGTCTGCCCGATCAGATACACCCCGGGCGGCACCAGCACCTGCGCGCCACCCAAATCGCGGGCCGCATTCAGGGCGAGCTGGATCCCGGGCGCGGCGTCGGTGCTCCCGGACGAGTCAGCGCCGTAGTTGGTGACCATGAACGATGACCGCTGGTTCATCGACTCCAGTCGGCCGGCCGTGAGGTCCATGCCGGGCTGCCACTGCTCAACAGGCGTAGCCAACGGAACTCCTCCTCATAGAGACGCGATTGCGGGATGGGCCAGCGAGACCGCTGTCCCTGCCGCGTGCGATTTGGCGACTCCGTTCACGGAGCGAGTGACCGTGAACACCTGGGAGTCGGAGATCTGAAAGTCGTCCACCGGCGTCAGGACCGGGAGGGCGTTGGTGTTGGTGGTGCCGATGAACGACCGGAAGCCGACACCACCAGCCGCGGGCACCAGCGGGTCCGTGTCCGTCGCAGCGGAGTGCCAGACGCTCGGCTCCGGGGCCGTGGAGACCCATACGCGCGCCGACAGCGTGGAACCCTCCACCCGGAAACGAACCTTGTACGACTGGCCGGCCACGTGAGTCAGCGTCGTGGCGGCCGTCGCCAGGAGGACCTCCGTCGGGTTGCGCTTGCGTAGCGAGAGCGCGACCACGCCGGACGTCGTGATCTCGACGCGAGCGAAGAGGTACGAGGTCACCGCTGTGTTCGTGCGGGACAGGACGTAGGTGTAGATGCTGTCGCCGGTCGGCATCACGGGCACCGTGAACTGAGCCAGGGTCTCCACGTCAGCCACGACCAGCGACAGCGCGGCGTACCGGAAGACGTTCCTGGTCGTGTGCGAGATGACGCCCTGGGTGCCGTTGACGGAGAAGTCGGAGACTGTCCCGTTGAACGTGGTCCAGGGCTGGCCGGTGTCAGCGTTGCCCCAGCCGTTCGCCACCGTGCGGCCGAACGTGTCGAGAACCGTAGAGCCACCACCCGGCCCGAGGAGGCGCAGGCCCCACACGTGGTAGAGCGACGACGCCGGCGGCGTCGTGCCCTGGCGGCAACGGGCCACGATGCTGGCTGTTCCGGCCGGTGCCGTGGTTGTGAACGTCATGAACGTCCACTGGCCGGGCGGGACAGTCGTCTGTGGGCCGGAGGTCGTGCCGTTACCAGCGCCAGCGGACGTGAACCAGTCGATACTCACCCGGAAATCAGCCCAGCCACTAGGCGAGTAGACCCAGAAGCATGCCGTGTAGGACTGGCCAGCCACCCCGGGGGAGCGGGCCGCCATGGCGAAGCTGTTGGAAGCCGCCGAGCCTGTCGGCGTGACCATCGCAGAGGCCACACCCCGGGGATGGTGCACGGCCGTCGAGTAGGTGACTGCCGCCGTGACCTGGCCGACCCAGCCGGACAGATCTGACTCCAGCCACGGGTTCGTTGACAAGAGCTGGCCGACAGCATCGACGCGGGCGACTTCCCCGCCGAACTGAACCTCGATCGGGGTTTCCTGCGGGTCTGTCGTCCACGGCGGGCCCGCCGTGGCGCGCACGGGGACCGCCGTGTCCGTCGCAGAGATCGGGCCCGCGAGCGCGGAGCCGTCCGTGTCTGCCTTGCCGTACACCGCATGATCGGCCTTCGCGGTCATCCACGGTCCGGCCGGAACGCACGTGAAAACGATCTCCCACGTACGGGGCAACATCGTCTCCGACCAGCCCGTCACGAGTAGATCAACGGGCCCGTACGCCACCCACGGAGGCAGGCCGGTGAGGCGAATCAGGTCGCCCTCACGCAGGGCCAGGACAGACGGCATCAGCTCCGGCGCCCGATGGAGCAGCACCCGCACTGACGGGTAGCGTGCGCCGTCGTAGGTCCCCAGGTGCAGGCGCCAATGCGCGATGGGCTCGGGCTGCGTGTCGTCCGCCAGGGACAGCGTCGTCGACTCGTCGTAGAGGCCGATGCCGTACGGGGGCTCCTGCACGGACAGGACTCCCGATTCGAGGACGGCGCGGGCCGACGATCCCGCATCGCGCGTGACCGTGATGTCGTTGCGGGTGGCGGTGTCGTCGTCCACCGGCTCCAGTGGCGGTGCCAGTCCGCCGCCTCGGTACGCGAGGGTAAGGGCAGGCTCCTGCGTGTACAGGCTCGAGCGGTCCCGGTAGACCAGGCCGAGCCGGTCCTGAGACTCGAGGAGCATGCCGCCGTCGGCCTCGGCCGCCGCCTGGAGGAGCGCGAGGAGAGTCTCAGGCCGCTGCGGGCCTACACGCTGTGTCGGGAGAGAGCCGGGCGTGTGGCTCATCGGGACGCTTTCCTCTGAGCACAGGCGGAGCATCCGCTCCCACGCTGTCTCGCCTGCGTACCCGTCATCGCTGCCGTTGTAGAGCGTCGACTCAGCGACGGGCACCACGCTGAGATGGCCGAGCGCCCATCCCTCTGTGGCCGCGCCCCAGTCGCCCGTGACTGCGGTGACCCGGCCCACGGTCCCGCTGACGGTGCGGCTGATGCCGCCGGCGCTGCCTCCGACGTCCTGAAAGAACAGGCCCCATGTGATGATCCCGCTGACCTCGCGTGCCCAGAATTGCAGGCGTACCCAGCCGTGGAAGACGTCGCTCCCCAGGGCGACGCCCTGATTGACGATTGCGGTCCCTGAGGAGTCGTAGCCGTAGACCTGGCCCGATCCGTTGCGCAGGCCTACCGACCAGCGGCGGACCGTGCCGGTGGCCGAGATGCTGATGACCTCTGGGTGAGGCTCGGCCGCTGCCGGGGCTTTGTCGTCGGCGTTGTAGACGAACTCGACCTGCCACTGCGTGGGTGTGGGGTGGGCGGGCACGATCGCGGACAGGGTTGCCGCACCGGTCAGGCGGGGCAGGGCGCGCGAGCTCGGCAGGGTGTCAACGCTCGCGAATTCCACGCCTGTCAGCGCCGCCGGGCTTACCGCCTTGAGTGGCGAGTAGGCGCGCGTGGCTTCCCGCGCCTCCTCCATCGGCCAGTACGCGAGCGGCGCCCCGGAGGGAATGCGGCGCCGCAGCGTCGAGTCCAACGCCTTTTGTCCCTGCCCGTAGCGGCGCAGGATCCCGGCGGCCTCCACTGACGTCCATACGGACTGTCCGGAGGGCACCCACCGCTGAGGCCACGACGAAATCTCTCCGCGGAAACGCTCCTGGCGGTCCGCGACTGCCGCGGTCCCGGCGAACGTCCATGCCCGACCGGCCGAGTCGGTGAATCCAGCGGCGCCGACCGGCTGCGCCTGGAAGTTCGGCGAGGCCACGATGGTGCCGTTGATGCCGGAGCGGACTTCGGCGGCGTAGCAGCGCCCGCGGAACGGTCCGCGCGGCGGGTTCAGCGACGTGTCGAAGGCCCCGACCGCCAGCGGCGAGGCCGAGTTGAAGAACGACATAGTGCCGGCGGTGACGAGGTCCGAGGCGAACTGGGTCCACGGTCCGGTGATGCTCGGCGCCCAGTAGTGCCGGACTACCCAGGCGCCGGCCCCGTTGTCGACGTCGACCGTGACCCTCAGCGCGGCCCTGCGTGGCAGGTCGGGCAGGTACTGCCAGGCGGCGAGGCCGATGCTGCCGTCCTGGGAGAACCCGAAGTAGAGGAGCCCGCTTTGGATGCGCATGTGCCAGGAGCGGCCCCCGGGTGATCCCCACTTGCCGATGAGCATCTGGGGCGCCGGGTCGGACCAGTTGATCTCTCCCTCCCACCGAAGGTCGATGTCGCCTGTGATGTCCAGGGCGGTCGTGTCCGGGGTGGAGGTGTAGTTGGCGGGGTCGCCGTTGAGGTCGAGGAAGTGGGGGCCGCCGGGGATCCACACCCTGACAGGTGTGTTGCGCCCAATGAGTCCGTAGTACGGGGAGACGGGATTGCGGGGGGAGAACTGCCCGCCCCGGTTGTCGATTTTCAAGGGGACGGAGGCGGGATCCGCATTGCTGCCGCTGTTGCGGATCCCACGCGAGGCCGTGATCGGGTCGGCAGTCTTCGTCTGCGCGGTGATGTCCGTCCACACCTGCCCCGTCTGGATCTCCACTCGCACGCCGAGCGGTGTCTCCGGGAACGCCACGTCTACCTCCCCAATACGAACTGAACGTTGCCGCCGCGGGATCCCACGGCGTCGCGGAGTGTGCCGATCATGAAGTCGCCGAACGCCGTCCCGCCGGAACGGAGTTCGACCACGCGGGGAGTAGATCCGGACGCTGATCCGGATCCGCCGGACACAGCACCAGCTGCGGACATCGCCGCTTGGCCAGGAGTGGGCGTGGACACGAGCGAGGACATCGTCCGGTCCAGGGCGCCCTGTCCGGATTCGATGCCTTGCACGATGCCCGCAGGGATCCACCGGCCGACCTGGTCAGCCATGACACGGGACGGTGACGCGATGCCGAGGGCCTTGCGGACCGGGCCCGGGATGATGCTGGTCACGAAGCTGATCAGCACGCCCTTAAGCCAGCCGCCCATGGACTTGATGCCGTTCCACAGGCCGCGCATGACGTCCGTTCCCGCGCTGTACAAGAGGCGTCCGAGATTGCCCACCGCCGACTTGATCCGGCCGGGGATGCCTCGCACCCATGACATGAACCCGGTCGCCTTCTCCACGGCCGCCGACTTGAAGCGGTTCCAGGCAGTGGAAGAGGCGTTGGCCAGGGTGCCGGCGAGGCCAGAGATCGCGGATCCGACCCGGCCCGGAAGCCCGGACAGCCAGGTGAGGAACTCCAGCATTTTGGCGACCGCGAAGTCCTTGGCCTGGCCGAACCAGCCCGCGATCATTCCGGGGATCTGGCCCAGGTAGGAGATCCCGGCAAGGATCGCTTGCCACGCCCCTTTCAGCCAGGCGACGATCGCGTTCCAGGCGATGATCGTGAAGGCTTTGACTTTGTCCCAGTTCGCGATGATCAGCGCCACCAGGGCGATGACGGTGATGATGATCCAGCCGATCGGGCCCATCGCGATCAGCCACTGAGCCGCCATCGTCGCCGCCCACGCGACCGCACGCGCGGCCATCATCACGAACTGCGCGACCGTCACGGCCGCGACGCGAATGATCTGCACGAGCCACGTAGCAGCCATACGGGCAGCGGACGCCGCCCACACAGCCGCAGTACGGGCCGCACTCATGGCGGCCCCCACCGCCACCCGCACGAATGCTGCCGTGGACCGGGCCGCCATCGTCACCCACGCGCCGGCCGTACGAGCCGCGGACGCGACGTGCGTTGCCGCGCTCCTGACCGCTGCCGCTCCCGAGCGCACCCACCCAGCGACGACCTGCGCCGAACGCACTGTCGCCGCCACGCCCATGAGGACGAGGGCGGGGATCATCACTCCGGTGATCACTGCAGCGGCGATCTTGAACGCGCCGGAATGCTGCTGGACGAACGAGAACACCTTGGTCAGCGCAGGGATTACGTAGGTGCCGAGCATGTCGACGAGGCCTTGCATGGCCTGCCGCTTGAATGCCTCGACGCGCGCGCCCGCGTTGTCGCGCAGGCTGTTGCCCATCTTGTCGGCGGCACCGCCGACTTGGCCGAGAGCATCGGCGGCCTTAGACGGATCGAGCGCCATCAGCGCCTTCTGCGTGTCCTCGCTCTTGGTGCCGAACAGTGTCAGGGCAACGTTGTTCTTGTCGGTGCCGTCCTTCATCTTCGACAGGCCGGCGAACACCTTGTCCAGAGCTGCGCGGGCTTCCGGTCCGCCCTTGACGAAAGCTGCCTGCATCTCCTTGCCGGACAGGCCGATCTTCTTGAACGCGTCGTCGACCTTCGCTCCACCGCCCTGGGTGATGAGGACGAATTCCTTCAAGCTGTCTGCGACAACGTCGGTGTCGCGGGCGCCGGCCTTCATCCCCTGAGAGAGCAGGCCCGTCGCGTCCGTGGCGGACAGGCCCATCTGCCGGAAGATCGTGCTGTATTCGTTGAAGGTGTCGGCGATGTCATCCGCCCTCGGCCCCATCTTCTGGAGCCCCGCGGTGAGTGCGTCGATTGCCTCGGTGCCGTTCTGGGCAAGCCCTGTCTTGATCATCTGGCCGACGGCATTTGCGGTCTGGCCCAAGTCCAACTCGAAGGTCTGCGCCAGGTCAGCGACCTTCGTCGAGATCGACTCGATCTGTGCGTTCGTTGCCTCCGGAGGAGCGATACCCGCGCGCATCGTCGCCGAGATGGCGTCCGCCGCGGTCTGGAAATCCTCCGTGACGCCCTTCGCGTACAGCTGCCCGGCGATCTTCCCGTACTGCTGCGCCACGGCCGGAGTCGTCCCGAGCTGCGCGCCGAGACGGCCCGAGATCTGCGACTGCTCCATCGCCTGCGCGAGCCCGGTCATCAGCGCGGCGCCGATCGCCCCGCCGATGAGCAGCCCCTTCACATGCTCCAGAGCGCCCGAGAGCGCGTCGGCCGCCCGGTCGCCACCGTCCGCCGCGCCATCCGCGGCTCCGTCCCCGACGCTGGTCCCGATCCGGCGACCGGCCGCCACGAACCGGCCCCGCGCATTGCGGAGCCGCCCGTCGGCGCCCATCACGACACCATCGCCGAGCGCCTGGCCGGCGTGCTGCCCGGCGCTGTCGGCGTCGCCTGCCATGCGCTGCCCGGTGGAGCGGAGTGCTCCCTCGGTGCGGCGCAGGGCGGGGGCGACGCCTCGATCGTCGAGAGTGATGAGGCCGGTCAGCTCGCCGATGGTGAGCGCCACAGGTCACCTCCTGGGGGTGCGGGGGCCCTTGGGCTCCGGGGGCTGGAAGTGGCGCGAGATGCGGGACTCGGCGGAGAGGAGGCCCCACAGGCGGATGCGGAACCAGCGCCATGAGCGCTGGCGCAGGAGCAGCGGTTCGGAGAGGTCGATGCCGTAGACCTCGTGCATGTCGGCCTCGACGAGTGGCCACTGCTCCAGGAGGGCGTCGAGGGTTACTTGCGGGCCGCCGCCTTTGCGTTGCGGGGTGACTCCGCCCTCGTACCACTCGTAGAGCCCCGTGACCGGGTCGTAGTCGCCGCAGCCGACGCCGAGGAGGCGCGACTCTGCTGGCGACGGGCCGCCCGGTTCGGGGCCACGCGAGAAGGGTCGCCACCGGAGGCCCAGAACTTGTGCGCGGTGTCCCGGTCCGCAGTGACCCAGAACATGGCCGTCAGCGCTGCGTGCTTGAAACGGGACCAGTCCGTGTCGGCGAGGAGCCGGTCATGCACGTCGCCGAGGAGCATTCGGTACAGGTCGCGCTCCTCGGCGTCGGACAGGCTCTCGGCGTCGGGTTCGCTGCCGTCCTGGAGCATGCGCGCAGCCGCGCGCGTGATCTTCTCGACGCGGAGTCCGTCCTCGGCCGGCGGTGACGCGATGCGGTACGTGCGCACCGTGCCGTCCGTACCGAGGACGGGGAGCTCCAGGAAATCATCGAGGAAGTCGTCGAGTGCTTCGAAGACCGCTGCCATCTCAGGCGACCGGGTTGTCGATGATGAGCATCGGGCCGTCGCCAGTGATGGTGATCTCCGGCTGGTCGAGGTCGGTGTGCTCGCCGCCGGAGTTCTCCCACTGGACGATGCCGGTGCCCTCGTACGCCTCCGGCAGGCCGGTGCGGTCGAACCAGCGCAGGTGCACGCGGGAGGCGCTGCCGAAGCCGAACGCGGCGTTGCGCAGCTTCTCGTGGGTCGGGTGGAAGATCTTCACCTGGTCGTTGATCTTCCGGTTCAGCGTGACGCTGAGTTCCCAGGCCTGCGCCGTCTTCTCGTTGCCGTTCCAGCCGTCCGACTCGTAGTCCGAGGCGTCCTCGATGTTCGGGTCCGGCATGGGAGGCGTGAACTCCTTGACACCGAACATCGTCTGCCAGTCGCTGCCGTCCATGGCGGCGCTCATGTCGATCTGAAGACGCCACCGGCGAACCAGCGCGGTCTGCGGCGTGGGAGTGGACATGCGGTGCTCCTAGTCCTGTTGGTGAGGGCCCGGCCGAGTGGTCCGGAAGTAGAAGTTGCTGGTCAGTTCCATGCGGCCGTGCTCGTCCTGGCCGATCCATGCCTGCGACTGCCGCCACGACAGCTCGACGTGGATGCCGCCGGCGTCGTAGTGCTCACGGCCGTGCAGTACGGCCCACACGGCGTCGGCGAGGTCGTCGACCGCGTCCGGGGCGCGGCCCGCGCGCATGCGGATCTGCACTCCGGTCGTCGCGTCCGTGAGGTGCGTGTCTTCGACTGGGTAGGCGGTCAGGCCGAGTGCTCGGTCCGGCGTGGACGGCATGACGCCGCGGAAGATCCCGGTGTCCGGGTCGGCGATCACGTCGTCTGGTGCGAAGCGGCCTAGGCCCTCGGTCGCGAGGAGGCCAGCGAGCCCGTCGAGGAGGCTGGACGTGTAGCCGCTCACCGCAGCGCCCGCCGGACCTGCGCGGCGATAATGTCCATGACTTCGCCGCGGGCGCCGTTCAGCGAGTTCTCCAGGTACTTCGCGGTGCGGCCCGGAGCGTGCCGGAAGTCCATCCGCTCGTGCTGCACCACCGCGTACGGGGTGTCGTAGGAGATCGCGCCAGTCAGGGTGCCCTCGTCCACCGAGGCGACGCCGGAGCGCTGGAGTTCGGCCTCGTCGAGCGGCACCACGTCGTTGGACTTGCCGAGGACGTGCTCGGTCGCGAGGTACAGGCCACGGCCGGCGGCCTCACGGATCGCGCGCTCGACCGGCGCCCCGTCGAAGCGGAGCCGGAAGGACTGTGCCATGGGCGGGCCCCCCTTTACTGGAGATAGACCTGGGTGTTGCTCGGGACCGGCAGGCTTCCGCCGTCCGCGCGGGCGGTCGTGATGACCTTCGTGATCCGCCCGTCCGGCAGCGTCACGCGGCTCTTCGGCGGTGGCCGGTGGCCGGGCCTGGTGATGTACGAGGAGCCCGACGTGACCTGCTCGCCGCCCGGGCTGGTCACCATCTGAGTGCGCTCATCGATGAGACAGCGCACAAACGTCGCAGGCCCGTAGACGTCGCCCTTGCTCGATGAGCCCCGGTACGGCTCGACCTTCACCTCGTGCTGGAGAAGGAATGCGGGGACCTGTCTCACCACGCGGACGCCACCACCCCGAGCCGGAACACACACGAGTCGAGGCGGCCCAGCGCGGCGGCCGCGCGCGGTGGCAGCGTGCCACCGGCAATCGGTGTCGCTGCCGCGCTGCCGGAGCTACGCGACAGGGACACGGGCCCCGCCGAAACGCTGTCCCAGCCGCCGTCGGCGCCCACCGCGTCGCCGGTCTCACCCCACCACTCGACGATCCGGCACACCGCCTCAGCGAACGCCGCAATCACGTCCGGATGGGTGGGCATGCCGTCGTCGTCGGTGTCGTACACCGCAGTCTTCAGCGCGTCGTCCAGGGCGCGAGAGGCGTCCGCGAGCAGCTGCACCGCGTTCAACGCAGGTGCTGCGCCAAGGATGTTCGCGAGCTGCGTTGTCGTCGCGTACACCCGGCCCGTCACAACGACAGCCGGGGCCGGTGCCACCGTCGCTACCTCGTGCTGCACAGACGCACCCGTCCCGGTGACCGTCCACGACAGCCGCCACAGTCCGGCAAGCGTGTACGTGACCGGTGCCGTCCATACGGCTCCGCCCTCCGAGGAGGTGACCACTGGTGCCAGCGTCGCCCCGTCCGGGCCCGTGACGACGAGCGTGGCCGCGGTGGTGCCATCGAACGGCGTGACCTCCAGCCGTGCCGTCACCACATCGCCTACGTCCGGCATGGTCAGCCTCCCGTCGAGGTCGCGGTCAGATGCGGGCTTGTGGTGCTTGCGGCCAGGGAAGGTCCGGCGGTGGCCGAGACCAACTCCGGGCCGCTTCGGGCGCCATCGAGGTGCGGACCAAAGGTCGTGACGTCAAGCCGATCCGCCGGACGCTGCCGGACACCGGACACCAGCTCGGCCGTGGCCACCTCGACCGCAGGCGTCAGCCGTACGAACGGGCCGATCAGGGCACGCGACACCTCGACCGCGGTGCCGAGCAACAAGCGTGCAACTGAGCCGACTTGCAGGCCCTCATCGACCGCAGTCGCCGTACTCAGTGGACGGCGCCTGCCACGGGCCAAGCCGAGGCCGGCACTCGTCTCGATGGCCACGCCGAGCGCACGATGCTTGCGCGCTGACAGCGCCCGGGCCGGGTCCACACCGAGACTGGCTCCGAGTGTCCGTGCCTTGGACAGGTGCAGGGTGCAGGCGGTGCTCGTCTCGTCGGCCGCGTTGATGCGGTCGGGGATAGCGACGGCCTGCGCCTGGTCAGTCTCCTCGGCGGCCGTGAGCTTCAGTCGCTTCGCTCCGGCGAGCGGCCAGGCCGTGCTCGCCTCGATGGCGAAGGACAGGGCGCGTGCCTTGCCCCCGGTGAGCGGACGAGGCGCGTGGGTCTCGCCAGCGGTGAGGAGAGCTCGTGCTCTCGCCCGGCCGAGGAGGCGTGCCGTCCACGTCTCTTCGGCCGGGACGAGAGCCCGAGTCTGGCCGCCCATGAGCGGCCTGCCCTCGCCGATCTCGGCCGCCACGCCGAGACCTACCCGCTTGACCCGGCCGAGTGGCCGAGCCGTTTCCACCATCCCCGCCGTGCCCAGCACGGAGGCTTTGTGACGGCCCAAAGGCTGCGCCGTCGTGGTCTCTTGAGCGGAGACGAGCCCGGTCGAACCGGTGAACGTCCCGGCCGTGCTGGTCTCCGACGCTGTGGCCAGGTTCTGCCGCTTGGCCTTCCCCAGCGGGCGCGCATCGCTCTTCGCGGCGGCCAGGGCGAGCGGGATCCGTTTGATGCGGGCGAGCCATTGCGCGGCCGTCGCATCGACCGCGACGCCGAGCGCCTTTCGCTTCGCCCGCGCGAGCGGCTGCGCAGCCTCGACCCCAGATGCGATGCCCGCGCTCCGGCGCTTTCCTCGAGGGAGCGCCTGCACGGCCGCGGACTCGGCCGGCCGCGGCAGAGCCGCCACCTTGACTCGGCCGAGGGGCTGAGCCGTGCCCGCTTCCACAGCTGGGGACAAGCCGAGCTGCTGGCTCGCCGTGCTGTTGACCGCGTCGAACTCGGCGTAGTCGTTCGTGCCGCCGTCCCGGTGCGCAATGAGCTGCACCTGGAGGTTCGTGTCGCCCACCCATACCGGAGACGTCGCCGCGCGCCGGTTCGTCCAGGTGATGCCGTCCGGGCTCGTGTCCCAGAACAGGCTGCCGCCGGTCTCACGGATCCGCAGCCACGCGTGCGCCACCGGATCGTAGGTGATCGCGACCTGCGCAGGGTCGTAGTAGCCGGTCCGGACCGCCATCACCAGGTTCCCGGTGACCGCCGACACCTCAAAGACCGCGTCCGTGCCGGGTGTGGCCGTCTGCACGAGCAGCTGCGACCACGCCTCCGCCGTGGCGCCGCCCGCAGCCGGTGGCCACATGCGGACGTGGACGTGCGACTCGCGCAGCCGGTAAGCCTCCGCGCTCGCGTACGCGTTGTACGCAGTGGTGCAGGCGATGCGGGCCCGGCCGCCCGTCTCGGAGTACCCGCCGGACTCGTACGAGTCAGGCCACTTGGCGGGGCTGGTCACGCCGTCGTTGAAGTCGTCAGCCAGCGTGGCGAATCCGATGCCGCCGATGGCCACGAGCGGCTGCGCGACGTCCGTCTCTGTGGCCGTGCCGAGTGCCAGCGTCTTGCGGCGGCCGAGAGTCTGCGCCGCGGCCGATTCCCCGCACGTTCCGCCCGCCAGGGATGTCGGGGCGATCGCCTCGACGAGCGCCCACAGTGCCGACACCCGACGCGTGGACGCCTGGTTCACGTTGGAGCGCACGCCGATCTGCGCGTTGTCGAGTGCAGCCCTCGTCCACGCTGCCCCGGTCTGCGGATTCGTGTAGGCGGTGAGCTGCGGCACGTACGGCATGGCCGACTTGTGCGTGGCCCACCCGTTCACGGCGATGGACACCGATCCGGACTCGACGACCGTTCCGCCCGCCTGGCTCTTGAGCCGGTAGACGAGATTCGCCGCGATCGTCGCGTTCGAGCCGATCCGCCCGCCCACCGACACCAGGGCGATGGCGTCCGTGACACCGAGCCCCGCCGAGGCCGGGGAGCTGACGTTGAAGTCGTCGATCGTGGTGGTTCCGGTCGCGCTCGTCTCGTTGTACGACGTCCCATCGTTCGGGGGCGTCTCGGAGACACGCCCCCAGTTGTTCGCCGCGCCAGCGGTGCCGCCCACCGCGGTGGCCCATCCGTTCGCGTCGCCGGCCGAGTCGGGGACCAGATGCACGACGTTGCCCGGACCGGGGAGGCCGGTCTGCGCGGTGCCGGTGGTGTCGTTGACGGCGAGATCGTCGAGGTGGATTTCACCGGTCGCCGCGGTGACGAAGCCTGTACGGATCCGGCTGAACCCGTTGATGTTGGAGACGAGCGTGGACCCAGAGAAGTTGGCGCCGTTGAGGTAGCCGACGAACGCCCCGGTGACGGATCCGGCGGTGCCGGCCGCGTCGGTGTGGTCCAGCTCGATGCGGTACCACTGGCCGACGCTCAGCGCGGCGGATGCGGTGCCGAGGTCGGTGCCCGTGAATGCGTCGTACAGCCGCAGTGTGCCCGTCGCGGTGAGGCGCAGCTGTGCGGGGAAGTAGCCGGACTGGCCGATCGCGTAGACGGTGACGGTCGCGGACGGGAGGGTCGTGATGCGCAGGTACAGGCGGTGAAGGGAGCGCTTCACGACGCCCGTATCAACCTGCTGTTCGACGTACTGCGTGGCCGCAGACGGGTTGATCCTGAGGGAGGCCGTGCCGAGCCGGTGGACGGTGGTCGAGACCGTCGGGGCGCCGGTGACGGAGAGGATCTCGACACCGGCCGCCGCTGATTGCAGCTCGAATCCGCACGTCCACAGGCGCGCCACGGTGGCCTCCCCATGGGGTCAGGCTGCGGACGAGGTCCGCGCGAAGTCTGCGATGGTCAGCGTGAAGTCGCTGCCGTCCGGCGTCATAGCGACGTCGTGCTTGGTCAGCGGGATGATCGCCGAGTCCGCGGAGGCCGTGTCCGGCTTGTAGCAGATGACCACCGCACCGATCGCCGCGCCGCCTGCCGCCGTCCACGTGACGTCGTCGCAGTCGATCGCGACCCGGTCGTTGGTGTTGTCGACGCTGACCGTGACGTTGGCCAGAGTCTTACGGCCGAGGGTGGTCTGTTCCGTGGCCCCGGCCTTGACCGCAGTAAGCGTCGCGTAGTCCCGCATCGTCGCGTCGGTCGGCAGGCCGGCCGCTGCGAACGGGACGAGGATCAGTGAGTCCGCGGCAGCCGGGAGATCCCCGTACTGCGCGAGCCGCCCGAGGGCGACGTTGAAGACGATGTTCGCCATCAGGTCCTCCAGGCATGCGGAAGGGGGCCCACGAGGAGCCCCCTTGCCGCAGATGGTCGGCTACGCGGACGCGCCGATGATGCAGATGTCGTACGAGACCGTGGACCCGGCCCCGCTGTTGGCGACCTTGAGGAGGTCACCAGTGGATGCGGTCACCGCGTAGCCCGTCGCGTCGGCGGCGCCCGCCACAACCGCCAGACTGGAGCCCGGCCGCAGAGTGAGGGTGCCCGTCGTGTTGAGCAGCGTCGCCCACTGGTTCGAGGTGGCCGCGCCGATCACGACGTTGTTGGTATTCGCGGCGGCGGCCTTAACGAACAGGCCCTTCACGCGGACGAAGGTGGTCGCGGCGCCGAACGCGTCGAGGAGCACGCCCACGAGGTCGAGATCCTCGCTCGCGGACGCGGCGAGCGTGCGACGGCCCTGATACACCTTGTCGGCCTTGCCCGCGCCGGTGCCCGAGGCGAGCGACACGGACCCGGTGAGGTTCGACTTCACCGAGCCCGTGCCGAGGCCCGCAGCTTGCGTGAGCTCGGAGGTGACGCTGATACCGAGTGAACTGGTGAGAGGCATGAACGGTCCCCTCTCAGGTCGCGATCACGAGCGGCACGTGCCGCTTGTAGGCGGGCGTGGCGATGGTCGCCGGGGCGGTAGCCGTGAGGCTGGATCCGGACGTCTGCGAGAGGTTGCCCTCCCCGGTGAGGAACGGCTTCGCACCGACCGAGCCGACCAGCGTCGGCACCGTGGCTGCGGCGACGGACAGCCCCGCGTAGTAGATGCCCGACCTGGTGATCCGCTGCGCAGTCGCCAGACCGAACGTCTTCGCCGTGTCGGCCGCCCACGCCTCCGACGTCTTGTCCGCGGACTGCGCGAGCAGCACCCCGGCCCCGGAGTACAGGGCGGCGAACTGGTTCGTCAGGGTGGCGCCTGCGGTGGCGCCGCTGACGAACGTCAGGTTGGAGATCAGGTCGCCGTCCTGGAGATACAGGGCGACGGAGCACATGACGCCCGACGCAGCCGTCGCGACGTCGTCCAGGCCGACGCGCGGCAGGTTCGCCCGATGGAACACGGCCTCCGGGTCCGGGCGGCCGGCCGAGTTGAGCCAGCCAAGGTCGTTGCGGGGGTTGCCCTTGAAGGTGCCGAGGAGCGTCACTTGCCTGCCTCCTGCTTCTGCTCGCCGCGGGCGAGGATCGTCTTACGGGCCTTGCCCGCCTGCTCGGCCTCCAGGATGCGGGTCACCTCGTCCGCGTCGTCCGCGTGCGCGTCGAGGTAGGCGAGAACCTCAGGAGCGTCGTGCTCGGCCGGGTCGAACGGGTCGTCGTCCTCGACCTGCACGGCCACAGCGTCCACATCGGCATCGACCGGCGTGAGCGCGTAGCCCTGCCGGCGGAAATACTCGATCGCGGCGCGGCCGTCCTTCGTGGCGTCGTCCACAGAGCCAGTGCCCTTGTGGAAATGCACGCCCACGGACTCGCCTGTGAAATCACGGACCGGGGACTCGACGGTGTACTTGTTCATCGCTGATCACCGCACCTTCACGTTGCGCAGGACGCCGCAGGCCTTGGTGTTGCGGAGGACCGCAGCGACCGGGCCCATCTCGACCTCACCGCTCTTGACGGCACCCGGCTGGGTGAAGTCGGGCAGGAACGTCTCGACGAGCGGGGTGCCTGCCATCGCCGCGCCGTGGAACGCGTCCAGGCCGAGGCTGACGGCGTAGATGTCGGTCAGGCCCGTGATGGTGCCGCCGGCGCCCGCGCCGTCAGTGTCCGCCGAGCGGATCGGGATGATCGGGCCGTTGCCGTCCGCGCGGTCGCCGAGGTCGACGAGGACCCAGTTGCCGTACTTCTCGACGAGGACGCCGAGGGCGTCGCGCTCGCTGGTGTACTGCGAGGCGCGGCGGGCGAGCGACTTGATACGGCTGACCGACTTGGTGTTGCCGAGGATCGCCTTCACGCCGGACGGGATCGAGCCGTCCGCCCCGGTGTCGCCGGAACCGGTCTGCGAGCCCATGATGCGGGCGAGGAAGTCGTCGAGCGCGTCGAATGCCGACATGGCGAGGTCCTCGGTGTTCACCGTCTGCGGCGACCAGTCGAGGTAGCCGGTGGTGATGCCCTCGTTGAGCGGCAGGTACTCGGTGGTCTG
Source organism: Streptomyces longhuiensis (assembly GCF_020616555.1). Taxonomy (NCBI): domain Bacteria; kingdom Bacillati; phylum Actinomycetota; class Actinomycetes; order Kitasatosporales; family Streptomycetaceae; genus Streptomyces; species Streptomyces longhuiensis. The sequence goes on along the minus strand of NZ_CP085173.1, from coordinate 3,916,846 downwards.
CCCGACAAGTGCCTTGTCGAGGCCGTCGAACCCGGCGTCGTCCACGGCAGTGTCGCCGAGGATCAGTTCCTGCTGGAAGCGGGTGCGCACGGAGGTGAGCTTCTGCGCGAGCTGGAACGAGATCTCGTTCGACGCGGCCGGGCCGAGCCGGGCCAGCTTGCGGTCGACCGTGAACGCGCCGCCCAGCGGGTGCAGTTCGACGGACTTCCGCTCACGCGTGGCCTGCGACGGCACGTACTCCTCGTTGAAGCGGCGGAACGAGGCCGCCGACGGGGCGAGGAGACGCGTGTAGCCGTAGGTGAGGGAGCCGCCGCCCGTACCGGGGGTGACGGTGTCGTCCCACACGAAGTTGTTGAGCAGCCAGCTGTTCCGCCTGAGGTTGTCGATGACGGCGAAGTCGATGTCCGCCTGGGTGTTGAGCTGCGCCTGAGCGAGCGTCACGGGCATGGTGATCCTCCGGGATCAGGTCTGGTAGTGGTTCTCGATCGCTCCCGCGAGCGATCCGCCACGCTTCTTCGCGGCGTTCTCTTGAGTGCCGCTGGACAGGTCCCCGCCGGACTTCCCGGCGCTCTGCACGGCGATGGACGGGTTGGCCTTCAACTCGGCCTTGATCAGGGCGTCAACCTTGTCTCCGAACCCCTTCGCATCGGGGTCGAGGTCGGCGAGCGCGTCGTAGAAGGAACGGGAGTTGAGGAGCGGGGCGACCTTGGCGCCGAGCTTCTCGGCCCGCCCGTACACGGCGAGTTGCCCGCTCAGATCCTTGATCTTCGCGTCGCGGGCCGTGACTTCCTTCGCGGACTCCTCGGCGGCGGCCGTGCGGCCCCGCGTCTCGGCTTCCTCGACGGCCTTCTCCTGGTCGGTGAGCTTCGCCTTGCGGAGCTTCTCCAGCTCCACGAGCGCGGCCTCGCCCTTCTCGGCGGCGGCCTTGTTCTCCTTGGCGCGCTTCTCCCACTCGCGAGCGTGCGACTTCCAGTCCTTGTCACCGGACTGCGATCCGGACTCACCGGATCCCTGCCCGGACGACTGCCCGCCCTGCTCGGAGCCCTCAGCGCCGGAGCCGTCCCCTCCCTGTCCGGAGTCTCCGGATTCACCGGATCCGGACTCGGTGGATTCGGATCCGCCTTCGCCCTCGCCGTTGCCACCCGCGATGGCGTAGATCGGCGAGCCGTTGCGGCGGTAGCCGAGCACGTCCAGAGCGGAGTGCGATGCGAGCGGGTGCTTGAAGCCCCGTCGTGTGAAAGGGACCTGCATGGTGATCTTCTCCCGTTTCGGGTTGCCCGGGCGCCGTGCGGCGGCCGGAAGTCTGTGAGGCCCGAGGTTGTCGGTGAGGGCCGGTATCTTCGCGAGATGGCCAGATATCGCGAGAACGCACCCGGCGCTTGCCGCCGCTGTCATGGGCCGTTGGTCCGCAACGTCACCGTCGTCCCCACCTGGGGCAGCGAAGAGATACGGAAGGAGAGCAAGCCCTACTGCACCTCGTGCACTCAGCCCGAGTTGGCGGCGTGGGACCGCGAGCATGGGCAGCAGTCTGAGTAGTAGTCACCGTGATCTGGTGAGCTGCTCGCGGTGGCTCTTCCGAGGAAGGCCAGTCGCTGCGGTCAGCTCACGGATCCGCCCCTGGTAGGCGCGGACCTTCGCGTTCGCCGAGCGGCGCGCGGCGTCGTCCATCCCGGCCGCGGCCTTCCGCTTCCACGCCCGCACCTGCCGCTCCAAATACCGCTGCTTCTGCGACTGCTCGTACGTCGCGCGGCTGCGGGCCTTCTTCGGGCCGGCAGGCTTCGTGAGGCCAGGCAGGTAGATCGACACGTTGTGCCGGCAGTTCGGATGCATGAGCCCTTTGGACCGGGCTTCAGGAAGGGACCCAGCCACCCGCACCGACACCATCCGTTCGTCCTCGGTGGCGTGCTCGACCTCGACCGTGCCCGCCCCGGACGCTCCGTCGCGCCGCAGGATCTTGCCCTCCCACGGCTTGCAGCGCGGGCATTCCTCCGGAGCGTCGGAGACGATGACCAGCTCGATCCCCGCGGCGCCGAGCCGGTCCGTGTGCGCCTGTACTGCTGCGCGGCCGAGCGCGGACCGGGTCGCCATCTCGACGTAGGAGGTGAGGTTCCAGGCACGGCCGCTGTTGTCGACGAACCCGGTGATGCCCCGGACCGCGAACCGGGCCAGCGCGCGCTGTGCGGTCTGCCGTCGAGTCGTTGCGCCGAGGAGCGGCGCCGAGGTGGCCTCGGCGATCACGCGCCGGTACACGTCCAGAGTGGAGCGCAGGATCCGCGAGTGCGTCGCCTCTGTCTCGCCGACGAGCGCCGACGCCAGCCGGTCTACCGCCGCAGCGGTAGGCAGCGCCTCGGCGGCAGCCGCTGCGGTGCCGGTGGCCAGCGCGCCGAGCTCGACCACGGCCGCCTGTTGCCCCCGCTCGTACGCGTCGGCCACGGCCTGGCCGATCGCCCCGGATGCGTCGGCCTGGAGCGCGGCGAGCACCTCGTCGACCGCTGCGCGCAGGTTGCCGAGAGCTGCGAGCTTCAGCTCCGCCCACAGCGGGCTGTCGAGGCCCTCAGCGAGCGCCCGCGTGACCTTCTCAATCAGCGCCAACTCGGCTTGCTCGTACAGGGAACTGACCGCTGTGGCGAGATCCTCTGCAAGGTCGGGGCTGACCGGCATGGGTTACCCCCGGCTACTCCTCGATGGCGGCTTCGGCTTCGGTGTCGCCCTGCTCGTCGTCGGCCGTCGGTTGCTGGCCGAAGTCAGGCCGGTCCGCGCCGAGCATGAGTGGGTCCTCGACGAGGCGGCCGGACTCCTTGAGGATCCGGTCGACCTCGGCCTTCTGATCCTGCTCGTCCCAGTCCGGGTGCAGGAGCGCGACCTTGACCTCGGTCGAGGCGGCCTCGGCCTGTGACCACAGGGCCGCAGTCTCGGCGAGCGTCTTCACGTCGTCCTGTACCGAGTCCTGGAACTCAACGTCCGGCCGCTCGATCTCGACGGCCGGCGCTCCAGGGAACATCCCGGAAGCGACCAGCATCAGCCACGCCTCCGTGATGTCCGCGATCCCCGGGGCGGCCAATTCAGCCTTTCGGGCTCGCGTGGACATCGACCGCGCGTTGCGCGCCTTGATCTCCGTCGCGGTTACCGCGGCGCCGGCCGAGTCATCGCCGAACGTGCCTGAGCTATATCCGGCGTTGCGGACAGCTTTGTCCGTCAGCTCCGCGGCGGTGGCCCGGTGCTCCTCGTGCCTGATGACGAACTGGTTCAGGGTGATCGCCTGGTCTGCGGTCGGCGGCACGTTCATCGGGGCGTAGACCTCGCGGTCCTCCCACACTCCGCCCATCCCGGGCCCGGAGTTGAGGAGGTAGCCGGACGGGACGATGATCCGCGCCTTCGCCAGGCGGATGTCCCGCAACCAGCTGGTGTACGTCTCGTCGATCCCCGACAGGAACGTCTCCGCGCCCTGAAAGTCCGACGTGCCGAGTCCGGCAGCGCCGGGGATGTCTTCCCAGTCAGGGGCGTCCATGGTGTTCGGCAGGTAAGAGACGAGGAGCTTCCGCTCCATGCCTGGCGGAAGCTGCCGCACCGGCAGGAGGTCGCGCGTCGCGGCGAAGGCGCCCATGTCGACGGGCTTACCGAGGTTGTCCTCGGTGCCCTCGTACACGCCATGCAGGACGTAGCCGGGCTCGTGCCGCTCCAGGTGCCGGACGACGCGCTGCCCGTCGGCCTCCAGCACGGTCCAGAAGGTGACGGCCCGCAGCCGCTCGCCGTGCGCGAACTCGGGTGCTGCGCCGTCGCCGCGGACGCGGCCGATCCACGGCAGGGGGCTGATGTCGGTGTCCCACACGATCCGCAGATATGAGCCGCCGAGGCCGGCCCCGGACTCGCCCGCCGCGATAAGGCTGCGCTTCAGCCCGGTGTCGAGGAGCGTCTCCAGGACCTCCTGCGTGGCCGAGTGCGTGACCTTCAGCGCGGGCGGCTCGGAGTACAGCAGGTCGGCGGAGGTGCGGGCGATGTCCCGGGCGAGCGGCATGTGGAGGTTGGCGCGCTTCTCGCCGAGCGGTGTCGGCTCGCCCCAGAACCAGCGGGCCACCCGGCCGACCATGCCGCCCCGGTACTGCGAGGGCCGGTTCTCGGCCGGCCCGAAGCGGGCGGTGTCGCGGTGCCGGTTGCGGTAGCGGTAGGCGAGCCGGTCAGGGTTCGCGGACAGCCACGCAGACCAGTCCGCCATGTCGGCCTGGATCGCGGGGTGGATCGGCGGCCAGCGAACGCCCTTACTCGGGAGCGGCATCCTCGGCCTCCTTTGCTGCGGCTTCCATCGCGTCTGCGGTCTCACGCAGCGCTGCGGATACGTCGAACGTGGTCAGCGTGAACTTGCCCTCGGCGTCCGCCTCGATCTCGATCGTCCCGATCTCCGTGACGGAGCCCGTGCCGAGGGTGAGGTACACGGGGATGTTGACCGTTGCGGCCATCAGGCGGCCACCTCCAGGTCTGCGCGGATCAGATGCCGCCATTCGTTCACCGAGCTGTGCAGCGCGTACCGGAGTGCATCGCAGCTGTGGTCGTTCGCCTTCACCGGCTTGTCCTCACCCGCCATCGCCGCCTTCTCGTCCCACGAATACGACGGCAGCTCACCAAGCAGGCCCTCGCACGAGCGGTGGACGAGGAGACGGCCGGCAGAAAGCGCCATCGACACGGAACGGATGCCGTCCTTCACGTCGTTGTCAGCCTTCGCGACACCTTGCACGCCGTCGGCCCACAGCTGCGTCATGAACGACGAGGCGGAGGGGTCGACGAACAGCCAGTCCGGGGCCGCACCCTGTGTGCCCTTGTGGTCGTACTCGCGGAGCCACTTCGTGACGCCGCGGCTGTACTCCGCGTCGGTCAACTGACGGTGTGCGGCGCGGGAGTCGTGCCGGAACTCCGAGGCGACGTACAGGCGGTCGTCCACGCCGTGCCCGACGAGGAGCCCCACGAACGGGTTGATCGTGCCGTAGTCGATGCCCACGGCCATCCACCGGCGCATGTCCGGAAGGATGTCGACGACGTGCCGGGAATCGTCGAACGCGTCGTAGACGGCGCCGGATGCAAGGCACCAGTCTCCGAGGATGAACCGCCGGTACCAGAGCCCTGTGTACTGGGCTTTGAGGCGGGCGACCATGAGCGGGTCGAGGCTCGGATTGTCGTCCAGCGTGAAGTGCCAGTGGGACATTCCCACGGCGTCCTTGCGGAGGAGGAACTCCTTGCGCAGCCAGTGGAACGGCCCATCGGGGTTGGTCGTGGCGAGGAGACGCGACTGGTTGCCGACGCGGAGACGCGACAGCAGCATCATCCAGAACTCGTACGGCACGAGCGTCGCCTCATCGACGTAGGCGAGCGCGATTGTGGAGCCGCGGATGCGGCCCTCTGCGCGCGCGTCCGAGGCGCCGATCAGGTGCACGGTGCGGCCGAGGATCGTCGCGGTCGTCGAGCCGGTGGTGTGGTGCACATGCTTGGCCAGAGGGCCGAACAGGTACGCGGACTGCAACGGATCGATCAGGTTCCGCTCGATCGTCTGGAGCGTGCGGCCCACGATGACGATCAGACCGTGATCCGGTGCAGCGACGAGCCGCAGGAGGAACGCGATCAGGGATGCGATGGTCTTCCCAGACGAGACGGCACCGGACCACAGGGCAAGGGGTGCGTCCTGGGACTCGACGATCGAAGCGATCTGCGCGCGAGACATTGGCAGTTCGAGATCACGGAGCATCACCCGCCCCCTCGCTGTCGCCCTCCTCGGTCATCGCGCTGTAGGCGGCGGACAACCCGGAGGCGAGCTTGCCCAGCATGCTGATCCCCTCGTCGACACCGTTGTTCGTGTCGAGAGCCTCGAGCCTGGCGGCCGCGGTCGTCGCAGTGCTGACGCTGGATACGAGAGCCTTGCGGTCCTGCGCCGGCAACCGGTCGACGGTGTACTTGACTGGCTTGCCGAGGGACACCTCGACGAGGCGGTATCCCTCGCCCTGCTTGAGGTAGGCGAGTTCGTCCTCGGCAACGTCGTAGAGGCCTTCGATGATCGCGGCGCGGCGGGCCTTGGCATCCTGCATCTTGGCCTCCGTTGCTGCGGCCGTGGCCGACCGGTCGAAGGTGAGGCCCTCGTCTTCGCAGATGAGGGACACAGTGCGGAGCGAGCGTCGCGTCAGTCTTGCGATCTCGTTGCGCCCCTTGTTCTCGCCGTGGAGGCGGATGATCTCGGCGCGTTCCTCGGGAGTGACAGGGCCGCCCTTGCTGACGGTGGGACGCGGCACGGGGCCACCTCCTCGCGGGCATGTGAAAGCCCGGCCGCGGTGACGGTGCGGCCGGGCTCGTTCGTGCGTCTAGGTCAGGCTTTCCACCCGGCGTCGAGGCAGGATTGGGCGAAGGCGTCTGCACCGAGCTTCCACGCGCTGGGCGAAGCTTCGGAGCCTCGAGCGAGCGCGGTGGCGTTGTCGGCGATGTTGTTGGTGATCGACTGCTGCGCCCACTTGTTGACCTTGTTGGCGAGGTCGACGCGGGCGCTCTGCGTCTGGGCCGCTTTGTAGCCGCGGGCGAAGTCGTCGCAGGCGAGGGACGCCGCGTCATCGAGCTTCTTAGGGTCCGCCGGCTTGTCATCGGCGGCGCCGGAGCACGCGGTGAGCGCGAGAGTGGCGGCGACGAGTAAGCCGACGGCGGTGGCGGTGCGGTTCATGGGTCCCCCAGAGATATGGAGCTGAGGGAGCATCATGCCTCGGCCAGTGTGATCGTTTCCGGGCATGCCAAATCTGCGGCCAGTGTGGAGCATGATCGGCCAGAGCGCAACTACGGATGTAGTGAAGCCCCGCCACGTCGGGGGAGCGTGGCGGGGCTTCATGCCGGACGCTATCCGGCGCGCAGACTCCAGTGTGTCAGCGGCCATCCTTCGGCGCGCCCGGAACCGGGCTCTCTGCCTAGTGGCCCCGAACTCTGTAGCGGCGGTGGGTGTCCGCGAGGTCGTACACGGTCAGCCCGTCAGCGGTGCGCACTACACGCAACCCCTCTCCGGGCCTCCCCTCTCCGCTGTCGTCGTCGTTGTCGTCGGCAAGCTGACCTGCACCGACGACACCCGAGAGGGGGGTGATGGGGGGAGGGGGCGGGCACTCGTCCCAGCGCAGCCCGGCCGACGCCGACCGGCCCTGCATCCGCACGTCCTTCACCGGCCAGCCCATGCGGGCGGCTGCTGCGCGCACCGCGTCCGTGGTGTCGTGGAGGTGCTCGGCGAGCGGCACGAGCTGCGCATTGGGAGTGCCGACATCACGTACCGCGGCGATCAGTGCGACGGGGGAGATAGGCGGATGCCCGGGCGGCGCCTGTTGGGCGGCGGGGGCCTGGTCCCCCTCGTCGGCCGGCGCGTCCTGCTCGGCCTCGAGGCGCGGTTTGGGTTTCCAGTCGGGGTGGCCGCACCGGTACCCGCCGATGACCCAGGCGAGGGCCACGCCCCACATGAGCCACGGGCGGCCGCCGTTGGCGACCGTGAGGTACAGGCCCGTCGCGATCGCTGCGAGGATCTTGCGGAGGATCCAGGCAACAGCGAGGAGCACGCCGAGGCGCAACAGCCAGGCGACGCCGGACGCTTCGGCCAGCCAGTCCCGGCCGCGGTTCCAGATGCGGCAGCCCTTGTCGAGGGCGCGGGCTGCGAGGTGGGTGGCCAGACGTACAGACCCGGTGGACAGGCGTTGCCCGGCCCGCCGGATCCACTGCACCGTCGTGGGCGCCCTCATGCGAGGCTCCCGTGGGCGACCGCGTCCAGGATCATGCGCGCCGCACCGTTCGTGCTGCTGACGACCGATGCGGCGACCCAGGCCGCTGTCCCGGTGGTGATGCACAGGAGCGAGCTGGTGAACGCGCCCTTCCACCACTTGCCGCGCACCGCCTTGGGGAGCACCTTGCGCAGCAGGAACAGGGTGACGAACAACGCGGTCACGAGGACCGCGCCGAACCCGTCGACCTGCGGCGCGCCACCCTGCCCGAGGGCCGCGCCCTGCTGACCGGTGAGCCAGCTCATGGCCATTCCGCCGATACCGTTCCCGGCCCACCGGAACACCTGAGAGACGGTGCCCAGCAGCCCGGCCGGGCAGGCGACCATGAGAATGCCGCACGTCATCCCGAACCAGAACGGGATCATCGCCTTCGGGTCGAGGCTCTTTGCGGCCGGTGCGGGTGCGCCTCCCTTGCCCTTGCCTCCGACGGCTGCGCCGCCGCTGCCTCGGTACCAGCGCCAGTGCTCAGCACCGAACAAGGCGAGGCCGAGGGCGAATCCGGCGGTGGTGACGCCGACAGCGGTGAACTGGTCGACGCCTGCGGCCAGGGTGAGGGGGCTCATGCGCGGACTCCGGTCAGGATGTAGACGAGCGTGGTGACGGGCAGGGCGAGCGCGGTTCCGATCGCGGCGGCCCACAGGGCGCAGCGCGCGGCGGCGGCGCGGAGCTTCGGGCCCCAGAGGTCGGGGTGAGCTCCGGTGGCCTCGGCCCGCTTCGCGTTGTCGACGAACGCGAGGACGGTCAGCGGGACGAGCGCGATGACCCAGGCGCCGGCGAGGGACTCCTCCTCGCGCACGGTGGTGAGGAGAGCGGCCCACGGTCCGGCGAGTGTGAGCGACAGCGTGGCGAGCGCCGCGTTGTAGCCGAGGCGGATTCGCTGCCACCAGCGCGGACCGGGATCCGGATCGGGTGCGGACAGCTCTCCGTCCTGGTCAAAGGTGACGGTGACGTGCACGTCGACCGGTACAGGCGGAGGCGGTCCGGACGGTCCGGATCCGGTCCGCCACCAGTCCGGAGGCCCGGCGGGTGGGGTCGGAGGTGCGGGCGGCGGAGGAGGGATGGGAGCGGGCAGGGGCTGCCCGGCCGGGATGATGCGGGTCGGGGTGATCGGGTGGCGCGGCGGTGTGGTCACAGGGCCACCCCTGTGCAGGTGAGGGCGAGGCAGGCGGTGGCGGCCCATGCGGTGCCGATCCAGACGCGGCCGTCGTCGTAGGCGTGCAGTGCGGCGAGGAGGGAGCCGACGGCAACGGCGACGCCGAGAGGGGGGAACAGGACCATGGTCAGGACGAGGGCCAGGGGCAGGCTGAGGGTGACTCCGAGCCCCGCGGCGACGGCGAGTGGCCAGCCGCGCCCGCGCAGCAGCCACGCGGTGGCGACCCCGGGCACAAGTCCGGCCAGGCAGAGAGCGATCAGCATGGGGCTCGGCTTTCAGGTCAGGGGGTGAGGGCGGCGGCGAGCTGGTGGAGACAGGCGAGGAGGAAGCAGCCGGCAGCGACGCCGAGCGTGAGGACCCGGACGGCAGGCAGTAGCCAGTGCGGTTCACGGCCGGTCAGGGTGGCGACGGCCAGGCCCGCGGCCAGGCCGACGACGGCGATGCAGATGAGGGCGAGGACCAGACCGCCGGCGGCAGTCATCACGCCCCCACCCGGAGGGCGCGGAGGTACCGCTCGACGGTGTCCGGCGAGGCAGGCTTACCCATGGCCTTGCCGACGTAGCGGCGGACGGCGTCCGGTTCGCGGATGTCGGCGTCCCAGGCGATCCGGACTGCGTCCTTCATGGTCAGCGCGCCGGGGTGGATCGGGAGGACGTTGTGATTCGGCTCGTCTTCCTCGTCGTCCGGACGCTCCGGATTGGCGGATCCGCCGTCCGCTTCGAGGGCGCGGCGCTCGGCATCACGGAGCGCCCGGGACCTGTTGACGCGACGGTCCACGGGGATCCGGGCCAGCTCGGCGCCGGCCTCGCTGAGTTCCTGCTCCAGGAACGCGGCGGTGCGCGGGTCGAGGGGAACAGACTGGTAGGCGAGGAGGATCGTCCACGTGCCCTTGGCGAGTCCGGAGACGACCGCGCCGACAATGCCGATGGCCGGGTCGCCGAAGAGCCAGCCGTGTGCGCCGACGGCTCCCATCGCGACGGCGAGGGCGACGTATCCGCCGAAGCGTGCTGCGCGGGCGCGGACGGGGGTGTAGCGGGCCAGCCACTCAATGATCATGAGGGCGATCCAGGCCAGATCGAACACGGTGGCCGCGCCGTACGCGGCGGGCTCGACGACGACTCGGGCGAGGAGATCGCCGATGGACACGGTCGACCACACCACGCACGCGAGGACGAGCGCGGTGACGATGGCGGTCACCGTGTTGAGGGCGACCTGATCCCAGTCGCGGGGCGGGAGCGGGACCTCGATCACCTCGTCGTCGGGGACCATGCGGGTCTTGCCGTCGACGGTGTGCGGGACGAGGCGCTCGCGGGTGATGCGGCGGGTCTTCACGGAGCTGCTCCAGGAAGCGAAGGAGGCCGGGCCCGGCGTGGGGGACGTCCGGGCCCGGCCGGATAGTGGGGCGTCAGCCGCGGCTACGGCGGCGCGGGGCGAGCTTCCACAGGGACAGACCGGCCGCGATGAGGGTGGTGCACGCGACTGCGATGGCGAGGGTGTTGAACCCGGTGGCGGCGAGGGCTCCGGCTGCTCCGGCTCCGCCGATCTGTCCGCCGACGATGGCTCCGTACATGGGTGTTGATCTCCTGGTTCTTCTGGTGGATGGGTTGTGGTGGGCGCCGGTCAGGTGGCGATCCACCGCTCCTCGCGTCTGAGGGCGAGGTCTGTGAGGGCACGGAAGTACACGGCGTGCTGGAACAGGTCGTAGGCCAGCTCGACGACGAGCACGCTTGCGAGGAGGCGGGCGCGCCATCCCGCGCGCCACACGGAGACGACCTTCTCGACGACGAAGACGGCGCCGATCGCAGTCCAGAATGGGTTCACGCCGAGCGCGCCGACGTAGACGAGCTGGAGGGCCACGAACGTCAGGTAGAGGCCGAACGCCAACGCGCCGGCGCCCATCATGAGTTGCTTGCCGAAGTACGGGGCGGTGACCTTCGTCAGGCCGTAGTCCCGCAGGTTCTCCAGGGCGCCGCGCTGCCACCTGAGCCGCTGGTTCCACAGGGCGGGCAGCGTGGTCATGACCTCGGTGGTGACGGTGCACGCGGCCGGGGACATGGTGCGGTACCCCAAGGTCTTGACGGCCTTGGTGATCTCGTCGTCCTCGGTGAGCGAGGCGAGCGAGTAGTACGAGGTGCCGCCGCCGAGCCGCCCCGCGATGCGCGCAGCTTTGATCTCGCGCAGCACCCGCACCCGGAAGAGCGATGCGGTGCCGGTGAGGACGACGGCGCGATTTCCGCTCCGTGCGATCTCCCACGCGTACCGCTGGTACTCCATGCGCTGAAGCTGACCGAGCAGACCGCCGCCAGGCTCGCCGTAGAACACCCCACCAACCGCACCGACCTTGCGGCGCATCGCGGCCGCTGCGTGCTCGACGAAGCCGGGCACGAGGACGGTGTCGGCGTCCTGAATGAGGATGAGGTCCTGGTCGTCGAACTCGTCGAGCACCTCGTCGAGCGCGGTGTTGAGCGCGCCGGCCTTCTTGCCTTTGACGCCGTGGAGGTCGAGGACCGCAGACCCTGCGTCGCGTGCGGTGCGGGCGGTGGCGTAGTCGTCGGTGCAGTTGTTCGTCACCGTGACGATCTCGTCCGGGACGCGGGTCTGCGCCTGGAGCCCGGCGACGGCGGCGGCGATCCGCTCGCCCTCGTTGCGGGCGGGGATGAGCGCGATGATCCGCGGCACGCGCGGACGGACCAGGGTGATGGTGGTCTCGGTCGCCGTGCTCATCAGTCGTTCCAGTCGGTGACGCGGTCGCCACCGCGGCGCTCGCTGGCACGGTCGCGGTCTTCCCAGGCCTGGCCCTCGGCGGCGGTGCCGGGGATGCTGCGGCGGTGGCCTTCGCGACGTCCACGGGCGGCCTTGGCGGTGGCGGACTCGCGGCCTTCGTACTTGGTGGCGGCGGTCTCGGCGTCCGAGCGCCGGCTGAAGATGCCCATCAGGCGTTGCTCCCGTCGGTCCAGCCGAGGCGCGCCCGGACGTCGGCGGCGTCGGCGTAGTCCTGCTGGCATGCCTCGACGGTGGCGGGCTCGTCGGTGATCTGGTTGCCGGTGGCCTGCCGTAGGGCTTCGTCGGCCTGGTTCGGGTGGGTACCGTGGTCCACGGACCTGCTCCTTCGATCGCTTCGGGGTGGGTCCGCCCCCGGCCCATATGGAGCGGCAACTCCGGACCGGGGGCTTTGTGCTTAGTAGCTCGGGCTACTTCCTGGACTGTACGGGGCCCCGTACACTCTGGGCAAGCGGCCCGCCCGAAGAATGTGAGGCCGGGTGTGACCGAGGAGGCTCAGCGCGTGATCGACGCCATGGACGCAGTCGAGGCGATGCCCGACCCGGTGGAACGCGCCAGGGCGATCGGCGAGGTGATGGCCGATCAGGCGGATCGTGGGAAGCGGTGGCGGGAGATGCGCCGGACGCTTGTGCTGGAGATGCGGGCGCAGGAGCCGCCGGTGTCGTATCGGAAGATCGCTGCGGCGTTGGGGATCGGGCTCGCTACGGTTCAGGACATCGAGCGGGGCTACACGGGGTCGGGCAAGGATCGGCCCCGTGCGAAGTCCGGGGAGGCTTAGCGGTCGTGGCGTGTGTGCGCCATGCGTTCACACGCCACGCCGTTCTGTTCCGTGCTGGCCGAGGTCTGCGTACGTTCGTGGCGTGAGTGCGGGCGGGTGCAGCTGCGAGCGGCTCGCCCGCACTCCACGACTGAGAGCCCCTGCCTCGCGGGTCGAGGTAGGGGCTTCGTCGTATCTGCTTAAGATCCGCTCGTGGCGACCTTCGATGAACTGGTTGAGAGACAGCAGGCGGCGAACGCTGCGCACCGCGAGGTCCTGCGCCTGCGCGACGAGTACGGCCCGCCCACCGCAGGGGGCTGGGCTGAAACGCAGACGGCGACGTACGAGACGGCATGGCGCGCCTGGCGGGACCTGGCCCGGGACACGCAGGCCGCGGTCACCGAGCATGCGAAGGAGCAGGGCCTCGCTCGGCATCAGGTGGAGGCCGATGTGAAGGCGAAGGCGCGGGCTGGCGAGTCGGCCCCGGAGTCATAGACTCGAACATGTGAACGACTTGCCGCCGGATCTTCCCCGCCTCCGCACGCTGGAGACCTGGCTCGCCATGAGCCTCGAAGTCGTCCGGCGCAAGATCGCCGACGTTGAGCGGCGCGAAGCCGAGCAGCAGTACGGCCAGGAGCACCGGCCGCCTCTCCCGGACTGGCTCATCGAGATGGGCCTCGGCGGACGCGACCCCGTATACGTCCACGTCGGCGGCTGCCACATGGCGGGCAAGCGCAGCCGGGGCGTCGAACGGGACCAGGCGCTGCGGGCCGTGACCGAGGGCATCGACGCGTGCCCCCACTGTCGGCCCGACACCGAGCTCGGCGTACTCGACTAGGCGGAGCCCGCCCGGCTGGAAGAGGCGCGAACGCTCCGGGCGGGTCTCACTCCGATCGTGGCGCGACCGCACTGGCTGCCGCATGCGTGGCTCGGCCGTTCGGGTGACCATGGAGCTATGGCGGTGGCGCCGATAGTCGTGCACCCGCCGCTCGGCACGGGCGGCCGGCGGGTGACGGCACGCGGCCAGATCCTCGGCCTCGCCTACTCGGATGGGGACGTGATCGAGTTCCTGCGGCGAGCGGGCCTGCCGGATGCGGAGGAGCTACTCGACAATCCGTCGTGGGTGAAGTGGCGCGGGGGCCACGCACACCACTATGAGGCGGCCTAGGTGGATTGCGGAGACCCGATCCACTCGGCTGCGGGCGCACACGGGGAGACGACACCCGGTGTGCGCCCCCGCCTTGCACGCGGTGACTACTCATACGAAGCGGCTTAGGACGACACGTGTCTGCGCCTACTCGGGGTCGTCGACTGCCCGCAGGTGCCGTTGGCTGCGCTGCCACTCGGTGAACTTGGCGACGATCTCCTCATGGGTCAGCTTGTCGTTCTCCGGACTGCGGCGGACGACTGCGACGCTCCGGTGCCCGCTCTCGTCCTCATGCGTCACGAGTCGCGCCTCGGAGCCGGCGCCCCGCCGGCTGATCAGTTCCTCGTCCGTCATCGCGTCCACTTCCGGACTGCGCTTGATGGCGACGATGCGGCGCTCGTCCTCGGTCGGCCAGTATTCGATGACGCGGACTTCGTCGTTGTGCGTCGACATGGTGGCTCCTTCCGGCTGCGCGAACGTTCAGGCTGCGCCCCCGCTCGGGCGTGGTCAAGACCGTCTTCTCACCTGACGGTTGAGGGACTACCGTCGTAGAGCCCTCGGAGGCATAGAAGGCCCGTCGGTCGTAGGGGTACGGTCCCGGCGGGCCTTCTGCTGCTCACTGCACGGGCGGATGCTCGGTGTAGTCGTACGCGTACTCGTCGACCGGAAGAGCTGCCACGAAGCGCTGGGAGCGCCGATAGACGGCGAAGGCTCCGGGCTCGTGTTCCGTAAGGATCTTGACCTCGTAGCCGAGGGCGTCCGTGATGAGACGTTCACCTTCGAGGCCGTCGAACGGGCCGCCGCGGAACTTGGTGCGCAAAAGCATGGCGCGGAACCTCAATTCTTTCTTCCTAGGCCCCGCGCCTGCTCACTATTCTGCCGCACGGCGCTGACACTTGCCGCGGCATCTCTCACGCTGCGACGACCCCGGCCTCCGTCCAGATCCGCCCGCACCCCACGCAGTGCGCGACGGGCGGCCGGCCCTCACCGCCGTGCATGTCGATCTCCCCACCGCACGCGCACCGTTGGGCCAGCGTCCGCCTCTGCGCAGCGATGTCGAGAGCCCGCTCCACGCGCCCGGCCGCCCCCGCGGCGGTCGCCCCGACCAGAGCGGCCTCCTGTTCCGTCAGCGCGCGGAACGGCCCCGGCCGTGCCTCGACACGGGCGAGGAGCCACAGCGCGGTGTACGGGGCCGGGCGGCGGCGGCCGGTCCACCGCCAGCGGCGCGGGTCGGCTGCGTCGGCGCGTGCCAGCTGGTTGCGGCGCTCCTTGTCTGCGGCAGGCCAAGAGCTGGGCGCGAGCGGCATGGGCGTGCGCTGGACGGCGGCGGCGATCTGGTCTGCGGTGCCGTGGAGGGCGGCTTCGATGGCGCGCATGGTGTCGAGGATGTGGAGGCGTACGGGGACGGGCCGGTCTCCGAGCTGGATCGGGTCCCGCTCGAGGCTGCGGCGGTGCGCGGCCTGGTGACGCTCGTACTCGGCTTGTTCTGCGTCGAGTTCGTCGAGGCGGGCGAGGTAGCCGCGGAGGCCGAGGCCGAACGCGCCGACGGTGACGGGTTGGCCAGCGGCGTCGTGGAGGTCTTCCCAGTGGAGGGCGATGGTGCGGAGGTGTGTGGCGGTGGTGGTCATCGTGGGCTCCTGTGGTGCGTGGGGCGGTACGGTGAGTCCACCGGTGGGGGCGTGCCTGGCCTGGGGAGGTCGAGAGGCGCGCCCCTTCGTGCTGTTCAGCGTCGGCGGTTGTGCCCCCGGTCGAAGGTGCGGTTCACATAGGCCAGGTAGCGGGCGAACAGGTTCACTGCCCACGGGAAGGCCAGGACTGTGACGACGAACAGGGCCGCGATCGTGAGCGGGACGGGCATCATCGGTTCCTCGCGATCTCACAGCGTCCCGTCTCGGTGTGCATCTCGGCGCACTCCGGGCCGCACCGACGGAGCAGTTCGGCGGTGTACGCCTGCATCCATGCGTACTTGGCAGTGGTCGTGTGGCCGTCCCACCGAGCGCGCGGGTCATCGGCTGGCACATGCTCGATACCGGCGACTAGATCGGCGTCGCGTGGGCTGACGTGCCATGAGGCCTGGTGGCCACCGATGTTGAGGTACGCGATCTGCCAGCCGGGTTCGTCGATGTCTGTGGCGGGGGCGACGATGGCTCCCGGGGTCAGTGCGGCGAGGAGGGCGGTGTGGCTCGTGCGCTCGCGGTACGCGCCGTCACGTTCTCTGGTGAGGCGCTCGACGTCTTCCTCGGCGCTCTGGTGCATAGCGCGCATGAACCGGCCGTGCGGGATGACCACGCCGAGGACGCCGGTGATGATCTCGGCCAGGAGCTCCTCGTGCTCGTCGGTGCGGTTGTGCTCGGGGTACTCCAGGAGCATGGGCTCGATGGCTGCGCGGAGTCGGGCCCGGAGCGTGGACGCGGTGTGAGCGGGCTCGATAGCTTCGGTGGCTGCTGAGTCAGGTCCGGTGGCCGCGCGGATCCGCGCGGCTGTTTCGTAGCGGCTGGCGGCCCACGGTGCTCCGCTGTGGATGGCGGCGGCAACGTGGTGGACGCGGACGAGGGCGGCCTCGGCCCGTTCGGCGTGCGCGTACAAGGCGTCGAGTTGGTCGCTGGTCAGCTCGTCCAGCGGGATGCGGTGAGTCATGCGGCGCTGCTCCTCTTCGGGTTGCTGACCGGCGCGAGGTGGCGCAGGCAGTCGATGTCGTGTGCGTTGCCGGCGGCGTGCTCGGACAGGTCGCAGCACGGGATGACGGTGTAGACGATCGGGTCGATGGGGAGGCCTCGGGCTGCGCGTTCGGCGAGCCTGGCGCGGGCTCTGCGAATGCGGTGGTGTCGGTGGTGGGCGCGGGCGCACCAGACGAGGAACAGGGCGACGTACGCGCACGCTGCGGCGGCCCACAGGCTGTACGTCCAGCCGAGGTAGACGGCGCCGGCCGTGGAGGCGAGAGCGAGTGCGTCACAGGTTCGGGCGATGCGCTGGTCGGGTGTCACAGGTACCTCCCGGTGAGGGGGATGTCGTCGATGCGGGCGTCGTAGGGGAGTCCTTGGCCGCGGAGGTCGGCGGGGATGGGGTCGGGCTCGTCGTCTTCGAACTCGTCGTCGTCCCAGTCGGGTTCGCAGCCGAGGGCGAGCTGTTCGGCGGTCATGGCTTGGCCGTGCGGCGCGGACGGACGTGGTGGAGGAGGGTGCGCCCTGCCCACCGGATGGTGAGCAGGAGCGCGGAGGCGAACGGGCCGAGCACCAGGCCCAACGCGAGGCCGGTGATCATGCGGCTTCCTCGTACTCGGCCGCAGGCTGCTCGGCACGGCGGCCGGTGCCGATGCGGGCCCACAGTCCGGTGACGGCTCCGGCGAGGGCGACGATGACGGAGGCGACGAGGATGCCGGCGACTGCGGACCATGCGAGCGAGGCGTAGAGGACGAGTTGTGCGGTGGTGATGAGGTCGTGGATCACGGCTGTTGCTCCTCGTCGGTCACGCCGCGGTGCCAGGCGCGGGAGTCGCCACAGGTGGCGCAGAGTCCCGGTGCGCGGGGTGCGTCTGGCACGAATGCGTGGGCCTGCTGCGACTCGTCGGCCATGAGGGCAGTGGTGATCAGCCCCCGGTACTCAAGGGCGCTTCGATCGACGACGGCCTCCGTCTCAAGCACCGCACGAACGCGCTCGATCGTGTCGGTCTTCCGGCGCAGCGCTGCGCACGCCTGCTCGTAGGCCCATGCGGTCGGGTAGGGCTGCCGGTCGTGGGCGATGGCGAGATCACGCTCGCGGCGGAGTTCGGCGTGCTCGGCGTCTGCAACGGCCATGACGGCGGCGATCATGTGTTGCCCGTCATCAAGTACCCATCCGTCGGTCTCACGGATCGCGGCGGCGTACCGCTCGCGGCGCACGGTCTGGCTGGCGGGCGCAGACGGCGCGGCGGCGGCCTCTGCGCGGGCGCGGCGGAGCATCTCGTCGAGCATGCCTGCGGTGCCGGGGTAGCCCTTGGCGAGGATGGTGTTGCGGAGCAGCTCGGTGGGGAACTCGGTCTCGCAGGTGGCGCCGCAGTACGTGTGGTCGCCGTGGGCGTGCGCGCGTTCGGTCTCCTCGCGATCGGCGCGCTCCTCGTCGGTCTCGGCCGGGTCGGGCGCAGGCGGCGGGCCAGCGGGGAGGACGTGCTTCGCGCAGTACAGGGCGGCGGCGAGGGTGAGTTCGGAGATCAGGTCGTCGGCTCCGCCGCGGCCGATCAGGCGGACGGGGACGGTGCGCAGCTTCTCGGCGACGAGCGCGGCGAGCGGGGCGAGCTCGGCGAGGAGCTCGGCCTCGGTGCGAGGGGTGTAGCCGAGGCACTGGAAGGGGCGCCCGTACACCTCGTACACGTGCTCGTCGTGCCGGTCGTTGCGGCGGCATGGACTGAGCGGCGGGCGGTCGGTGGGCATCTTGGCTCCGGGGTGTCGTGTGGTGGACTGGTCGGGCCGGCCGCCGCAGGTTCGGGCCGCGGCGGCCGGCGCTCTCAGACGTGGCGGAACGTCAGCTCGGCGAGCTGCGCGCGGGCGTCGGCGATCGTGGTGCTGCCCATCGCGAGGTCATAGATCAGGCCGACGGCGTGGTGCTCGTCGCCATCAGTGGCGTCGCGCAGCTGGGAGGCGATCGAGCTGATCAGGTTGAACGCCTCGCTGTCGTCGCTGTACTCGCTGCCGTCGAGCGCGGTATCGATCGCGTGGCCGACACCCTCAACGAGCGCGGTACGCATCTCCTCGGGCATGTCCGGCTCGAACGCGAAGTGCATGCGGGCGATCGGGCGGCCAGCGTCGACGGTGATCTCGTGCTCGGTGGACGGGGCGAGTCCATCTGCGCCGAGCTGGACAGCCCACGCGGACACGTTGGCCGCGTCGTTGATCAGGTCGTGGATCTTCCGCTGTGCCTCGTCGAACTCGTCGCGGGTGAGGTCGCCCCACGTGTGGAGTCCAGGGCCGGGCTCGTCGGTGGGCGGGCAAGGCTGATCGCTCATCTGCTCACCAACGCCCATGTAGTCGGGATCCCACGAGCAGCCGGCGTGCTGACGGGCGGCTTCGTGGCGGAGGTCGGCGTCGGTGTACGGGCGGTCGGTCATCGTGATCTCCGTTGTGACGGTGTCTGGTTGGGCCATGGGTTGTGCGCGAGGCCGGCCTTAACCGGATGAGCGCGCGTGTCAGGCGGCGTCTTTGTGGCTCTCGGTTTCGACGAGTTGGAGGTGTCGGCGTTCGTCGGCGCGGGTTTCTTCGTCCCAGACCCAGTCGGTGATGGCTTCGAGGAGGTCGGCGCAGTGCTGGGCTTGCTGGATGGCGGTCCAGGTGGTGCCGGGGCATGTGGGGCGTTCTGCGGGGCGTGGGGGGAGTGCGTGCCCGAAGGTGCCGGTGGGGATCTCCTCGGCTGTGAGGCGCTCGTGTGGCGTCGTCATGAGGCGCTCCGGTGTTCGGCGGTGACGGGTGGGCAGTTGGGGTGTGTGGTGCGGCCGTGCCTCGGGAGCATCGGGCGGTTGCAGCGGGCGCAGCGGACGAAGTCGGCGGGCTCGTCGTCGTGGGGGTTTTGGTCTTGGGGGGCGATCTCTGTTGTTCCGGTCGCCCCAACTACCTGAGGTTGGAAGACCACCCCGGCCGCCTCATGGGAGATCTCATGGGTACTACCTGGGTTATTCGGGGGGCGGTCCCCCGAACCAATCGGGGGGTGGTCCCCCGAACTCATACGGGGGGCGGTCCCCTGAACTTCTTTCTCCGTACCGCCGGTAAGTTCCGGGGCCGGTCCCCCGAACTTCGACTCCTCGGGTTCGGGGGACCGCCCCCCGTTCTTCTCCGTCCAGGGACCCGGCTTGCGTCCCGGCCGCTCCCGCTTCGTCGCGTCGAGGTAGGCCTCCGCGGCATCCCAGTTCGGCCACGGCGTCACCGCGAGCGTGTAGAGCGTCGCCTTGCCCCTCTTGCGCTCACCCTTGGTGCCAACGACACCGGCGCGGATGGCGGCCTCGAGGTAGCGCCTGGTGTCCTTCTCGTCGGCGCCGGCGGCCTTGGCGATGTCCTGGATGCGGATGGCCTTGTGGTCGCTGTGGAACTTCAGCTCGCCGTTGGCGTTGGCCATGGAGCGCAGGGCGTAGAGCAGCGTGAGGAAGCCGCGGCGCAGGGCTGTGGGCATCTGGCGTGACCACTTCCATGCGAGGGCGTTGCCGTACGCGTGCGGGACGCTGCCGCTCGCGGGGGTGGCCTGCTCCTCTGTGCTCAACTCGCTCTTCTCTCAGTGATGTTGCGGAACCGTTGCGGCAAGATCCCTGGCCCGGGGCGGCCGGCGTGGGCTACCCCGGGCGGGTGGGTCAGCGGACGTACTCGGCGCGGCGCTGGTCCTCGATCTGGCGGCGGTGCTCCTTGAGCTGGTCCTCGGTCGGCTTCGTCGCGGTGATGTCGAGGAGGGCGGCGTCGGGGCGGCGCGGGCCCTGGCCGATCTCGTCGAGGGTTCCTTCGATCTGGCGGTCCCTCCACATGGCGCGCTTGGCGTCCAGGAGGGCCGCGGCATCGTCGTCAGTGCGGGCGACTTCGCAGCCGGTGACGCGGACCTTGACCTGCGGGTCCTTGTCTTCACCCTCGGCGTGACCCGTGTAGCTCTTGGAGGTGAGTTCGACGATGGCGACGACGGTCGTGCCGGGCTTCTCGAAGAGACCACGGCGAACCTCGCGGGGGAGGCTGGCTTCGATGCTGGCGGCCGCGGAGTCGAGCTTGACCTCGGGGACGTCGGCGGGGCTGAGCTTCGGCATTACAGGGTTCCGTTCTGGTAGGCGTCGGCCGCTTCTGCGACCTGCTGTGCGAGGGCCTGTTCTGCGCAGACCTTGTGTGCGGGGCTGCGCTTGGAGTCGCGGAGGTGGGTGTCGTGTCCGCAGTAGCGGCAGGGGAGTGCGCGGCTGGACCAGTGCGAGGAGTCGCGCCAGTCGAGGACTCCGCCGGGCGGCAGATCGGGCGGGGCGCGTCGGCGCCGTCGGCCGGTCACTGTCGGCCCTTGCCGTAGTTGGCGTAGGCGCGCTGTCGCTGCTGAGGGGTGAGGCCGGCGAAGATGCCCCAGCGCATGTCCTTGCCGCGGTTGCCTTCCCAGTGGAGGACGGAGCGCAGGCACTCTTGGCGAACGGGGCATGGGCGGCAGACGTCGCGGGCCTCTTCGATCCCAGCCTTGTCGTTGTCCGGGAACATCGTCTCGGGGTCGACCTGGCGGCACGTGGCGCGAGTGCGCCAGTCCTCGGCGTTGGCCGGGGTGGGGGCCGCGATGGAGTACGGGGTGTGGATGATCACGCCGAGACCTCCCGGAAGATCGCGGTGAAGAGAGCGTTGGTCTGCTCGCGGATGCGCCGGTCCTGGGTGTGGGCAGGGGCGACGCAGCCGTCGCGGTCGCACGTCGGCGTGACGTGGCCCTCGGGCTCGCGGCCGTGCTTGATGCGGAACGCGATGCGCAGAGCGGTGTGGGTCCTGCCGCCGTGTCGCAGGCTCAGAGTTCCAACGCGGCTGCGGTAGCCCGTCCAGATCAGGTGTCCGTCGTCGGTGGGCTGGACGCGATGCCAGAACAGGTCTTCCGGACTGCTTGCGGGGCGCTTTCCGCTGGGGACAGGAGCGATACCGAGTGCGACGCGGGCTCGGCGGACGGTCTTCTTCGCATCGACTCCGAGTTCACTGGCGATGGCCTTGTCGGAGAGGCCGGCGCGGAGGAGTTCGGCGACGTCTGCGCGGATCTGCATGGTCACCACGCCCCGTTCGAGAGCGGGTCGGCGCCGGCGACCAGGCCGGTGATGACGAGCACGAGCTGGCCGCCGCTGACCTTCGCGCCGAGGCGCATGTCCGGGCCGACGAGCTGCGTGTGGTCGTCGTCATCGAGGAGGCCGGCGTCGACGAGCCCGTCTACCGCGGCCTTGAAGGACGGGTACCAGTTCGCGGGGTCGGCGCGGCGTGCGGTGGCCGGGTGCAGGACGCCGAGGACGTGCGCGCGCTGGAACAGCGGGCCGGGCTTGGCCGCGGCGAGGGCGTCCATCAGGGAGGGGCAGTCGCTGACGGCCTCCATGGTGAGGGCCCGGATCGCGGCGGTGATCTTTGCTTTCGGCCGGTGGTGGAGCCGCTGGTTCGCGTTCAGCAGCGGCATGCCGGCGGGGAGCTTGACGACGTACGGCTTGTTCACTGGTCACCTGCGGTGGTGGTGTTGCAGGTCCAGCACGTGCGGGACCCGTCGGTGTGCATGGCGTGGAAGGTGGTGCGCGTGCAGTTGGGGCAGGGCGCGCATTCGTTGGCTTCGATGTCGCCGTCGGCCAGGAGCTGCTCGAACTCGGCCTCGTCGAGGACACCGGCCGTGGCGCGGTGCTTCCCGGTGGGCGCGATGATCTGGCGGAGGACGCGGAGCGGCGACATCAGGCGTCACCGCCCGGACGCGGCGCGGGGATGAGCGGCCACGAGCCGTCGATCACCTTGTTCAGGTCGCCGCCCTGCTCCGGCGTGGCCTTCGTGCGGAACCAGTCCTGCAACCCGGCCTGGTGCGAGGCCCGCCAACGCTGCTGATCGGCGAACAACTTGTACGGCCCGTCCGCGCCGAGCTGCGGCCACTTCGCGAACTGCGCCTCGGCGATCAACAGGGCGGCGAGTGCGTCGGCCTCGGCGGTGTGCCAGTCGGTCAGCTCGACGCCGTAGCGCGCCGCCGTTGGCTGCAACTTCCGCATGCCGCTGCCCTTGACGTACCGATCCATCTGCTTGTCGATGACGATCGGGTCGACGAGCGGCAGCACAGCGGACCCGACGCGGTCATACACGGTGGGCAGGCCGTTGCGGAGCAGGTCGTAGTGGAGGATCGACCAGTCGAACGACTGGTTGAACGCGATGAGCGGCATGCCCTGCTCGATCGCGTGCGCTACGTAAACGGCGATCTCGTCGAGGGCGGCCTTTGGGTCTGCGCCCTCGGCCTGCACCTTGGCGTCGTCGATGCCGTGCACGGCCGTGGCTTCGGCAGGGATCGGCACCCCGGGGTTGATCAGCCAGGAGAAGGAGATGTTGTCCCCGGCCGGCGTGCGGACGATGAATGCCGCGGTGACGATGCGGTCCTCGGTCGGGTTGGGTCCGGTGGTCTCGGTGTCCCATGCCGCCTTGCGGACTTCAGCGAAGGTGCTCACTGGCCACCGCCGGTGCGCTCCTGGTAGTGCCGCATGCCGAGCGCGTCGAGGGTCTCCTCGTCGCCGTTCTCGTTGGCGACCTTGATGTGCAGCATCCGGGCGTTGCGCAGCTCGTAGCTGATCTGCTCCAGGCGACCAGGTGACGTCTTCGGGTTGATGATCTCGTCGCGGTAGTCGGTGGCGGAGCGCTGCGGCGCCTCGCCCCGTTCGACGTGCTGTGCCTCCGGCTCCGGGTCACCGGTCGGGATCATGCCCGTGTTGAACAACAGGGCCCGCAGCGCCAGGGACTGCGCCTTCGCGGTGCCCTTGTCGCCGGAGTCCAGCGACTCGCCGGCCGACCGCAGAAGCGGCAGGCTGTCGCCCTTGGGGCCGAGGATCTGCCAGGTGACGACGACCGTGCACTCCCGCATCGGGTTGCCGCGGCTCGACTTGGTGTCGCGGTAGGAGGTCGTGATGTCGACGGCCATCACGTTGATGCCATGGCGCAGGGTGGCAGGGCCGAAGGCGTTCAGCGCGGCCTCGATGCCGCGGAAGTGGTACTTCACCTTGTTGTTCTCGATGTGCTTGTCGCTCTTGGCGACGGCGCGGACGTCGTTGCGGACGCGGAGCCAGGCGAGGTGCACGGGCACCATGGCTGGGGCCGGGTAGTCCTCGGACGCTTCGTAGTCGTAGACGGGCAGCGGTTCGGAGGCAGCCGGCGCCGCGTACTGCGGGGCGGCAGGAGTGTCGGGCTGCTCGCCGGTGGCGGCCTGTTCGGCTCGCTCGGTCAGGGACGTCATGCGGCGAACTCCTCACGCACGTACTTGGGGATGGCGATCCGGTCGTGTGGCACGTCGGCCACGCACGCGCGGTACGCCTCGGGGAATTCCTCGGCCAGACGCGCCAGATCCGGCGTCTTCTTCGAGGACTGCTCGATAGAGAAGAACGGGCGGTCCTGATACATCGCGGCCTGCGCCGGGCCGAGCACGCCGAGGAGCTTGGCTTTGGCCGCGGCCTTCTTGTACTTCGCCTTGCGCTCTGTGGCGACGGCCTCGACGTACTCGGCCATCGCGTCCTGCGCGTCACCGTCACGGTCGACGACCACGGCCCCGGACCTATCCGGGTGGAGCCGGTCGTACAGGTCGATCAGGGCGCCGGGCGGCTCCTCGCCGGACGAGGCCGGCGGGCGGCCGGGCACGATGTGCTCGTGCCACAAACGTCCGGCCTCGGCGTTGAGGTACGCGACCAACTTGATGTGGTCCTCGAGGCGCACGGTGTACTGCCGGTAGTCCTGGCCACCGATCAGACATACGACGTGGATGTGGTCGAGGCCGGTGACGAGGATCTGCCAGAGCACTTGGGCGAGGACGTCGTCCGGCGGGCCCTGGCGCCAGAGGTTCGCGACGAACGCGTTGCGGGTCTTGACCTCCAGCGCGCACAGCGACTGGCGGGTGCGGTCGAGGGGGCACTCGGTGCACAGCCGGTCGAGGGTGCACATCTGCCACGGTTCGGCCTCGTTGGCGATGATGCCGACGGGCTCGACGACGGTGCGGTTTCGGCGGGCCCAGTCGCGGGCGAGCGGGTCCTCGAAGATCACCCCGAAGTGGGCTGCGTCGCTGAACTCGTCGTCGTGCGGGAGGTGGCCGAGCTTGTCGTGGAAGATGTGCAGCGGCGTTTTGAAGCCGGAGAGGTTCATGACGCCGGGCAGGTCGCTGGAGCCGATACCGCGGCGGCGGGCATCGAGCCACACGTCGCGGGGGGCAGTGGGTTCGAGGAGGAGGCGGCCGGTCGGTGTGACCTTCCGGCCGGCGGCCGGGGCGGTGCTCGCCCCGGCCTGCACGGTCGTCGTCATCAGTCGTCGTCCCCCTGCAGCGGGATCGCGACCCCAGCAGCACGTCGCCACTCGGCGCCGTCGTACCGGACGTACTCGGCCGAGGCGGACCGGTCGGCGTTCGCGAGCGCCGTGGCGGCGGCCAGGGCGAGCGTCGCGTGGACCTGCGCCTCGGCGAGGAACGACATGTCCTCGGCGTCGCCACGCAGCTCGGCGTCGCGGGCTTCGGCGTAGCCGAGGAGATTCTCGGCCTCGCGGTAGTGCTCGGGCCCGGTCATGCGCGGCCGTCCTTTCCGGTGGTGCTGAGCGTGTAGAAGCGGGCGTCGTCGGGGCCGTGCGCGGTGGCGAGGCCGAGCGCGACGAGGGCTTTGAGGTACTGGCTCGCCGAGTTGCGGCCGAGGCCGGTGAACCCGGCGGCGAGGAGCACGCGGCGGGCGGCTCCGACGCGCCACTCGCCGGGGTTGGCGATCATCGCCTCGTGGAGGGCGCGGACCCGGGCGTTCTCGATGAACGGCGGGGGAGTGGCCGTCGCCGCCGCAACGGTGGCCTTCTCATCCCGGGCGGAGTACGCGGCCTGTTCGTCGATTTCGTGCTCAGCGAGCACTCGACGCAGTTCGTCGATGTCGCTGTGCATCGCGATGGTGCGGATGACACGAACCAAGCCGCGCAGCATGGCGAGTTCGCCCGGATAGCTCTCGATGTCGTGGGCGCTCATGCGGCACCTCGCTGACCCGGCACCGGACGCGGCGCCGCGATCTCCCGGACAGCGGAGAGGAGCTGACCGACACCCGTGGCGTACAGGTCGACCTTCCCGCCGTCCGCGTAGCGCTCGATCATCCGCTCCATGCGCACGTCGAACTCGTGCCGCGCGTGGCTGTCGGCACCGCCCCGCTGCGCGGCCTGCGCGAGGGAGTGCATGTCGGCGAACTCCTCGCCGAACGACTTCGAGTCGGCGTCGGCGTCCTCGAACAGCTCCAGGAACACGGCGCGCACGAGGTACTGGGTGACGTCGAGCGCGGCCCCGTCCTTCGTGGCGGCGAGCGCGATGGGGAACGGGCCGTCAATGTGGTGCGTCATCGGAGTGCTCCCTTCGGAGCGGAGAGCAGGAGCACGAGGGCGGCGGTGGAGAGCGCGGCACGCTGGACGGCGGCGCGGGCGGAGGCCAGGGCCTCACGCACGACGCGGGGCGTCAGGTGCTCGGCGTCCACCAGGAGGAGGAACGGCACGAGGCCGGCGGCGTAGGCGGAGATGCCGAGGCAGATCGCGGCGGGGATCGTCACCGGACACCGCCCGTCTCGGTGGGCGCAGTGCCGCCGTGAACCGTGGTGACGTGGTCGTGGAGCTCGGCCTCCGCCGACCCGTCAGCCACGTGCCAGACGCTCGTACGCCAGCCGCACCCGCAGGTACGGGAGACCTTCGCGTCGTGTCCGTGAGCCGGGCCGCCCCCGAACGGGTTCAGCTCCGAGAAGTAGCCGTGGCAGTCGACGGCCTCGCACTCGTACGTGTCGAAGACTGGGGCGAACGGACGCCACTCGTCGTCCTGCGGGCAGCGGCACACGGCCTTGCGCGCCGCGCGGCGGGCCTTCATCCGCGCGAGGATCTGCGCCTGCGTCGGCTGCATCCATGCGTGAATCCCGTGGCCCGGCGTCCACCGGCGGCCGTGACCGCTCTGCTCGGTGCCGCACCAGCGGCACCCGGACGGGGTGGGCGGGCGCCCGTTGGGCCAGCGAATGTGACCGTGCAGCACGCCCGTGATCACGTCGCGTCGGCCGTAGCCAAGGAGGTGCTTGGTGGGGTCGTAGGTGAGGGTCACCGGACACCACCCGTCTCGGGCATGTCCCGGCCGAGGCGGTAGTCGCGGTGCAGCGGCCCGTCGTGCGGCTCCTCGCGGAGGGCCTGCGTCGGGGCGAGGAGCGCGGTCAGACGGTCCGCCGACTCATCCACCGACGGCTCGGTGCCGGCCGGGACGGGCAGCACGTCAGCCGAACCCGCGATCCCGTGCTCCGCCAGCTCCGGCAGCGTCGCCATCACGAACTCCGGGCACTGGCACACGCCAGCCACCGCGTACAGGGCGAGACCCCCAGGGGTCACGGCGCGACGCGTCCACACCGTCCCGTCGAGCGTGTTCACCACCAGCGGCGTACTCATGCCGCCACCTGCTCGTCCGCCGCCGGGCGCGGGGCCACAACCGGGATCTGGTGGCAGGTCAGGTGCACTGGCACCTGGAACTGCCGCGCCTGCTGGCTCAGGTTCAGCCACGCGTCGGTGCCGTTCCCGGTGAGCTCGACGTTCTCCGCGTCGAACTCCAGCGCCTCACGCCACATCTCGAACGCGGCCTGGTCCGGCGTCTGGATGTTCAGCACGGTGCGGCCCGGGTGGGCGTTGAGCGTGACGTAGGGGGCGGGCAGCTCCGGGAAGTGGATGGAGTACCAGCGGATCAGATCGAGCGCGAACCGCATCTGACCTGCGTTCGGAGCGGTGAAGGTAGTCTGCTCGGTCACGGGGACCTCTCTTTTCTTGGTGTAGGGGTTCGCCGAGTCGTGGGGCTCGCCAGGCCGGGAAGTCGGGCGGGCCCTTCGGCGCGTTCATGGGGAGTTCAGGCAGTTCGCCGAGCCGCACCGCGCGCCGGCAGCGGCCGAAGCTGCGCCAGCGGGTGGGGCCCGTCCGTCCGGGGCGCCGGGACGATGGCCAAAGGGCCCGCGTTCGGCTCGTAGTGGTGGAGGGAGTCGATTCGCTCGATGTCCTCGGCGGAGAACGTCACGACTCGGCCTTTCTTGCTGTGCGGCAGCGACTTGATGTGGCGGCGCAGCCAGGTTTCGTCGACGCGCAGTTCTGTCGCGGCTTCGGCGTACGTGTAGCTGCGGGTCATGCGACAGCCATCTGGGAGGGCTGGGGCCTGGCGGCTCGGGCAGCGCGGGCCTTGGGGGCCCACAGGCACAGCGGTTCGATCCCGACCTCGTGGCAGATGGCGTCAACGACCCACTGCGGCTGGGATCGGGTAGTCCCTGTGAGCAGCGCGTTGATGGTGCTGGTCGGGACGCCGACCGCTGCGGCGAGCTCGCGTCCGCTGATGCTGGCGCCGGTGTAGATGCGCTCCATGAGCAGGCGCAGAAGATCGGGCCGGACCAGCTCGAAACGGGTTTCTGACTTCACGATTCACCCCCTTGGACAAGGTGACCAATTTCTTGGACACGTGAAGCATGGCAGAACCTGGACGCGGTGTCCAGAAAATTGGACGCGCCGTTTGGTGGGAATTTGGTCAAGCCCTGTTGGTGGGGTGGCGCAGGGCGCCCAAGAACCTGGACACTGTGGCTGTCGAGATGGCTTTAGCGATCTATCTACCAGCGCATATGCCAAACGAGACTCAGCAGTCACGTGGACACCACGCCACACAGCGCCCGCGCGGAGACGAGGAAAATGTCAGCCGAGGAGACGACGGAACGGACCGACCTGTCCGACCTCGTGCGCAACCGAATGGGAGAACTTGGCCTTGGGCTCAGGACCTTGGCCGACCTCACCGTCGACCCAGAGGACCCGGATGCCGGCCCTCTGTACAAGCGCGGCACCCTGGATAACTTGACCAAGGGGCACGGCGTCAAGGCGCCGACCGAGGGTCAGCTACGCGCCCTCGCTGCGGCCCTCCAGCTCCCCCCGGTAGCCCTCCAGCGCGCTGCCAGCGCCCAGTTCTTCGGGCTCGTCTCTGAACGCTGGGACGAGCGCGGCGCCCTGCGGCTCTTCGTGGCGCGGGCCGAGGAGCTGACCGAGGATGAACTCGACGAACTCGATGAACTCGCCCAGATCGTGATGCGCCGGCGGGCCCGCAAGGCGGACCGCTGACCCGCCTCGCCGGGTAATACTACTTTCAGTCACATCATGAGACCCTCTGGTCACATCTTGATCGGTATGGCAAAGTCGGTGATCCGCCTGGGGGCGTGTCGGATCACACATATCACTCGCACTTCGAACATGAGTTCGCTCACGGGGTGCGGTGTGCCATGCAAAGGGGCACGACTAATGGCAGACGACGGCGACACCGCGTCGCAGGCGGAAGAGCGCGCAGCAGAGTTCGACATGGAGTTCGCCCCCAGAATCCCCGGCGGCAGAGCCATCTTCCCGGCGGAGCGCGAGGGGAAGTTCGTATTTCTCGTGGCCACAGGCGCCATGACTCAGCAGTGCTTCGACGAGATGCTCCGACATCTCCAAGCCATCGTCAGCGCCGGCCAGTGGAGCCAGAACTGGAGCGACGGCGACACGCCCGCCGACCAGGCCCCAGCCACCGCCCACAAAGACGAATCTCTCTTCGACATGGAGTGGCGCCCCACCCTGCCAGATGGCGCCGCCATCCTCCCCGACGAGGAGAAGGGACGATTCGTCTGGCTCGTCCGCAAGGGCGCCATGACCAAGCAGTGCTTCGAGGAGATGCGCGCCTACCTCCTCCACATCGTCAGCAACGGCCAGTGGAGCCAGAACTGGGGCGGCTCGCCCCAGCCCGGCCACTGATCACGCGGAACGGACAGGCCGCAGACCATCGCGAGGCGCAGCAACGCGCATCGCGTTGGCCACTGCGGCACTGATCTCGTCGTCCAGGTTGCTCAGCAGGTGCCCGTACCGGTCGATCGTCGTCGTGATCGACTCATGGCCCACGCGCGCCTGGATCGCCGCCGGAGAGATGTTCTGCTCGATCAGCCACGCCACATGCGTGTGCCGCAGATCGTGGATCCGCGGGCGCTTGGTGAGCCCCTTCTTGATCGCCTCCTTCAACGCCCGCTCCCACTTGCGGTGGTAGAAGTTCGAGTGCCGCCACGCCTTACCCATGCCGCCCCGGAAGACGTAGTCCTCCGGGCCGCGGCCGGTCACATGCCGGCGGAGCATCGCCAGCTGGTCCTCGTTCAACTTCACCAGCCGCCGCGCCTTCCTAGTCTTCGGCGGTCCGATCTCGAACGTGTTGTCGTCCTGCCGCTTCCACGCGCGCTGAACGCTTACCTTGCCGGTCGTCCAGTTGATGTCCCGGCTCTGGATGGCGGTGGCCTCGCCCCAGCGCATGCCGGTGCCGACGAGGAAGTCGGCGAGGTCGGCGGCGTTGGGGTCCAGGGCGCGGAGTTCGAGGCTGATGCGGGCGTACTCGTCGTGTTCGAGGAACACCATCTCCTCTTCGGTGCCATCGTCCTGGCGGGGGAGTCCCGTCTTCTTGCAGGGGTTCGACTCGCGGAGTTGGGGCTCAGCCTCCACGGCGGCCTGCATGATGCAGTACAGGAGTCCGTGGCGGTTCGCCACGCTCTTGGGGCTCGCCTTGGCTCGCAGTACGCGTTCAGGGTCGTCAGGGGCTGTGACGGCCGTTCGCTGCCTCGTGACCCAGTGGTTCACGTCGGCCTGCGTCAGGTTGCACACGGTCGCCGGGTGGGCGGTGCCGTCCGGGCCGAGGTGCACCAGTCCGCCGAGGCGATGCTCGATGCCGGCGGGGTCGGTGTAGCGGACGCCCACAAAGTGGTTCTCGATGTCCCGCTTGTAGTCGTGCTTGGTCCGGTCGTCCACGGTGTTCAGGCCGTCGACGTATCGGTGCGCATAGTCGGCGAAGAGGTGGTCGTCCGGGTGCGTCTCGGGCTCGACGAAGCCGAGGCCCTTGGTCCAGCCGTGCGGCCAGGTGCCGCCGTGGGCTTCGACCAGTCGCTTGAACTGGTCGGCCTGATCGGGGTCGCCGAAGTTCTCGGATTGCCAGGCGCCGCCCTCGCGCCACTTCACCTGGTACGTGATCTCGCCCGACTTTTTGGGGCGCTCAACGATGCTCGCCATGGGGGGACGATACGGGCGGCGAGGGGGCTGTGGGAGGGGGCTGTGTTCCCGTGATGTTCCCAAGGGCCTAGGAACGACTAAGGCCCGACCTGCTTTCGCAGGTCGGGCCTTGATCATTCAGGGTGAGTGACGGGACTTGAACCCGCGGCCACCTGGACCACAACCAGGTGCTCTACCAACTGAGCTACACCCACCATGTCCGGTCGTATGTCGTTCTTCCGACCGGCCGAGAAAAAGTGTACAGGGTCCGAAGGGGTGCTCGTGCACTCCTTTTCCGGACCCCGTACACAGGGGTCGGAAATGCGGTGCGAGGCGCTATTCCGCAGGCGGCGCGTGCTTGGCCGCGATCTTCTTCGCGGTGTCGGAGTCCGGTCCCGGCTGCGGGACGAAGACCGCCTCGCGGTAGTAGCGCAGCTCGACGATGGAGTCGCGGATGTCGGCGAGCGCGCGGTGGTTGCCGTTCTTGTCCGGACTGTTGAAGTACGCCCTCGGGTACCAGCGGCGCGCCAGTTCCTTGACCGAGGACACATCGACGATCCGGTAGTGGAGGTAGTCCTCCAGCGTCGGCATGTCCCGCAGCAGGAATCCGCGGTCGGTGCCGACCGAGTTCCCGCACAGGGGCGCCTTGCCCGGTTCCTTGACGTGCTCGCGTACGTACGCGAGGACCTGTTCCTCGGCGTCGGCGAGCGTCGTGCCGCCCGCGAGCTCGTCGAGGAGGCCCGAGGCGGTGTGCATCTGCCGCACCACCTCGGGCATGGTCTCCAGGGCCTCGGCCGGCGGGCGGATCACAATGTCCACGCCGTCGCCGAGTACGTTCAGCTCAGAGTCGGTGACCAGTGCGGCCACCTCGATGAGCGCGTCATTCGCCAGCGAGAGCCCGGTCATCTCGCAGTCGATCCACACCATGCGATCGTTCATGCGCCCAACCCTACGGCGCACTCCTCTGCCCCGGCAGACTCGCGCGCCCCGCCGCATACGCGTCCGAGCTCGGTTTGCCCGGATCTGTCGGCAGTGAGGCGGTGGGTCCCGGGTAGGTTCCGGCCGCCGCGGTGCGCCGTGACTGGGCCGGGACCGGGGTCTCCGGACCTGGCGCCGCCGCGATCTCCACCGGCTTCTCCTGCTGCGGCCTGCGTGCCCGGTAGGCCGCGCGGTACGCGGCCGGGGACGAGCCGAGCTGGCGCCGGAAGTGCCCGCGCAGGGCGACCGGCGAACGGAAGCCGCAGCGTCCGGCGACCTCGTCGACCGAGTAGTCGGAGGTCTCCAGAAGCCGCTGGGCCTGCAGCACCCGCTGGGTGATCAGCCACTGCAGCGGAGCACTCCCGGTCAGGGAGCGGAACCGGCGGTCGAAGGTGCGGCGGCTCATGTAGGCGCGCGCGGCGAGGGTCTCCACGTCGAACTGCTCGTGGAGGTGCTCCAGCGCCCAGGCGACGACCTCGGCCAGCGGGTCGGCGCCGATCTCCTCGGGTAAAGACCTGTCGAGGTAGCGCTCCTGGCCGCCGCTGCGGCGCGGCGGGACCACGAGCCGACGGGCGAGCGCCCCGGCCGCCTCGTTGCCGTGGTCCGTGCGCACGATGTGCAGACACAGGTCGATGCCGGCGGCGGTCCCGGCGCTCGTCAGGACGTCGCCGTCGTCCACGAAGAGCTCGCGCGGGTCCACGTGGACCGACGGGTAGCGCTTGGCCAGCGTCGGCGCGTACATCCAGTGGGTGGTCGCCGGGCGGCCGTCGAGCAGGCCGGCCGCGGCGAGCACGAAGGCGCCGGTGCAGAGCCCGACGATGCGCGCGCCTTCCTCGTGCGCGCGGCGCAGCGCGTCGAGGGCCTCCTCCGGGGGCGGCGAGGTGATCGACCGCCACGCGGGCACGACGACGGTGCCCGCCCGTGAGATCGCGTCGAGCCCGTGGGGCGCGGTGAGTTCGAGGCCGCCCGTCGTGCGCAGCGGGCCCTCCTCACCGGCGGACACCAGCAGCCGGTAACGCGGAACCCCGGCGTCCTGACGGTCGATGCCGAACACGGAGAGCGGAATGGAACTTTCGAAGATGGGTCCGCCGCTGAACAGCAGCACCGCGACTATTTCCCGGCGGCGTCGCCCGGAAAGCTTCCGAGCTGCGGCCTCCGGCGCAGCAGTGGAGTCGTGGCTCATCCCGCTAAGCCCCCCTCGGTGGTCGCGGCGCCCTTAGTCGTGTGACGGGCTTGTCGCTCCAGCACGTTTCCCCTCGGTCCTGCAGAGTCCCCCGCCGATGGACAGTCATGATCGAATCTACTGCGTCCGGTGGTCCCGTCGTGACCAGTTGGGGATCCGGCACATTGTCGACATGGCAACTTGGCGTGAAGCATTCGATCACGAAGCGTGGCACTCGGGGGCGTTGCAGGGAAGTGCGCCTCAACTCAGTGGCCGGTCCCCGTAGGGCGCAAGCGCCTTCTACGGTCCTTTCATGCCTGGTGGCACGGGGGTTGGAGGCAGGTGAGGGCAAGAAATGCACGGCCGGGCGAAGTTGGCTGAAAATATACGCGGTAGTGCGCGGAAACCAGTCAGCCCCCCGGCGCACATCATCCCGTGCGGCGACCGCCCTTGCGCGCCCCCGGCACCGTCCCGCCGCGCCGGCCCCGGTGGCCGCTGGACCGTACCGGAGCCGGCCGCGCCGCGCACCGCTCGGACTGGCGCAGAAGCACCCGGCAGGCCCCGGTCACCGCGGCGAGGCCGAGCGCCGCGCCCGCCGCCCCGGCCAGTGAGATCCCGTACCCCACCAGGACGACCGGGACGAGGACGCAGCTGAACGCGGCCCAGCGGACGACGTCGCTCACCGTGTCCGTGCCGGACGGTTCCGTGGTCTCCCGTCGGCCCTCGTACGCGCCCTCGGGCGGCCGCCGCTCGCTTGAAGCGGCGTCGGGCGGGTACACGATGGACGGTCCGGGCACGGCGCACTCCCTGTTGCTGTGGGTACGCACGTTCAACGCGTGGTGGTCCGGCCGGTCACTCGGCCGAACCGGGGGCTCCCGGACCGTACGCAAACCGTCTGTACGAGGCAGCAACCATTGCCATACGGGCACGGCCTCGGGCATGCTCCCCTGAACGCCGCGGAGCGTGCGCTTAACCGGGCAGACGACTCTGGGCAGAGGAGGAGTGTCGCCGTACCCTTGGGGGTATGGGCTTGGGAAGATGATTCCCGGACACAGCTCCGCCGCTCCCTGTCGTCCCTCCACCGAGGATCCGTCGAGGATCCAGAGGACCTAATCGCCGAGATACCCATGGCCGGTCACGAATTCCCTGAACCCGCGGACCGCAAGCGGCAGGTCGCCGATCCCACGGCGACCCCCCAGGCGGCGGAAGAAACACGTCAGTCCTGCGATCCCGCCTTCAAGCACGGGGTGGTCGTCGGCTTCGACGGCTCGACCTCCAGCGAGCGCGCCCTCGCCTACGCCATCGGCATGGCCTACCGCTCGGGCTCCGGCCTGATCATCGTCCACGTCGCCAACCGGCTGCCCACCACGGTGTGGGCGGGCTGCGAGCCGCCGGTCTTCGTGGATGTGCCCGACCACCGCACCGAGGTGCTCGGTCTCGAACTCGCCTGTGCGGACTATCTGTCCGAGGTGCCCTGGATCCTGGTCGAGCGCGGCGGCGACATCTGCCACGAACTCGAAGAGGTGGGCCGGGAGTACGAGGCCGACGCGATCGTCGTCGGCTCCACGCACGGGATCGTCGGCCGGATCTTCGGCTCGGTCGCGGGACGGCTCGCGCGGCGCGCCAGGCGCCCGGTCATCGTCATCCCTTAACTCCCTTTGGCTCCGGGCGAGATGGGCAAATCCTACTCGCGCGTAGAGGTGCTTTGTGCCTTTGTGAAGGGTACATACCGGTCGCTGGACCATCGCAGGGCCCAGTACCGCGCGCAGCACAACTGCACCCGCACGAAGGGAGCCCGCCGTGGACAAAGACGTCTCCGCGGGAAGCACGACCTCCACTCTCGGCCATCTCGCCCTGGGACTCACCCTGTTGGCCTTCGGCCTCGGTCATACGGAAGTGATCGGCGGTGTGACGGCCGCGAATGCCGTATCCCTCGCGACGTACGTCGGTGGCATCGCCCTGTTCGTCGCCGGCCTGCTCGCCTACCGCGCCAGTGACGCCTCCACGGGTACGGCCTTCGCCGCGCTCGGCGCGTTCTGGTTCACCTGGGGCGTCACGGCCGGCGACACCATGTCGGCCAACGCGCAAGGGCTGTTCATGCTCCTGTTCGCGATGCTCGCGCT
This sequence comes from Streptomyces longhuiensis, assembly GCF_020616555.1. Lineage (NCBI taxonomy): Bacteria > Bacillati > Actinomycetota > Actinomycetes > Kitasatosporales > Streptomycetaceae > Streptomyces > Streptomyces longhuiensis. The sequence goes on along the minus strand of NZ_CP085173.1, from coordinate 3,882,268 downwards.
GAGCCTGACCCTCGGGGCGTCCGGCTCCGGGACCCTGGTCCGCGGGTCGTACGGGGCGCTGTGCGTGGCCCTGCTGCTGCTCGCCGTGGCCGCGTTCGGTGACACGGCCGGGCTCGCCAAGGTCGGCGGCTGGTTCGCCGCGGTGGGCGGGCTCCTCGCCTGGTACGCGGCGACGGCCGCGCTGGGCGGGCTGCCCACGGCCCTGCCGGGGCGTGCTGCCGGCCGGGGGGTGACGGCCACCGGCTGACAGCCGGGGGCCGGGGAATGGGCGCCCCGGCCCCCTCGAAAGAACGGGTCCCTGTGCGCTTGGTGGCGCGCACAGGGACCCGTTCTCATGTACTCGTACTGCGGGGGCCGACTACTCCACCGTGACGGACTTCGCCAGGTTGCGGGGCTTGTCGATGTCGCGGCCGAGGGCCAACGCCGTGTGGTAGGCGAGGAGTTGGAGCGGGATGCCCATGAGGATCGGGTCGAGCTCGTCCTCGTTCTTCGGGACGACGATCGTGCGGTCGGCCTTCTCCTGCTCCTGGTGCGCGACCGCGAGGATGCGGCCGGAACGGGCCTTGATCTCCTCGAGGGCGGCGCGGTTCTTCTCCAGCAGGTCGTCGTCCGGGACGATCGCGACCGTGGGGAGCGCCGGCTCGATCAGGGCGAGCGGGCCGTGCTTCAGCTCGGAGGCGGGATAGGCCTCGGCGTGGATGTACGAGACCTCCTTGAGCTTGAGCGAGGCCTCGCGGGCGACGGGGTAGCCACGGACGCGGCCGATGAACATCATCGAGCGGGCGTCCGCGTACTCCTCGGCGATCTTCTTGATCGCCTCTTCCTGCTCCAGGATCTCGGTGATCTGGCCGGGGAGCTTGCGCAGGCCCTCGATGATCCGCTTGCCGTCGGCGACGGACAGGTCGCGGATGCGGCCGAGGTGGAGGGCGAGGAGGGCGAAGGCGACCGTGGTGTTGGTGAAGCACTTGGTCGAGACGACGCAGACCTCGGGGCCCGCGTGGACGTACACGCCGGCGTCCGACTCGCGGGCGATGGCCGAGCCGACGACGTTCACGACGCCGAAGACGCGGGCGCCCTTGCGCTTCAGCTCCTGCACGGCGGCCAGGACGTCGTACGTCTCGCCGGACTGGGAGACCGCGATGTAGAGGGTGTCGGGGTCGACGACCGGGTTGCGGTAGCGGAACTCGGAGGCCGGCTCGGCGTCCGCGGGGATGCGGGCCAGCTCCTCGATCATCTGCGCGCCGATCAGGCCCGCGTGGTACGAGGTGCCGCAGCCCAGGATCTTCACGCGGCGCACGCTGCGCGCCTCGCGGGCGTCGAGGTTGAGGCCGCCCAGGTGCACGGCGGAGAAGCGCTCGTCGATGCGGCCGCGCAGGACGCGGTCGACCGCCTCCGGCTGCTCGAAGATCTCCTTGTGCATGTACGTGTCGTGGCCGCCCATGTCGTACGAGGCGGCCTCCCACTCGACGGTCGTCGGCGACGCGGTCGTGCGCGTGCCCTCGGTCGTGTAGGTGCGGAAGTCGTCGGCCTTGAGGGTGGCCATCTCGCCGTCGTCGAGGGTGACGATCTGGCGGGTGTGGGCGACCAGGGCGGCGATGTCCGAGGCGACGAACATCTCCTTCTCGCCGATGCCGAGGACGACCGGGGAGCCGTTGCGGGCCACCACGATGCGGTCGGGGAAGTCGGCGTGCAGGACGGCGATGCCGTACGTGCCCTCGATCAGCCGGAGCGCCTCGCGGACCTTGTCCTCGAGCTTCTCGGCGGGGGAGCGGGCGATGAGGTGGGTGAGGACCTCGGTGTCCGTCTCGGAGAGGAAGGTGACGCCCTCGGCGGTCAGCTTGGCGCGCAGGTCGGCGGCGTTGTCGACGATGCCGTTGTGGACGACGGCGACCTTGTTGTCCGCGGACATGTGGGGGTGCGCGTTCTCGTCGGACGGTGCGCCGTGGGTGGCCCAGCGGGTGTGGGCGATGCCCGTGGTGCCCTTGAAGCGGGCGGGCACCTTGGCCTCCAGGTCGCGCACGCGGCCCTTGGCCTTCACCATTTTCAGGCCGCCGGCCTTCGGGCTGGTGATGACGACGCCCGCGGAGTCGTAGCCGCGGTACTCCAGGCGCTGCAGCCCCTCGAGCAGCAGCGGTGCCACGTCACGCTTACCGATGTAACCGACAATTCCGCACATATGTGTACTGATCCCCTCTAGCCGTAGACGATGCGCCGCAGCTGCCGCAGGGACAGCTCGGGCGGCGCGACCGCGCGGTACTTCAGGTCCGCCGAGATCCGTTCGAAGATCTCCGCGTTCACCAGGCCCTGACCCTGGAGCTCGCGGTGGCGGCGACGGACGAACACCTCGGTCGTCTCGTCGAAGTAGGCGAGCACGTCCTGGATCACCCGCAGTGCCTCGCCCCGGTTCAGGGGCGAACTGCGCGTCAGATGATCGACAAGTTCGTCGTGCACTCGGATGATCCTGGAGGAAGAGGGGAGTGTTCGCAAGAATTCTGCCCGATTTCGGGCAGGGGTGCGCCATCCGGCGTGGGCGCCGGGGTTCTTGGGACAGCTGTGGTCAAGGCTTGAAGGGCGCCATGCCGCTTGTTCCCGTTGCGTTCACATGCCGTATCCGGCCGAGATGAGTGACCCGAGCAACTTTTCCGGTCATGGACATTCCCCGTATGGGCGTACCCGAGCAGCTTGCCGACCGGAGCCTGGCCGAGCAGCACGAGTACCTGCGCAGCAAGTTCTCCCGCCGCACGATGATGCGCGGCGGCGCCGTCACCCTGGGCGCGATGGCGGGCGGCGCCTTCGTGCCGGGCGCTGCGAGCGCCGCCGTCCCCACGCAGACCGGGCGGACCCCAGGCCATGCACCCGCCGCCCAGAAGGTCGACGGCGCGCTCGTCGCCCCATTCGCCCGCCACCTCGCCTACGGCGCGGACGCCCGTACCGAGATGACCGTCTCCTGGCAGGTCCCGGTCGCCGTCAAGAACCCGTACATCCGCGTCGGCGTCCACCCCTGGGACCTGTCGCGGAAGATCGAGGCCGAGGTCCGGCCCCTCTACACCCCGGCCGGGGTCGGCACCGGCGCCGACCACACCCAGTACTACCTCCACGCCCAGCTGACCCGGCTGCGCCCCGGCACCACCTACTACTACGGCGTCGGCCACGACGGCTTCGACCCGGCGGCCGCGCACCTGGCCGGCACGCTCGGCACCTTCAGGACGGCGCCCTCGCACCGCGAGCCGTTCACCTTCACGGCCTTCGGCGACCAGGGCGTCAGCTACCACGCGCTGGCCAACGACAGCCTGATCCTGGCGCAGAACCCGGCGTTCCACCTGCACGCCGGAGACATCGCCTACGCCGACCCGTCGGGTTCGGGCCAGACCGGCGACACGTTCGACGCCCGCACCTGGGACCAGTTCCTCGCCCAGACGGAGTCCGTCGCCAAGCAGGTGCCGTGGATGGTCGCGTACGGCAACCACGACATGGAGGCCTGGTACGCGCCGCACGGCTACGGCAGCCAGCAGGCCCGCTTCACCCTGCCGGACAACGGGCCCGACGCGACGAACCTGCCCGGCGTCTACTCCTTCGTGCACGGCAACACGGCGGTCGTCTCGCTCGACGCCAACGACGTGTCCTGGGAGATCCCGGCCAACCTCGGCCTGTCCGGCGGCACGCAGACCTCGTGGTTCGAGCGCCAGCTGAAGAAGTTCCGCGCCGACCGCGACATCGACTTCATCGTGGTCTTCTTCCACCACTGCGCGTACTGCACCGCCACGAGCCACGCCTCCGAGGGCGGCGTGCGCAAGGAGTGGGTGCCGCTGTTCGAGAAGTACACCGTCGACCTCGTCATCAACGGGCACAACCACGTCTACGAGCGCACCGACGTGCTCAAGGGTGACCGGGTCACCAAGGAGCTGCCGATCGGCGGCACGGCGTACCCCGAGACCGACGGCATCGTCTACGTCACCGCGGGCGCCGCGGGCCGGAGCCTGTACGCGTTCCCGGTCGACGACACGTACGAGGGGCACGAGAAGGAGATCGATCCCTTCACGTCCTTCGTCGTCCAGCCCGACGGCAGCAAGAAGAACGTCACCGTCGACTGGTCGCGCGTGCGCTACACGAACTACTCGTTCCTGCGCGTCGACGTGGAGCCGGCGCCGGCGGGCCGCACGGCGAAGCTGACGGTGCGGGGCCTCGCGGAGACCGGTGAGGAGATCGACCGCTTCGTCATCGCGCGCAAGGTGCGTCGGGGCTGACGCCACGTCAGGGCCCGCCCCTTCGTGAAGGGGCGGGCCCTGCGCCCCATCCTCCCCGGGATGCGTCATCCAGTCGGTGAGAATTGGTCTACACCCTTGACCCGCTCATGGGGCGGACGGTACCCATGGTGACTGTTCGGCTGCACAGATGTGAAACCCCCCGCGATCCACGACCCAGTCGCTCGTCGAAGGGACCGTTTGTGAGACAGCAACAGAAGCAGCGCCGCAGGACCGCCCGGCTGTTCGGTTCGCTGCTGCTCGTCGCGGCCGCGGGGGTGTCCGCCGTCGGCGCCGCCCCGTCACCGGGTGCGGGATCCGCCGCCGCGACCCCGCTGGGCCAGGTGGTGCCCGCTCCGGCCTCGGTGGCCGCGGGCGGACCGGCGTACGAGATCACCTCGAAGACGCGGATCCGTGTCGAGCGGGACTCGAAGGAGGCACAGCGCGTCGCCGGCTACCTCGCGGGCGTGCTCAGGCCCTCCACCGGCTACCGGCTGCCCATCACGGGCCAGGGCGGTCGCGACGGTATCCGTCTCGAACTCAGCGGCAGGGCCAAGGACTTGGGGGACGAGGGGTACCGGCTCGTGTCCGGCCGAGGCTCCGTCACCATCACCGCCCACAAGGCCGCCGGTCTGTTCCACGGCGTGCAGACCCTGCGCCAGCAGCTGCCCGCCAAGGTGGAGAAGAGCAGCAGGCAGACCGGGCCGTGGCTCGTCGCGGGCGGCACCATCGAGGACAGCCCCCGGTACGGCTACCGCGGCGCCATGCTCGACGTCTCCCGGCACTTCTTCGGGGTCGACAAGGTCAAGCGCTACATCGACGAACTCGCCCTGTACAAGGTCAACAAGCTGCATCTGCACCTGAGTGACGACCAGGGGTGGCGCATCGCCATCGACTCCTGGCCGAAGCTCGCCACGTACGGCGGGTCCACGCAGGTCGGCGGCGGGCAGGGCGGTTACTTCACCAAGGCCCAGTACAAGGAGATCGTCCAGTACGCCGCCTCGCGGTATCTGGAGGTCATTCCCGAGATCGACATGCCGGGCCACACGAACGCGGCGCTCGCCTCGTACGCGGAGCTGAACTGCGACGGTGTCGCGCCGCCGCTCTACACCGGCACGAACGTCGGCTTCAGCTCGCTGTGCGTCAACAAGGACCGCACGTACGACTTCGTCGACGACGTCATCCGTGAGCTCGCCGCCATCACGCCCGGCAAGTACCTCCACATCGGCGGCGACGAGGCGCACTCCACCAGCCATGAGGACTACGTCACGTTCATGGACAAGGTGCAGCCGATCGTCGCCAAGTACGGGAAGACCGTGATCGGCTGGCACCAGCTGACCGGCGCCACTCCGGCGAAGGGCGCCCTCGCCCAGTACTGGGGTCTCGACGGGACCAGCGCGGCCGAGAAGGCGCAGGTCGCGGCGGCGGCGCAGCAGGGGACGGGGATCGTCATGTCGCCGGCCGACCGTCTCTACCTCGACATGAAGTACAACAAGGACACCCCGCTCGGCCTCGCCTGGGCCGGGTACGTCGAGGTGCAGCGCTCGTACGACTGGAACCCGGGCAGCTACCTTCCGGGCGTTCCGGCGTCGGCCGTCCAGGGTGTCGAGGCACCGCTGTGGTCGGAGACCCTGTCGACCTCCGCGCAGGTCGAGTACATGGCCTTCCCGAGGCTGCCCGGTGTCGCCGAACTGGGCTGGTCCCCGGAGGCCACGCACGACTGGAACACGTACAAGGTGCGGCTCGCGGCGCAGGCTCCGCGCTGGGACGCGCTCGGCATCGGCTACTACAAGTCGACGCAGGTGCCCTGGCCCGCCGGCTAGGGGGAAGCAGACAAGTGAGCGGGGCTCCGGACCCGCGACGCAGTCGCTGTGAACTGCGGCGTCTCCGGAGCCCCGCTCACGTCTACGCGATCGGGTTCGGCAGTGTCCCGATCAGCTGAAGGGCCCCCGCCGGGTCCGCGAGGTCCACCATCTGCTCGTTGTTGCGCAGCTGGAGCCGGTTGAGGCAGGACAGCGTGAACTCCGGGGCGAACATGTCGTACTGCCGGAATTTGTCGGCGAGTTGGGGAGCCGAATCCTGGTAGTCGCGGACACAGTCGGCGACCGCCTGCCAGAACGTGTCCTCGTCGAGCACGCCCTCCGTGACCAGGTTCGCCGCGAGGAAGCGGAAGAAGCAGTCGAAGACGTCCGTGAAGATGGACAGCAGTTTCTGGTCGTCGGGAACCTCGACCCGGATCCGGTCGACGCCCGGCGGGAGGACCGCGTCGGGGTCCATGACCGCGATCTCCTCGGCGATGTCCTTGAAGATCGCCCGCTGGACCGTGCCGTCCTCGCCGAGCACCAGGATGACGTTCTCGCCGTGCGGCATGTACACGAGGTCGTACGCGTAGAAGCTGTGCAGCAGCGGCGTGAGGTACGACCGCAGGTAGGGGCGCAGCCACTCGGCGGGCGTCAGGCCCGAGCGCTCGATGAGAGCCGCGGCGAACGAGCGGCCGTCGGCGTCGACATGGAGCAGCGAGGCCATGGTGGCGAGGCGCTCCCCGTCGGCCAGGGACGGGACGGGCGACTCGCGCCACAGGGCGGCGAGCATTTTGCGGTACGGGGAGTAGCGGTCGGTCGCGGCCTCGTACTCCAGGTGCCGGTAGCCGACGGCGGCACGCTCTCGGATGATCGACAGGCCGGTCCCCTTGAGGACCTCGTCGTTCTCGATGAGCTGCGCGAGCCAGTCGTTGATGGCCGGCGTGGCCTCCATGTACGAGGCGGACAGGCCACGCATGAAGCCCATGTTGATGACGGACAGGGCCGTCTTCACGTAGTGCCGGTCCGGGTGCGACGTGTTGAAGAACGTGCGGATCGACTGCTGGGCGAGGTACTCGTCGTCGCCCTCGCCGAGGAGCACCAGATGGCGCTGGGCGACCTCGGCCGCGAAGGTGACCGACAGCTTGTTCCACCACTGCCAGGGGTGGACGGGGATCAGCAGGTAGTCGTCCGGGTCCAGTCCCTGGTCCGTGAGCGTGGCGGTGAACCGCGCGAGGGTCTCCTCACCGAGTTCGGCCCGCAGGTGGGACTCGTAGTCGAGTCCGGCACCGGCCGTGAACGCGGCCCGCTCCCGTGTCGCCGCCAGCCAGATCAGCCTGATCGGGCTCGCGGTCTCGGGGGCGTACGAGAGGTACTCGTGGACGCCGAAGCCGAGCCTGCCGTTGTTGGCGACGAAGCAGGGGTGGCCCTCGGTCATGCCCGTCTCGATCTCCTGGAAGGAGCCGTCGAGGGCGAGGGAGGCCGCGGTGACCGGGTTCTTGGCGAGCTTGTAGCAGGTGCCGGAGAGGGTGGAGGAGATCTCTTCCAGGTAGACCGGCAGGATCGCGTCGCTCAGGCCGAGCGAGGTCTTCAGCTCGATGAGGAACTCCAGTGCGCTGAGCGCGAGTTCGGCGCCGTCGCGGTGACGCGAGACCGAGTCCGCGCAGACCTGCCAGTGGTCCAGACGCAGGCGGCGGGCGGTGAAGCGGTACTCGGTCGCGCCGTCGTCGGAGCGCACCGAGTACCGGTCGTCGCCGAGGGACTCCGGCGTGAGGAGGCGCTCGTGGGTGAACTCGGCGAGTGCCTTGCGGATGAGGAGGCGGTTGGCCTCGGCCCAGCGCTCGGGGGAGAGATGGGTGACGGCGTCGGAGAGCGTCATACGGCGGCCACCCCCGTGGCGGCGAGGAACTGCTCGCGCGTGCAGAAGCTGAGCAGCGCCTGCTTCTCCGGCTTCTGGACGACGCGCGCGGGGACGAAGCCGACGGCCTCGTTCAGGGCGTGCACGGCCTTGTTGCGCACGTCGGGCTCGACGACGACGCGCTTGGCCGCCGGGTCGGCGAACAGGAACTCCATCACCGTGGTGATCACGGCGCGGGTGAAGCCGGGGATGCGGACGTCGCTGGGCGCCGTCAGGAAGTGCATGCCGACGTCGCCGGGCTCGGGCTCGTACAGGCCGACGAGTTCGACGTGGGCCGGGTCGTAGCGCTCCATGAGGAAGGCGGGTTCGCCGTCGTGGAGGCCTATGAACGCGTCGTGGTGCGCGGCGGCGGCTATCGCCATGTACTCGCGCTCCACGTCCTGCAGTTTCGCGTCCTGCATCAGCCAGAACGCGGCCTTGGGGTCGGTGACCCAGCGGTGGAGCAGCTCGGCGTCCGCGATCGGGTCGAGAGGGCGGATGCTGAAGGTGCCGGTGGGGGAGCCGGTGGGGGAGCCGGTGGGGGTGCTCATGCGGCGAACTCCTGGAACGCGATGGTCTTTTCTACGGGGTAGTACTCGGTGCCGAGCAGCTCACGGATGATGTACGCGTTGCGGTACGCGCCCATGCCCAGGTCGGGCGAGGTGATCGAGTGCGTGTGCACGCCGGCGTTCTGGACGAACACACCGCGGCCCGTGGTGTCGACGGAGTAGTTGCGGGCGAGGTCGAAGCGGCCCCGGCTGTCCCAGTTGAGCCGGTCGCGGACCGGCTCCAGGAAGGCGGGCGTCTCGTACTTGTAGCCCGTGGCCAGGATCAGGCCGTCGGTGCGCAGCTCGAAGTCCTTGTCCTGCTCCTCCTGGCGCAGGCCGAGCGTGTACGTGCCGTTCTCGTAACTCGCGCTCCGCAGAGCCGAGTTGGTGAGCAGTCGGGTGGGGACGGGGCCGGCCAGGTTCTTCTGGTAGAGCAGGTCGAAGATCTCGTTGATGAGGTCGCCGTCGATGCCCTTGAAGAGGTTCTTCTGCTGGGTCTCCAGGCGGTAGCGGGTCTCCTCGGGCAGCGCGTGGAAGTAGTCCACGTACTCGGGAGAGGTCATCTCCAGCGTCAGTTTCGTGTACTCGAGAGGGAAGAAGCGCGGGGAGCGGGTGACCCAGTTGAGGCGGTAGCCATGGACGTCGATCTCGCTGAGGAGGTCGTAGTAGATCTCCGCGGCGGACTGGCCGCTGCCGACGAGGGTGATCGAGTCCTTCTGCTGGAGCTCCTGCTTGTGGTGCAGGTAGCGGGAGTTGTGGATCGCGTCGCCGCCGAGACCCCGGCAGGGCTCGGGGATGTGCGGCGGGGTGCCGGTGCCGAGGACGAGGCGCGGCGCGCGGTGGGTCTCGCCGCTCTCGGTGCTCACGACGTACACCTCGGCGGCCTCGTCGTACGAGACCTGTGTGACGGTCGTGCCGAAGCGGATGCTGGTGAGTTTCGCGGCGGCCCAGCGGCAGTAGTCGTTGTACTCGGTCCGCAGGGGATAGAAGTTCTCGCGGATGTAGAAGGAGTAGAGCCGCCCCGATTCCTTGAGGTAGTTCAGGAAGGAGTACGGGGAGGTCGGGTCGGCGAGCGTGACCAGGTCCGACATGAACGGCGTCTGGAGGTGGGCGCCCTCGAGGAACATCCCCGAGTGCCACTCGAAGTCCGGCTTGGACTCCAGGAAGACACCGTTCAGTTCGGCTATCGGCTCGGTGAGGGCGGCCAGGCCGAGGTTGAAGGGGCCGAGGCCGATCCCGATGAAGTCGAGGGGATCAGGGGACTCAGGAAGCTTCGACAAGGTTCTCTCCCAGGTACTGCTCGGCATGGCCGGCGATCAGATCGAGGACCGCGACGATGTCGTCGACGGTGGTCTCGGGGTTGAGCAGGGTGAACTTCAGGTAGTGGCGGCCGCCCACCTTGGTGCCCGCGACGATGGCGTCGCCGGAGGCGAACAGCGCCTTGCGGGCGTACAGGTTGGCGCGGTCGATCTCGGCGGGGTCGGTGACGCCGGCCGGGATGTGGCGGAAGACGAGGGTGGACAGCTGCGGTTCGACGACGACGTCGAACCGGGGGTCCGCGGCGAGCAGCTCCCAGGCCTTGCCCGCCAGGTCGCACACCTCGTCGAAGAGCAGGCCGACACCGTCGGCGCCCATCACGCGCAGCGTCATCCACAGCTTGAGCGCGTCGAAGCGGCGGGTCGTCTGGAGGGACTTGTCGACCTGGTTGGGGATGCGCTCGGTGACCATGCGGCGCGGGTTGAGGTAGTCGGCGTGGTACGTGGCGTGCCGCAGGGTGGCCGCGTCCCGGACTAGGACGGCGCTCGAACTCACGGGCTGGAAGAACGACTTGTGGTAGTCGACGGTGACGGAGTCGGCGCGCTCGATGCCGTCGAGGAGGTGCCGGTTCTTGACGGAGGCGAGGAGCCCGCAGCCGTACGCGGCGTCGACGTGCATCCAGGTGCCGTACTGGGCGCAGAGCTCGGCGATCTCGGGGAGCGGGTCGATGGAGCCGAAGTCGGTGGTCCCGGCGGTGGCGACGACCGCCATGGGCACGAGGCCCTCCTCGCGGCAGCGCTCCAGCTCCCTGGCGAGGGCGACGGTCTGCATCCGCTTGTCGCGGTCCACCGGGATGGTGACCACGGCGTCGGGGCCGAGACCGAGGAGCGTCGCGGACTTCTTGACGCTGAAGTGGCTGACCTCGGAGGCGAACACCCGCATTTTCGTGGGGTGTTCGGCGTTCTCGGACTTGGTCTCGTCGCGGGCGAGCAGCAGCGCCTGGAGGTTGGACTGGGAGCCGCCGGAGGTGAAGACGCCGTCGGCGGCGGGGCCGAGGCCGATGCGGCTCGTGGTCCAGTCGATGAGCTTGCGCTCGATCAGGGTGCCGCCGGCGGACTGGTCCCAGGTGTCCAGCGAGGAGTTGACCGCGGAGAGCACGGCCTCGCCGACCACGGCCGGGATGACGACCGGGCAGTTGAGGTGGGCGAGGTAGCGCGGGTGGTGGAAGTAGACCGCGTCGCGGAGGTAGACCTCTTCGAGCTCGTCCAGGGCGGCGGTGGTGTCGAGGAGCGGCTTGTCCAGGTCGACGGCGTCGATGCGGGGCGTGAGCTCGTCGACCGTGACCCCGGTGAACGGCCGGTCGGTGGTGGCGAGTTTGGCCGCCACCCGCTCGATTCCCTCGGTCACGGAACGGCGGTAGTGCTCCGCGGTCGTGTCGTTGAGCAGGTGCGAGCGCATGGACGGTCCTCCGGATGGGGGCAGGAGTGCGGGTGAGCGGGGAAGACGGACGGCATGGGAAAGGGCGAGGTCCCAGCACGTGACTTAGGTTAGCCTAACCTAAGTTGTGCTTGCGACCCCGCCCCCATGAGTGGCCGGAATGTGCTGTCCGTCAGTCCTCGGCGGCCGCCTCCTGGGCCTCGGCGACGCGCAGTCCGTCCTCGCTCAGGCCCTTGCGCCAGTAGCCGACGAACGTCACCGACCGCTTGTCGTAGGCGCGTTCGCGCACGAGATGGCGGCGCAGCTCCTTCATCGTTCCGGACTCGCCCGCGAGCCAGGCGTACGGACTCGACGCGGCCGGCAGCTCGGCCGCGCGGATCGCGTCCACCGCGGACGGCGCGTTCTCGTCCCGCACGAGCCAGGTGACGGTGACGTCGCCCGAGGTCTCGATCGCCGGGATGTCCTCGCGGTGCGGGACCTCCAGCCAGACATGCGCGGGCAGCCCCGGCGGCAGCCAGGCGAGGATGCCCAGGGCGGCGGGCAGGGCGGTCTCGTCGCCCCACATCAGGACGTGGTCGGCGCCCTCGTGGGGGCGGCAGCGTACGGCCGTGTTGTCGGCGACCGCCGGGCCGAGGACCGTCACGCGGTCACCGGCCTTCGCCGCCTCGGCCCAGACGCAGGCGGGGCCCGCGCCGCCGGGGCCGTCGTGGTGCAGGACGAAGTCGATGTCGACCTCGCCGGGTTCGCCGGGTGTGCGGCGCTGCCGGCTGACCGTGTACGAGCGCATCACGGCCCGCACGTCGTCCGGGAGCGCCCGGTAGGCGGCGTGCCAGGCGCGGCCGTCGTCGCCCGGCTCGGCGGCCGGCAGGACGGGGGCCTCCTGGCCCGGCCGCGGCAGGAACAGCGACAGGCTCTGGTCGCGTCCTCCGGCGTGGAAGTCCACGAGGTCGGGCCCCGTGAACGTCACGCGCTGCAGCGACGGACCGAGCCGCCGCGTGCGCGCTACCTGGAGGTCGAAGAATCTGAAGGGTGCGATCGCGGGCGACTCGGTCGTCGTCATGGGTGTCAGCCGACCTTCTTCGCCTTCTCGATGGCCTCGGCGAGGTCCTCGAGGATCGGGGCGCACTTGGCGTACGAGTAGATGGGCTCGGTGACGCGCGGGATGACCTGGCCGGCCTTGACGGCGGGCAGCTTCTTCCAGGTGGGCTTCTCGATGTCCGCGGGCTGAATGGTGGCCGTGCGGTTGTCCATCATGATGACGTCGGCCGGGTACTTGTCGATGTTCTCCCAGCTCAGATTCTCGAACCAGCCGCCGGACGCCTTCTTCGCCTTCTCCGACGGCTCCACGAGGTTCACGCCGAGCGACTTGAAGTACTCCAGGTCGGCGGAGAGGTTGGAGCCGGAGACGTAGAAGATGTCCTGGCTCGCGGAGCCGATGAGCACCCGGATCTCGGGGCGGGCCTTGGCGGCCTTGCGCAGGCGGGCGGCCGCGTCCTCGAAGCGCTTCTTCGCCTTGACGGTCTTCTCGGCCTTCACGTCCGCGCCGAGCGACCCGGCGAGCTCGAGCAGGCGCTCCAGCGGCTGGGTCATCTGGCGGTCGTAGACGGAGATGCCGACGCTCGGGGCCAGCTTGAGGATCTTGTCCTTCGACTCCAGCGGGACGGACCAGAGGGTGCCGGCGGTGTCGTACACGGTGGTGACGAGGAGGTCCGGGGAGAGGGTCGCGTACTTCTCGATGTTGAAGCGGCCCCACTCGTTGCCGATGATCGTCACCTTGTCGACGTCGATGTCGCCGGCCTGGACGTCGGCCTTGCCGTCCGAGGTCTTCGTCGGGCCGAAGACGCCCTTGCACTCGATGCCGTAGTCCCACAGGGCGGCGGCGACGCTGGTGAAGGCGACGACGTTCGCCGGGACCTTGTCGGCCTTCGCGGTCGTGCCGCGGTCGTCCTTGAAGGACCAGGGGCCGGACTTGGCGCTGCCCGACTTGGCGCCCGAGCCGCTGTCCTTGGAATCGCTGCCGCAGGCGGCGAGCGCGGCTCCGAGGCCGAGGGCGCCGCCCGCGGCGAGGATGCCGCGACGGGAAGGGGTGGAGAGACGGGCATTGGGCATGACAGTGGCTGCTTTCGTGACGAACGGAGGGCCGCTGGCCGGATTCTGGCTTAGGTTAACCTAACCTAAGGTGTTGTCCAGAGGGCCCCCTCGTCCGCCGCCCTCTCAGCCCGTCAGGCCCAGCTCCCGCGCGATCAGCATGCGCTGCACCTCGCTCGTGCCCTCGCCGATCTCGAGGATCTTGGAGTCGCGCCACATGCGGGCCACCGGGTACTCGTTCATGAAGCCGTAGCCACCGTGGATCTGCGTGGCCTCACGCGCGTTGTCGACCGCGATCGTCGACGAGTAGAGCTTGGCGAGCGCCGCCTCCTTCTTGAACGGCTCCCCGCTCACCAGCCGCGAGGCCGCGTCACGCCACGCGAGGCGGGACGTGTGCGCCTTCATCTCCATGTCGGCGATCTTGAACTGGATCGCCTGGTACGAGCCGATGTTGCGGCCGAACGCGTGCCGCTCCTTGGCGTACTTCACCGACTCGTCCACGCAGCCCTGCGCCAGACCGGTCGCCAGTGCGGCGATCGCGATGCGGCCCTCGTCCAGGATCCGCAGGAACTGGGCGAATCCGCGGCCCTGTTCGCCGAGCAGGTTCGCCGCGGGGACCCGCACGTCGTCGAAGTGCAGCTCACGCGTGTCCGACGCGTTCCAGCCGACCTTCGAGTACGGCGCCGCCACCGTGAAGCCCGGCGTGCCGGACGGCACGATGATCGAGGAGATCTGCGGCTTGCCCTCGGGGGAGCGGCCGGTGACCGCCGTGACCGTGACCAGACCGGTGATGTCCGTACCGGAGTTGGTGATGAAGCACTTCGTGCCGTTGATCACCCACTCGCCGGTCGCCTCGTCGACCCGCGCCGTCGTACGGGTCGCGCCGGCGTCCGAGCCGCCGTCGGGCTCGGTCAGACCGAACGCGCCGAGGATCTCGCCGGAGCACAGCCGCGGCAGCCATTCGGCCTTCTGCTCCTCGGTGCCGAACAGGTGGAGGGGCATCGCGCCGAGCGAGACGCCCGCCTCCAGCGTGATCGCCACGGACGAGTCGACGCGCGCCAGCTCCTCCAGGGCGATCCCGAGGGCCAGATAGTCGCCGCCCATCCCGCCGTACTCCTCCGGGAAGGGCAGCCCGAACAGGCCCATGCGGCCCATCTCCCGCACGATCTCGTACGGGAACTCGTGCCGCTCGTAGAAGTCGCCGATCTTCGGGGCGACGACGTCGTGCGCGAACTCCTCGACGGTGCGGCGGAGTTCTTCGTGCTCGCTGCTCAGGCGGTGGTCCATCTTGTTCACTGCTCCTGTAGGGGCTGTGCCGTCTTCACGAGGGCGCGGACGGTGCGGGACGGGCTGGGACGGCCCAGCTGTTCGGCCATCCACGCGCTGGTGGCGGTGAGACGGCCCAGGTCGACCCCGGTCTCGATGCCGAGGCCCGAAAGCATCCACACGAGGTCTTCGGTGGCGAGGTTTCCGGTGGCGCTCTTCGCGTACGGGCAGCCGCCGAGGCCGCCGGCGGAGGCGTCCACGGTGGTCACTCCGTGCTGGAGCGCCGCGAGGGTGTTGGACAGGGCCTGGCCATACGTGTCGTGGAAGTGCACGCCGATCGCGTTCGTCGGCACGCCCTCCTCGTTGAGCTCGGCCAGGAGCGTCTGGACGTGGCCCGGCGTCGCGACGCCGATCGTGTCGCCGAGGCTCAGCTCGTCGCAGCCCATGTCCATGAGGGCCTTGGCGACCCGGACGACCTGGTGGACCGGGACGGCGCCCTCCCAGGGGTCCCCGAAGCACATGGAGAGATAGCCGCGCACATGCGCCCGGCCCTCCTTGGCGCGGGTCACGACCGGCTCGAACATGGCGAGCGCCTCGTCCACCGTCCGGTTCAGATTGGCCTTGGCGAAGGACTCCGTGGCGCTGGCGAACACGGCGACGCGGCGCGCCCCGAGCGCGAGGGCCCGGTCCAGACCCCGCTCGTTCGGTACGAGCACGGGCAGGTGCGGGCGGGCCCCGCCCTCGAAGTTCCGGAGCATCGGGAACAGGGCTTCCGCGTCGGCCAGTTGGGGCACCCACTTGGGGTGCACGAAGCTGGTCGCCTCGATGGTGGTCAGGCCCGCGGCCGCGAGGCGGTGCACGAACTCCGCCTTCACCGCCGTGGGGACCGTCGCCTTCTCGTTCTGCAGCCCGTCGCGCGCGCCGACCTCGTGGATCCGCACGCGCGCGGGCAGATCCTGGGAGGGCACGACCATGGGCAGTGCGGAGGATGTGGGAGTACTCATGCCGTCACCTCCTCGTGCGGCGTGACGACCGCGAGGATCTGGTCCATCGCGACCGTCGTGCCCGGTGTGACGTCCAGCTCGGCCACGGTGCCGGCGTGCGGGGCGGAGATGACGTGCTCCATCTTCATCGCCTCGACCACCAACAGGCTCTGCCCCGCGACCACTTCGTCGCCGACGGCCACCTTCACCACGGTCACCGTGCCGGGCATCGGCGCGGTGAGGGAGTCGGCGCCGGAGTGCCCGGCGCCGGTCAGCGAGGCCGCCACCGGGTCGAAGTCCTGCACGTGCCAGGCGTCACCTTCGCGGCCCAGCCAGTCACCGGCCCGGTGGAAGGTGTGGGTCAGGCCGTCCAGGTGGACGGTGACGCTGTCGGCGCCGACGGTGTGGGTGCCGCGCGCGCGGTGCGTGACGGGTTCGTGTCCCGCGGCCTTGAGGTGGAAGTCGACCGGTGCGGGCGTGCCGCCCAGGCGCCAGCCCGTCGGCTGCGCGAACGGGTCGGTCCAGCCGGATCCCGACGGCGTCAGCTCCGCCCGGCGGACCGCGGCGGCCGCTTCGTACACCTCCTCCGGCACCTCGCCGGGGACCAGTCCGTCGGCCTCGCGCTCGACGAGCCCCGTGTCCAACTCGCCCGCCACGACCGCCGGATGCGCGAGCAGCCGCCGCAGGAACCCGGCGTTCGTCGGCACGCCCAGGGTGACCGTCCCCGCGAGGGCGGCGCGCAGCTTGCGCAGGGCGGTCGCCCGGTCGGGCCCGTACGCGATGACCTTCGACAGCATCGGGTCGTACAGGCTCCCGACCTCCGTGCCCTCGCTGAGGCCGGAGTCGGTGCGCACCCCGTCGCCCTGCGGCTCGCGCAGCGAGACGACCGTGCCGCCCGAGGGCAGGAAGCCGCGCGAGGGGTCCTCGGCGCAGATCCGCGCCTCGACCGCGTGCCCGGTCAGCTCGATGTCGTCCTGCGCGTACGGCAGTCGCTCGCCGGCGGCGACCCGCAGCTGCCACTCCACCAGGTCGACGCCCGTGATCAGCTCCGTGACCGGGTGCTCCACCTGGAGGCGGGTGTTCATCTCCATGAAGTAGTACGACGAAGGGTCGTTGCCCGGCACGATGAACTCCACCGTGCCGGCGCCGCGGTACCCGCACGAGCGGGCCGCCTGCACCGCGGCCTCGCCCATCGCCGCGCGCGTCGCCTCGTCGAGGAGGACGCTCGGCGCCTCCTCGATGATCTTCTGGTGGCGGCGCTGGAGGGAGCACTCGCGCTCGCCCAGGTGGATCACGTGCCCGTGGCCGTCGGCCAGGACTTGGATCTCGATGTGCCGGGGGCGGTCGACCCAGCGCTCCACGAGCAGCGTGTCGTCGCCGAAGGAGGCGCGGGCCTCGCGGCGCGCGGCCGCGATCTCGTCGCCGAGCAGCGCCTCGTCACGCACCAGGCGCATGCCCTTGCCGCCGCCGCCGGCGGACGGCTTGAGCAGTACGGGCATGCCGATCTCCCGTGCCGCGTCCGCCAGTTGGGCATCGGTCAGGCCGCTGCCCGACGAGCCGGGCACGACCGGGACCCCGGCCGCCTTCACGGTCTCCTTGGCGCGGATCTTGTCGCCCATGAGGGAGATCGCGTCGGCGGAGGGGCCGATGAAGACGAGGCCGGCGTCGGCGCAGGCCCGCGCGAACGCGGCGTTCTCCGCGAGGAAGCCGTAGCCCGGGTGGACGGCCTGCGCGCCCGAGCGCGCGGCCGCTTCGAGGAGCCGGTCCACGCGGAGGTAGCTCTCGCCCGCGGGCGGCGGCCCGATGCGGACCGCCGTGTCGGCCTCCCGCACATGGCGGGCGTCGGCGTCCGCGTCGCTGTACACGGCCACCGAGCGGATGCCGAGCGCCCGCAGCGTACGGATGACGCGGACGGCGATCTCGCCGCGGTTGGCCACAAGAACGGTGTCGAACATGCTCATGGGGTCCCTCCCCTCACATCCGGAAGACGCCGAAGCCGCCGGACTTCTCCGGCAGTGGCGCGTGGGCACAGGCGGTCAGGGCGAGGCCGAGGACCTGCCGGGTCTCCAGCGGGTCGATCACGCCGTCGTCCCAGAGGCGGGCCGTCGCGTAGTAGGCGTTCCCCTGCTCCTCGTACTGGGCCCGGATCGGCGCCTTGAAGGCGTCCTCCTCCTCGGCGGGCCACTGTTCGCCCCGCGCCTCCATCTGGTCGCGCTTGACGGTCGCGAGGACGGAGGCGGCCTGCTCGCCGCCCATCACGGAGATCTTGGCGTTGGGCCACATCCACAGGAAGCGCGGCGAGTAGGCCCGGCCGCACATCGAGTAGTTGCCCGCCCCGTACGATCCGCCGACGACGACGGTCAGCTTCGGCACGCGGGTGCTGGCGACGGCCGTGACCATCTTGGCGCCGTGCTTGGCGATCCCGCCCGCCTCGTAGTCGCGCCCCACCATGAAGCCCGAGATGTTCTGCAGGAACACCAGCGGGATGCCGCGCTGGTCGCACAGCTCGATGAAGTGCGCGCCCTTCTGGGCCGACTCGGAGAACAGGATGCCGTTGTTCGCGACGATCCCGACCGGGTGGCCGTGGATGCGGGCGAAGCCCGTGATGAGGGTCTGCCCGAACTCCGCCTTGAACTCGGCGAACCGCGAGCCGTCCACCACGCGCGCGATGACCTCCCGCACGTCGTACGGGGTGCGCGAGTCGACCGGCACCGCGCCGTACAGCCCCGCGGGGTCCACCTTCGGCTCGATCGCCGGGGTGACCGACCAGGGCAGCGGGCCGCGCTCCGGGAGCGTCGAGACGATCGTCCGCACGATCCGCAGCGCGTGCGCGTCGTCCTCGGCGAGATGGTCCGTGACGCCCGAGACCCGTGAGTGCACCTCGCCGCCGCCCAGCTCCTCGGCGGTGACGACCTCGCCGGTGGCGGCCTTCACCAGGGGCGGGCCGCCCAGGAAGATCGTGCCCTGATTGCGCACGATCACGGCCTCGTCGCTCATCGCCGGGACGTACGCGCCGCCCGCCGTGCACGAGCCGAGGACCGCCGCGATCTGGGGGATGCCGGCGCCCGACATCCGCGCCTGGTTGTAGAAGATCCGCCCGAAGTGCTCGCGGTCGGGGAAGACCTCGTCCTGCATCGGCAGGAAGGCGCCGCCCGAGTCCACCAGGTAGACGCACGGCAGGTGGTTCTCCAGGGCCACCTCCTGGGCGCGCAGGTGCTTCTTCACCGTCATCGGGTAGTACGTGCCGCCCTTGACCGTCGCGTCATTGGCGACGATCACGCACTCGCGGCCGCTGACCCGCCCGATCCCGGCGATCACCCCGGCGGCCGGGGCCTGGTCCCCGTACATCCCGTCGGCCGCCAGCGGCGCCAGCTCCAGGAACGGGGAGCCCGGGTCGAGCAGTGTGTCCACGCGGTCGCGCGGCAGCAGCTTGCCGCGCGCGGTGTGCCGGGCGCGGGCCCGCTCACCGCCGCCGAGCCGGGCCGCGGCCAGCTTGCCGCGCAGCTCGTCGGCCAGCGCCTCGTGCGCCGCCTCGTTGGCCTTCCAGGCCTCCGACGCGGGGTCCGCCGCGCTCGTCAGCTCCGGTGCCTCCTGCATCGCGCAGTCCCCTCATTCGGCTCGCGTCGTTCGGCTCCCGCTCGGTTAATGAGCGTTAACGCGTTTCCCTCAGGTTAACGACCGCTAACGTCGCTGTCTAGAATTACCTTCATGGCCACCAGAACCGACGCACCCACCCGCCGCGAGCAGATCCTCAAGGAGGCCGCGCGGCTGTTCGCCGAGCGCGGGTTCCACGGGGTCGGCGTCGACGAGATAGGTGCCGCGGTCGGCATCAGCGGCCCTGGGCTCTACCGTCACTTCGCGGGCAAGGACGCGATGCTCGCCGAGCTGCTGGTCGGCATCAGCGGGCGGCTCCTGACCGGCGGCAAGCGCCGTCTCGCCGAGTCCGACGGCGGCGATCCCGAGGCGCTGCTCGACTCGCTCATCGAGGGGCACATCGACTTCGCCCTCGACGACCGTCCCCTGATCACCCTGCACGACCGTGAGCTGGACCGCCTGCGCGACAGCGACCGCAAGCTGGTGCGCCAGCTCCAGCGCCAGTACGTCGAGCTGTGGGTCGAGGCGGTGCGTGAGGTCTATCCCGGCCTGGTCGAGCAGCCCGCGAGGGCCGCGGTGCACGCGGTCTTCGGTCTGCTCAACTCGACCCCGCACCTCGGCAGGTCCGGCGGACTGCCCGGCCGCGAGGCGACGGCCGGCCTGCTGCACCGCATGGCGCGCGGGGCCTTCGAGGCCGCCCAGGCGTGATGTGCGTCTCTGGACGCTCCAGAAACTGGCGGGTAACCTAAGCTGAGCAAGCGCTTAGTCGTGCAGTGATGCCGTTTCCGAAGGAGCAGGTCGTGCGCCGTACCGTTTACAACGAGGACCACGAGGCGTTCCGGGACACCATCCGCGCCTTCATCGAGGCCGAGGTCGTGCCCGTCTACGACGAGTGGTTCGCGGCCGGGCAGGCCCCGCGCGACTTCTACTACAAGCTCGCCGAGCTCGGCGTCTTCGGTATCCGCGTGCCCGAGGAGTTCGGCGGCGCCGGCATCGACTCGTACAAGTTCGAGGCGGTGATGTACGAGGAGACCTCGCGCGCGGGCGTCCAGTTCGGCGGCTCCGGCGTGCACGTGCTGCTCGGCCTCCCGTACATCAAGATGCTCGCCACCGACGAGCAGAAGAAGCGCTTCCTGCCGAAGTTCGTCTCCGGCGAGGAGATGTGGGCCCTCGCGATGACCGAGCCGGGCACCGGCTCCGACCTCGCGGGCATGAAGACCACCGCCAAGCTCTCCGAGGACGGCACGCACTACGTCCTCAACGGCGCCAAGACCTTCATCACCGGCGGTGTCCACGCCGACAAGGTGATCGTCTGCGCCCGCACCGACGCGCCCACCGCCGAGGACCGCCGCCACGGCATCTCCCTCTTCGCGGTGGACACCAAGTCCGAGGGCTACTCCATAGGCCGCAAGCTCGACAAGCTCGGCCTGAAGACCTCCGACACCGCCGAGCTGGCGTTCGTCGACGTGAAGGTCCCCGTCGAGGACCTCCTCGGCGAGGAGAACAAGGGCTTCTACTACCTCGGCCACAACCTCGCCTCCGAGCGCTGGGGCATCGCCTTCGGCGCCTACGCGCAGGCCAAGGCCGCCGTCCGGTTCGCCAAGGAGTACGTCCAGGAGCGCGCCGTCTTCGGCAAGCCCGTCGCCTCCTTCCAGAACACCAAGTTCGAGCTGGCCGCCTGCCAGGCCGAGGTGGACGCCGCCGAGGCCGTCGCCGACCGCGCCCTCGAGGCCCTCGACGCGGGCGAGCTGACCCCCGCCGAGGCCGCCAGCGCCAAGCTGTTCTGCACCGAGGTCGCGCACCGCGTCATCGACCGCTGCCTCCAGCTGCACGGCGGCTACGGCTTCATGAACGAGTACCCGATCGCGCGCCTGTACGCGGACAACCGCGTCAACCGCATCTACGGCGGCACCAGCGAGATCATGAAGACGATCATCGCGAAGGACATGGGCCTGTAACCCGCCCGTCCCTCCGCCTTCTGTAGAACTGGCTGTATGAATCAGGCACTGGAGTCCCTGCTCGATCTGCTCGACCTGGAGCAGATCGAGCAGGACATCTTCCGCGGGCAGTCCCGCTCCGCCGTGGTCCCCCGGGTCTTCGGCGGACAGGTGGCTGCCCAGGCGCTCGTCGCCGCCGGGCGCACCGTTCCCGGCGACCGGCACGCCCACTCGCTGCACGCGTACTTCCTGCGGCCCGGCGACCCGGGCGCGCCCATCGTCTACACGGTCGACCGGATCCGCGACGGGCGCTCCTTCACCACGCGCCGCGTCGTCGCCGTCCAGCACGGGCAGCCGATCTTCCATCTCTCGGCGTCCTTCCAGACGTACGAGGACGGGCTCGAGCACCAGGCGGCCATGCCGCCCGCGCCCGACCCCGAGACGCTGCCCACCGCCGCCGAGATGCTGCCGCGCTACGCCGACGCGTTCGTCGAGCCCGGCGTCGCCGAGCGGCTCCTCGAAGCGCGCGAGGCCGTCGACCTGCGGTACGTGGACGCGCCGCCGTTCGGCAGCGTGGGCACCCCGCAGGAGCCGCGCTCGCAGGTCTGGTTCCGTACGAACGGCAAGCTCCACGGCGTCATCGACGAGCCGCTGCTGCACGTCTGCCTCGCCACGTACGTCTCCGACATGACGCTCCTCGACTCCGTGCTGCTCGCGCACGGGCGCGGGGGATGGGCCGTGGGCGACGTGGTCGGCGCCTCGCTCGACCACGCGATGTGGTTCCACCGCCCGTTCCGCGCGGACGAATGGCTCCTGTACGACCAGGAGTCGCCGTCGGCCTCGGGCGGGCGCGGCCTCGGCCAGGCCCGCATCTACACGCGCGACGGACAGCTCGCCATCTCGGTGATCCAGGAGGGCGTCGTCCGCGTCCCGAGGTGAGCCCGTGTGGTTCGCGGCGCGCGGGGATCGGACATACCGTCAGGTGCATGGGCACGAGCGCTGAGCAGAGTGGGACGGCCGGGGACGCGGGGGAGGACGGCGGGGGCGAGAGCGTCACCACCGTCCTCGTGGCGGCCGCCGCCAATCTCGGGATCGCCCTCGCCAAGGCCGTCGCCGGAATCATCAGCGGGTCGAGCGCCATGCTCTCGGAGGCCGCCCACTCGGTCGCCGACACGGTCACCGAGGTGCTGCTGCTCACCGCGCTGAAGCGCAGCGAGAAGCCCGCGGACGAGGAACATCCCCTCGGCTACGGGCCCGAGCGCTACATCTGGGCCATGCTCGCCGCCGTCGCCACGTTCGTCGGCGGCGCCGTCTTCTCCCTCTACGACGGCATCCACACCCTGATCGCCGGCGAGGAGCTGGGCAACCCGCTCATCTCGTACATCGTCCTCGCCGTCGCCTTCCTCCTGGAGGGCTTCTCGCTGCGCACGGGCATCAAGCAGGCGCGCGGCGAGGCCGAGCGCATGGGGGCGCCCGTGGGCCGGTATCTGCAGCGCACCCCCGACACCGCCGTCAAGGCCGTCGTCATGGAGGACTCGGCCGCCCTCGTCGGCCTGTTCCTCGCCGCGGGCGGCCTGCTCGGCGGTCAGCTCACCGGCTCCGGCGTCTGGGACGCCATCGCCTCCCTGTGCATCGGCGCGCTGCTCCTGTCCGTCGCCTGGGTCCTCGGACGGTCCAACGCCGAACTCCTCATCGGGCGCCCGCTGCCCAAGCCGGTCCGCCTGGAGATCCGCCGAATCCTCGCCGGCGTCGAGCACATCGAGGCCGTACTCGAACTGACCACCCTCGTCCAGGGGCCGCGCGAGGCGCTCGTCGCGGCGAAGGTCGACCTGCGCGACACCTCCACCGCCGCGCAGATCGAGTGGGCCTGCGAGGAGGCGGCCCGCCGGCTGCGCGAGCGGTTCCCGAACGTGACCCGGGTCTACCTCGACCCGACGCCCGGGTTCGCGCAGCGGCGCGAGGAAGGGCTCAATCCGTGGGGCTGAGACCCGCCGCGTCGAGGAGGTAGGCCGTCATCGGGTCGTAGTGGCGCGGGCTCGTGACGTGGTCGTCGAGCGGCACCGTCACCTGAAGGGTGCCCTCCGCCTCGCCGACGAACAGCGCCGGGTCGTTGCAGTCCGCGTATCCGATGGAGTCGATGCCCCGCTGGCCCGCGCAGCCCGCCCAGCCGTGGTCGGCGACGACGAGGTTCGGCAGCGGGCGCCCCTCGCGCTCCAGGCCGTCCAGGATCCGCGCCATGGGGTCCGGGGAATGCGTGTGCCACAGGGTCGCGCCGCGCTCCAGGACCGCCACGTCGGCGAACTGGAAGACCATGCCCTCGTCCGTCGACAGGCCCTCGGGGATCACGACGATCTCGCAGCCCGCCGCGCGCAGCGCCGCGGCCGTCGCGCGGTGCACGTCCAGGAGGCCGCCCGGGTGGCCCGTCGCGAACAGGACGCGCTCCTTGCCGGCCGCCGCCTTGCGCAGCCGGGCGCCCATCCGGTCCAGGGCGTCGACCGTGAGCTGCGGGTCGATGGTGTCCTGGCCGAAGCGGTACTCGGGGTCGTCGTTCACGCCGCAGCGCTCCGCCATCACCGCGAGGACGTCCTGCTCGTCGGTCCAGCGGTCGCCGAGCTCCAGGCCGAGCCAGTAGTGGCGGTCGCCGTTCGCGAGCCTGCGGTAGTGGGAGAGGTTGTTGTCGCGGGGTGTGGCCACGTCGCCCGCGATGCGGGTGCGGATCAGATGGTCGACGAGCGCGGCGCGGCTGGGGGTCCCGGGTATCGGCATGCCCCCCATTGTGCCGTCGGGCGCTGTGAGGAGCCCCGATGTCCCGGAGGGTGGGACGGGTGTCACTCTGCGTGGCGCAGGGCGAACCACAGCTCCATGCGCACGTCGGGGTCGTCCAGGTCCGTGTCGAGGAGCGTGGCGCACTTCGCGATGCGCTGCCGCACGGTGTTGCGGTGGACGCCGAGCGCGGTGGCCGTGCGGTCCCAACTCCCGTGCAGGGACAGCCACGTACGCAGTGTCTCGGTCAGCGCGGGCGTGTGCGCGATCGGGGCGAGGAGCGTCCGGGCGTGCGCCGTCACCTCCCCGGGGTCGAGGAGCGAGGCGAGTCCGCGCGCGTCCGCGTGGTGGTGCACGAGCGCGGCGCGGGTCGCCTTCGCCCGGGTCAGGGCACGCGAGGCCTGCGCGTCGGCCGCCGCCAGGTCGTCCGTGGGCGCCGCGCCGCTCACCCCCATCACCCAGCCCTCCTGGGCGACGACCTCCAGGTCCGCGGGGAGCAGGGCGCGTACGAGGCAATCGGTCGTGTCGAGGAGGGGCGTGCCGAGGGAGACGGGGGGAGGCGACGGACGGTCGGGTGCGGCGTGGACCACCCGCCACGTGCCGTCGCCGAGCAGCGCCGCGACGGCGGCCGGCTCCTCGCCGAGCAGGAGCCGGACCAGGGCCGCCGAGCGCGCCGCCTCGGCCGTCGTCTGGTGTTCGCCCGTGAGCAGGGAGAGCAGGACCACCGCCACCCCCGCGATGGTGTGGTCGCCGGGGTCGCGGTGGCCGACCGCCGTCCCCAGCGAGTAGCCCTGGCCGCCGCCCAGCGCGTACGCCGCCAGCTGCGTGCCGCCCACCGTGTCCGCCGCCGACGTGGGCGCGGGGAAGAGGCGGGTCTCGCCGGGGCGCACGATCCGCATCAGCTGCGCCATCGCCGCGCTCACCTCGGCCGACGGGTCGGGGCCCGCCCGGCCGACCTCCGTGCCGTCCGGCGCGGTGAGCACCACCCAGCCGCCGGTGCGCTGCGCCAGCTGCCGCAGCACCGCGGGCACCGGGTAGGGGCGCGCCGCCGCCGTGGCGAGGCCCTGCTGCGCCTCGCTGACGCGGCGCAGTTCCGCGTGGCGCGCCTGGGCCATCAGCTGCCAGACCGCGCGGGTCACCCCGCTGAAGGTGGAGTGCGGCGGCACCTCGAGGAGCGGCAGCCCGTGCCGCTCGCAGGCCTCGACCAGCGCGCGCGGCACCGTGTCGTGCACCGGCGCGACCCCGAAGCCGAGCGCCGCCCCGCCCGCCGCGACGACCCGCGCCACGTAGTCGTCGTAATAGGGGCCCGTGCCCGCCGACTCCGTCGCGTGCACCCCGGCGGTCAGCAGCAGCTCACCGCCGAGCAGATACGGGTACGGGTCGGCCATCTCGGACGTGTGCGCCCAGTGGATCACCGTGTCGGGGCCCACGGGCGGGCCGGCGATCTGGCGCAGGCCCAGGTCCTCGCGGGCGAGCAGCGCGGTGAGCGGCACCGGCGGGGTCGGCGGAACGGCCGGTGCGGGGGGCGCAGAGGGGCCTGGCGGGCCCGCCGCAGGCCGGGTTGCGTCCGGCATGGTGGACGTTTTCTCCATCCAGTCGCGGGAGAGTGGATAAAAAGTACACTTCAGCGTTGCTTTCAGGCCACCTAAGGTCGTGCCGACCGCAGGCCTCGGGTACGGGCGGATGTCCCCACGGCCGGTCACCCACCCCATCTGCACGACACGCCACCGAGGTGCGCGAAGGAGGGCCCTATGGCCGTCGACTACACAGTGATCGTCGTCTATCTCGCCGGCATGCTGGCCATGGGCTGGTGGGGCATGCGCCGCGCCAAGTCCAAGAGCGAGTTCCTCGTGGCGGGCCGCAGGCTCGGCCCGATGATGTACTCCGGCACCATGGCCGCGATCGTCCTCGGCGGCGCCTCCACCATCGGCGGCGTGGGCCTCGGCTACCAGTACGGCCTGTCCGGCGCGTGGATGGTCTTCACCATCGGCCTCGGCCTGCTCGCGCTGTCCGTGTTCTTCTCGGCGCGCATCGCCCGCCTGAAGGTCTACACCGTCTCCGAGATGCTCGACCTGCGCTACGGCGGCCGGTCCGGGCTCATCTCCGGCGTCGTGATGTGGGCGTACACGCTGATGCTCGCCGTCACCTCGACCATCGCCTACGCCACGATCTTCGACGTGCTGTTCGACATGAACCGCACCATCGCGATCATCCTCGGCGGCTCGATCGTCGTCGCGTACTCGACGCTCGGCGGCATGTGGTCCATCACCCTCACCGACATGGTGCAGTTCGTGGTGAAGACCATCGGCGTCCTGCTCCTGCTGCTGCCGATCGCCGTCATCAAGGCCGGCGGCTTCAGCGAGATGAAGGCCAAGCTGCCCACCGAGTACTTCGACCCGCTGGGCATCGGCGGCGAGACGATCTTCACGTACGTGCTGATCTACACGTTCGGCATGCTGATCGGCCAGGACATCTGGCAGCGCGTGTTCACCGCCCGCAGCGACAAGGTCGCCCGCGTCGGTGGCACCGTCGCCGGCACCTACTGCCTGGTCTACGCCGTCGCCGGCGCCGTCATCGGCACCGCCGCGAAGGTCATGTACCCGAAGCTGCCCAGCGCCGACGCCGCGTTCGCGACCATCGTCAAGGACGAGCTCCCCATCGGTGTGCGCGGCCTGGTGCTCGCCGCCGCGCTCGCCGCCGTCATGTCGACCTCGTCCGGCGCGCTGATCGCCTGCGCGACCGTCGCCAACAACGACATCTGGTCGCGGCTGCGGGGCGCGATCAAGCCCTCCGGCGGAAACTCCGACGAGCCCCACGACGAGGTGAAGGGCAACCGCCTCTTCATCCTGATCATGGGTGTCGCGGTGATCTGCATCGCCATCGCGCTCAACAACGTCGTCGAGGCCCTGACGGTCGCCTACAACCTGCTCGTCGCCGGACTCCTCGTGCCGATCCTCGGCGGCCTGCTGTGGAAGCGCGGCACCGTGGCCGGCGCCCTCGCCGCCGTCACCGTCGGCGGACTCGCCGTCATCGGCCTGATGTGGGGCTACGGGATCCTCGCCAACGAGCCCGTCTACTACGGCCTCCTGCTCTCCCTCGCCGCCTTCGTCATCGTCTCCCTGGTCACCAAGCCCACCGACGCCGCGGTGCTCGCCACCTGGCGCGAGCGGCTCGCCGGGCGCGGGGCCGAGGCGGAGACGGGCGCGGAGCCGGCCACCGTCACCCAGTAAATTCGTCAAGCGCCGCGCAGCCCCGCCAAGGGCTGCGCGGCGCCAAGAAGCGTAGGAAAGAAGGCAATTCGCATGAGCAGCAACGAGACGCCCCGCGGTCCGGTCGACTCCTCCCGCGTCCCGCGGTACGCCGGTCCCGCCACCTTCGCCCGGCTGCCCCGCCTCGACGAGGTGGGCACCGCGGACGTGGCCGTCGTGGGCGTGCCCTTCGACACGGGCGTCTCGTACCGGCCGGGCGCCCGCTTCGGCGGCAACGCGATCCGCGAGGCGTCCCGGCTGCTGCGCCCCTACAACCCGGCGCAGGACGCCTCCCCGTTCGCCCTCGCGCAGGTCGCGGACGCCGGTGACATAGCGGCCAACCCGTTCAACATCAACGAGGCCGTCGAGACGATCGAGGCCGCGGCCGACGACCTCCTCGGCACCGGCGCCCGCATGATGACGCTCGGCGGCGACCACACCATCGCGCTGCCGCTGCTGCGCTCGGTCGCCAAGAAGCACGGCCCGGTCGCGCTGCTCCACTTCGACGCGCACCTCGACACGTGGGACACGTACTTCGGCGCCGAGTACACGCACGGCACCCCGTTCCGCCGCGCCGTCGAGGAGGGCATCCTCGACACCGAGGCGCTCTCCCACGTCGGCACGCGCGGCCCGCTGTACGGCAAGCAGGACCTCACCGACGACGAGAAGATGGGCTTCGGCATCGTCACCTCGGCGGACATCTACCGCCGCGGCGCCGACGAGGTCGCCGACCAGCTGCGCCAGCGCATCGGCGACCGCCCGCTGTACATCTCCATCGACATCGACTGCCTCGACCCGGCCCACGCGCCCGGCACCGGCACCCCCGAGGCCGGCGGCATGACCTCGCGCGAGCTCCTGGAGATCCTGCGCGGCCTGTCGTCCTGCAACCTCGTCTCCGCCGACGTCGTCGAGGTCGCCCCGGCCTACGACCACGCGGAGATCACCGCCGTCGCCGCCTCGCACACCGCGTACGAGCTGACGACGATCATGTCCCGTCAGATCGCGGAGGCCAGGGGCAAGTGACGCACGACCACGACCTGGAACTGCTGCCCACCGAGGCACAGACCGAAGCCGCGCTGAACCCGCCGCCCGGCCGCAACGGCGGCGACCTCGTCGTCGAGACGCTGCACGGCCTCGGCGCGTCCACCGTCTTCGGGCTCCCCGGCCAGCACGCGCTCGGCATGTTCGACGCGCTGCGCCGCTCGGACCTGCGGTACGTGGGCCTGCGCGTGGAGAACAACGCGGGCTTCGCGGCCGACGCGTACGGGCGCGTGACCGGTGAGGTCGCGCCCCTCCTGCTCTCCACCGGACCCGGCGCGCTGATGTCGCTCGCCGCGCTCCAGGAGGCGGCGGCCGCCTCGGCGCCGGTCCTGGCCATCGGCAGTCAGATCCCGGTCGCGGGGCTCGGCGGCGGACGCCACGGCTATCTGCACGAACTCCGCGACCAGCAGGCCTCGTTCCGGGACGTGGTCAAGTCCGTCCACACCGTGCGGACGCAGTCGCAGATCCCCTCCGCGATCGCCGCCGCCTGGGAGTCCGCCCTCACCGCGCCGCACGGCCCGGTCTGGGTGGAGATCCCGCAGGACGTGCTCCTCGCGCAGACGGCCCTTCCGGTCGTCACGGCGATGGACGCGACCCCGCGCGACCTCGTGCCGCGCCCCGAACTGACCGCCGTGGCAGCCGACCTGCTGTCGCGCGCCGAGCGTCCCGTGATCATCGCGGGCGGCGGCGTCGTACGGTCGGACGCGAGCGGCAAGCTGGTCGCGCTCGCGGAGAAGATCGACGCCCCGGTCGTGTGCACCTTCGGCGGCAAGGGCGCGTTCCCCTGGGAGCACCCGCTCTCGCTCCAGTCGTGGATGGAGGACCGACACACGACGGACCTCCTGGAGGACGCCGACGTCCTCCTCGTCGTCGGCTCCGGCCTGGGCGAACTCTCCTCGAACTACCACACGTTCGCGCCGCGCGGCCGGGTGATCCAGATCGAGGCGGACGCCGGGAAGCTGGAGTCCAACCACCCGGCGCTCGGCATCCACGCCGACGCGCGCCTGGCGCTCTCGGCGCTCCTGGAGACGGTCACGGAACGGCCGGACCCGTCGGCGCCCGAACGGGTCGCGACGCTCCTGGCCGCGGTCCGCGAACGCCTCGACGGCCAGGACCTGGCCTTCGAACGCGAGATCCTGGGATCTGTGCGGGCGGCCCTCCCGGCGTCCTCCCCCTCCTTCTGGGACATGACGATCCTGGCGTACTGGGCCTGGTCGGCATGGCCGGGCGCGCTGCACTCGGCGCAGGGCGCGGGCGGCCTCGGCTACGGCTTCCCGGCCGCGCTCGGCGCCGCCGCGGCCGACCCGTCGAAGCCGGTCCTCGCGGTCTCGGGCGACGGCGGCGCGATGTACTCGATCGCGGAACTGGCCACGGCGAAGCAGTACAACCTGCCGGTGACCTGGCTGATCGTGGACGACGGCGGCTACGGCATCCTGCGCGAGTACATGACGGACGCGTTCGGCGAAGCCACGGCGA
Source organism: Streptomyces longhuiensis (assembly GCF_020616555.1). Lineage (NCBI taxonomy): Bacteria > Bacillati > Actinomycetota > Actinomycetes > Kitasatosporales > Streptomycetaceae > Streptomyces > Streptomyces longhuiensis. The sequence continues at coordinate 3,852,693 of NZ_CP085173.1, read as the reverse complement.
CGGAGCTCTCGCGCCCGGACTTCGTGGCGCTCGCCGAGTCCTTCGGGGTCCCGGGCGTACGGACGTCCCCCGAGACGCTCCAGGAGGACCTGGCCAAGGCCCTCGCGGAACCGGGCCCGTCGGTCGTGGTGCTCCCCGCACTGCTGAAGATGTTCGCGCCCACGCATCTGGGCTGAGGCGATCAGCCGATCGGTCGATCACGCGACGGCCCCCGGGAGATGTCTTCCCGGGGGCCGTCGCGTTTCCGGCCCCTGATCCGCCAGGGGTTGGTCTACGCGGTGCCGAGCAGCTTCATGACTCGCTCCCGGATCTGTCGGGGTCCGTACAACCCTTCGCCCTCATTCGGTGTCATGTGAGGCGAGTGCGCTGGAGGCGTGCTCGGTTCGAATCTGGGGGGAAACGCATGACGCGCCGAATATCCATACGTGCTGCCCGCGTGCTTCCGGCGGTCATCGCCGCCGGGGTGCTCGTGCCCGTCGTCGCGGGGGCCGCGCCCGCGTCCGCCGCCACCGCGCCACAGGTCACCTGCACCTCCGGCAAGGCCGGGCTCGCGGCCAAGCTGCAGAAGGACATCACCGCCGCCCTCGCGAGCCGTAAGGGGACCGTCGCGGTCGGGCTCTTCGACCGGACCACGAACACCACGTGCGCGCTTCGGGCCACGTCCTCGTACGACTCCGCCAGTGTCGTGAAGGTGACCGTCCTCGCCACGCTGCTGTGGGACGCCAAGAAGACCAACCGGTATCTGACCACGCGCGAGGCGAACCTCGCCACCGCCATGATCACCAAGTCGGACAACGCGGCCACCACATCGCTGTGGAAGCAGCTCGGCACCACCAAGGTGAAGGGCTTCCTGAAGGCCGCCGGGATGACACGGACCGTGCCGGGATCGGGTGGCTACTGGGGGCTGACCCAGATCAACGTCCAGGACGAGCAGAAGCTGCTCTCGCTGGTCACCGCCAAGAACACCGTCCTCAGCGACAACTCCCGCGCCTACATCCTCAAGCTCATGGGCAAGGTCGTCTCGTCGCAGCGGTGGGGCACCCCGGCCGGCGCGCCCTCGTCCGTCGCCGTACACGTCAAGAACGGCTGGCTGCAGCGCTCCACGTACGGCTGGCGCGTGCACAGCATCGGCGCGTTCCAGGGCGGCGGACACGACTACACGATCTCTGTCCTGACGCACGGCAACAGCACGATGAGTTACGGCGTGGACACGATCCAGGCCGTGGCGCGGGTCATCCACAAGGACCTGACGCCGACCGCCGCGGCCTCGTCCCGCTATACGCCGACCAGCACGCCCAAGGAGGCGTTCGTCGCCGTACCGCAGAAGTGACCGCACAAGTGACCGCGGCACCGACCCGCGGGCACGGGGGCCGGCCGAGGACCAAAGGACCGGGCGGCCTCCGTCCTTGGTCCCGGTCTGCTCCCCGTTTTGTTGCGGCGGGATGAAATCCGCCGGTCTCCGCGTTGGGCCTCTCGGCAGGTCAGGACAACAGGAGGCGGACACGTGGCGGAGCAACGGGGCTGGGGTCGGCGGCTCGCCGGGTACGCGTGGCGGTACCCGAAGGACGTCGTGCTCGCGCTCGGGGCGTCCCTGGGCGGCATGGCCGTCATGGCGCTGGTGCCCCTGATCACCAAGGTGATCATCGATGACGTGGTCCAGGACCACACCCGCTCCATGGCCCCGTGGGCGGGCGCCCTGATCGGCGCCGCCCTCGTCGTCTACGTCTTCACCTACATCCGCCGCTACTACGGCGGCCGCCTCGCACTCGACGTCCAGCACGACCTGCGCAACGAGATGTACGGAACGATCACCCGGCTCGACGGCCGGCGCCAGGACGAGCTGTCCACCGGCCAGGTCGTCGGCCGCGCGACCAGTGACCTCCAGCTCATCCAGGGCCTGCTCTTCATGCTCCCGATGACCATCGGGAACGTCCTGCTCTTCCTGATCTCCCTCGTGATCATGGCGTGGCTGTCCCTGCCGCTCACCCTCGTCGCGCTCGCCGTCGCCCCCGCCCTCTGGTTCATCGCCAAGCGCAGCCGCTCCCGCCTCCACCCCGCCACCTGGTACGCGCAGGCGCAGGCCGCCGCCGTCGCCGGGGTCGTGGACGGGGCCGTCTCCGGCGTGCGCGTCGTGAAGGGCTTCGGGCAGGAGGACCAGGAGACCGGGAAGCTCAGGGAGGTCGGGCGGCGGCTGTTCGCCGGCCGCCTGCGCACCATCCGCCTGAACTCCAAGTTCACCCCCGCACTCCAGGCCGTGCCCGCCCTCGGTCAGGTCGCGATGCTCGCGCTCGGCGGCTGGCTCGCCGTCCGCGGCCAGATCACGCTCGGCACGTTCGTCGCGTTCTCCAGCTACCTCGCCCAGCTCGTCGGCCCCGTCCGCATGCTCGCCATGGTCCTGACCGTCGGCCAGCAGGCCCGCGCCGGCGTCGAGCGCGTCCTCGAACTGATCGACACGGAGCCGTCCCTCGAGGACGGCAAGAAGGAACTGCCCGCCGACGCCCCCGCGACCGTCGAGTTCGACGACGTGTCGTTCTCGTACGAGGGCACCGACCGCGCCGTACTCGACGGACTGTCCTTCGAGATCCCGGCCGGCGAGACCCTCGCCGTCGTCGGCTCCTCCGGCTCCGGCAAGTCGACCGTGTCGCTGCTCCTGCCGCGCTTCTACGACGTCACGCACGGCGCCGTCCTCGTGGGCGGACACGACGTGCGCGAACTGACCCTCGACTCGCTGCGGGCCGCGATCGGGCTCGTGCCCGAGGACTCGTTCCTCTTCTCCGACACCATCCGCGCGAACATCGCGTACGGCGCACCCGACGCGAGCGACGAGCAGATCGAGACCGCGGCCCGCGCCGCCCAGGCCGACCGCTTCATCGCGGAGCTCCCCGACGGCTACGACACGACCGTCGGCGAGCACGGCCTCACACTCTCCGGCGGCCAGCGCCAGCGCATCGCGCTCGCCCGCGCCATCCTCACCGACCCCCGCCTCCTCGTCCTCGACGACGCCACGTCCGCCGTCGACGCGCGCGTGGAACACGAGATCCACGAGGCGCTGCGGGGCGTCATGGCCGGCCGCACCACCCTCCTCATCGCGCACCGCCGCTCCACCCTCGGCCTCGCCGACCGCATCGCCGTCCTCGACGACGGGCGCCTCGCCGCGATCGGCACCCACGAGGAGCTGGAGGCCGGATCGGCCCTCTACCGGCGCCTGCTCACCGACCCCGACGAGCTCGGCGGGGTCTCGCCGGGCCATGTCGCGCCCGCGCTCCCCGACGAGGACACCTCCGTACGCGAGGAGCTGGACGCCGAGTTCGACGCCGAGCGAGGCATCACCCCCGCCCTGTGGACGGGCGACCGCGAGGCGAAGAACGCCGAGGATCCGGCGCTCGCCGGGATGCCCGCGACGCCCGAACTGCTCGCGCAGGTCGAGGCCCTGCCCGCCGCGACCGACGTCCCGGACATCGACGAGGCGCGCGCGGTGACGGCCGAGGAGTCGTACGGGCTGCGCCGCCTGCTGCGCGGATTCGGCGCGCCCCTGCTGATCAGCCTCGTGCTCGTCGCCCTCGACGCGGGCATGGGCCTGCTGCTCCCCGTGCTGATCCGGCACGGCATCGACGAGGGCGTCTCGCAGCTCGCGCTCGGCGCCGTGTGGGCGGCCGCCGGGCTCGGCCTGGTCACCGTCCTCGTCCAGTGGTGCGCGCAGATCGGCGAGACCCGGATGACGGGACGCACCGGTGAGCGGGTCCTCTACTCGCTGCGCCTGAAGATCTTCTCCCAGCTCCAGCGGCTCGGCCTCGACTACTACGAGCGGGAGCTGACCGGGCGCATCATGACCCGGATGACGACCGACGTGGACGCCCTGTCGACGTTCCTCCAGACGGGCCTGGTCACCGCCTTCGTCTCCGTCGTCACGTTCTTCGGCATCATGGGCACGCTCCTCGTCATCGACGTCCAGCTCGCCCTGGTCGTCTTCGTGACGCTGCCGCCGCTGATCGTCGGCACGTTCTTCTTCCGTCGTTCCAGCGTCAAGGCGTACGAACTCGCCCGTGAGCGCGTCTCGGTGGTCAACGCCGACCTCCAGGAGTCCGTCGCCGGGCTGCGGATCGTGCAGGCGTTCCGGCGCGAGCGCTCGGGTGCCGAGCGGTTCGCCGAGCGCAGCGGCGCCTACCGCAGCGCCCGTATCCGCGGCCAGTGGCTGATCTCGGTGTACTTCCCGTTCGTGCAGTTCCTGTCGTCCGTCGCCGCTGCCGCGGTCCTGATGGTGGGCGCGGGCCGGGTCGAGGCGGGCACCCTGACGACCGGCGCGCTCGTCGCGTACCTCCTCTACATCGACCTGTTCTTCGCGCCCGTGCAGCAGCTGTCCCAGGTCTTCGACGGCTACCAGCAGGCCACCGTCTCGCTCGGCCGCATCCAGGAGCTGCTCCAGGAGCCGACGTCCACGAAGGACGCCGAGGAACCCCTCGACGTCCTCTCCCTGCGGGGCGAGATCGCCTTCGAGGACGTGGACTTCGCGTACGGGGCCGCCGACGGTTCCGAGGCGGCGCTCAGCGACGTGGCCCTGCGCATCCCCGCCGGGCAGACCGTCGCCTTCGTCGGCGAGACCGGCGCGGGCAAGTCGACCCTCGTCAAGCTCGTCGCCCGCTTCTACGACCCGACGGCGGGTCGCGTCACCGTGGACGGCACCGACCTGCGCGCCCTCGACCTGACGAGCTACCGCCACCGCCTCGGCGTCGTGCCGCAGGAGGCGTACCTCTTCCAGGGCACCGTGCGCGACGCCATCGCCTACGGCCGCCCCGACGCGACCGACGCCCAGGTGGAGGCGGCGGCCCGCGCGGTCGGCGCGCACGAGATGATCGCCACCCTCGAGGGCGGCTACCTCCACGAGGTCGCCGAGCGCGGCCGCAACCTGTCGGCCGGGCAGCGGCAGTTGATCGCCCTGGCCCGCGCCGAGCTCGTCGACCCCGACATCCTGCTGCTCGACGAGGCGACCGCCGCGCTCGACCTCGCCACGGAGGCCCAGGTCAACCAGGCCACGGACCGGATAGCGGGCAAGCGCACGACCCTCGTCGTCGCGCACCGCCTCACCACCGCGGCCCGCGCGGACCGGGTCGTGGTGATGGCCGACGGGCGCGTCGCGGAGGACGGCACGCACACCGAGCTCCTCGCGCTCGGCGGGCGGTACGCCGAGCTGTGGCGGACCTTCTCCGGCGAGCCCGAGGCGGAGGCGGAGATCAGCTCTTCGCTGTGACGGTGGATCGGCGCAACCACCGGCCCTGTGTGTGGCGTCCGTTCATCAGTACGCTGTGGCACACGTGACTGGAGGGGCGACGGTGGGTGGAGGCATGAGCGAGGGCGCCATACGCAGACGGCTGGCGGCCGCTGCAGCAGTACTGACCTCCTCGGCGCTGTTGGCCCTCGCGGGCCCAGCCGCCGGCACGGCCCAGGCCGCGGCGATCTGCCCCGGCCACAAGGTGCGCACCCTGCCGTTCTCCACCGGCAGGACGGTCCTCTACCGCAGCGGGAACTACCTCTGCGCGGTCACCCTCACCAAGCGCGACGGCGTACGGCAGAAGATGTCGGTCAGCGTGCAGGCGCGCGGCAGCAGGCCCGTCCAGGACAGCGGGCGCTACACCCACCACGCGGGCCCGGTGACCGTCCACACGGGCCACCGCTGCGTGTGGGTGAGGGGCGCGGTCGGCGGGGCGTCGGTGAGCTCGGGCTGGATCCTCTGCTGAACGTGCGCCTCGCCCGCCCCGTACGCCCCGTGCGCTCACAGAACCCCAAGAACCCCTGACAGAACAGATGTTCCTCCGCTAGGTTCCGGTGCGCATCTGTGTTCTACAGGGGAGTATGCATGCGCAATGCGCTGAGATGGTTGCTGGCGCTCGTGGTGCTGATAGGCACCGTGAGTACGGCCACAGCGGCCACCGCCGCTCAGGCCCGGCCGGCGGCCGCCGACACCAGTACCGATATCAAGGACCGGCTCCTCGCCGTACCCGGCATGAGCCTGGTGGAGGAGAAGCCCTACACCGGCTACCGCTACTTCGTCCTCAACTACACCCAGCCGGTCGACCACCGGCACCCGTCCAAGGGCACGTTCCAGCAGCGCATCACCGTGCTGCACAAGGACGTCAGCCGCCCGACGGTCATGTTCACCAGCGGCTACAACGTGTCCACGACGCCGAGCCGCAGCGAGCCGACCCGCATCGTCGACGGCAACCAGATCTCCGTGGAGTACCGCTACTTCACCCCGTCCCGGCCCGCCCCGGCCGACTGGTCCAAGCTCGACATCTGGCAGGCGGCCAGTGACCAGCACGGCATCTACCAGGCCCTCAAGCCGATCTACGGCAAGAACTGGCTGACCACCGGCGGTTCCAAGGGCGGCATGACGGCCACGTACTACGAGCGCTTCTACCCGCGCGACATGGACGGCGTCGTCGCGTACGTCGCGCCGAACGACGTCGTGAACAAGGAGGACTCGGCGTACGACGACTTCTTCAAGACCGTCGGCCCGAAGGACTGCCGCGTGGCGCTGCAGAACGTGCAGCGCGAGACACTCGTGCGCCGTGACGCCCTGGAGAAGAAGTACGCGGAGTACCTGAAGGCCAACAACTACACGGTGGACACGGTCGGTTCGCTGGACAAGGCCTACGAGGCCACCGTCCTCGACCTGGTGTGGGGCTTCTGGCAGTACCAGCCGTCGCAGACGGCGTGCGCCGAGGTGCCCGACGCCGCGACGGTCACGGACCAGGCGCTCTTCGACTACGTCGACGCGGTCGGCGGCTGGTCCTCGTACGCGGACCAGAGCCTCGCCACGTACACGCCGTACTACTACCAGGCGGGTACGCAGCTCGGCTCCCCCGACATCAAGCAGCCCTGGCTGGGGAACCTGTCGCGCTACGGCTACCAGCCGCCGCGCAACTTCGTGCCGCGCTCCATCCCGATGAAGTTCCAGCCGTCGGCGATGCGCGACGTGGACTCCTGGGTGCGCCACCACGCGACGCGGATGCTGTACGTCTACGGCTCCAACGACCCGTGGGGCGCCGAGCGGTTCCGCCCCGGCAAGGGCTCGACGGACTCGTACGTGCTCACCGCCCCCGGCGCCAACCACGGGGCGAACGTCGCCGGTCTGAACGCCGACGACAAGACGTTCGCCACGGAGCGGATCCTGAAGTGGGCCGGCGTCTCCGCCCCCGCCGCGCAGGCCGCCAAGCCGCTGGCCCCGTACGACTCCAAGCTCGACAAGCGTGACGTCCAGCGCGAGCTGACCCTGCGGCCGTAAGGCCTCTCGTCCGGATCAAGCCGAACTACACCCGGACCGCGCATCCCACCGGTTCGGACCCGCCCAGCGTCACGTACAACGCCGTGAGCGCGGGGCACTTGGCGCGGTCCACCGCCGCGGCGGCCACCCGGTACCGGGGTTTCTCCTTGCCGGAGCCGTCGCAGGCGGTCTCGCGGACCTGGCCGCGGCCCGCCGCGTACACGCAGTCCCCGACGATCGTGCGGGGCCCGCCGCCGCCCCCCGGATCCCCGGGGTGCGGCGGCTCCAGGTTGCGCATGCAGGCGTAGCCCCGCGCGATCTCCCCGTCGGCGGTTCCGTCGCTCCCGACGAGCGAGGGCCGGCCCTCGCTGATGTGCAGGACGAAGTCGGTGCGGGACGGGCACGTCGGCCCGTCCGTCACCTTTCCGTCGTAGCGCGCGGTGACCCGGGCCACCGCGCGCTCGCTCCTGCACGGCACCTCGGTGAACGTGGCGCGCCCCCGGGAGCTGCACTCGTCCACGGCGAGGAACACCGCCCCGTAACCCGACGGCGACCGGCCGGCCTGCGGCGCAGGTCCGCCGGACCCCGCATCCGGCGACCCCTGACACGCCGCGAGCGTCATGGCGAGCAGTGCCGCGCACACCGCCCCCGCCCACCGCGCCCTGTTCCACGCAAGCATGGCAATCCCCCCGATACGCACCCCAGCGTGACCCGCCGGGGCGGGCGCACGCCAGGCGTACAGGGTGGTTTGGGTCAGTCGGGGGTGGTGCGCCGGGTGTGCGGCGTACGTCTAGTACGACAACCCGTAGCCGATCGGGTACAGCACCTGCGTCGGATCGTCGGCCCGCTGCACCGGCACGGGCAGCTTGCCCCGCGGCCTGGCCCGGCCGGCGATCACCCGGACCGCGGCCCGCAGTTCGACGTCGGTCCACGAGTACGAGGCGAGCGAGGCCCCGACGCCGGGCACCTGCGCGATGTCGTACGGGTTGCGGATCGCGACCGCGACGACCGGGACGCCGGTGGCGGCCAGGGCGTTCACGAGCCGCTGCTGAGCGCTGCCCGCCGTGACGTTGTACGTGCCGACCAGAACCGCGTCCTTGCCCTGGGCGGCGGCGACCGCCTCGTCGATCTTCGCCTGGTTCGGCGCCGTCCCGGTCGACAACACCGTCGCGGCGAAGCCGAGTTCGGTCAGGGCCTGGCCGAGGGTCGTCGTCGGCGGGCCCGTCGTGCCCGAGGGCGAGGCCGGGTCGGCGCCTACCACGAGGATGTTCTTGTGGGTGCGGCGCGACAGCGGGAGCAGCCCGTTCTTGTTGAGCAGGAGCGTCGTGGTGGCCTCGGCGATGCGGTCGGCGGCGGCCAGGTGGTCGCGCGTGCCGACGGTCTTGTCGACGCCGCGGCCGGTGACGTACGGCTCGTCGAACAGGCCCAGCTTCTCCTTGAGGCGCAGGACGCGCAGGATCGACTCGTCGAGGCGCTCCTCCGTCAGCTCGCCGTTCTTCACGGCGGCGAGGACGGCGTTCCAGGACACCTCCAGGGAGGGCGGGTTGAGGAGCTGGTCCACGCCCGCCTTCAGGGCGAGCACCGGCACGCGGTCGTCGCCGTACTTGTCGCGTACGCCCTGCATGCCGAGGGAGTCGGTGACGATGAGGCCCTCGAAGCCGAGTTCCTGGCGCAGGATGCCCGTCATGATCGGGTGCGAGAGCGTCGCGGGGTCGCCCGAGCCGTCGAGGTCGGGGACCATGATGTGCGCGGTCATGATCGAGTCGATGCCCGCGGCGATCGCGGCCTTGAACGGCGGCGCGTCGATCTTCTGCCACTGCTCGCGCGTGTGCGTGATGATCGGGAAGCCGAAGTGGCTGTCGGTGGCGGTGTCGCCGTGGCCGGGGAAGTGCTTGGCCGTGGAGGCGATGTCGGAGCTCTGGTAGCCCTTGACCTCGGAGGCGACCAGGCCCGCGACGGCCTCGGGGTCGGCGCCGAAGGAGCGCACGCCGATGACCGGGTTGGCCGGGTTGATGTTCACGTCGGCGTCGGGCGCGTAGTTCTGGCGGATGCCGACCGCGCGCAGTTCGGCGCCGGCGATCCGGCCCAGGGTGCGGGCGTCGGAGCGGGAGCCGCCCGCGCCGATGGCCATGGCGCCCGGGAAGAGTGTCGCGGGCTCGCCGACGCGGCAGACGATGCCGTGTTCCTGGTCGGTGGAGATGAGCAGCGGGATACGGCTCGGCTGGGCGAGGCCCGCGCGCTGGATGCCGTTCGACAGGTCGGCGATCTGGTGCGGGTCGCGGGTGTTGTGCGCCCAGGTGAAGTAGATGATGCCGCCGAGCTTGTACTTGTCGATCAGTTCGGCCGCGGTGCGGACACCGATCTCGGCGAGGTTGGCGTCGATGTCGGCCTGGTCGGGGTCGGTGGCGGAGTGGCCGTAGACCCGCATCACGAAGAGCTGGCCGACCTTCTCCTCGAGGCTCATCCGGGAGATGAGCTGCTTGAGTCGCGCGTCCTTGCCCTTGCGTGACGCGTCGTCGGCCTGGGCCGGGGCGCCGGACAAGGTGACTGCGGCGGCGCCCGCGGTGGCGGCGGCGAGCAGGGTGCGTCTGGACAGGCTGTGGTGCACGTGCGCACTCCTTCCGGAGGAGAACTGGTGATCCAAACCCTGAAAGAAACTTCCGTGGGTCACGATTATCCGGAAAGTTTCTGCCAGTCAAGGGTGCGCGCAGTCGGGGCGGCAGATGGGTCGGGGGAGGGGCCGTCACCGGCGCAAAGGGAGGGGGCGCGCCAGTGACGGCGTGCTGCCGGCCGCAGGCGGTGGAGAGGGTGGTCAGCATTCGCAGCCGGCAGCGAGGCCGACACCGCTCTGCGGAGACTCTCCGGCAGCATGCCGTTCTGACGGAGCGGTACGCGGGCGGGTTCCCCACTTCCCGGGGATCGCCGGAAAGTGGTGCGCCGGTGAATTCAGGGGAGCGGCATCGCTCCTGAGCACCGGTCAGCGAGTCTGGTCCACCTGGTCCACCTGATCGGCCTGATCCGTCTAGCCCGTCTAGCCCGTCCGGCCCGTCTGACCCACCTGATCCGTCTGACCCGCCTGTTCCGGCTCCCGGGTGACCTCGCCCCACCGCTCCCGCAGCGTCCGTACCGCCTCCGCGATGGCCGGCCTGCGCGACGCCCCCGTCCGCCACAGCGCGTACAAGTGCCGTACGGGCATGGGGTCCAGCGGCACGGCGACGGCGCCGTCCGGCAGCGGGCCGCGGCCGAGCCGGGGGATCAGCGCGACGCCGAGCCCGGCCGCGACGAGCGCGGTCAGTGTCGGGTTCTCCTCGGCCTGGTGCCTGATGTCGGGCTCGAAGCCCGCCGCCCGCAGCGTCCGCACCAGCCAGTCGTGGCACACCCGCCCCGGCGGCTGCGACACCCACCGCTCGCCGCCGAGCTCCTCGCGGCGCACCGCGTCGCGTCCCGCGAGCGGATGCCCGGCCGGCACGAGCAGGTCGCACAGGTCGTCCCCGATGGCCGCCTGCTCCACGCCGGCGGGCGCCGGCAGCGGCGCGATGTCCCAGTCGTGCGCGACGGCCAGGTCGACGGCCCCCTTGGCGACCAGATCCACTGACAGATGCGGGTCGACCTCCGTGAGCCGGGCATCCAGCGCGGGATGCCGTACGGCGAGATCCGCGAGGACGGACGGCAGCAGACCGCGCGCCGCCGAGGCGAACGCGGCGATCGTCAGCCGCCCGGCCGGGAGTCCGCGCCGTTCCTCCAGATCGGTCTCGGCACGCTCGACGATGACCATCAAGTCCTGTGCCGTACGGGCGAGTTCGAGGGCCTCGTCGGTCAGGCGGACGCCCCGCCCGTGCCGTTCGAGGAGCACGGTCCTCGTCTCCCGCTCCAGCTTGGAGATCTGCTGCGAGACCGCGGACGGCGTGTATCCGAGCGCCGCCGCGGCGGCCCCGACCGTGCCGTGCACGGAGACGGCGTGCAGCGCGCGCAGCCGCTGGAGATCGAGCATGCCGGCCTCCCGGTGATCCTGGGGCGGAGTCTGGGGCTTTCATTAGCGTTACTGAATTCAACCATGCAGACATTCGCGCTGGTGCTACACGGTCCGGCCCGGTGATCCTCGACGCATGGCTCCTACGCTCCCCATGCGCCCGTCCCACATCGCGCTCGCCGTCCTCGTCACCGCCATCTGGGGCGTCAACTTCGTCGTCATCGAGGTCGGTCTCGACCACTTCCCGCCGCTGCTCTTCTCGGCCCTGCGCTTCCTCGTCGCGGCAGCGCCCGCCGTGTTCTTCGTGGGGCGGCCCAAGGTGGCGTGGGGCGGGTCCTCCCCTGCTCGATCGAAGTGGAGAACTTGGCGATGGGTCGTCGGTGTCGGACTGGCGCTCGGCGTCATGAAGTTCGGCCTGCTCTTCGTCGGCATGAACCAAGGGATGCCCGCCGGGCTCTCCTCCCTCGTCCTGCAGATCCAGGCCGTGTTCACCGCCCTGTTCGCCTTCGTCGCGCTCGGCGAACGGCCCGGCCGGATCCGCCTGGCGGGCATGGTCGTCGCGCTCGCCGGGATCGGCGTCGCCGCCGTTGACGAGGGCACGAGCGGCCCCCTGCTCGGCTTCACGCTCGTCGTCGTGGCCGCCGTCGGCTGGGGCGTCTCGAACGTCCTCACCCGCAAGGCGGCGCCGTCCGCCCCCTTCACCTTCATGGTGTGGGCGTCCGCCGTCCCCGTCCTGCCGCTGCTCGCGCTCTCCCTCGCCTTCGAGGGCTGGGACCGCGACACACAGGCGCTCGCGTCGCTCGACTGGACCGGCGCCGGCATCGTCGCGTTCGTCGCCTGGGTCACCACGCTCTTCGGCTTCGGCGCCTGGAGCTTCCTGCTGCGCAGCCACCCCGCCTCGTCGGTCGCCCCGTTCACGCTGCTCGTCCCGGTGTTCGGGATGTCGTCCGCCGCGCTCTTCCTCGGCGAGAGCGTCAGCCCCCTGCGCTGGTGCGCCGCCGCGCTGCTCGTCGGCGGTGTCGCCCTCTCATCACTCGCGCCCGCTCCCCGGGACCGGGCCGTCCACCGTGTGGACACTCCGGCGCCCGCGCTGCCCGTCGAGGACCATGAAGCGCATGCCAGTCGTTGAGATCCCCGGTTCCAAGTCCGTGACGGCGAGGGCCCTGTTCCTCGCCGCGGCCGCGCAGGGCACCACCACCCTCGTACGCCCCCTCAGCTCCGACGACACCGAGGGCTTCGCCGAAGGACTGCTCCGGCTCGGCTACGGCGTCGAACGCGGCGCGGACGCCTGGCACATCGAGGGCCGCCCGGCGGGCCCCGCCGCCGCGGACGCCGACGTGTACTGCCGGGACGGCGCGACCACCTCCCGCTTCCTGCCCACGCTCACCGCGGCCGCCGCGCACGGCACGTACCGCTTCGACGCCTCTCCCCAGATGCGCCGCCGCCCCCTCGCGCCGCTCACCAGGGCCCTGCGCGACCTGGGCGTGGACCTCCGTCACGAGGAGGCCGAGGGGCATCATCCGCTCACGGTCACGGCGGGCGGGGTCCGGGGCGGCGACGTCACCCTCGACGCGGGTCAGTCCTCCCAGTACCTCACCGCGCTCCTGCTGCTCGGCCCGCTGACCGAGGCCGGCCTGCGCATCACGGTCACCGACCTGGTCTCGGCGCCGTACATCGGGATCACCCTCGCGATGATGCGCAGCTTCGGGGCCGAGGTCCGCCGCGACGGCAGTGTGTTCACGGTCGCGCCCGGCGGCTACCGCGCCACCACCTACGCGATCGAACCCGACGCCTCGACCGCGAGCTATTTCTTCGCGGCGGCGGTCGTCACCGGCGGCGAGGTCACCGTCGAAGGGCTCGGGAAGGACGCGCTCCAGGGTGACCTGGCGTTCGTCGACGTACTGCGGCGCATGGGCGCCGGGGTGACGACGACGGCGGACCGCACCACGGTCACCGCCCCCGGCCCCGCGGGCCTGTCGGGCATCACCGTCAACATGCGGGACATCTCCGACACGATGCCGACCCTCGCCGCGATCGCGCCGTACGCGAGCGGCCCGGTCCGCATCGAGGACGTCCACAACACCCGCGTCAAGGAGTGCGACCGCCTGGACGCCTGCGCGCAGAACCTGCGGGCGCTCGGGGTGACGGTGGCGACGGGACCCGACTGGATCGAGATCCAGCCGGGCACCCCGGCCCCGGCGGAGATCACCACGTACGGGGATCACCGCATCGCGATGTCCTTCGCGGTGACGGGCCTGCGGATCCCGGGCGGCGTCACGTTCGACGACCCCGGGTGCGTGCGGAAGACGTTCCCCGACTTCCATGAGGCGTTCGCGAAGGTCTTCGGACAGCCGTCTACGCCGACTCGTTGAGCAGCCGGGCGAGATGCTCGCGTCCGGCCGTCAGAAGTCCGGGCAGCGGGGCGGCGTCCGGGTACCAGCGCTTCTCGTACTCCCAGCACAGCCAGCCGTCCCAGCCCTCGCGGCCCAGCACGTCCACGACCTCGGTGAGCGGCAGCACGCCCGCGCCCAGGGCGAGCGGCGTCGTGTCGTCGGCGCCCGCGATGTCCTTCACCTGTACGTAGCCCAGGTGCGGGGAGAGCGCCGCGTACGACTGGACGGGCTGCTCGCCGCCGAGCCAGGTGTGCATGACGTCCCACAGGGCGCCGACCTGCCGGTGCCCGACCGTGCCGAGCACGCGCGTCGCGTCGGCTCCGGTGCGGTGCGAGTCGTGGGTCTCCAGGAGGATGCGGACGCCGAGGTCCGCGGCGTACTCGGCGGCGGTGCCCAGGCGCCGGGCGGCCGCGGCGTCGGCCTCGGCGCGGCTCTGCTCCGTTCCGCCGCCCGGGAAGACGCGTACGTAGGGCGCCCCGACGTCGCGGGCGAGTTCGAGGAGTGACCTGATCTCCGCGATCACGGGTTCGTCCTCGCCGGGAGCGGCCACCCGCGCGTATCCGGCGAGCCCGAGGATCTCGACCCCGGCTGCCTTGAACTCGGCGGCGGCGTCGGCCCGTTCGGTGAGTCCGAGCCCCGGGTGGACGGGTTCCTCGGGGTGGGCGCGCAGCTCGACACCGTGATACCCGTGATCGTCGGCGAGCCGGACGACATCGGCGAGGGGAAGCCCGGGAACCCCGAGCGTGGAGAAGGCCAGTTTCATGGCGGGGACGCTACCTGGCCCCGAGCGAGGGTCAAGGGCACGCCCGGGCGCGAGCGCGGCGGCCGGGACGAGGACGGAGCCTCACTCACCTGCGACCGAGGGCCATGCCGCGTGAACCGGCCCGCGCCCCAGGGCCGTGTCTCGCACACCGGTTCGCGTCCGAGGTCCGTGCCTCGCTCGCTCACCGGCCCGCACCCGGGCGCGGTGCCCTGCTGACGGGTTCGCGTCCGAGGGCCGCACCCTGCTCACCGGCCCGCACCGGGCGTGGTGCTCCGCTGACCGGTTCGCGTCCGAGGGCCGCACCCTGCTCACCGGCCCGCACCGGGCGTGGTGCTCCGCTGACCGGTTCGTGTCCGAGGGCCGCACCCTGTTCAACGGGCCGTACCGGGCGTGGCGCCCTGCTGACCGGTTCGTGTCCGAGGGCCGCACCCTGCTCACCGGCCCGCACCGAGCGCGGCGCCCTGCGCACCCGCTGCAGGCCTACGGCCTTCGCGGCACCCCGCACCCGCGGAGGCCTACCCCTTCGACGGCACCCCGGTAGACCCCCGCACCATCAACTCCCCCTGCACCACGGCCATCCCTCCGGCGGGAGCCGCCTCGCGGCCCATGGCGATGCGGCCCGCGCGGGCCCCCGCCTCCGCCAGCGGCAGTCGGACCGTCGTGAGAGCCGGTACCGCGTCCACGCTGAACGGCAGGTCGTCGAAGCCGGCCACCGAGACGTCCCCCGGAATGCTCAGGCCCGCCTCCCGCAGCGCGGCGCACGCGCCGAGCGCCACTGTGTCGTTCGCGGCGACCACGGCTGTCAACGACGGTGCGCGGCGCAGGAGTTCGACCGTCGCCTCGTAACCGGACCGGCGGTCGTACGGGCCGTGCACGGTCCAGTCGGTGTCGTCGGGCACGCCCCGCTCCGCCAGCGCCGCACGGTGCCCTTCGAGGCGGTGGCGGGTCGTCGTCCGCTCCTCGGGGCCGGCGATGTAGCCGATCCTGCGGTGGCCGAGGTCGAGCAGGTGGTCCGTGAGGGCCTTGCCGCCGCCGCGGTTGTCGAAAGCGAGCGCCACCGCGTCCGCGTCCGCCACGGGCGGCCGCCCGCACAGGACGACCCGGGTCCCGGCGTCCGCGAGGCGCCGCAGCTTCCCGGAGATCGCCTTGGCGTGCTCGGGGTCCTCGACGGCGCCGCCCGTGAGGACGACGGCCGCCGCCCGCTGGCGCTGCAGGAGCGTCAGATAGGTGAGTTCGCGCTCGGGCGACCCGCCGGTGTTGCACACGACCGCGAGCCGCTCGCCGCCCGCGCGTCCGCCGGGCCCCACGATCTCGGACTGCACGGCCCCGGCCATGATCCCGAAGAACGGGTCGGCGATGTCGTTCACGAGGATGCCGACCAGGTCGGAGGTGGCGGCGGCCAGGGCGCTGGCCGGCCCGTTCAGCACGTAGTCGAGGTCGTCCACCGCGCGCAGCACCCGCTCGCGCGTGGCCGCGGCCACGGGGTAGTTGCCGTTCAGTACGCGGGACACGGTGGCGGGGGAGACCTGGGCGCGGGCCGCCACGTCCGCCAGGGTCACGGTCATCGCATCATCCTCCGGTCGCCGTCCGGTCCCCCGTCCGGCCTCGCATCCCGTTTCATCAGCCCCCGGTCTTGTCCGACCGGCTGTGCAGAGGCTAGCTTCTTCACGTGTAGAAAGCGCTTGCTACGACGAGCGTGTTCTTCATCGGCGTCTGTACGAAGGGACTCTCGTGACACGCAAGACGGTGCGCATCGCCATGAACGGGGTGACGGGGCGCATGGGCTACCGCCAGCACCTCGTCCGCTCTCTCCTCGCCCTGCGCGAACAGGGCGGCCTCGACCTCGGCGACGGCACGGTGCTGTGGCCGGAGCCGGTCCTCGTCGGCCGCCGTGAGCACGCGCTGCTCGCGCTCGCCGAGCAGCACGGCCTCGACCCGGCGAACGTCTCCACCGACCTCGACGCCGTCCTCGCCGACGACACGATCGACATCTACTTCGACGCACAGGTCACCTCCGCCCGCGAGGAGGCGCTCAAGAAGGCCATCGCCGCCGGAAAGCACCTCTACACGGAGAAGCCCTCGGCGACGAGCCTCGGCGGCGCGCTCGAACTGGCCCGCCTGGCGAAGGCGAAGGGCATCAAGCACGGCGTCGTCCAGGACAAGCTGTTCCTGCCGGGCCTGCTCAAGCTCAAGCGCCTCATCGACGGCGGCTTCTTCGGGCGGATCCTGTCCGTGCGCGGCGAGTTCGGCTACTGGGTTTTCGAGGGCGACTGGCAGGAGGCGCAGCGGCCGAGCTGGAACTACCGGTCGGAGGACGGCGGCGGCATCGTCGTCGACATGTTCCCGCACTGGGAGTACGTGCTCCACGAGCTGTTCGGCCGGGTGACCAGCGTGCAGGCGCTGGCCTCGACGCACATACCGCAGCGCTGGGACGAGGGCGGCAAGCCGTACGACGCGACGGCCGACGACTCGGCGTACGGCATCTTCGAGCTCGACGGCGGCGCCGTCGCGCAGATCAACTCCTCCTGGTCGGTGCGGGTCAACCGGGACGAGCTCGTCGAGTTCCAGGTGGACGGCACCGAGGGTTCCGCCGTCGCCGGGCTGCGCAACTGCCGTGTCCAGCACCGCGCTTCGACCCCGAAGCCTGTATGGAACCCGGACCTGCCGGCCACGTACTCCTTCCGCGACCAGTGGCAGGAGGTCCCCGACAACCAGGAGTTCGACAACGGCTTCAAGGCGCAGTGGGAGCTGTTCCTCAAGCACGTGTACGCCGACGCTCCCTACCGCTGGGACCTGTTCGCGGGTGCCCGCGGGGTGCAGCTCGCCGAGCTCGGCCTGAAGTCGTCGGCCGAGGGCCGCCGCCTGGACGTCCCGGAGATCTCGCTGTGACGATCCGACTCCCCGGCCCCGGCGGTTCGCTGCGTGACTACTCCCCGCGCGCCGAGCCGGCCTCCTTCGCCACGGGCGCGCCGCTCGTCTCGCGGACCGTCTTCTCGGCGGCGCACGTCGTCGCCGACCCGCTCGCCGACGCCGGGCCCGGCGCGGCCGCCGTCGACTGGGACGCGACGCTCGCCTTCCGCCGTCATCTGTGGGCGCACGGCCTGGGCGTCGCCGAGGCCATGGACACCGCCCAGCGCGGCATGGGCCTCGACTGGGCGGGCGCGGCCGAGCTGATCCGGCGCTCGACCGCCGAGGCCAGGTCGGCCGGAGGCGCCGTCGCGTGCGGCGTGGGCACCGACCAACTGACCGGGCCCGCCACACTCGCCGAGGTCCGCGCGGCCTACGAGGAACAGCTCGCGCTCGTGGAGGGGACGGGCGCGCAGGCGATCCTCATGGCCTCGCGGGCCCTGGCGGCCGCGGCGTCCGGACCCGAGGACTACCTCGACGTCTACGGGCACCTGCTGCGCCAGGCGTCCGAGCCCGTCATCCTGCACTGGCTCGGCCCGATGTTCGACCCCGCCCTGGACGGCTACTGGGGTTCGCCGGACCTCGACGCCGCCACCGAGACGTTCCTCGACGTGATCGCCGCGCACCCCGACAAGGTCGACGGCATCAAGGTCTCGCTCCTGGACGCCCGGCGCGAGGTCGAGCTGCGCCGCCGCCTCCCGCGGGGCGTGCGCTGCTACACCGGGGACGACTACAACTACCCCGAGCTGATCGCGGGCGACGAGCAGGGCTTCAGTCACGCGCTCCTCGGCATCTTCGACCCGCTGGGCCCGCTCGCGGCCGAGGCGGTGCGCGTCCTCGACACGGGGGACACCGCCAAGTTCCGTGAACTGCTCGACCCGACGGTCGAGTTGTCCCGGCACCTCTTCGAGAAGCCGACCCGCTTCTACAAGACGGGCGTCGTCCTGCTCGCCTGGCTCGCGGGACACCAGTCCCACTTCACGATGGTCGGCGGCCTCCAGTCCGCCCGCCCGCTCCCGCACCTCGCGCGCGCCTACGAACTCGCCGACGGCCTCGACCTGTTCCCGGACCCCGCCCTTGCGGAGACCCGGATGAAGTCCCTGCTCAGCGTGTACGGAGTCGACCAGTGAGCCACGCCCTCGACCGCTTCTCCATCAACCAGATGACCGTCAAACAGCTCGGCCTCGAAGAACTCGTCGCGGCCTGCGCCGAGTTGGAGGTCCCGGGCGTCGGCCTGTGGCGCGAGCCCGTGCAGGCGTACGGGGTCGAGGCCGCGGCGAAGCTCGTACGGGACGCGGGACTCGCCGTCACCACACTGTGCCGGGGCGGCTTCCTCACCGCGATCGACCCGCAGGCGCGCGTGCGGGCCCTCGACGACAACCGGGCGGCCGTCGACGAGGCCGCCGCCCTCGGCACGGACACCCTCGTCCTGGTCTCCGGCGGCCTCCCCGAAGGCAGCAAGGACCTGCACGGCGCGCGGGAGCGGATCGCCGACGCGCTCGCGGAGCTCGGCCCGTACGCCGCCGGGCGTGGGGTCCGGCTGGCCATCGAGCCGCTGCACCCGATGTTCGCCTCGGACCGCTGCGTCGTGTCGACGCTGGCGCAGGCGCTCGACCTGGCCGAGCGCTTCCCCGCCGAGCAGGTCGGCGTGTGCGTGGACACGTACCACATCTGGTGGGACGACCGGGCGTCCGCGCAGATCGCGCGCGCCGGGGCGGGCGGGCGGCTGCACGCCTTCCAACTGGCCGACTGGACCACACCGTTGCCCGAGGGCGTTCTCAACGGACGGGGGCAGATCGGTGACGGCGCGATCGACATGCGCGCGTGGCGCGGCCTCGTCGAGGACGCCGGGTACGCGGGGCCCATCGAGGTGGAGCTCTTCAACGACGGGCTGTGGGCACGCGACGGGCGCGAGGTGCTCGCGGAGACGGCGGACCGCTTCGTGCGGCACGCCTGCTGAGGCCTTCCGTCAGCGGCCGGCTCTCGGGCAGCGGCTGAGGGCGGCGGCTACAGCGGGCCGCCGCCCGTCTTCTTGCCCCCGGCCCGCTTGGTGAAGACCGTCAGCAGCACCGGGATCAGGAGTTCGACGACCCGCGTGACGGTCGCGGGCGGCAGGCCCGTCTTCCTGGCCACCGCGTTCGCGACCGGGCGGCTCATCTTCGAGAGGATCCCGGACATCAGCCCGCCGGCCGCCAGACCGCCGAGCCCGCCGAACGTGGCCACGCCCTGCAAGGGCTGCTGCTCCTGTGTCTCGGCGAGCGCCTGCCGGACCTCCTCGGCCTGCGCGGGATCGGCCGTGGCCTTCTCCCTGAGCCCTCCGGAGAGCTCGGAGACGGTGGTGCCCACGACGTCCTGCGCACCCGCCGCGTCCGTACCGAGCAGGTCGGCGATCTCGCCGAGCCGGTCGTCGCCGAGCTCGTCGAGTACGTCCTTCTGCAGGGAGGGTTCGGCAGAACCGGTGTTTTCGCTCATGCCGGAAACGCTACGTCTGCCCTAGTGTGTCGGCACCCCGAAAAGATTCCGGGCGGACCGTGCAACCCTTTCCGCGCTTTGCGGGTCGTATGTGGCATCAGGACTTCTGGAGGGGGATCCGGGGGGATCGCGGGGGTTCTGATGGGGAGGGGAAGCGTCAGGGGGTCCGGTCCGCCGACCGGGCCCCCTTTTGCGTGCCTACGAGTTGCGTGCCTACGAGCCAGGCCCGAAACCATGTCCGCAACAGCCGGTCAGAAGAAGACCCCGCAGCGCAGCAGCACATTCGCGTACGGCCGCGCCTCTCCCGTACGGACGACGAGCCGCGCGCCCCGCGAAAGCTCCTTCAGGTCCTCGTGCGGGACGAAGGCGAGCGCGGGAAGGCGCTGCGCGAGCAGCCCCGCGGCCTCGGGGTTCGCGGCCCGGATCTCCGTGGCGGCCGTCCCGCCCTCCACCACCAGCTCGTCCAGGAGTCCGTCGACGACCTCGGCGAACGACGGGACACCGGCCCGGAACGCCAGGTCCACGACCCGCGGCCCCGCCGGGATCGGCATGCCCGCGTCGCACACGAGCACGCCGTCGCCATGGCCCAGCTCGGCGAGCGCGCCGGCCAGGTGGCGGTTGAGTATTCCGGCCTTCCTCACAGCGCCGCGACCTCGGCCGTCGTCGGGTAGGACGCCTGGGCGCCCTCCTTCGTGACCGCCGCCGCGCCGACGCGGGCCGCGAAGGCCGCCGCGTCCGCGAGGCTCTCGCCCGCGCCGAGCCGCCACGCCAGGGCCGCCGTGAAGGCGTCCCCCGCACCGGTCGTGTCCACGGCCGTGACCTTGACGGACGGCACACGGCGCGTCCCCGTGCCGTCGGCCACCAGCGCGCCCTCGGCGCCCAGCGTGATCACGACGGAGCGCGGCCCGAGGGCGAGCAGCGCCTGCGCCCAGTCCTCGGGCTCACCGGTGACGTCCGCGCCGAGCACGACCCGCGCCTCGTGCTCGTTGACGATGAGCGGGTCGCAGGCCGCGAGGACCTCGGCGGGCAGGGGAGCGGGCGGGGACGGGTTGAGGACGAACCGGCTGCCCGGCGCCAGGGCCCGTACGACCTCGGCGACCGTGTCGAGCGGGATCTCCAGCTGCGTCGACACCACCGGCGAGGCCTGGAAGAGCGCGCCGGCGGCCTTGACGTCCTGCGGGGTGAGCCGGGCATTGGCACCCGGTGCCACCACGATGCTGTTGTCCCCGGACGGGTCCACCGTGATCAGGGCGACCCCGGTGGGCGCCCCGCCGACGAGGACGCCGACCGGGTCGACGCCCGCCGACCTCATCGAGTCGAGCAGCAGCCGCCCGTGCCCGTCGTCGCCGACCCGCGCGAGCAGCGCCGTACGGGCCCCGAGGCGCGCGGCGGCGACGGCCTGGTTGGCGCCCTTGCCGCCCGGGTGGACGGCCAGGTCCGAGCCGAGGACCGTCTCCCCGGCGCCCGGGCGGCGCTCGACGACGGTCACCAGGTCGGCGTTGGCCGACCCCACCACCAACAGGTCGTAGTCGTGCATCGCTGTCACTTTCTCCGTTCTCTGGACGGGCGTTCTCGACGGGCCGGTCGGGCGCCCGGGTCGGTCACTCGAAACCCATGAGGGCTACTTGAAGCTCGCGACGTTCTTCGAGGTGACGACCTTCACCGGCACCTTCACCATCTCCGCGACCTTCTTGTCCTTCGCCGCCCTGACCGCGTTCTGCACGGCGATCCGGCCGAGCTCCTTCGGCTGCTGCGCGACGGACGCGTACAGCGTGCCCGCCTCGACGGCCTTGAGGCCGTCCGGCGTGCCGTCGAAGCCGACGACGGCCACGGACTTGCCGGCCTTGGAGCCGAGCGCCTTGATCGCGCCGAGCGCCATCTCGTCGTTCTCGGCGAAGACACCGTCGACGCCCGCGTTGGCCTGGAGCATGTTGGTCATGACGTCGAGGCCCTTGGTGCGGTCGAAGTCCGCGGGCTGCTTGGCGACGACCTTGATGCCGGGGTACGCCTTGATGCCCTCGGCGAAGCCCTGCCCGCGCTCCCGGCTGGCGGAGGTGCCGGCCGTGCCCTGGAGGATCACGATCTTTCCGCTGCCGCCGAGCTTGTCGGCGAGCGTCTTCGCCGCCTGCCGGCCGCCCGCGACGTTGTCGGAGGCGACGAGCGTGGCCGTCTTCGCCTTGTTGACGCCGCGGTCGGCGGCGACGACGGGGATGTCCGCCTTGTTGGCGCCGCGCACGGCCGGGCCGACCGCGTCGGAGTCGACGGGGTTCACGATGACCGAGCTCATGCCCTCACTGGTGAAGTTCTGGAGCTGGTTGGCCTGCTGGGAAGCGTCGTTCTGGGCGTCCGTGACCGTGAGCTTGACGCCCTCCTTCTTCGCCTCGGCCTGCGCGCCCGCCTTCATCTGCACGAAGAAGGGGTTGTTCAGCGTCGAGACGGACAGGCCGAGCTTGGTCGACGTACCCGAAGAGCCCTTGTTCCACAGGGAGATGCCGCCGATGATCGCCGCGGCGACGACGGCCGCGATCACGTACTGGGCGGCCTGTCTGCCCTTGAAGCCGCCCGGCCCGGACGTGGCGCCGGCGGCCGTCGGGGTCGCGCCCGCCTTGCGGCGCACGGTGTCGAGGAGCACGGCGAGCGCGATGACGACGCCGATGACGACCTGCTGCCAGAACGCCGACACGGACAGGAGGTTGAGGCCGTTCCTGAGCACCGCGAGGATCAGCGCGCCGATGAACGTGCCCGACGCCTTGCCGACGCCGCCGGACAGCGAGGCGCCGCCGATGACGACCGCGGCGATGGCGTCCAGCTCGTAGCCCTGCGCGGCCTGCGGCTGCGCGGAGGTCAGACGCGAGGCGAGGACGATGCCCGCGACGGCGGCGAACAGGCCCGACAGGGCGTAGATGACGACCTTCTGCCGCTTGACGCGCAGACCCGACAGGCGCGCCGCCTCTTCGTTGCCGCCGATCGCGAACATGGACCGGCCGATGAACGTACGGCCCAGGATCAGCGCCGTGATCAGCCCCATGACGACCATCACGAGCACCGGCACCGGCAGCCAGCCGCCGAGCGTGTCACCGATCCGCGAGACGGACTGGGGGAACGGGATCGGGCTGCCCTGCGAGATGACGAGCGACAGACCACGCCCCACCGACAGCATCGCGAGCGTCGCGATGAACGGCGGGAGCTTGCCGTACGAGATCAGCGCGCCGTTGACGAATCCACAGGCGACACCGGTGACGACGGCGAGGATCACGGCGATCCACACCGGGACGCCCTCGCTGGTCGCGGCCCACGCGAGGACCGTCGCCGACAGAGCGGCCACGGAGCCGACCGACAGGTCGATACCCGCCGAGACGATGACGAAGGTGACGCCGAACGCGAGGATCGCGGTCACGGCGGCCTGCACGCCGACGTTGAGCAGGTTCTGCGTGGTCAGGAAGTCGCCGGACAGCAGCGACATCGCTATCACCAGGACGACCAGGGCGCTCAGCGCGCCGTTGTCGAGCAGGACGCGGCGCAGGCCACCCGCGCCGGCCGTGCTGCTCTTGAGCGTGTCAGTGGCCACGGGAGCCCTCCACTTCATTGTGTACGGGGGTGGTTGCCGGGGAAGCGGCGGTGCTGACGGCGAGCGCCATCACGGAGTCCTGGGTCGCCTCGCCGGCCGCGAGTTCGCCCGCGATCCGGCCCTGCGCCATGACGAGGACCCGGTCGCTCATCCCGAGGACCTCCGGCAGATCGCTGGAGATCATCAGGACGGCGTGCCCGGCCGCGGTGAGTTCGTTGACGAGCTGGTAGATCTCGACCTTCGCGCCGACGTCGATGCCGCGCGTCGGCTCGTCGAGGATGAGGACCTTGATGTCGGCGAGCAGCCACTTGCCGATGACGACCTTCTGCTGGTTGCCGCCGGACAGGGTCCGCACATGCTGGCCGAGTCCGGCCATGCGCACGCCGAGCTGCTCGGCCATGCGCGCGGCCGCGACGCGCTGGGACCTGCGGTCCACGAGGCCCGCGCGGGTCGCCGAACGCAGCGTGACCAGGCCCAGGTTCTCCTCGACGGACGCGTCCAGGAGGAGGCCCTGCCCCTTGCGGTCCTCGGGCACGAGCCCGACGCCGGCGGCCATCGCCGCGTTCACGTCGTGCCGCGGCAGGCGCGCGCCCGCTACCTCGACGGTGCCCTTGTCGTACGGGTCGGCGCCGAAGACGGCACGCACGACCTCGGTACGGCCCGCGCCCACGAGGCCCGCGATGCCGACGACCTCGCCGGCCCGCACCTCGAAGTGCACGTCGTGGAAGACACCGTCACGGGTCAGCCCCTCGACCCGCAGCAACGGAGCCTCCGTCGCGTCGAGTTCGGGCCGCTCGCGCGGGTACTGCTGCTCGATGCTGCGGCCCACCATGAGCCGTACGAGCTCGGCCTCGGGGGTCGACGCGGGGACCTGGCCGACGCTCTTGCCGTCGCGGATGACCGTGACGCGGTCGCCCAGCGCGGCGATCTCCTCCAGGTGGTGGGTGATGAAGACGACGCCGACACCGTCCTCGCGCAGCGCGCGCACGATCCCGAAGAGCTTGTCCACCTCCTCCGAGGTGAGCACGGCCGTCGGCTCGTCCATGATCAGGACGCGCGCGTCCAGGCTCAGGGCCTTCGCGATCTCGACCATCTGGAGCCGGGCGATGCCCAGTTCGCGCACCCGGGTCCGGGGCGACACCGTCAGGCCGACGCGCCGCAGCAGCTCCTCGGCGTCGGCCTCCATCTTCTTGCGGTCGATCATCCCGAGGCGGCGCGGCTGGCGGCCCAGGAAGATGTTCTCGGCGACCGTCAGATCGGGGACGAGGTTGAACTCCTGGTAGATGGTGGCGATCCCGAGGCGCTCGGCGTCCTGCGCCCCGTGGATACGGGCCTCCCGGCCGTCGACGACGATCCGGCCCGCGTCGGGCCGGTAGGCGCCGGAGAGCATCTTGATGAGGGTGCTCTTGCCCGCTCCGTTCTCGCCGAGCAGCACGTGCACCTCGCCGCGGCGCAGATCGAAGTCGACGCTGTCGAGCGCGACGACGCCGGGGAACGTCTTGCGTATCCCCTCGATGCGCAGCAGCTCGTCGGGCGGCCCGGCCGGCTCCTGGGCCTGCCGCTCTTCCGGGTTGCTCACGGGTTCCTCCTCGTTGAGGTCGTGGCGGTGGGGGTGTCTGCGGGGGCCGGGCTCTCCGTCTCGCCGCAGGACCGGCGGACGACCAGGCGCGCCGGCAGCGTCACCGACTGCGGGGGCCTGCCCTCGATGCGGTCGATCAGGGCCCGTACGGCGGCCCGGCCGAGGTCCTTGGTCGGCTGGGCGATCGCCGTGACCGGCGGGTCGGTGTGCACGAACCAGGGGATGTCGTCGAAGGCCGCGAGCCCGATGTCGTACGGGACGCGCAGCCCGGCGGCCCTGATCGCGTCGAGCGCGCCGAGCGCCATCAGGTTGTCGGCGGCGAACACGACCTCGGGCGGCTCGGACAGGGCGAGGAAGCGCTCCGTCGCGCGCCGGCCGCTGTCCGCCTGGAAGTCGCCCTGCCCTATGTAGGCGTCCGGCAGCGCGATCCCGTACGCGGCGAGCGCCTCGCGGAACGCCTCGACGCGCTCGCTGCCGGTCGTGGTGGCGGCGGGCCCCGCGATGATGGCGAGGCGGCGGTGGCCGAGGGCGTGCAGATGGGCCACGAGGTCGCGCACGGCGGCGCGCCCGTCGGAGCGGACCACCGGCACGTCCACGCCCGGGATCCAGCGGTCGACGAAGACCATCGGGGTACCGGCGCGCGCGGCTTCCAGCATCAGCGGCGAGCCGCCGTCGGTGGGGGAGACCAGGAGGCCGTCGATGCGCCGGTCGACGAGGGTGCGTACGTGGTGGTCCTGGATGTCGGGCTGTTCGTCGGCGTTCCCGATGATCACGCTGTAGCCCAGCGCGCGCGCCTCCTCCTCGACGGAGCGGGCCAGCTCGGTGAAGTACGGGTTGAGCACGTCGCTGATGACCAGGCCGAGCGTGCGGGTCTGGGCGGTGCGCAGGGAGCGCGCCACGGCGTTCGGGCGGTAGCCGAGCGAGTCGACCGCGCCGAGCACGCGGGCGCGCGCGTCCGGGCTCACGGACGGGTGGCTGTTCAGCACCCGCGAGACCGTGGCGACGGAGACACCCGCTGCCGCGGCGACGTCCTTGATGCTCGCCATCGCAGGACCACCTCCTTGTGGCTGCTTGGTCCGGAACGGATCCGAAACCTGGTCCGACACCTCGTGGAATCGATTACACGAAGGATTGGAATCGATTACACGGGCTGTTGGCAACCCCCGTTCCGCTTGTCGAGACCGGATCGTGATGTACGCGGCCCTCATGGACCGGTGCCGGACGGCCGTGTCGGCGGTGCGTGAGACGCTGGCGGAGTCAGCCACGGAACCCGCACGGAAGGGGCACACGCCCGTGAATCACGCACAGCTCACCGCGCTCGGCCGGGCGCTGCGCCTCCTCGGCGAGCACGGCGAGGGCCTCAGCACCGACACACCCGACAGCAAGCTGCACGAGATGCGCGCGGACGTGAAGCGCGCGCTCGACCTCATCGAGGACTCCGTCACGGGCGACCCGCCCACCACGCGCTGCCCGGAGCACCCGACGGGCCCGGTCGACGAGAACGCTCAGGACCTGTGCCTGCTCTGCGAGACCCGCCGCCGCGTCGCCCGCCGCTCCGAGATCAACGGCACGTATCCCACGCGACCCCGGCAGGGCGAGAGCGCGGACGCCCCGGCGATGTCGCGGTACGGCGTCCGGGAGGACCGCCCGCAGCCCCAGCAGCGCTGGCTCCCCGAGAAGTGGAACGGACAGGTGTGGCAGCTGTGCGGCACCCCGCGGCACGACCGCAGGGAGGCCGAGCACTATCTCGCGGCCCAGCGCAGGGAGCCCCGCGCGGCCTCGGCGTACCGCCTGGTCCACGCGTTCACGGACTACGAGGTGGTGCGGGTCTGGGGCACGCCCGTCAAGGTGGACATCGAACCCATGGGCGGCCTGTAGTCCGTAACCCGGGCACCGCTCCCCGGGTGTCCGACCCCACCGGTACGGTCGCCTCATGCCGAACCCGGGGATGGCGGTGCTCGAGGGGGTCCTCGAGCGGATCACGTACGCCAACGAGGAGAGTGGGTACACGGTCGCCCGCGTCGACGCCGGCCGCGGCGGCGGTGACCTGCTCACCGTCGTCGGCGCGCTGCTCGGCGCGCAGGCCGGCGAGTCGCTGCGCATGGAGGGCCGCTGGGGCTCCCACCCGCAGTACGGCAAGCAGTTCACCGTGGAGAACTACACGACGGTCCTGCCCGCCACCATCCAGGGCATCCGCCGCTATCTCGGATCCGGCCTGGTCAAGGGCATCGGCCCGGTCTTCGCCGACCGGATCACCCGTCACTTCGGCCTGGACACCCTCGACATCATCGAGCAGGAGCCGGGCCGTCTGATCGAGGTGCCGGGCCTCGGCCCCAAGCGCACGAAGAAGATCGCCG
Source organism: Streptomyces longhuiensis (assembly GCF_020616555.1). NCBI lineage: Bacteria > Bacillati > Actinomycetota > Actinomycetes > Kitasatosporales > Streptomycetaceae > Streptomyces > Streptomyces longhuiensis. The sequence continues at coordinate 3,825,426 of NZ_CP085173.1, read as the reverse complement.
ACGCCTGGGAGGAGCAGAAGGCCATCAAGGAAGTGATGGTCTTCCTCCAGAGCGTGGAGGTGTCCACGTCGATCGCGGTGCGTATCTACAAGAAGTACGGCGACGCGTCGATCTCCGTGGTCAAGAACCAGCCCTACCGGCTCGCGTCCGACGTCTGGGGCATCGGCTTCCTCACCGCCGACCGCATCGCGCAGTCCGTGGGCATCCCGCACGACAGCCCCGAGCGCGTCAAGGCGGGCCTGCAGTACGCCCTTTCGCAGTCCACCGACCAGGGCCACTGCTTCCTGCCGGAGGAACAGCTGATCTCCGACGCGGTCAAGCTCCTCCAGGTCGACACGGGCCTGGTCATCGAGTGCCTGGGCGAACTCGCGGGCGAGGAGGAGGGTGTCGTACGGGAGCGGGTGCCGGGACCGGACGGCGGGGAGGAGCTGGTGACGGCGGTCTATCTCGTCCCCTTCCACCGCGCCGAACTGTCCCTGTCCGCCCAGCTGTTGCGCCTCCTGCGCACGGACGAGGACCGGATGCCGGCGTTCCGGGACGTCGCGTGGGACAAGGCCCTGACTTGGCTCGCGGGGCGCACGGGGGCCGAGCTCGCGCCCGAGCAGGAGGAGGCGGTGAAGCTCGCGCTGACGAAGAAGGTCGCCGTCCTCACCGGAGGGCCCGGCTGCGGCAAGTCCTTCACGGTCCGCTCGATCGTCGAACTGGCCCGCGCCAAGCGGGCGAAGGTGGTCCTCGCCGCCCCCACGGGCCGCGCCGCCAAGCGCCTGGCCGAGCTGACCGGCGCCGAGGCGTCCACGGTCCACCGCCTGCTCGAACTCAAGCCGGGCGGTGACGCGGCCTACGACCGGGACCGGCCGCTCGACGCCGACCTCGTCGTGGTCGACGAGGCGTCGATGCTCGACCTCCTGCTGGCCAACAAGCTGGCCAAGGCCGTGCCGCCGGGCGCCCATCTGCTCTTCGTGGGCGACGTCGACCAGCTGCCGAGCGTCGGCGCCGGCGAGGTGCTGCGGGACCTGCTCGGCGAGGGCGGCCCGGTCCCCGCGGTCCGCCTCACCCGCATCTTCCGCCAGGCGCAGGAGTCCGGCGTCGTCACGAACGCGCACCGCATCAACGGGGGTCAGCATCCGCTCACCCAGGGCCTCAAGGACTTCTTCCTGTTCGTGGAGGAGGACACGGAGGAGGCGGGCCGACTCACCGTCGATGTCGCCGCCCGCCGCATCCCCGCCAAGTTCGGCCTCGACCCGCGGCGCGACGTCCAGGTTCTCGCCCCGATGCACCGCGGCCCGGCCGGCGCCGGCACCCTCAACGGCCTGCTCCAGCAAGCCGTCACGCCCGCCCGCCCCGACCTCCCCGAGAAGCGCTTCGGCGGCCGGGTCTTCCGCGTGGGCGACAAAGTCACCCAGATCAGGAACAACTACGAGAAGGGGGAGAACGGCGTGTTCAACGGCACCGTCGGCGTCGTCACCTCCCTCGACGTGGACGAGCAGCGGCTGACCGTACTCACCGACGAGGACGAGGAAGTCGTATACGAATTCGATGAGCTGGACGAGCTGGCTCACGCGTACGCCGTGACGATCCACCGCTCCCAGGGAAGTGAGTATCCGTGCGTCGTGATCCCGGTCACGACCGGTGCCTGGATGATGCTGCAGAGGAACCTTCTCTATACGGCGGTCACGCGGGCCAAGAAGCTGGTGGTGCTCGTCGGTTCACGCAAGGCGCTCGGTCAGGCGGTGCGCACGGTCTCCGCGGGAAGGCGTTGTACGGCACTCCGATTCCGGCTCTCCGGGGGCACATCCTTCGGTTTGGTAACTTTCGATCGATCAAATGAGTCGGAAACGTCACACGGGCTTTCCGCAAGAGGGGCGAAGGGGGCAGGATGAGCAGGTTCGCGGCACTCAGTGCCGCGAATAGGCCCAATGGTCGACCCCGAGTGCACTCTGCTGGGCCAAGTGGGGGATGGTAGAGAACAGTCAGGGCACCTCGAAGAAGAGGCACTACGTCGGTGAGGGATGACGTGAGCGACAACTCTGTAGTACTGCGGTACGGCGATGGCGAGTACACCTACCCGGTGATCGACAGCACCGTCGGTGACAAGGGCTTCGACATCGGGAAGCTCCGGGCCCAGACCGGTCTGGTGACCCTCGACAGCGGATACGGCAACACCGCCGCCTATAAATCCGCGATCACCTATCTCGACGGTGAGCAGGGCATCCTCCGGTACCGCGGCTACCCGATCGAGCAGCTGGCCGAGCGTTCCACCTTCACCGAGGTGGCCTACCTGCTGATCAACGGCGAGCTTCCGACCGTCGACGAGCTCTCCACTTTCAAGAACGAGATCACCGGGCACACGCTGCTCCACGAGGACGTCAAGCGCTTCTTCGACGGCTTCCCGCGTGACGCCCACCCGATGGCCATGCTGTCCTCCGTGGTCAGCGCGCTGTCGACGTTCTACCAGGACAGCCACAACCCGTTCGACGAGCAGCAGCGCCACCTGTCGACGATCCGGCTGCTCGCCAAGCTGCCGACCATCGCGGCGTACGCGTACAAGAAGTCGATCGGCCACCCGTTCGTCTACCCGCGCAACGACCTCGGCTACGTCGAGAACTTCCTGCGCATGACGTTCTCCGTGCCGGCGCAGGAGTACGACCTCGACCCGGTCGTCGTCTCCGCGCTCGACAAGCTGCTCATCCTGCACGCGGACCACGAGCAGAACTGTTCGACGTCCACCGTGCGTCTGGTCGGCTCCTCGCAGGCGAACATGTTCGCCTCGATCTCCGCCGGTATCTCCGCCCTGTGGGGCCCGCTGCACGGCGGCGCCAACCAGTCCGTCCTGGAGATGCTCGAGGGCATCCAGGCCAACGGCGGCGATGTCGACTCCTTCATCCGCAAGGTGAAGAACAAGGAGGACGGCGTCCGCCTGATGGGCTTCGGCCACCGGGTGTACAAGTCCTTCGACCCGCGCGCCAAGATCATCAAGGCCGCGGCGCACGATGTCCTCTCGGCCCTCGGCAAGTCCGACGAGCTGCTCGACATCGCGCTCAAGCTGGAGGAGCACGCGCTCTCCGACGAGTACTTCGTCTCGCGCAACCTCTACCCGAACGTCGACTTCTACACGGGCCTCATCTACCGGGCCATGGGCTTCCCGACCGAGATGTTCACGGTCCTGTTCGCCCTCGGCCGCCTGCCGGGCTGGATCGCCCAGTGGCACGAGATGATCAAGGAGCCGGGATCGCGCATCGGCCGCCCGCGCCAGATCTACACCGGCGAGGTCCTGCGTGACTTCGTCCCCGTCGAGGCTCGCTGATCCTCGGCCGGAGGTCCGGGGGGCGTCCCCCGGACCGGCACAGTACCGGCGAGGTCCCGCGTGACTTCGTCGCTGCCGAGGCCCGCTGAGGCCTCGCGCCGTGCACCCCGCGCTGCGTGACCGCACACCATGCAGGGCACCCCCCGCGTCGAGCGGGAGCAGAAGTGAAGAGAAAGCGGAAAGCGCCCCGCTGCCAGTCCCCCCACGGGCCGGCAGTCGGGGCGCTTTCCTTTTTCCCGGTGCGGATTCCCCCCACGGGATCCGTCCGGGCGTCTACGGTGCCGTCTGCCGGGACCCGTACACGGGAGGGCCGCTCAAGCTCTCCGTGGCACGTGTCCCGGCCAACGCGGTCGGGTCCGTCCCCCAAGACGGCCCCGGTCAACACAGAAACGCCCCCCAAGACGTTCCTGCATCGCCTCCTTAGACTCACGAGAACCTCAAATGGTTACGTTCAGATCTCTGTGATCTGCGTCTCCTGCATATGTCCTGATCGTGCGCAAGAGACCCCATATGTAGATCGAGGTTCGGACGTGAGAATGCTGCGGTTGTGATGTGAGGCGAATGTGAAGACCCCTTGATTCTGGGCCAGAGCAGGGGCGATGGGAAGTCCTTCCAGAAAAAGGGCCGCTCAGCTTCGGGAAAACGTCCTCAGCCGGAGGCTGTTCGTCACCACGAACACGGACGAGAACGCCATCGCGGCGCCCGCGATCATCGGGTTCAGGAACCCGGCGGCGGCCAGCGGCAGCGCGGCCACGTTGTAGCCGAAGGCCCAGAAGAGGTTCCCCTTGATGGTGGCGAGGGTGCGGCGCGAGAGCCGGATCGCGTCGGCGGCCACGCGCAGGTCCGCGCGCACCAGCGTCAGGTCGCCCGCCTCGATCGCGGCGTCCGTGCCGGTGCCCATCGCGAGCCCCAGATCGGCGGTGGCGAGCGCCGCCGCGTCGTTCACTCCGTCGCCGACCATGGCGACGGTGCGCCCCTCGGCCTTCAGACGCCGTACGACGTCGACCTTCTCCTGCGGCAGGACCTCCGCGTACACGGCGTCCTCGGCGATCCCGACGGCCCGCGCCACGGACTCGGCGACGATCCGGTTGTCGCCGGTCAGGAGCACCGGCGTGAGGCCCAGCGCGCGCAGCTCGACGACGGCCTGGGCGCTCGTCGGGCGGACCGCGTCGGCGACGGTGATGACACCCCGTGCCTCCCCGTCCCAGGCGACGGCGACGGCGGTGCGGCCCGCGGCCTCGGCGGCGGTCTTGGCGGCGGCGAGCGCGGGCGGCAGGGCGATGCCGTGCTCGGCGAGGAGGCGCTCCCGGCCGACCAGGACGTCGTGCCGGTCCACCACGCCGCGGACGCCGAGTCCGGCGAGCGCGGTGAAGCGGGTGACGCCGGGCAGCGTCCCGGCCCGGTCGGCGGCGCCCTCCGCGACGGCCCGGGCGACAGGGTGCTCGGAGGCGTGTTCCACGGCCCCGGCCAGCCGCAGCAGGGTCTTCTCCTCGACGCCCTCGGCGGCGTACGCGTCCTGGAGCGTCATCCGGCCGGTCGTCACGGTGCCGGTCTTGTCGAGGACGACGGTGTCGACGCGGCGGGTGTTCTCCAGGACCTCGGGGCCCTTGATGAGGATGCCGAGCTGGGCGCCGCGGCCGGTGCCGACCATGAGCGCGGTGGGCGTCGCGAGGCCGAGCGAGCAGGGGCAGGCGATGATCAGGACGGCGACGGCCGAGGTGAACGCGGCGGTCACCTCGCCGGTGGCGAGCAGCCAGCCGGCGAACGTGCCGAGCGCGATGACGAACACCACCGGCACGAACACGCCGGCGATCCGGTCGGCGAGGCGCTGCACCTCGGCCTTGCCGGTCTGCGCGTCCTCGACGAGTCGCGCCATGCGGGCGAGCTGGGTGTCGGCGCCGACGCGGGTCGCCTCGACGACGAGCCGGCCGCCCGCGTTCACGGTCGCGCCGGTCACGGCGTCGCCGACGGTCACGTCCACGGGCACGGACTCGCCGGTGAGCAGGGCGGCGTCGACGGCTGAGGCGCCCTCGACGACGGTGCCGTCGGTCGCGATCTTCTCGCCCGGCCGCACGACGAACCGGTCGCCCGGCCTCAGCCGCCCCACCGGCAGGCGTACTTCCGCGCCCGAGGCGTCCAGTACGGCGACGTCCTTGGCGCCGAGTTCGAGCAGGGCGCGCAGGGCGGTGCCGGCGCGGCGCCTGGAGCGGGCCTCCAGATAGCGGCCGAGCAGGATCAGGGTGACGACGCCCGCGGCGACTTCGAGGTAGATGGTGGAGGAGGCGGCGGTGCGGTCGACGGCGAACGTGAATCCGTGCCGCATCCCGCTCATCCCGGCGTCGCCCAGGAACAGGGCCCACAGCGACCAGCCGAACGCGGCGAGCGTCCCGACACAGACGAGGGTGTCCATGGTGGCCGCGCCGTGCCGGGCGTTGGTCCAGGCGGCCCGGTGGAAGGGGAGTCCGCCCCAGACGGCGACGGGGGCGGCGAGCGTGAGGGAGAGCCACTGCCAGTTGTCGAACTGGAGGGCGGGCACCATCGCCAGCAGGACGACGGGCAGGGAGAGCAGCGCGCAGACCGCGAGCCGCCGGCGCACGGGGGCGGTGGGGTCGGGCTCGGCGCCGATCTCGATCCCGGACCCGCTCCCGGCTTCCGTACGGACCTCGGCCGGGGCTTCGTGGCCGGCCCCTTCCGGACCGTCCGCGGCGGCTGCGACCGGCTCCTCGTGGGCGACCGGCTTCTCCCGCACCACCGGCTCCGCCGTGTACCCGAGCTTCTGCACCGTGGCGACCAGGTCGGCGACCTCGACCCCGGGCGCGTACGCGACCTTCGCCTTCTCGGTCGCGAGATTGACCGTCGCCGTCACGCCGTCGAGGCGGTTGAGCTTCTTCTCGATACGGGCCGAGCAGGCGGCGCAGGTCATCCCGCCGACGGCGAGCTCCACTTCGGAGAGCGGCCCGGCCGTGGTGTCCGTGGGCGTGGTCATCGCGGTTCTTTCCAGGGGCGTACGGGGCTACCGCCGAGCGTACGACCACGGGCGCCGGGCCCTGGTGGGCGGCCCGGCGCTCCCTGAGGTCTCAGGCCCTGCCGGCCAGCTCGTAGCCCGCCTCGTCGACGGCGGCCCGGACTTCCTCCTCGTCGAGGGGCGCCGCGGAGACCACGGTCACCTGTCCCGTGGAGGCCACGGCCTTCACCGACATGACGCCCGCGAGCCCCGAGATCTCGTCCGACACCGCGCCCTCGCAGTGGCCGCAGGTCATGCCGGTCACCTGGTACACGGTGGTGACGGCTCCCTCGGCGTTCCCGGCGGCGTCGGAGTGGCACGAACCGCTGGGCGAGCAGCAGGAACCGGTCGACTCGGTGCCGATCTGGGGGAGCTCGGTCTGGGCGCTCATGTCGTTCTCCTTGTCGAAGGCCGCGTGCGTCCCGGTCTGCGCAGGCGTGCGGCGTACCGTGCGAGTGAGGCGCCGGGGCATCCCCGGGGCCTCCTGACTCTCACGACTGTATACCCCTAGGGGGTATTTCTCCAAGAGGGATCGCTACGGGCGAGCGAACGTACCCAGGCGATCCCGGCGAGCGAGATGAGCACGAGCCCGCCCACCGAGAAGAGCGTGAAGAGGTGCTTCTGGGTGTCGGTCGGCTGCGGGAGGTGTCCCTCGGCGAAGAGCGAGAGGGGCAGGTCCGTGGTGGTGAGCCGGGCGACGATCCAGACCGCCATGCCGTGCATGGAGTCCCACAGAGCGTGCAGCAAGGACACTCCCAGACAGGTGAGCACCACCGGCGCCGCGAAGCGATAGCGCCCGTTCGGCCTGCGGAAGGCCAGCAGGGCGGCGCCGGAGATCGCCGTCCACAGCCCGTGCCCGAACGGTGCGAGCAGCCCGCGCAGCACCTCCGTCTCCAGGAGCGAGCGCAGGTCGATGCCCCGCATGCCGACGGCCGCGTTGAACGCGTGGCCCGCGCTCTCGAAGGCCGCGAAGCCGAAGCCGACGGACGCGCCGAGGACGAGTCCCGCCCTCAGTCCGCGCACGCGCGGCTGTGCGCGCAGCATGTACATCAGGGCGGCGAGCTTGACCGCCTCCTCGATCAGGCCGACCCCGAGGAACATCCACGGCGAGGGGTGCAGCAGGTAGGACTCCATGACCGAGGCGCCGAGCACCCCGAGGATGCCGCCGACGACGAAGCAGCCGAGCATCAGGCTCACGCCCAGGTCGCGTGCGTGACGCTCGTACGCCCACAGCACGAAGGTGCCCGGAACGAGGAAGCTGCCGAGCAGGATCAGCGTCGGCAGGAGTGTGGTGTTCCTGGTCGCGTAGGTGACGGCGGCGGTCAGGGCCCACAGGGCGAATCCGCCCCACAGCCAGTGCTTCCACAGTCCCGCCCGGATCCGTGGCACGGACGACGGGGGCCGCGTGGGGCCGGGGATGCGGGCTCGGGGCGCGCCGGGCGGCTGTGCTTGAGTCACGGCAATTCCCTCTGAGTGGGGAAGATTTGTGACGGAGTTTACGTAGATACGTGTTTTGTCGCACCGTGAGTTGGTGCGGGGGCAGGGGCGACGGGTCAAGGCCGGGGGCTACGTTCGTCCGGTCGGGTGACCGTCAGGGTCTGTCGTTCGGTGGAAGTGAGGCGCGAGGGCGATGCGGGCTGTGGTGTTCGAGAAGTTCGGGGAGCGGGCCGAGGTGCGGGAGGTGCCCGATCCGGTGCCGGCGCCGCACGGCGTGGTCGTGCGGGTCGAGGCGACGGGCCTGTGCCGCAGTGACTGGCACGGCTGGATGGGCCACGACCCGGACATCCGGCTGCCGCACGTCCCCGGGCATGAACTCGCCGGAGTGGTCGAGGCGGTGGGCGCCGACGTCCGGGACCGGCGGCCGGGCGACCGGGTCACGGTCCCGTTCGTGTGCGCCTGCGGTACCTGCGCCTCCTGTGCGGCCGGTGACCATCAGGTGTGCGAGCGCCAGACGCAGCCCGGCTTCACGCACTGGGGCTCCTTCGCCGAGTACGTCGCCCTGGACCACGCCGCCGTGAACCTGGTGGACGTGCCGGACGAGCTGTCGTCGGCGACGGCGGCGGGTCTCGGCTGCCGTTTCGCGACCGCGTTCCGCGCCGTGGTCGCGCAGGGCCGGGTCGCCGCCGGGGAGTGGGTCGCCGTGCACGGGTGCGGCGGCGTCGGCCTGTCCGCCGTGATGATCGCGGCGGCGAGTGGCGCGCGGGTCGTCGCGGTCGACGTCTCGCCCGCCGCGCTGGACCTCGCCCGCACCTTCGGCGCCGCCCACTGCCTCAACGCCTCCGAGGTGCCCGATGTGGCCGCTGCCGTACGGGAGTTGACCGGCGGCGGGGCGCACCTGTCGCTCGACGCGCTCGGCTCACCGGTCACGTGTGCCGCCTCGGTGGGCGGGCTGCGGCGCCGGGGCCGCCATGTGCAGGTCGGCCTGCTGCCGCAGGACCCGGTCGTGCCCATGGGCCGGGTGATCGGCCTCGAACTCGAACTCCTCGGCAGCCACGGGATGGCCGCGCACGCCTATCCGCGGATGCTGGAGATGGTCCGCGCCGGGATCCTGCGACCGGACCTCCTGGTCACCTCCACGATCGCGCTGGACGCGGCACCCGCGGCGCTCGAGGCGATGGGGACGGCGCCCGGCGCCGGCGTGACGATCATCGAGCCGTGGGCCTGAGACAGATCCCGAATGCCGAGCCCCCCGCCGCGCGCCCGACTGCCGCTCCAGGAACCGCGGTTGGCGCTTCGGCTAGGGCTGCCGGGGCCGCCCCCGATGCTCCGCCCACTCGGGGGCGAGGACCGACATCAGCGTCGAGTCGTACCACTGGCCGTCGCGCAGTACCGACTGCCGGGCCACGCCCTCCTCGACGAAGCCCACCTTCTCGTAGACGCGGCGGGCCCGGTGGTTGTGGCTGAAGAGGTCCAGGGCGATGCGGTGCAGGCCCAGGCGCTCGAAGCCGTGGCCGACGACGAGGCGGACCGCCTCCGTGCCGAGTCCCCGGCCGCGGCCCTCGGGGCCGACGAGCGTGCGGAACGTGCAGCTGCGGTGCTCCGGGTCCCAGTCGTACAGGACGACCTCGCCGACGAGCCGGCCGGTGGCGCGGTCGGTCACCGCGAGGTCGAGGCGGTCGTCCTGGGCGCCGCGTGAGCCGTACCAGGAGCGCAGGAAGTCCACGGTGAGCTCGTTCGACGGGTCGCCGGTGAAGCGGCGGACCTCCGGGTCGTCGATGATCTCGGCCATCGTGTCCGCGTCGGCGGCGGTGAACGGCCGCAGGACGGTCTTCTCGCCGGTCAGTACGGGCTTGACGGAGAAGCCGGCCGCCAGGGGTTCTTGGGTCATCCCGGGATTGTCCGAAGGGGCGGCCGCGCGGGACAACCGAATAACGGGGGCGCCGCCCGGCACGGTGGCATACGTGCGGGGCGGCGCCGGTGCGACGGAGGGTGGCGGTCACTGCTTGAGGCCGCGGTTGCGGGGGCGGGACGCGACCCAGGCGCGGACGGTGTCCGCGTACCAGTACGGCTTTCCCGACTCCACGTGGTCGGGCGGGGGCAGGAGACCGTGCTTGCGGTACGAGCGCACGGTGTCCGGCTGGACCCGGATGTGCGCGGCGATGTCCTGGTACGACCAGAGCCTTCGGTCGGTCATCTGTGGCTCCTTGCTGCGGGGCCGCAGCGGCGGCTCGGGGTGGCCGTCGGGGGAGCTGCGGCGCGAACGCTGGCGATCAGTCAGCCTGTGCCCGGACAACGACCCGCCCGGAGCGGAGGCGAGGGGCTGTCGACGGGGTGTGACGCAAGACCCGCGTATCCGGGACATGTGTGACAGGAAAGGGGTGTTTGTGACGTGAGTGACGCATTGGCGGCGCAGGGAAGGCGCGCACGCGGGAGTGATCGGCCCCCTGAGGATCCCTACACCCCGCACGACCTCAGATAGCCCCTGGTGCGGCGGGCGATGGGCAGCGGACGGTCCGGCTCGCACGGGTACATGTCCTGCTCGACGATCGCGAAGAGATCGACGTCCAGGCGCTGCGCGGCCGCGATGACGGGCTCCAACGCGGGCTCCCCGGCCGGGGGTTCGCACATCACGCCGCGCGCCACGGCGGGCCCGAACGGGACCCCGCCCGCGCGGACCCCGGCGAGCACGGCCGGGTCGACCTGCTTGAGGTGGAGGTAGCCGATGCGCTCGCCGTACGTCTCGATGAGCTTGACGCTGTCGCCGCCGCAGTACGCGTAGTGGCCCGTGTCGAGGCAGAGGGAGACGAGGTCCTGGTCCGTGGAGTCGAGGAAGCGGGCGACGTTCTCCTCGGAGTCGATGTGCGTGTCGGCGTGCGGGTGGACGACGGTCCGCAGGCCGTAGCGCTCGCGGACCTCGTGGGCGAGCCGCTCGGTCTGGGTGGTCAGGTCGCGCCACTGCGCCGCCGTGAGCGAGGAGTCCTCGATGACCTCGCCCGTCTTGTCGTCGCGCCAGAACGCGGGGATGACGACGAGATGCCCGGCGCCGGTCGCGCGCGTGAGTTCGGCGATGGCCGAGACGTGCTCCCACGTCGCGTCCCAGACACCGGGGCCGCGGTGCAGGCCCGTGAAGACCGTGCCGGCGGAGACCTTCAGGCCGCGCCGTCCCGTCTCCTCGGCGAGCACCTCCGGGTCCGTGGGCAGGTAGCCGTACGGGCCGAGCTCGATCCACTCGTAGCCCGCTTCGGCGACCTCGTCGAGAAAGCGCCGCCAGGGGACCTGGCGGGGGTCGTCGGGGAACCACACGCCCCAGGAGTCGGGTGCCGAGCCGATGCGGATGCGGGGTGACATCGTCGTCATGGAACCAGCCTTCAGGGCGCCGGAGACGGGTGTCAAGACGTGGTCCGAATGTCCGGACAAAATGTTGACAGGGTCTTGAGGCAGGGCTAGACCTGAGCCTGAGACCGCCGAAGGGGCGCGCGCCCCGCCGAAGGGAATCCGTATGCAGCCCAGTCCCGGCGAGCCGTACGACCTCATCACCATGGGCCGGATCGGCGTGGACCTCTATCCGTTGCAGACGGGCGTGCCGCTGGCGGAGGTGGACACGTTCGGCAAGTTCCTGGGCGGATCGTCGTCGAACGTCGCGGTGGCGGCGGCCCGGCTCGGGCGCCGCACGGCGACGGTCACCCGCACCGGGGCGGACCCCTTCGGGGAGTATCTGCACCGCCAACTCCGGGAGTTCGGCGTCGACGACCGCTGGGTCACCCCCGTGCCGGGCCTGCCGACGCCCGTCACGTTCTGCGAGGTCTTCCCGCCGGACGACTTCCCCCTCTACTTCTACCGCCTGCCCAAGGCGCCCGATCTGGAGATCCGCACCGCCGAACTCGACCTGGACGCCATCAGGGCGGCCCGCGTGTTCTGGATGACGGGCACCGGGCTGAGCGAGGAGCCGAGCCGCTCGGCGACCCTGGCCGCGCTGGCGCACCGGGCCGAGGCGGGCGTCACCGTCTTCGACCTCGACTGGCGGCCGATGTTCTGGGAGGACCCGGAACAGGCGAGGCCCCACTACGCCGAGGCCCTGCGCCACGCCACCGTCGCCGTCGGCAACGTCGACGAGGTCGAGATCGCCACCGGCGAGCGCGAACCTGCCGCGGCGGCACGGGCGTTGCTCGCCGCCGGGGTGCGCCTCGCCATCGTCAAACAGGGCCCCAAAGGCGTACTCGCCATGGCCGCGGACGGAAGGTGTGCGGAGGTCCCGCCGCTGCCCGTCGACGTCCTGAACGGGCTCGGCGCGGGCGACGCGTTCGGCGGCGCCCTGTGCCACGGACTGCTCGCCGACTGGGAGCTGGAGGAAGTCATGCGGTTCGCGAACGCGGCGGGCGCGATCGTCGCGTCCCGCCTGGAGTGCTCGTCGGCGATGCCGACCCGCGACGAGGTAGAGGCCGCACTCACGGCGGGAGAGGTCCGATGAGCCGGGCGGGCCGCGTCGGCGGGAGCGGTCCGGGACACGTCCCCGAGCGGGGCGGCCGGGACATGAGCGTCGATCCCCTGAAGCTGGTGCGGCTGCGGGCCCACCACCCCGAGGCCGTCGCCGAGGCGGCGGCGCGGCGGCCGCGCAGGTCGCTGATCGCGCACGAGACCGGGCGCCTCCTGATCGTCGCCGCCGACCACCCCGCGCGCGGCGCCCTCGCCGTGGGGGAGCGGCCCTTCGCCATGGCCGACCGCGCCGACCTCCTCGGACGGCTCTGTCTCGCCCTGTCGCGGCCCGGCGTCGACGGGGTCCTCGCCACCGCCGACATCCTCGACGACCTGCTTCTGCTCGGCGCGCTGGACGGCAAGGTCGTCCTCGGCTCGATGAACCGCGGCGGGCTCGCCGGGGCCTCCTTCGAACTCGACGACCGGTTCACCGGGCACCGGCCCGCGGACCTGCACCGGCTGCGGTTCGACGCCGGCAAGCTGCTCCTTCGTATCGACTACGACGACCCGGGATCGCTGCGCACCATGGAGTCCGCGGCCCGCGCCGTCGACGAGATGGCCGCGCTGCGCCTGCCGGTGTTCGTCGAGCCGTTCCTGTGCCGCCGCGACCCGGCGAGCGGGGCCCTGCGCAGCGACCTGAGCGCCGAGGCCGTCACCACGTCCATCGCCATCGCCTCCGGCCTCGGCGGCAGCTCCGCGTACACCTGGCTCAAGGTGCCCGTCACCGATCACCCCGACGACATGGCGCGCGTCATGGAGACGTCGACGCTGCCCGCGGTGCTGCTCGGCGGCGATGTGGGGGACGACCAGGACGCGGCGTACGAGAAGTGGCGGCACGCGCTCCAACTGCCCACCGTGCAGGGCCTGGTGGTGGGGCGCTCGCTGCTCTACCCGGCCGACGGCGACGTGGCGGGCGCGGTCGACAGCGCCGCGTCGCTGCTGTAGGAGGGGACGGTGACGAACGACAGGGACCTCATGAACCCGTACCTGCCCCGGGGAAGCGCCGCAGACGGGCCCTACGCCCTGGCCGTCGGCCCGGAGCGGGCCGGCTGGTCCCGCGCGGGGCTGCGAGTGATCGAACTGAGGCCCGGACAAACCCACGATCTGGACACCGGTGCGAGTGAATGGATCGTGCTGCCCCTGACGGGTGGTTGCACGGTGCGCACGGGAGGCCGGATCATCGAACTGCTGGGCCGGGAGAGCGTGTTCGGCGGGGTCAGCGACTTCGCGTACGTGCCCCGCGACGCCCATGCGCAGATCGCCTCCGGCGCGGGAGGCCGCTTCGCCCTGGCAGGAGCGAAGTGCGAGCGTCAGCTCCCCGCCCGCTACGGCCCCGCGCCGGAGGTTCCCGTCGAGCACCGCGGCTCCGGCACCAGCGCCCGCCAGGTGCGCAACTTCGCGTCCGCCGACGCCTTCGAGTGCGACCAGCTCATCGCCGTGGAAGTGATCACGCCCGGCGGGAACTGGTCCTCGTACCCGCCCCACAAGCACGACGAGCACCGGCCGGGCGTCGAGACCGAGCTGGAGGAGATCTACTACTTCGAGATCGAGGGGCCCGGCGGGTACGGGTACCAGCGCGTCTCGCCGTCCAGGCCCGGCGGCACCGACCTGCTCGCCGAGGTCCGTACGGGCGACGCGGTCCTCGTACCCGACGGGTGGCACGGCCCGTCGATCGCGCAGCCGGGACACACGATGTACTACCTGAACGTGATGGCGGGACCGGGCGAGGAGCGGGAGTGGCGGATCTGCTTCCACCCCGATCACCTGACGGAGGGATACCGATGACGCGGCTCACCACAGCACAGGCCCTCGTGCGGTTCCTGTCCCGGCAGTACACCGAGCGCGACGGCGAGCGGCGCCGCCTGATCGACGCGACCTGGGGCATCTTCGGACACGGGAACGTCGCCGGGATCGGCCAGGCCCTCCTGGAGTACGCCGACGACATGCCCTACCACCAGGGCCGCAACGAGCAGGCCATGGTGCACGCGGCCGTCGGCTTCGCCCGGCAGAGCGGCCGGCTCGCCGCGCAGGCCGTGACCACGTCCATCGGGCCCGGCGCCACCAACCTCGTCACCGGCGCCGCCCTCGCCACCGTCAACCACCTGCCCGTCCTGCTCCTGCCCGGCGACACCTTCGCGACCCGGCCCGCGGACCCCGTGCTCCAGCAGCTCGAAGTCCCTTACGCGGGCGACGTGTCGGTCAACGACTGTCTGCGCCCCGTCTCCAGGTACTTCGACCGGATCACCCGGCCCGAGGCCCTGATCCCCGCGGCCCTCGCCGCGATGCGCGTACTCGCCGACCCGGTCGACACGGGCGCGGTCACCCTCGCGCTGCCGCAGGACGTGCAGGCCGAGGCGTACGACTGGCCCGACGCCTTCTTCGACGAGCGGGTGTGGGGCGTGCGCAGGCCCGCGCCCGACCCGCGCGAGCTGGACGAGGCCGTCCGCGCGGTGCGCGCCGCGCGCAGGCCGCTGCTCGTCGCGGGCGGCGGCGTGCACCACAGCCGGGCCGAGGAGGCGCTGAAGGAGTTCGCGGACGCGACCGGGATCCCCGTCGCGTCCACCCAGGCCGGCAAGGGCTCCCTGCGCTGGGACCACCCCTCGGACGTCGGCGGCATCGGCCACACCGGCACCGCGACCGCGAACGAACTCGCCCGCACCGCCGACCTCGTCATCGGCGTCGGCACCCGCTACACCGACTTCACGACCGCGTCCGGCACCCTCTTCGGCTCCGGCGCCGTGCGCTTCGTCAACCTCAACATCGCGGCCCTCGACAGCCACAAGATGGCGGCCCTGCCCCTGGTCGCGGACGCCCGCACCGGCCTGGAGGAGCTCACGGCCGGGCTACGAGGCCACCGCGCGGAGCCCTCGTACGTCATGGAGTACACGGACGACAAGGAGCGCTGGGAGTACCGCGTCGACGCCTGCTTCACGGCCGACGACGACCTGGCGCACCCCACCCAGCCGCAGGTCCTCGGCGCGCTCGACGCACTCGTCACCGAGGACGACATCCTGATCAACGCGGCCGGTTCGCTCCCCGGCGACCTGCACAAACTGTGGCGCGCCCGGTCCCGCGACCAGTACCACGTCGAGTACGGCTACTCCTGCATGGGCTACGAGATCCCGGCCGCGATCGGGGTCGCGCTCGCCGCGCCGGGCCGGCCCGTGTGGGCGCTCGTCGGCGACGGCACGTATCTGATGATGCCGACCGAGATCGTCACCGCGGTCCAGGAGAACATCCCGGTCAAAGTGGTCCTCCTGCAGAATCACGGGTACGCGTCCATCGGCGGGCTCTCGGCCTCCGTGGGCGGCGAGGGGTTCGGTACGGGTTACCGCTTCCCGGCTGCCGACGGCACGTACACGGGTGCCCCGCTGCCCGTCGACCTCGCGGCGAACGCGGCCAGCCTCGGCATGACGGTGCTGCGCGCGAAAACCGTCCGTGATCTGCGGGAAGCCCTCGCGGCGGCGCGTGCGGCGGACGGTCCCACATGTGTCTACGTGGAGACCGAAACGGCAGACACAGTGTCGGGCGCGCCCCCCGCGCAGGCGTGGTGGGATGTGCCCGTGGCCGAGACAGCGACCCGACCGTCGGCGGTCAAGGCCCGCGAGGAGTACGACCGGCACGTCACCGCTCGGCGCCGCCGGCTGTGAAAGAACGCGAGACACCCGAAACACCCGTAGGACCCCAAAGGAGCTTGCCCTCATGACGACCGACGTCAAGACCGTCAACCACTGGATCGGCGGGAAGACCGTCGAGGGTGTCTCGGGCAATTTCGGCCCGGTCACCGACCCCGCGACCGGCGCTGTCACGACGCAGGTCGCCTTCGCCGACGTCGACGAGGTCGACGCCGCGGTCGCCTCGGCCAAGGCCGCGTACGCGACGTGGGGCACCTCGTCCCTCGCCAAGCGCACCGCGATCCTCTTCAAGTTCCGCGCGCTGCTCGACGCCAACCGCGACGCGATCGCCGAGCTGATCACCGCAGAGCACGGCAAGGTCCACTCGGACGCGCTCGGCGAGGTCGCCCGCGGCCTGGAGATCGTGGACCTGGCCTGCGGCATCACCGTGCAGCTCAAGGGCGAGCTGTCCACCGAGGTCGCCTCGCGCGTCGACGTGTCGTCGATCCGCCAGCCGCTCGGCGTCGTCGCCGGCATCACGCCGTTCAACTTCCCGGCCATGGTGCCGATGTGGATGTTCCCGCTCGCCATCGCGTGCGGCAACACCTTCGTGCTGAAGCCGTCGGAGAAGGACCCGTCGGCATCCATGAAGATCGCCGAGCTGCTCTCCGAGGCCGGTCTGCCCGACGGCGTCTTCAACGTCCTGCACGGTGACAAGGTCGCCGTGGACCGCCTCCTGGAGCACCCGGACGTCGCGGCCGTCTCCTTCGTGGGCTCGACCCCGATCGCCCGCCACATCCACACCACGGCCTCCGCCAACGGCAAGCGCGTGCAGGCGCTCGGTGGCGCCAAGAACCACATGCTGGTCCTGCCCGACGCCGACCTGGACGCCGCCGCCGACGCCGCGGTCTCCGCCGCGTACGGCTCCGCCGGCGAGCGCTGCATGGCCATCTCGGCCGTCGTGGCCGTGGGCTCCGTGGCCGACGAGCTCGTCGCGAAGATCAAGGACCGCGCCGAGAAGATCAAGATCGGCCCCGGCAACGACCCGACCTCGGAGATGGGCCCGCTCATCACCGCCGCGCACCGCGACAAGGTGGCGTCCTACGTCACCGGCGCCGCGGCCGAGGGCTGCGAGGTCGTCCTCGACGGCACCGGCTACACGGTCGAGGGCCACGAGAACGGCCACTGGATCGGTCTCTCCCTGCTCGACCGCGTCCCCACGACCGCCAAGGCCTACCAGGACGAGATCTTCGGCCCGGTCCTCTGCGTGCTGCGCGTCGACACGTACGAGGAGGGCGTGGCGCTCATGAACGCCTCGCCGTTCGGCAACGGCACCGCGATCTTCACCCGGGACGGCGGCGCCGCCCGCCGCTTCCAGCTGGAGATCGAGGCGGGCATGGTCGGCGTGAACGTGCCGATCCCGGTGCCGGTGGGCTACCACTCCTTCGGTGGCTGGAAGGACTCGCTCTTCGGCGACCACCACATCTACGGCAACGACGGCACGCACTTCTACACCCGCGGCAAGGTCGTCACGACGCGCTGGCCCGACCCGTCCGACGCCCCCGCGGGCGTGGACCTGGGCTTCCCGCGCAACCACTGAGGTCCCGGCAGTACCAGGTGCCCCGGCCGCCGCACAGCGCGTCCGGGGCACCGCTGTGTGTGCCCGGGGCGCCGGGGGAGTGTCCGGAGTGCGGACGAATTCAGACGGACTTCGGAGCGTGGGCTGCGGTTCCCGTACGTAGGGGATGTATCGGGTGTCCCAGTCGACATCGCCTGTTCACCTGGGAAAGCAAGGTCATTAATCCGAGATGCCTGATGGAATGCACTTGCTGCGGCGAACCGTCTTGGAAGTGACCGCAGTTGGATCAGGCGTCCGGTGCGGAATCCGCAGCTAAACGGCCGTTGACGTTCCGGATTTCGCACGGTGCAATGACGCGCCGGGAGCGGACGAACAACTCCCCATCGCGACAGCCCTTCGGAGGCGATAGCGCTCCCGGTCCGAGTATCAGAAACATCTGCCGCACGAGTCGATCGGAACCGCTTCCCCATGTCCGACACGCTTCGCACAAGCCCCACGACCGTCACCGAGGAGCCCCTCGCGCCCCTCGGCAACACGGCCAGTCCCCAGAAGCTCAAGCGTTCCATCGGCGTCGTCGGCGGCACCCTGCTCACGCTCTCGTGCGTGACGCCCGCCTCCACGCTCTTCGTGGTCGTCCCCGACCTGTTCTCCTCGCTCGGCACCGCCACCGCGCTCACCATCGCGATCGGCTCGCTGCTCTGCATCGCCGTCGCGTTCTGCTACTCCGAACTGGGCACCCTCATCCCCAGCGCGGGCGGCGAGTACGCCATGGTGTCGACGCTCGCGGGCCGCCTCGCCGGCTGGCTCGTCTTCGTGCTCTCGCTGCTCGTCGTCATGATCGTGCCGCCCGTCATCGCGATGGGCACCGCGGACTACCTCGCCCCGCTCGTGCACCTGCCCGCCGCCGGTGCCGGCGCGGGCGTCATGCTCCTCGCCACCCTCGCGGGCCTGCTCGACCTGCGCGCCAACGCCTGGATCACCGGCATCTTCCTCGTCCTCGAGGTCATCGCCGCCGGAGTCGTGGCCGTCCTCGGCTTCGCCCACTCCGAGCGCGGCGCCGGCTCCCTCGTCGACCTGCACGTCTCCGGGGCGGGCGGCCACACCGACACCGTCACCGCGATGCTGATCATCTCCGGGCTCGCCATCGCCCTCTTCATCACGCAGGGCTTCTCGACCGCGGTCTACCTCTCCGAGGAGCTGGAGAACCCCCGCCGCAACGTGGCCCGCACGGTGCTCGCGACCCTCGCCATCTCCACCGTGGTCATCCTGGTGCCGGTCGTCGCCATCACCATGGGCGCCCCCGACCTCGCCGCCCTCACCAGCGGCGACATCAGCGGCATGGTCGAGGCCTGGTCCAACTCCGCCGTCGGCACGTTCGTCAGCCTCTGCGTCGCCCTCGCGATCATCAACGCGGGCATCGTCATGGTCATCCAGAACTCCCGCGTCCTGTTCGCCTCCGCCCGCGACAAGTCCTGGCCCGAGCCGGTCAACAACGCGCTCTCCAAGCTCGGCCGCTTCGGCTCCCCGTGGGTCGCGACCCTCGTCGTGGGCGTGCCCGGCGCGGCCCTCTGCTTCGTCAACCTCGACACCCTGTACGGGGTGACCGGCGTCTCCGTCACCGGCATGTACCTCCTGGTCGCCGTCGCCGCGCTGCTCGCCCGCCGCGGCTCCCACCGCGACCAGCCGGCCTGGCGCATGCCGCTGTGGCCCGCGGTGCCGGTGGTCCTGATCGCCGTACTCGCCTACATCCTCAGCCAGCAAGAGGTCTCCTACCTGCTGTGGACCGGCGGCATCACCGCCGCCGCCACCCTCTACTGGGCGCTCTACCTGCGCCCGCGCAAGGACACCCGCTGGCTGGTGTCGATCCCCGAGGACGAGCAGGCCTGAGCGTCGGCGCCGCCCGGGGCGGCGCTCAGACGAACGACCACTCGACGACGGCGCACCCACCGCCGTCCCGGCCGCCCGCGCCGCGATACGTCGCGAGCGCGGGCGCGTTGTCCGTGTCCACGCCGACCCACATCCCGTAACAGCCCCGCTCCCTGGCCAGCGCCGCCAGCGCCTCGACCAGGGAGCGGCCGATGCCGCGGCGGCGGTACGCCTCGGCCACCGACAGCTCGTACAGGAACATCTCCACCCCCTTGTCCGGGTGGATCGTCTCGACCCCGCTGACGAAGCCCACGGGCGCGTCGTCCTCGTAGGCCAGGAAGAGATGGTGGCCCGGGGTCCGAAGGAAACGGGCCGCCCACTCGGGAAGGGCGGGCCCGTCGAACAGGGGCCCGGCGGCGGTCAGTTCGTCGACGGTGCGCGCACGGCGGATGCCGGATTTCTGCATGACGCTTCGTACCACGAGCGGTGTACGCGGGGGCGGGACCCTACTCCCCAGGGAGGTCCGCCGGTTCACCCCGGGGGCTCCCCCCGTTGTCGGCGGTCGCCCGTACCGTTGACGCATGGATCTACGACTGACCGGTCCGCGGGCCAGGCCGCGGCGGTGGGCGGCCGCCGCCGCGGCCGTCGTGGTGCTCGCCGGAGCAGGCACGTGGACGGCCGCGGCCGCCTCGGACGACGCGCCTCCCGTGCAGCGCCGCGACAGGGTGATGGACACGGGCGGAGCCAGGATCGACACGTCGTACTTCACGACGCCCGGATCCGAGCGCCGCCCCGCCGTCCTGCTCGCCCACGGCTTCGGCGCCAGCAAGGACGAGCTGCGCGCCCAGGCCGAGGGCCTCGCCCGCGACGGATACGCCGTGCTGACCTGGTCGGCGCGCGGCTTCGGCCACTCCACGGGCAAGATCGGGCTCAACGACCCGAAGGGCGAGGTCGCCGACGCGTCCAGGCTCATCGACTGGCTGGCGAAACGGCCCGAGGTGCAGCTCGACAAGAAGGGCGACCCGCGCGTCGGTGTCACCGGCGCCTCGTACGGCGGAGCGGTCTCGCTGCTCGCCGCCGGGTACGACGACCGGGTCGACGCCATCGCCCCGCAGATCACGTACTGGAACCTCGCCGACGCACTGTTCCCCCAGGGCGTCTACAAGAAGCTCTGGGCCGGGCTCTTCATCAACACCGGCGGCGGCTGCGACCGGTTCGAGCCGCAGCTGTGCCGCATGTACGAGCGCGTCGCCGAGGCCGGGAAGCCGGACGCCGCGGCCCGCGCCCTCCTCGAGGAGCGCTCCCCGATCGCCGTCGGCAAGCGCATCAAGGTGCCCACGCTCCTGATGCAGGGCCAGACCGACTCCCTGTTCCCGCTCGGCCAGGCCGACGCGGCCGCCAAGGCGATCCGGGCCAACGGCGCGCCTGTCGACGTCGACTGGATCGCGGGCGGTCACGACGGCGGCGACCGCGAGACGGGGCGCGTCGAAGCCCGCGTCGACTCCTGGTTCGACCGCTATCTGAAGGACGACAAGGCGGCCGACACCGGCCCCGCCTTCCGCGTCACCCGCACCGGAGGCATCGACTCCACCGACGGCGCCGCCCAGCTGCGCGGCGCGAGCAGCGACACGTACCCGGGCCTTTCGAACGACCCGCGGCGCGTGCCGCTGACCGGGCGCGAGCAGCGCGTCGACAACCCCGCAGGGGCCAGCCCGCCCGCCATCTCGAACCTGCCGGGACTCGGAGGCGGCGGCGGTGGCGGACTCGGCCAGCTCTCCTCCCTGGGCGTCGGCCTCTCCCTCGACTTCCCCGGCCAGTTCGCCCACTTCGAGTCGGCCCCCCTGCGCGACGACCTGCACGTCACAGGGTCCCCGAAGGTGACGGTGCACGTCGCCTCCGACAGCGACGACGCCGTCCTGTTCGGCAAGGTGTACGACGTCGCGCCCGGCGGCGGTTCCCAGCCGGTGCTGCCCTCCCAACTCGCCTCGCCCGTAAGGGTGGTGGGCTCCGGAGCCGACGGCGGCAAGGACATCACGCTCACGCTGCCCGCCATCGACCACGAAGTGCAGAAGGGCCACCGGCTGCGCCTCGCCCTGTCCTCCACGGACCTCGGCTACGCGTCCCCGACGCACCCCGCCACATACACCGTCTCCCTCAAGAGCGACCTGTCCGTGCCCACCGCCCCCGCCGTGCGCACGGCCGCCGCGCCGCTGCCCGCCTGGGTGTGGTGGCTGCCCCTCGCCGGCGTCCTGGCGGCGCTCGCCCTGCTGCTCACCGGGCGCCGCCGCGCGAGCGCGGGAGCGCCCGACCCGGCCCTCGCCGAAGTCCCGCTCCAGATCACCGACCTGAGCAAGAAGTACGCGAAGTCCGCCGACCGGTACGCGGTCCGTGACCTGTCCTTCCGCGTGGAGAAGGGCCAGGTCCTCGGTCTCCTCGGGCCGAACGGCGCGGGCAAGACCACGACCCTGCGCATGCTGATGGGCCTCATCAGGCCCGACGGCGGCGAGATCCGCGTCTTCGGGCACGCCATCAGGCCGGGCGCGCCCGTCCTGTCGCGGGTCGGCGCGTTCGTCGAGGGCGCCGGCTTCCTGCCGCACCTGTCCGGCCGGAAGAACCTGGAGCTGTACTGGGCGGCCACCGGCCGCCCGGCCGAGGACGCCCACCTGGACGAGGCCCTGGAGATCGCCGGGCTCGGCGACGCCCTGGCCCGCGCCGTGCGCACCTACTCGCAGGGCATGCGCCAGCGGCTCGCCCTCGCGCAGGCCATGCTGGGCCTGCCCGACCTCCTCATCCTCGACGAGCCGACGAACGGCCTCGACCCGCCCCAGATCCGCGAGATGCGCGAGGTGATGATCCGGTACGCCGCCGCGGGCCGCACGGTCATCGTCTCCAGCCATCTCCTCGCCGAGGTCGAGCAGACCTGCACGCACCTGGTGGTCATGGACCGCGGCCGCCTGGTGCAGGCGGGACCGGTCGCCGACATCATCGGCTCCGGCGACACCCTCCTCGTCGGGCTCGCGGCGGACATCTCCGACGCGCTGATGGAGAAGGTGGAGGCGCTGCCCGACGTGGAGTCGGCGGCCCGCGCGGACGGCGGACTGCTGGTCCGTCTCGCCGCCCCGGCGCACGCGGGTGTCCCGGCGACGGTTCCGGCGGTTCCCGCGGCGGTCGTGACGGAGAGCGCCCCGGCGGCGCCCGAGGACCCGGCTCGGTCCGCGGTCCTCATGCCTCCCGCAGGCGACCGCGAGACGGCCGCGGCCAGTCTCCTCGCCGAGCTGGTCCGGCTCGATGTGCCGGTCGCGTCGCTCGGCCCGCACCGCCGCCTCGAAGACGCGTTCCTGACCCTGATCGGAGGCGAAGCCGGATGACCGCGCTCGTCGAGACCACCGAGGTGGCGCCCGGATACCGCGCGCGCCGCACCCTGCCCCTGCGGGTCGAGGCCGTGCGCCAGCTGAAGCGGCGGCGCACGCTCGTCATGGGCGCCGTCCTCGCCCTGCTGCCGTTCGTCCTGGTCGTCGCGTTCGCCATCGGCGGCGACCCGGGCGCGCGCAACGGCCGGGTGACGCTGATGGACACGGCCACCGCGTCCGGCGCCAACTTCGCCGCGACGTGCCTGTTCGTCTCGGCCGGGTTCCTGCTCGTGATCCCCGTGGCCCTGTTCTGCGGCGACACGGTCGCCTCCGAGGCCGGCTGGTCCAGCCTGCGCTACCTCCTCGCGGCGCCGGTGCCCCGCGCCCGCCTCCTGTGGAGCAAGCTCACCGTCGCGCTCGCCCTCAGCCTGGCCGCGATGGTCCTCCTGCCCGTCGTCGCCCTCGCGGTCGGCACGGCCGCGTACGGCTGGGGCCCGCTGGAGATCCCGACCGGCGGCGCGCTCCCCGCGGGCACGGCGGCGCAGCGGCTGCTCGTCGTGATCGCGTACATCTTCGTGTCCCAACTGGTCACTGCGGGGCTCGCGTTCTGGCTGTCGACGAAGACGGACGCGCCGCTCGGCGCCGTCGGCGGCGCGGTCGGGCTGACCATCGTGGGCAATGTGCTCGACGCGGTGACGGCGCTCGGAGACTGGCGCGACTTCCTGCCCGCACACTGGCAGTTCGCGTGGGCGGACGCCATCCAGCCGCGCCCGGAGTGGGGCGGCATGATCCAGGGGACGGCCGTCTCGGTAACGTACGCCGTCATCCTGTTCGCCCTGGCCTTCCGGGGATTTCGCCGCAAGGACATCGTCTCGTAGGTCTCCGGAGGATCACCCTCCGGCCTCGGCGGGCCCCCTCCGTAGCCGCATCGAGATTCATCCGCAACGCCACCGACTGCTCGTTCCGGCCGTCTCGGACGTCACATTCACGAGTGCTGACGCAGCGATCGGCGAACCGAGGGGGCACGGATGAGGCCTGACAGCGAGCACCGGGCAGGGGACCGCGACCGTACGCGGGCATCGGCGCGGGCCCGAAGGCGGACACGGGCGCGGGCGGTCGGCCTGCTCGCGGCGGCGCTCGTGGGCGGGCTCCTCGTCACCGGGTGCGGCGGCGGGAGCGACGGCTCCTCGGCGGACCACGGCAAGGCGCGGCGCGCGGGCCCGCTGCCCGCCCCTGCCCCGGCCCGCCCGTCCGCGCCCGCGACGCCCGCGCCGGGCACCGGGGCCGACGGCGAGCAGCGGGACATCGCGCCGACCGACACCCCGCCCCCGACGCCCGCGGACTACCTCTCCACGTTCGCCCTCGACGTCGACACGGCGTCCTACGGATACGCCCGCCGCACCCTCGCCGACGGGCGCCTGCCCGAACCGAGGACCGTGCGGCCCGAGGAGTTCATCAACAGCTTCCGCCAGGACTACCCGCGCCCCGAGGGCAACGGCTTCTCCGTGACGGCCGACGGGGCCCGTGCCGGCGACGAGGGCTGGTCCCTCCTCCGCGTCGGCCTCGCCACCGGCCCGGCGGCCCCGTCGTCCGAGCGCCCGCCCGCCGCGCTCACCTTCGTCATCGACGTCTCCGGCTCCATGTCCGAACCTGGCAGGCTCGACCTGGTCAAGCAGTCCCTCGGCGTCATGACCGACCGACTGCGCTCCGACGACTCACTCGCACTCGTCACCTTCAGCGACACGGCCGAGACGGTGCTGCCGATGACCCGCGTCGGTGGCGGCCGGGAACGGGTCCACGACGCGATCGACAGCCTGGAGCCCATGTCCTCCACGAACCTCGACGCGGGCGTGCGCACCGGCTACGACACCGCGGTCGAGGGAGCGCGCCCAGGCGCCACCAACCGCGTCGTCCTCCTCTCCGACGCCCTCGCCAACACCGGCGAGACCGACGCCGACGCGATTCTCGACCGGATATCCGACGCCCGCCGCGAGTACGGCATCACGCTGTTCGGCGTAGGAGTCGGCAGCGAGTACGGCGACGCCCTGATGGAGCGCCTCGCCGACAAGGGCGACGGCCACACGACGTACGTCTCCACCCCCGAGGAGGCCCGGAAGGTCTTCTGCGACGAGCTGCCGCAGAACATCGAACTGCGCGCCCGTGAGGCCAAGGCACAGATCGCCTTCGACCCGCAGACCGTGCAGCGGTTCCGGCTCATCGGCTACGACGACCGGCAGGTCGCCGACGACGACTACCGCGACGACCGCGTGGACGGCGGCGAGGTCGGCCCCGGGCACACCGTGACGGCGCTGTACGCGGTACGGCTGCGCCCGGGCGCGAGCGGCCACGTCGCGACGGCGGGCGTGCGCTGGCTGGACCCCACCACGCGAGCGCCCCACGAGGAGACGACCCAGATCGAGGCGTCCGCGCTGGACACGGACGTGTGGCGCTCGAACCACGGCCTCCAACTCGCTGCCACGGCCGCCTATTTCGCCGACGCCCTGCGCCAGGGTGTACTGCCAGGTGCCCCCACGTTGCCCCAACTGGCCTCACGCGCGGACCAGTTGGCCCGCACGGCGGGGGACAAGGGCGTGCGGCAGCTCGCGGAGGCGATACGCAGGGCCGACGAACTGCAGATCTGAGTCGCGTGTCCGGGTCTCGTGCGGACCGGAGAAGCTGTCATTTCGCCCTGTAAGTTCTGGGTGAATATCGAGGCGGATTCTTTGGTCGCCGAATGATGCGGCGTAAATTCTGTGTGAATGGCTGTCCAGTTCCTGAAGAGTGATGAGAATTGAACTCAGACGTAACTGATCGATTTCTCATCCCATTTGGTCATTCCGGGCCGGGGGCCCGCGTAATGTTTTCCGTGTCGAAGCCGAACAGGGCTTACGGCACACGGAAAAGCGTCACCGAGAAAGGGACAACCCTCATGAGCTTCCACAAGATCGCCCCCGTCAAGAAGACCCGCAAGCCCGGCGTGAAGCCGGCCGCCGCACACCAGCCGGCGCCGAAGCCGAAGCATCAGCCCCGCCGCCGCCCGGTCGGCAACAAGGCCGGCAAGGACTGCTGAACCGTGCCGACGAGGCGGGCCCCCGGCGTGTGCCGGGGGCCCGCCTCGGCCGTGTTCCCGGTCAGGGCGGAGAGAGTTGAGAAAGCCGGAGAAGCCGGAGAAGCCGGAGGAGCCGGAGAAATCGATGGGGGTGGGGGAGTTGGTGGAGCGTAAAAGCTCGGGTGCCCGTCAGGCGTTCCGGTGTTTCTGGCCCTTGACGCGCGGTGACCGCAGATGGCTGGTCCTGATCATTGTCTGCGTCGTGGTCGCCGCGCTTGCCGAGACGGCATCGATCCTGATTTTCGCGAATCTCACCGACCACGCGCTGGCCGCGGGATCGCTCTCCGCATTCTGGGTGCCCGCCGCGCAATGGCTCGGTGTCGCCGTGATCGGCGCGGCGGTCGGGTATGCCGGAAACTCGCTCGCCGTATGGACCGCGGAGCGGTTCGTCCTGCGGCTGCGCGCCGGCGTGTTCCGTCATGTGCAGGGGATGCCCCCGCACTTCTTCCAGAAGCACCGGCAGGGTGATCTCGTCGAGCGGCTCACCGGTGATGTCGAGGCCATCGAACAGATGGTGGTGTCCGGCGTGGTCGGCACCGCTTCCGCGGTGTTCTCCACCGTCTTCTACGCGGTCGCCGCCCTCTGGCTTCGCTGGGACCTCGCCCTCGTCACCTTCCTGCTCGCCCCGCTCTTCCTCGTCGCCGCCCGCCGCTTCGCCGGCCGCATCCGGTCCGCGGCCCGTGACGAGCGCACCGCCGACGGCGCCATCACCTCGGTCGTCGAGGAGTCCCTCGGCAATGTCGTCCTCACCCAGGCCTACAACCTGCGCCGGGACGAGGAACGCCGGCTCGACCGCGAGGCCCGTGCGTGGATGCGCGCCTCCGTGCGCGGCGCCCGCGCGAGCGAGCTGTACGAGCAGTTCGTCGAGGTCGTCGAGACGCTGTGCGTGCTGGCCGTCATCGGATTCGGCGCCTGGGAGATCGCCGCGGGCCGTATGACGCTCGGCGATCTGCTCGCCTTCGCGGCCTTCATCGGCTACCTCTATCCGCCGATCCGCAACCTCGGGCAGCTGGGCCTCACGCTCACCGCCGCCACGGCCGGCGCGGAACGGATCCAGGAGGTCCTGGACGCCGAGCCCGCCGTGACCGACCCCGTCTCACCCCGCCCGGCCTGGCCCGTGCACGGCCGCATCACCCTCGAGGGCGTCTCCTTCCGCTATCCGGACGCTCCCGCGGAATCACTGACCGACGTGTCACTGACCGCCGAACCCGGCGAACTCGTCCTGATCACCGGGGAAAGCGGAGCAGGCAAGTCGACCCTCTCCAAGCTGCTGCTGCGCTTCTACGACCCGACGGCCGGAACCGTACGCCTCGACGGGGTGCCGCTCGCCGACGTACCGCTGGAGTTCCTCCGCGAGAACGTGGTCCTGCTGCCCCAGGAGACCCTGATCCTGCACGGCACCATCCGCGAGAACATCGCCTGCGGCCTCCCGGGCGCCGGTGAGCGGGAGATCCGGCAGGCCGCACTGGACGCGGCCGCCCACGAGTTCATCACCGACCTGCCCGAGGGCTACGACACCCGGATCGCCCCGGGCACCGCCGCCCTCTCCGGCGGTCAGCTGCAGCGCGTCGCGATCGCCCGTGCCATGCTGCGCGCCGCCCCCGTCCTCGTCCTCGACGAGCCGACCGCCGGACTCGACGCGCCGGCCGCACGACGCGTCGTGCAGCCGCTGCGCCGGCTGATGGCGGGCCGCACGACCATCGTGATCACCCACGACCTGGCCCTGGCGCCGGACGCGGACCGCATTCTCGTCGTGGACGGCGGGCGTCTCGTGGAGTGCGGTACGCACACGGAACTCCTCGCCCGGGGCGGGGCGTACGCGCGGCTGCGCAGCGCCTAGCTCTACGGCAGCGCCGCCCCCCGAGCCGTCACCCACAGCTCGTACCACTCCTCATGGGTGAGTTCGGGGTCGCGGAGGGCGGCGTCGCGGCAGGCCCGGATGCGGGTGGGGTTCGCCGTGCCGATGACCGGGGCGATGCGGGCCGGGTGGCGCTGGAGCCACCACAGGATGATCGTCTCCGGGGTGGTGTGCTTCTTCTCGGCCAGGGCCGTGACCAGCTGGGCCGTGGCGTATTCGGCGGGGGTCGCCTCGCGGCCGGTGTAACTGCCCTGGGCGAGCGGGCCCCACGCCTGGAGGCGGATCCCGTGGGTGGCGCAGTGTTCCAGGGTGCCGAGCGGGAAGCCGTTCGCGGCGGCCTCGGGCGTGTTCACCAGGACCCCGGCCTCCACCCAGTCCCGGCTCTTCAGGCTCATCTCCAGCTGGTTGGCGACGAGCGGGAAGTCCAGGTGGGACTGGAGGCGGGCGATCTGGTGGGCGTTCATGTTGGAGACGCCGAAACTCCTGACGAGGCCCTGCTCCTGGAGCGAGGTGAGGGCCTTGGCCACTTCACCCGGGTCCGCCAGCGGGTCGGGGCGGTGCAGCAGCAGGACGTCGACGTGGTCGGTCCGCAGCCGGGTCAGGCTCTCCTCGACGTACCGCACGATGCGGCCGCCGCTCAGGTCGTACACCCCGGGGCGGTCGCCGTCGGCGAGGCGGATCCCGCACTTGGTCTGTACGGTGATGCGCTCGCGCAGCCCGGGCGTGCGGGCGAGCACCTCGCCGAACACGGCCTCGGCCTTGCCGTCGCGGTAGATGTCGGCGTGGTCGAACGCGGTGATGCCGCTGTCGAGGGCCGCCTGCACGGCGGCCTCGGCGGCGTCGATGTCGGCCGCCTTGTAGGGCGCGGAGTCCCAACTCCCGCCCAGCCCCATGCATCCGTAGATCAGCCGGTCCTGGTCGGTGTGCGCGTGAGGGTGCGCGTGCGGTGTCGTGGTCACCTCGGCAGCGTAGGCCCCGCCGTCACGGCTTGGGGATGTCGAAGTAGCGGTTGAGGCCCGCGGCGAGTGCGACATCGCCGGTGATCCTGACCTTGCGCATCATGAACATCGTGACGGGGCTCTGATTGCCCGAGACCAGCTTCAGGAAGTCCGCGTCGCCCATGGCGAGCGTGACGCGCGGCGTGGCGTCCGAACGGCCCTCGGTGACCGTGCAGGTCCCGTCCGCGACCGCCGTCTCGTACACGGCCTCCGCCTTGTCGGCGGCGCTCGTGATCTTCCAGCGGATCAGAGCCTGGAGCGAACCCGCGGCGTCCGGCTTGAACTGCCGCTCCATGCGGGTGAAGACCTCTTCGAGGATGCGGGCCCGCAGCTCGCCGTCCCGCGCGATCCGGTCGATCTCCTCGGCGGACAGACCCTTCACGATCTTCGCGAACTGCTCGGGCGAGACCGCCGAGAAGTCGAGGCCGGCAATCCCGTCGCGCGTGCTGGCGCCCTCGCTCATGGAACCCTCCGTGTGCCGAAACTGCTTACCATTCAGTAAACTTACCAATCGGTAAGGTTACGGCCGGGGCAGATGGGCTGACAAGCGTGACGGGTATAACGGGCGATCCGGCCGAAGGCTACGGGCGGCTCGGGGAGCCTTCCGGGGCGCGCGGTGACGGAGCGGGCCCTCCGGCCGGCCGACGGCGCCGTGTGCCGCGCCGTGAGCGCGAGCAGCAGATGATCGACGTCGCCGTGCGGGTCTTCGCCAAGCGCGGGTACCACGCCGCTTCCGTCGACGAGATCGCCGAACTCGCGGGCGTCTCCAAGCCGATGGTCTATCTCTACCTCGACTCCAAGGAAGGGCTGTTCCTGGCGTGCCTGCGCCGGGAGTCGGACCGGCTCGTCGCCGCGTTCCAGGGGGCGGCGCGAGCGGGCGGCGAACCCGAGGAGCGCCTCTACGCGGGCCTCGCCGCGTTCTTCGCGTTCGTCGCCGGGCACCGTGACTCCTGGGTCGTCCTGCACCGTCAGGCCGCCGAGCTCAGCGCCGCCGTCGCCGCCGCCGTCGCGCAGGCGCGCCGGGCCGTCATGGCCGAGGTCGCGGGCCTGGTCGGGGACGGCATCGCGGACAGCGGACGGGGAGCCCTGCTCGACGCCGAGGACGCCGACTTCGTGGCGCACGCGCTCGTCGGCGCCGCCGACGCGCTCACCGACTGGATGGAGCGCCACCCGGGCCAGTCCCCGGACGGGATCGCGCTGCGGCTGATGAACATGGTGTGGGTGGGGATGCGGCATGTCCTCGACGGCGAGGTCTGGACCCCGCGCGACGCCTGACCCCGCGCACGGCGCCCGACCGCGCGGGGACCCCTCACCCGCCCGCGCCGTTCGGTCGCGTCGGCCCCATTGAATTTCCCTTACGCGTGAGTAAGTTGACGGCCGAGTAAGTCTGCAAGTCTGCGTGGGACGAGCGAGACGCAGGGATCACGTCAGCCGCGACCTGGAGCCGTCATGGGCGTACGCAAGGATCTTCAACGGGCACAGCAGCGCGATGACTTGACGGACCGGGCCACCGTCGAGACCGTCAAGGACGGGCACGGAACCGTGCGCGAGGCACGCACGGCCGCCCTCGCCGCGGACCCCGGCGGGAGCACGCCCGCCGACATCCCCTTCACGAACGCCGCCGAGGCGCCCGACGCCGTGGTCCTGCGGCGCCGGGAGGGCGAACACTGGCGTCCCGTCACGGCGGCGGCCTTCGCGCGTGAGGTCACCGCGGCGGCCAAGGGGCTGATCGCGGGAGGCCTCGAACCCGGCGGGCGCGTCGCCCTCATGTCCCGTACGCGCTACGAGTGGACCGTCCTCGACTTCGCCATCTGGGCGGCCGGCGGGCAGACCGTACCCGTCTACGCCACCTCGTCGGCCGAACAGATCGAGTGGATCGTCCGGGACTCGGGCGCGCGCCATCTGATCACCGAGACGCCCGAGAACACGGCCACCGCGCGGGCCGCGCTCGCCGCGCTGCCCGAGGACGAGCGGCCGCGCTGCTGGGAACTGAACGCGGGCGCCGTACTCGAACTCGCCACCCTGGGACGGGAGGTGGACGACGAAGAGGTGACCAAGCGGCGCTCCGCCCTCACCCCCGACACCGTCGCGACCGTCTGCTACACCTCCGGGACCACCGGGAAGCCGAAGGGCTGCGTCCTCACCCACGCCAATCTGCACGCCGAGGCCGCGAACACGGTGGAGCTGCTGCACCCCATCTTCAAGGAGGTGACCGGGCAGGTCGCCTCGACGCTGCTGTTCCTTCCCCTGGCGCACATCCTCGGCCGCACCATCCAGATCTCCTGCATGCTCGCCCGCATCGAACTGGGCCACTGCCCCGGCATCAAGCCCGACGAGCTGCGGCCCCAACTGCTCTCGTTCCGGCCGACGTTCGTGGTCGGGGTGCCGTACCTCTTCGAGAAGATCCACGACACGGGCCGGGCCACCGCGGAGAAACTCGGCCGCGGTGCGTCGTTCGACCGGGCCGACCGGATCGCGGTGAACTACGGCGAGGCGCACATGGCCCGCTTGCTCGGCCACGGCAGGGATCCCCGCGGCAAGGGCCCGTCCCTCGGTCTCCGGATCGCCCACGCCCTCTACGACCTGCTGGTGTTCCGCCGTGTGCGCAAGGAGCTCGGCGGGCGCCTGCGCTACGCGATCAGCGGTGGCTCCCCCCTCGACCGGCGCCTCAACCTCTTCTTCTACGCCGCCGGGATCCTCATCTACGAGGGGTACGGGCTGACGGAGACCAGCGCCGCCGCCACGATCACCCCACCGCTCGCCCCGCGTCCCGGGACGGTCGGCCTCCCGGTGCCGGGCACGGCCGTGCGGATCGCCGACGACGGGGAGGTGCTCGTCAAGGGCGGCATCGTCTTCGGCGGATACCGGAACAACCCCGAGGCGACGGCAGAGGTGCTCGACGGCGGCTGGTTCGCCACCGGTGACCTGGGCGCCCTCGACGAGGACGGCTATCTCACCATCACCGGCCGCAAGAAGGACATCATCGTCACCTCCGGCGGCAAGAACGTCTCGCCGGCCGTCCTGGAGGACCGGCTGCGCAGCCGCCCGCCCGTCGGCCAGTGCATCGTCGTGGGCGACAACCGTTCCTACGTCGGCGCGCTGATCACGCTGGAGCCGGAGGCGGTCGCGCACTGGCTGTCCGTACGGAAGATGCCCGCCGACACCCCGATGGCCGACGTCGTCCGCGACCCGCGGATGACCGCCGCGGTGCAGCAGGCCGTCGACTATGCGAACGAGGCGGTCTCGCGGGCGGAGTCCATCCGTGAATTCGCTGTGGTGGAAGGCGAGTTCACCGAGGACAACGGGCTGCTCACCCCCTCGTT
The DNA here is from genome assembly GCF_020616555.1 of Streptomyces longhuiensis. NCBI lineage: Bacteria > Bacillati > Actinomycetota > Actinomycetes > Kitasatosporales > Streptomycetaceae > Streptomyces > Streptomyces longhuiensis. The sequence continues at coordinate 3,793,508 of NZ_CP085173.1, read as the reverse complement.
GAAGATCAAGAGGCATGCGGTCGCGGCCGCGTACGAGCGGGAGATCGAGGACCTCTACCGGGGCTGACCGCCGCCGCCGGAATCGGCAGCGAGGTCGAGGCCGGGGGCGCGATCGGGGTCGGGTGCGGGGGAGCTGCGGGCGGCAGGCTGCGGGCGAAGAGCGCGGCGAGTTCGGCGGGCGGGGCGCCCGTGCGCTCGCCGGCCAGGTCCCACAGGTCCAGCCAGCCGCGCCGGACCCGCGCGGCGAACGCGTCCTGGCCCGGCGACGCGGCCGTGGCGGCGGCCTGGAGCAGCATGAGGGGGACGTCCCGGTCGGCGCGCAGCTCCGCGTACGCCCGGGACATCCCCTCAAGGGTCGCGGGCGCCTCGCCCAGGGCCTGGGCGAGGCGCTGGAAGCAGCGGTCGGTGGCCGCCTCGAACAGGTCGTGCTTGGTCGGGAAGAACCGGAACAGGTAAGGCTGCGACACCCCGACCCGCTGCGCGATCGCCTCCGTCGACGTGCCGTGGTACCCGCGCCCGGCGAACTCGGCGAACGCGGCCCGTACGACGGCCTCCCGCCGCTCGTCGGCACTCAGCCGCATCGCGTGCCCGGCCCGCACCGCCCGCTCAGGCCTGCTCGGCAGCGGTCGGTGCGGGCCACGACCAGGGTGAAGTGCGTCGAGGGTCTCCTCGTGGGTCGGTTCACAGCAGGACGTCGTCTCCCTTGGACACATCCAGCGGGTCCCAGCCCTCGCCTCGTTCCGGGAGCAGGGACGGGGCCGAGAGGACGGACCCCGTGTGGACCTCGTGCATCAGGCGGCGGTCCAGGATCCGGCCCGCGCAGGCGATGCCGCTGACCGCCGAGCCCGTGATGCCGTTGCCGTAGCGGGTGTCCGCGCCGGCGATGTAGAGGCCCTCGACGAAGGTCGCCGAGTCCGGGCGGGCCCCGGCCGCGCCCCAGTGCGCCATGCCGAAGGGCGTACCGCCGCTGGAGAGCGTGTAGCGCTCGTGGGTGAGGGGCGTCGCGGTCTCCAGGTGTGTGAGGTGACCGCGCAGCGGGCCGAGCAGCTCCTCCGCCGCGTCCAGGACCGCGTCCGTGAGGCGGGCCTTCTCCTTCTGGTAGGCGGGGTTGCGCCGGTACTTCTCGCCGTCCGCGGGGCCCGTGCTCACGCCCCACTGCTCGAAGCCGGGCGGGCACAGCGTCATCAGCTGGAAGTTGGAGTGGCCCGGAGGGCAGATGCGGGGCGTGACGTCGTCCTTGCCGGAGGCGAACGACGCGAAGAGGAAGTCCGAGCCGCCCTCCACGGTGCCGGCGCGCAGCCCCGCGTAGAACCGCTCGATGTCGTCGCCGCGGTACCACCACAGGTTGGCCTGCTGTTCGATGTCCCGGTCGAGGGCCACGTAGACCGCCGCCCAGGGGAGCGCCATCCGGGCGTCGCGCGTCTTGGCGGCGAGGCGGCGCGGCAGGTTCCGCGCGCCGACGAGGTCCAGCATGGTGCGCCGGTAGTCGGCGTTCGAGACGACGACCGGGGCGGACGCGCGGCTGCCGTCGGCGAACTCGACGCCCCGCGTGCGGCCCTCCTCGACGGCGATCCGCGTCACCCTGCTGTACGTGCGCAGCGCGCCGCCGTGCGCGCGGATCACTTCGAGGAGCCCGGCCGCGAGCATCTGGCCGCCGCCCTGCGGGTAGTAGGCGCCCCGGATGTAGTGGTCGGTGACCGTGGCGTGCAGGGCGACGGTCGCCTCGCCGGGCGCCATGCCGTAGTTCGGCGACTGGGCGGCGAGCAGGGTACGGGCCCGTGGCGACAGGCCGCAGTGGTCGAACAGCTCGGTCAGGGTGCGGCGCCCCCAGGCCACCGACCGCGGTGCGTGCTGCGGGAGTTCGGACATCGGGAGGTCCTCGGCGGCGACGATCGCGTCCCGCCGCTCGGTGCCGAGCCCCGCCACGACGTCGAGGAACGTGTCGATCCCCGCGGCGTCGGCCGGGCACGCCTCCTGGAGCCGTTTGCGGTACGTCGCCCAGTCCGCCGGCATGTCGAGCGTGGCGCCGGGGATCACGATGCGGTCGAAGCCGTCCGGGTCCATCTCGCGGTACGTGAGCCGCTCGCGCAGACCGAGCCCGTCCAGGACCGCGGGCAGCAGTCCGTCCGGCCCGCAGTCGCCGAGATAGTGCACACCGACATCGAACTCGTAGGCGCGGCGCCTGCGGAACACATGGCTGTTGCCGCCCGCGACGCCGCCCTGCTCGGCGACCAGGACCCGCTTGCCGCAGACCGCGAGATACGCGGCGCAGACGAGACCGCCGATGCCGGAGCCGACGACGATCGCGTCCCAACGGTCTGCCTGCTTAGTGGAGTTCATGCCACGCTCCGCGTCGGTGTCGACGGGAGCGGGGTCGGCACCGCCGGCAGCTGCCCCGGTTCGCCGACCGTGAGCCGGGAGACGCGCGGCGCGGTCTTGCGGGCCAGGCCCGTGAGCGTACGGCCGGGACCGATCTCGACGAACATGTCGCAGTGCAGCGCGTCGGCCATCGTGCGCACCGAGTCCGTCCAGCGCACCGGCGACGTCAGCTGCCGCTTCAGGAGCCCGGGCCAGCCGTCGGAACCGCGGTAGGGGCGGGCGTCGACGTTCGCCACGACCGGCGCGAAGCCGTGCAGGAACTCGGTCTCCGCCAGGGTCCGCTCGAACGACACGGCGGCGGGGGCCATCAGCGGCGTGTGGAAGGCGCCGCCGACCGGGATCGACACGACACGCGTCGCCCCCAGCTCCACGGCCACCGCGGAGCACCGCTCCACGGCAGCGGTCTCGCCCGAAAGGACCGTCTGCTGAGGCGAGTTGAGGTTCGCGACCCAGACCCGGCCGCCGTCCTCGCGCACGGAGGCGGCGGCCTTCTCCAGTTCACCGGCGGACAGGCCGAGGACCACGGCCATCGTGCCGGGCGCGTCCGCGCACGCCTTGCGCATCGCCTCGCCGCGCGCCGCGACGAGCCGTACGCCGTCCTCGAAACCGATGACGCCGGCCGCGACGAGCGCCGCGTACTCGCCGAGGCTGTGGCCCGCGCACACCAGGGGGCGGCCCGCGGCGGGCAGGACCTGCCGCAGCTCGCTCAGGATCACCATCTCCAGGACGAACGTGGCGAGCTGCGCGTTGTCGGTGCGCCGCAGATACGCGTCGTCGGCGCGGAGCAGCAGCTGCACCACGTCACGCCCGGACACCTCGCTCGCCCGCTCGGCCAGGAACCAGCCGGGGCTCGACGCCCACGGCCGGCCCATTCCCGCCTGCTGCGCGCCCTGCCCCGGAAACACCAGAGCCAATCGCGGACCTGTCATCTCGTCCATCGCCTTCTTCTGTCTCCCGGAATTACGGCTACGGCGATGATTCCAGAGGGATTTGGAACCGCCGTAGAGGGCAGATAAAAGGTCTCGGAATACCCGCGCGGGGCGGGGGAGAAGCCTTTGCTGTCACTTTCGGGGAATGCGCTGTCTCTTTCGTTGGGCGCCCCTTGTCCGGCCCGCTCCGGCCCGCTTACGTTCCCTTCGTCAAGGCAGCAGGCGATGAGAGGAACACACATGACTCAGCAGACCGTGGCGTCGGCGGCCGGCTACCACGAGCAGGTGAGCCGGATCGTCATCGAGGAACTCGAGCTGGAAGAAGGAGAGCTGACGGACGGCGGTCATTTCATCGACGACTACGACAGTGACTCGCTCTCCCTCATCACCGTGGTCTCCCGAATAGAGAAGGAATTGGGAGTGGCCATTCCGAAGGACACCCTCGGCGATCTGGTGAATCTGCGTCTCCTCGTCGACGCCGTTGTCCAGCACGCCGCGGGCCAGCGGGCGGGGGAGAGCGAGAATGGCTGACACCGCCGGTGCGGCACGCCCCTCGCGCCGCGTCGTCATCACCGGGCTCGGCGCGGTGTCGCCCGTCGGCATCGGCGCCGACGTGTTCGCCGCCGCCGTCCGGGCGGGCGTCAACGGCACCGCCCCCATCGAGTCCTTCGACGCGAGCGCCTTCCCGCGCCGTAAGGCCGGCGAGGTCCTCGACTTCGAGCCCGCCGACCACCTCAAGCGGCTCGACCCGCCGCGCTGGGGCCGCAGCGGCCTGCTCGCGGCGGCCGCCGCCCGGCTCGCCGTCGCCGACGCGGACATCGACGAGGAGCAGCTCGACACGGCCCGCGCGGGCGCCGTCATGGGCACCACCAGCGGCGAGTCCGCGGTCGTCCAGGCGCTCGCCGAGCAGTGGATCGAGGGCGGGCTCGCCTCGATCGACGGCGAACTCGCGGGCCAGACACCGGCGTCCAGGATCGCCAACGCGGTCAGCGCGGAACTGCGCCTCACCGGCGAGACGCAGACCATCCCGACGGCCTGCTCCGCCTCCAACTACGCGCTCGGCTACGCCTACGACCTGGTGCGCAGCGGCGAGGCCGAGGTGATGCTCGCGGGCGGCGCCGACGCCGTCAACCGCCTCACCCACGCCGGGTTCTACGCGCTCGGCGCGATGGCCGAGGACGTGCCGCGGCCCTTCGCCGCCGACCGCTCCGGCATCGTCACCGGCGAGGGCGGCGCCGTCCTCGTCCTGGAGACGTACGAGCACGCCGTGGCGCGCGGCGCCCGCATGTACGCGGAGATCCTCGGCTACGCGGCCAACTGCGACGCCGCCCACATGGTGCACCCCGACGCGACCAGCATCGCCGCGGGCATCAGGGCCGCGCACGAGGCGGCGGGCGTCGAGGCCGCGCAGATCGACTACATCTGCGCCCACGGCACGGGCACGCCGACGAACGACTCCACCGAAGTGGCCGCCGCCCGCGAGGTGTTCGGCGACCGCATCCCGCCGATCAGCTCCATCAAGTCGATGCTCGGCCACACCATGGGCGCCGCGTCCGGCTTCGGCGCGATCGCCTGCTGCAAGGCGTTCGAGCAGGACTTCCTGCCACCCACGGCCAACGTCACCGAGTCCGACCCGGCGCTCGGCGAGGGCGTGGACTGCGTGCCCGGCGTCGGCCGCGAGGCCCGCCTGGACATCGTGCAGAACCACGGGTTCGCCTTCGGCGGGAACAACGTCATCACCATCCTGGGGAGGGTCTCGTGACGACCGCGACTGCGACCGCGGGCACGGCCGCCGTCGCGACCGCCGCACCGCTCTACGTCACCGGCGCCGGAGTCGTCTCCGCGGCCGGGTACGGACTTGCCCCGCTCGGTGAACTTCTGCTCAAGCAGGGCGAGTTGGAGAGGCATCCGGCCGGTGAGGACGCGGAAGCGTACCCGCCGCGCCCCGTCCGCGCCGTCCACGGCTTCGACGTCAAGGCACACCTGGGCCGCAAGGGCACCAAGTACCTCGACCGGCTCACCTCCTTCGGCCTGGTGGCCTGCAAGGAGGTCCTGGAGGGGGCGGAGGTGAGCGGCGGCCGCACCGGCGTCGTGCTCGCCACCAACACCGGCTCCGTGTCGACGCACAGTTCCCTCCTGTACGACACGCTGACCCTGGAGAAGCCGTACCTGGTGAACCCGGGCCAGTTCCCGAACACCGTCATGAACAGCACCTCCGGGCAGATCGCCATCCGCAACGGCCTGCGCGGCCTGAACGCGACCGTCGCCGGCGGCCAGACCGCCTCGCTGCTCGCGTTCCGGCACGCACGCCTCGCGCTCGGCCTCGGCCGCGCCGAGCGGCTCCTCGTCGGCGGCGTGGAGGAACTGAGCGCCCCGGCGGCATGGGCGTGGCACCGCACCGGGGTGCTCCGCGAGGACGCGGCGCTCGGTGAGGGCGCGGCCGTCTTCACCGTTCAGCAGGACCCTGCGGAGGGGGCCCTGGCCGAACTCCTCGCGTGCGAGGTGCGGTTCACACCGGACCCGCGTCAGTACGCCGACGGTCTCGCGAACGCCGTCGCGCGCGCCCTCGACCGCAGCGGGGTCCGCCCCGAGGAGGTGACGGCCGTCTCCCTCGGCGCCGTCCACCACCGCGGCCTGGAGCGGATCGAGGAGCGCGGCGTGCGGGCCGCGCTCGGGGGTGAGCTGCCGCGCGCGGTACGGGTCGCCGATGTGCTCGGCGAGACGTACAGCGCGAGCGGCGCCCTGCAGCTCGCCGCCCTCCTCGCGCTGTGGCAGGCAGAGCCGCCGGCCTCGCCGGTGACGGCCCTCGTCACCTCCGTGGGCCGGGACGGCAACGCCGCGGCCCTGGTGGTGCGCAGCCCCCGCTGAGGCTGCCCCGATGACGGCAGCGGCGCCCGCGAGTCTCCCCGCGGGCGCCGCTGCCTTTTCCGTCGACCTCCCCCGAAGGAGCCCGTATGCCCACCGCCACCCTCGACCCGGCCTGTGCGGGCCGGACGTACCCGCCCACCGAGCCGTACGAAGTGGGCCGCGAGAAGATCAGGGAGTTCGCCGCCGTCCTCGGGGCGCCGGCCGGTGACGGCGCCGTCGCGCCGCCCACCTTCCCCATCGTGCTGTCCCTGCACGTCATGAAGCAGGTCCTCGACGACCCGGACCTCGGCTTCGACTTCGCGCGGGCCGTCCACCGCGACCAGCGCTTCGAGTCGGTCCGCCCGGTGCGCGCCGGGGACCGGCTCACCGTCACCGTCGAGATCGCCGCCGCCGAGACGGTCGACGGGAACGACGTCGTCACCCTGCGCGGACACCTGCGCGAGGCGGACGGCGGTGCGCCCGTGTGCACGACGACCTCGACCCTCGTCTCCCGTAAGGAGGAAGCCGTATGAGCCAGGTACCGCGGCCCGGCGACCGGCTGCCGACCCGCACCTTCCGTTACACCCGCGAGCGGCTCGTGGCCTACGCCGCCGCGTCCGGCGACCACAACCCCATCCACTGGTCCGACTCCCGCGCCGCCGCCGTGGGCCTGCCCGGTGTCATCGCGCACGGCATGCTCGGCATGGGCGTCGCCGCGACCGCCGTCACCCAGTGGGCGGGCGAGCGGGCCACCCTCATCGAGTACGGCACCCGCTTCACCCGCCCGGTCCTCGTCCCCGACACCGCCGACGGCGTGGACCTCACCGTCGACGGCACCGTGGGCGACGTCAGGGAAGACGGGACGGTTCGGGTCGATCTGACGGTGCGCTGTGCGGAGCAGAAGGTACTGGCGCGAACGCGCGCGGTGCTGGCGTACGACCGATAGCAAGGCCCGCGAACGCCCCGGCGAACACCACGGCGGCCCCCGTCAGCACCGCGCTGCGGAGGCCGCCGTGCGTGTACACGGCGGTCAGGACGGCGATGCCGAGGGCGCCGCCGAACTCGCGGATCGTGTTGTTCACGCCGGACGCGAGATTGTGCTCGTGCTCCGCGACCGAGCCGATGACCGTAGCCGGGTTCGCCGCGAAGACGAGACCCATGCCGACGCCCGCGAGGACCATGGCGCCGACCATCTGCCCGTACGCCAGACCGGGCTTCGAGATCAGGGCCAGCCACACCAGCGCGACCGCCTGGAGCAGACACCCCGCGGCCTGGAGCGGCCCGCCGCCCACTCGCCCGACCAGCGCGCTGGCCAGCGGCACGACCACCATCGGCGCCGCGGTCCACGGCAACGTACGCAGACCCGCCTCGAACGGCGAGTAGCCCATCGGCCCCTGCATGAACTGAGCGAGGAAGAAGATCGCGCCGAACACCCCGAAGTACATGGTCAGGGCCAGCGCGTTGCTCAGCATGAAGGGGCGTACGCGGTAGAGGTGCAGCGGCGCGAGAGGCGTCGGGGTGCGCCGCTGCCACCAGGCGAAACCGGCGAACAGCGCGGCGGACACGGCGAGTCCGGCCAGCGGACGCACCGCGGTCCAGCCGCTGTCGGCTGCCTGCACGATGCCCCACACGGCCGCCACCACCGCACCCGTCACGAACGCGATGCCCGGCACGTCGAGGCGGCGCGGCGCACCCTTGGACTCACGGATCGCCCACAGGGCGAGAGGGAGCGCGACCGCCCCCACCGGCACGTTGATCCAGAAGATCCAGTGCCAGTCGAGCCCCTGTGTGACCAGGCCGCCGGCCATCGGGCCGAGCGCGATGCCCAGGCCGTTGACCCCGCCCCACACACCGACCGCGAGCGGCCTGCGCTCCGGGGCGACGGCCGCGACGGCCAGCGTCAGCGAGACCGGCAGGACGGCCGCGGCCCCCGCCCCCTGCACGACCCGGGCGGCGACGAGCAGGCCCGCCGAGTCGGAGAGCGCGCACGCCGCGGACGCGACGGTGAAGAGCCCGATGCCCCACACGAAGACGCGCCGCCGGCCGATCCGGTCGCCGAGAGCGGCGCCCGCGAGCAGCAGCCCCGCGAACGCCAGAATGTACCCGTTGACGACCCACTGGAGGCCGGACTGGCGCACCCCCAGGTCGCGGGAGATGACGGTCAGCGCGTTGGTCACGACGAGGTTGTCGACGGCCACCATGAACATGGGCAGCGAGGTCGCGATCAGCGCCCACGCCGCCCCCTTTGCTCGCACGATGTCTTTCCTTTCCTACGGCTTGGGGACGCGAGGAGGCCGCCGGCCCTCGAAAGGTCCGGCGGCCTGGCCCGCGCGTACGAACGGCGTTACGCCTGCGTGCCCGCCGGCGGCAGCTTCAGCTCGACGGCGCCGATCTGCGCCAGCAGGAACAGGTCCTGGCGGCAGGCCCAGTGCTCGTGCACCAGACCGTCGTCACCGACGCGGTAGATGTGGATGTGCTCGACGTCGACCTTGTTGCCGGTGCCCTCGAAGCCGAGGAAGTTGCCGGTGTGGATACCGGTGAAGCGCACCCGGATGACGGCCTTGTCGCCGTCCGCGAACGAGTCGATGTGGTCCCAGCCGGCCTCGGAGAACACGGAGTTCATCCAGCGGGCGGTGCCGAGGTAGCCCGACGGGCCGCCGGGGGTGCCGGGCGGGGCCTCGTAGTCGACGAAGCCGGGGGCGACCAGCTCGTGGGCGACCTTCTCGTCGAGGTCGTTGAAGATCTTGCCCATCTGCTGGGCGATCTCCAGAACGGTGGCGTTGGACATGGAGTTCCTTTCCTGTAAGGGACGTTGGAGTGCCGCAAACCGGGCCGGCTAGTGGCCCACGCCGAGGCCGCCCGTGACCGGGAGGATCGCCGCCGTGACGTACGAGGCCTCCTCGCTTGCCAGGAAGCGGACGGCGGCGGCGACCTCGTCAGGGGTGCCGGCCCGGAACAGGGACGTCTGGCCGAGGACGTGCTGACGCCGGGCGTCGGTGACGTCCTTGACCATGTCGGTCTCGATCAGGCCGGGCGAGACGATGTTGACCGTGATGTTGCGGCGGCCCACCTCGCGGGCGAGCGAGCGGCCGAAACCGATCAACCCGGCCTTGGACGCGGCGTAGTTGGTCTGGCCGGGCGCGCCCGCCATCGCGCTCATCGAGGACATGAGGACGACCCGGCCCCAGCGGGCCTTGAGCATGTCCGGCACGACCTCCTTGGCGACGGTCACCGCCGACATCAGATTCGTCTCGATGACCGCGCGGAAGTCGTCGTCCTCCATGCCGACGAGCAGCTCGTCGCGGGTGATCCCGGCGTTGGAGACGAGCACCTGGATCGGCCCGTGCTGGATGCGGGCCTCGTCGACCGCGCGCCGCACGGACTCGGGGTCCGTGACGTCGCAGCGCACCCCGAACAGGCCCTCGGGCGGCTCACCGGTGCGGTACGTGACGGCGACCTTGTCGCCCTGTTCGGCCAGGGCGCGGGCGGTGGCGAGGCCGATGCCCCGGTTCCCGCCGGTGACGAGCACGGAACGGCTCACGGAGTCAGCTCCTGGGAGTGGAGGATGGGGGCCGCGGACAGGAGCGCGTCGAGCCGCTCCGCCGCCTCGGCCGTGTCGGTGAAGTGGATCGCCTGCCAGCCGGCCGCCTCAGCGCCCGCGCAGTTGTGCGCCAGGTCGTCGACGAGCACGCAGTTCTCGGCCGGCACCCCGGCGCGCTCGGCGGCGAGGGCGAACATGCCGGGCGACGGCTTGCGGTGGCCGACCTCGAAGGACAGCAGGACGTCGTCGAAGAGCTCCGCCGGGTCGACCATGCGGCGCCAGTGCGCGTCCCAGGTCGGCACCATGTTGGAGAGCATCCCGACGAACGCGCCGCGCTCGCGCGACGTGCGCAGCGCCGCCACCCACGCGTGGTTGGTCTCCCGCCCGTCGAACCAGGCGTCGGCCAGCGTCGTCAGATGGACGCCGGTCACGCCGTGGTCGGCGGCGAGCGCTTCGGAGACCTGCGCGAGCCACTCCTCCTCGGAGACGAGAGGGGTGTCGATCGGCTCCATGATGTCGCTGGTGCAGTAGCGGGCGGTCACCTTGCCGAGCGCCTGCTGAAGGGCCTGCGGATCGATGCCCTGCGCCTTGCAGAAGGTGCCCATCGTGTGGGCGATCGGCGGGGTGAGGACCCCGCCGAAGTCGGTCCAGACGGCGAGACGACGGGGCGCCCGCGCGTCCTGCGTGCTGCTCACAGCTCACTCCCGGGTGCGACGGTGACGGTGACGTGCGCGATCTCGGCGTCGCCCTGGAGGAAGCGCACGGGGGTCTGCGTCCGGCCGCCGTCCGCGCGCATCCGCGGCGCCTCGGCGTGCACCGGCTCGTCGAGCTCGGCGAACCGCGAGAAGCGCGCCTCGAACCCGACGGCGTACGTCGTCTGCGGCTCGCCGGTGGACAGCAGGGCCAGCTGCCGCGCCGCCTCGACGAGCGTCATCGCGGGCAGGTGGTCGTAGACGTGGTCGAACAGCGCGCGGTTGTCGAAGCGCGGGGTGACCTCGGCCGAGACCGCGGCGGGGGACGTCTGGGGGCGGGAGAGGACGACGTTCAGCGGGTTGCCGCGGCCCACCCGGGCGGGCTCGGCCTGCCAGATGTCGTCCACGGCGGCCCCGTGGTCGCAGAAGTCCGAGGTGAGCGGGGCGGGCGTGCCGCGCTGCGCGTGCCGCAGGACCTCGTTCTCGTGCTGGTTGAGGAACAGCACGTCCATCTCGTGCTCGCCGACCTCGGTGTCGTCGACGAAGTAGCGCTGGGCGACCTTGCCCTTGCGGTAGCGGCCGCGCCGCGTGGGCTGCCCGATGTACTCGGTGTCGATGCGCAGCCGGCCGGGCTCCGGGCCGACGACCAGTTCCTTGAGTCCGTACAGGTCGAGCCGGAACGTGTCGACGATCATCGTGGTGCCCTTGGAGAGCCCGATGTGCGCGTGCGACCCGGCGATGGCCGCCTGCCGGCCCGACTCCAGGAGCAACAGCGCGTCGTAGACCGCGGGCCGCTGGAGATGGTCGCTGTAGTAGCCGTGGGTGAGCGGGAGTTGGACCGCGGAGCGGACCTTCTTGGCGGCCAGCGCCCTGATGTCCGTGACGAAGACCTCGGAGACCGCGGCCCGGTGGACCAGGGAGCGGTCGACGGTGCGCCCGTAACTGAGTTCGGCGGGCGCCGAAGGAATCTCCGGAGCCACGTGTGTGGTCATACCTGTTTCCTTTGGCTGGGGTCCCTCGAGGACTTCTCGCGCGGGCATCTCGTGAAGACATCCGGTGAGGCTTCCGTCTGAGCGGAGGGGTTCGCTGCCGAATGAGCGTCGCAGGCACGCATGGAAGCGCGATGGCGCGTGAATTCAACGGTGATAAAAGCGTCTTCGCATTCCCGCGCACCGGGTGGGGAGCACGTCGCGGGGAAAGCGCAGTATCCTCATGGAATGCGTATCGGAGAGCTGGCGCGGCGTACCGGAGTTCCGGTCCCCACCATCAAGTACTACTCGCGCGAGGGCCTGTTGCCCCCGGGCGAGCGCACCAGCCCGAACCAGGTCGCGTACGACGATTCCCATGTCCGCAGGCTCAAGCTGATCCGGGCGATGCTGGAGGTCGGCGGCCTGTCCATCGCGGCCGCACGCGACGTCCTGTCCGAGGTCGACTCCCCGACCCGCACGGTCCACGGCATGCTCGGCGTCGCGCAGTCCGCGGTGACCAGGGCCGCCGTCGAGCGGGGCACCGACGAGGACCGGGAGCGGGCCGAGGGCGAGGTCCGCGAGCTCGTGCTCCGGCACGGCTGGGCGGCGAAGCCGGAGAATCCGGGCTGGCAGGCGCTCGTCCAGATCGTGCTGACCTACCGCGACCTCGACCGGGGCGACCTGCTCACCCTGCTCGACAAGTACGCCGCCGCGGCCGGGGAGTTGGCGGTCGCCGAGCTCGGCGCGCTCGCCGATGTGCCCAGCGCCGACGGCAAGGTCGAGGGCGTCGTCCTCGGCACGGTCCTCGGCGACGCGGCCATGGCGGCGCTGCGCCGGATCGCCCAGGAGGACGCCTCCGCCCGGATCCGCAGCGGGCGCAGGCACAGCGCGTAGCCCCCGCCGGCTCACCCGGCGTACGCCAGCAGTGGCGCCACCGGCGCCAGATGGTGCACATGGGCGGGCGGCAGATTCCCGAACACCGTCTCCGTGCGGAACCGGTGCCGGTCCAGGGTCCGCCCGACGACGGCCTGCACCGCGAGGGTCCGCTCGCGCGCCCCGCCCGTCGTGAACACCCGGCGCAGCGGCGGCATCCCGGCGTACGCGAAGAACGACAGGGTGCCGCCGGGACGCAGCGCCGCGAGCAGCCTGCCGAAGATGTCCTCGACCGTGCCCGCGTCGAAATTGGCGAACGGCAGCCCGCACACGATGGTGTCGTAGCTCCCCAGCTCGTGCTCCTGCACGAGCCCGGTGAGCAGCCGCACCCGCTCGTCGCCGCCGTAGTCGCGGTGCAGGAGCTCGGCGAAGCGGGGGTTGGCCTCGACGAGGTCGAGGCTGTCCAGGGCGCCGAGCGAGGCCCTGATGCGCCGGGTCACGGCGCCCGTACCGGGGCCGACCTCCAGGACCGCGCGGGCGCGGCCGGGGCTGGGGATCACATAGCGGGTCAGGGCCCGCGCCAGCAGGGGACTGCTGGGCGCGATGGCCCCGGTGTCCCGGCGGGTGCGGGCGAACTCTCGGAGGAACAGCGTCACATCGGTCATGGCCACCTGCGTCATTAGTGATAGTGAAACTATCGATAGCGTAGGTTACTGTTGGAGCTCAGGACACGCCCCGCCGCTGCCCACAGCGACGCTAGTGGGCCTCTGACCTGGGAACACGCCTCACCAAAGACCCAGCGCATGCCTCCAAAGAGGCATCGGGCCCAGGGAAAGGGAGACCGATGGACTTCGCCTCACTCATGTCGTGGGTCGACTTCACGTCCGGCCTGTCCACCCGGATGTCGGGCGCCGCCTGCTGGGCGTACGCGATCCTCGCGGTCACCACGCTGCCGCCCCTGCTGCCCAACGCGGTGCTCCTGGTCACCGGCGGGATGCTCGCCGCGCGCGGCGAGATGTCCCTCGTCCTGGTGCTGCTCTCGGTGGCCGGCAGCGCGCTCGCCGGCGACGTCCTCATCCACCGCTTCGGCTGGTTCGCCGGCCGCAGGGTGCGTGGCGGCGCCGCGGGGCGCGGGCGCAGGGGCGAGCTGTTCGACTGGGCCGCGGGGCGGGTGCAGCGCGGCGGGATCCCGTTCGTCGTCGGCGTCCGCTTCCTGCCCAGCGGGCGCCTCCTCGGCGGGCTCGCGGCCGGTGCGGCGCGCTACCCGGCCGGCAAGTTCGCGATCGGTGCCGCACTCGCCGAAGTCGTCTGGGCCGCCTACTCGGTGGGCGTGGGTTACTTCGGCGGAGCGGTCAGCGACGACCCCGTGTACTCCGTCGCGATAGGCCTCGGCCTGTCCGTCGCCGTCGGCGCGGTCGCGGCGCTGGCCCAACGCAGGGCGACCGCCACGGCCGCGGATGTCTCGAAGGGGGCATAGCACCTTCCCCGAAACGTGAATATCGGACGCTCACCTTTCCTGGAAGCCTCGGAATTCGTCTGCTGCGTAACGGAATTCACCGCAGCCACCCGCCGCCGACGTCACACGAAACTGACGCTCGCCACACGCCATTTGATTGATTCAGGGAGACAGAAGTGTTTGCCGCTATCGGAAAGTTCACCGCGCGGCGCCGGAAATGGGTCGTCATCGCGGCAGTCGTCTTCACGCTGTTCGCCGGCGTGTGGGGCACCGGGGTCTTCGGCTCGTTCACCGGCGGCGCCGGCTTCGACGACCCGGCCAGCGAGTCCGTACAGGCCGACAAGGTCCTCGACGGCCCGCTCGGCCGCGAGTCCAACGATCTCATCGTCCTGTACGAGTCGAAGAACAAGAACGCCACGGTCGACTCCTTCGGCGCGGCCGTCCGCGCCGCGCTGGACGACGTCCCGCGCGCCGGCATCGCCCGCCTGGACTCGTTCTGGCACCCCGGCGGTCAGGACCCGAGCGCGTACGTGTCCAAGAACAACCAACAGACCTACGCGACCGTCCAGTTCACCAGCGATGACGACCAGAAGCAGGTCGAGGCGCTGGAGAAGATCAAGGACGACTTCGCGGCCGACGGCGTCACGGTCCGCTACGGCGGCGTCGCCGCGATGACCGACCAGGTCAACACCCTCACCGGCTCGGACATCGCGCGCGCCGAGATGCTGTCGGTCCCGATCCTCCTGATCCTCCTGGTCCTGATCTTCCGCAGCGCGATCGCGGCACTCCTGCCGCTGGCCGTCGGCTCGTTCGTGGCGCTGGGCTCCTTCGTCGTGCTCCGCGTCCTGACGATGTTCACGGATATCTCCAGCACGGTCATCAACGTCATCACGATCCTCGGCCTCGGTCTCGCGATCGACTACGCGCTGTTCCTCGTGAACCGCTTCCGCGAAGAACTCCACGCGGGCGCCGACGTCGACACGGCCGTGGAGCGCGCCACCGCGACGGCGGGCCGCACGGTCGCCTTCTCCGGTGTCGCCGTGGCGATCTCCTTCGCGGGACTGGCCTTCTTCCCCTCCCGCTTCCTCTCCTCGATGGGGTACGCGGCGGTCGCCGTGGTGGCGTTCGCGGTGGTCGGCTCCCTCACCCTCCTGCCGGCCCTGCTGCGGTACACCGGGCACAGCATCGACAAGTGGCGTATCCCGCTGGGCGGCAGGAACCGCGCCCCCAAGCCGGAGAAGGAGGGCCGCTGGTACCGCACGGCCCACGCGGTCATGCGCAAGCCGCTGATCTCCTCGCTGGCGATCGTCGCCGTCCTCGTGGGACTCGGAGCCCCGCTCCTCGGCGTCAACTGGGCACGCCCCGGCGAGTGGGTGCTGCCCTCGGACGCCGACGCGAAGGTGGTCGGCAAGACGCTCGCGTCGGACTTCGGGACGAACCCCGCACAGATCATGACCTCGGTCGTCCAGGGCGCCACCGGCCCCGTGGACCGCGCCGAAGTGGCGGCCTACGCAGCCAAGTTGGCCAAGGTCGACGGAGTGGCCTCCGCGACCCCGACGGCCTTCGAGGGCAACGACGCGCGCATCACGCTCCGCTACACGCCGGACGCCATGTCCGACGCCGCGCAGAGCATGGTCCACGACCTGCGCGCCACGGCGCCCCCGGCCGGCGCGGACACGCTCCTGACGGGCATGCCCGCGTCCCGGGTCGACATCGTCGGCATGATCGGCGAACGCCTCCCGTGGATGGCCCTCTTCGTAGCGGTCGTCTCGTTCTTCGTCCTCTTCCTGGCCTTCGGCTCCCTGCTCCTCCCGCTCAAGTCGGTGATCCTCAACCTCCTCTCGCTCCTGGCCGCGTTCGGAGCGATCAAGTGGATCTTCCAGGACGGCCACCTCTCGGGCCTCCTGGGCTTCGAACCGATCGGAGCGGTGGACGCCAACTTCCCGGTCCTGGTCGTGGCGATCGCGTTCGGCCTCGCGATGGACTACGAGGTGTTCCTGCTCTCCCGCGTCCGTGAGGAGTGGGAGGTGAGCGGCGACCCGGTCGAGTCGGTGGCCCTGGGAGTCCAGCGCACAGCCAAGATCATCACGAGCGCGGCACTGCTGCTCGTCGTGGTCGTCGGCGGCTTCATGGCCTCCTCGATCCTCTTCATGAAGATGATCGGGGTCGGCCTGGTCATCGCGGTCCTCGTGGACGCGACGATCGTACGAGGCCTGCTGGTGCCCGCGACGATGGCGCTGCTCGGCAAATGGGCCTGGTGGGCACCGGCCCCGCTGGCGCGCTGGTGGTCGAAGTACGGCTTCCGCGAGTCCTCGGCCCCGCCGCCCCCGCCCGCGCCCGCCCCGGCACCGCGCACCGAGGCGCTGCGGTGACGTTGCCCTCCGCAGGGCGGGCGGGAGAGGCACCCAGCACGGAGGCGCCCACCCCGCCCGCCCCCCGAACCGGGACGGCCGGCAACCCCGGTCCGGCCGTCCCTTCACACGCGCCGCGCCCCGGCCCCGTCACTCCCCCGTCGACGGCAACCCGGGGCGTGGCGCCCCTCCGAACGGATGGCGAGCCGGGCCCCCTCACTCATGAGCAGCCAGGCCCTCTCACCAACGAGCAGGCTGGCCCCCTCACCGATGAGGAGCCCGGCCCCGCCCCCGATGCACGGACAGGCCTCCGCACCGATGAACAGACGGACCCCGCCGCCGCCAGGGACGACCGGGACGCGCCGGCGGGGGAGGACCGGGACGACCGGGATGACCGAGATGCGCTTGCCGGGGATGATCGAGACGCGTCAGCGGGGGACGAGCGGGCCGCGCGCGTGAAGGCCAGCCGGGACGACCGGGCTGCACGCGCCAGCGCTAGCCGGGACGGCCGGGCCGCAGGCGGGAGTGCTATCCGGGACGGCCGGGATGATCGAGATGCGCTTGCCGGGGATGATCGAGACGCGTCAGCGGGGGACGAGCGGGCCGCGCGCGTGAACGCCAGCCGGGACGACCGGGCTGCACGCGCCAGCGCTAGCCGGGACGGCCGGGCCGCAGGCGGGAGTGCTATCCGGGACGGCCGGGATGATCGAGATGCGCTTGCCGGGGATGATCGAGACGCGTCAGCGGGGGACGAGCGGGCCGCACGCGCGAACGCTATCCGGGACGGCCGGCTGGCGCTCGCCGGAATGATCGCGGCCGGCGTGACCGCGGTGCTCGCCGCGCTCTTCGGGGACTGGGGAACCTGGTCCGCGCCCCTGGGCGACGGCCTGCCCGGCTTCCCCCTGGCGTGGGGAGTGACGGCGGGACCGCCGGTCGTACTCATAGCCCTGGCAGGCGTGTTCGTGGCCTGGGCGGGCGCGCCCTCCTTCGCCCGTACGTGGGCGCACACCGCCGCCGCACTGGCAGCGGCCACCGGACTCCTGGCCCTGCTACGGCTGCCCGTAGGCCCCGACACCACCTGGGCCGCGCTGGCCGAGGCCTCGCACGCGGGCCTGTTCGGCGTACTCGCGGGCTGGGCCCCGGCACTGGCGGCGCTGGCCGTCACCCGACGGCGCGCGGACGGCCGTACGGGACTCACTCCATACGTCTGGGTAACGGCCCTGGTGGCCGTGGCGCCCCTGCTCGTCCTGGCCGCCGGAACGGCGTGGAGCAGCCCGGCCCACACGTCCCTGTGCACGCCGTCGGAGTGCATCAGCCCGCGCGCCGGCCTCCTCTTCACCGGCGAGGTCACACTGCGCCTGGCCCTTCCCGCCTGGGCGGCGGCGATCGCCGTGCTGGCGGCGGCCCGCCGGGCACCCCGGTTCCGCGACCTGCGCGCGACCTGGCAGATCCTCGTGGCCCTGGCGGCGGCGGGTTTCGCGATCCTGCTGGCCCCCGGGCTGGTACTCGGAGCCAAGATCTGACGCGCGGGCGCACCGTCCGGCCGCCCACCACGAGAGGGCCCACGGAGCCCCACGGCCGATGAGCCGCGTACGAGACAAGGCCCGGCGACGGCGAAGGGGCAGCCCCACCGAACGCCCGACGGCGCACGAGACACGACCTGGAAGGCAGGCAGGCAGCGAGTTCCACCGGCCGTGAGGCGCCGACGAGACGGGAGGGGACGTGGGGGCATGTGCGCGCGGAGCCACCAGCACCACGTACGGGCAATCAACTAGCTGACGTGCACCCGTAGAACAGCGAGCACGTACATGCCCCCGCGGCCCCGCACCCGAAAACGCAACGGCCGACGACAGCCGGCACAGCCAGCGAAGCCGAAGCCCGAACCCCACCACTCGTCTCCCATGACGCTGCCCCGACCATTTTCCACGACAACGGAGAGCCGAACCATGAACGCGACGCACCACCCAAACCGCCGCAGGCTGCTCGCAGCATCCGCGGCCGGAGTCGTCGCCGCGCTGGCCTGGACCGGGGCCACAGCCGTAGCGGGTGACGCCCCACGCCCCCGCGCCAGGCGCGCGTACATCGGCGGGTTCACGCTCGGCGAGTACGGCCTGCCGGGCCTCCCCGGCATAGGCATCGCCCGGGTCGGCGCGGACGGACAGCTCGAACTCACCGGCTGGCAGCGGGACATCGTGAACCCCTCCTACCTCACTCTCGCCCCGAACCACCGCCACCTGTACGCCGTGAGTCAACGCCCCGGCGGAGCCACCGGCTCGCTCCACGCGTACCGCATCGACGGCGACAGGCTGCACCCCCACGGCCCGCCGCGCTCCAGCCACGGCGCGGCCCCCGTTCACCTGGCCGTCCACCCCGACGGCCGCTTCCTGCTCACCGTGAACTACGACTCGGGCCACCTCGCGGTCCTGCCGGTGCACCCCGACGGCTCCCTCGGCGATGCCGTCCAGGTGCTTCGCCACCACGGCCACGGCCCGCACCCGCAGGAACAGCGCGGCCCCCACCCGCACATGATCGCCTTCGACCCCGCGGGCCGCCGCGTCCTCGTCCCCGACAAGGGCAACGACCACATCTACGTCTACGACTTCGACACCCGCGCAGGCCGCCTCGAGCTGGCCCACAGGACCCAGGTCGGCCGAGGCATCGGCCCACGTCACCTCGTCTTCCACCCCGCCGGCAAGCTGGCCTACGTCACCAACGAACTGGGCCACTCCGTGACCGTCCACGCGTACGACGCGCCCACGGGCCGGCTCACGCCGGTCTCGCACGCCTCCGTGGCCCCGCCCGGCATCAACCCACGTAACGCCCCGTCCGCCGTCCACCTCACGCGAGACGGCGGCACCTTGGTGACCGCGGACCGGGGCCTCGACACGGTCGAGTCGTTCCGCGTGGAGAACGCGGGCCGCACGCTCACGCTCCTCGCGTCGCAGCCGGTCACGGCGAAGGCCCCGGGGACCCGCTGGCCCAGGGACGTGGCACTCGACGCGTCGGACCGGTTCGTCTACACGGCGAACCAGGCGGGCCAGTCGGTCAGCGCGTTCCGGCTGGACCCGGCCACGGGCCGCCTCGCCCCGGCGGCCCCGCCGCTCCAAGTGGCGAGCCCCAGTTGCGTACTTCTCGCATAGGGCGTACCGCAACACGAGCGAGGGAGGGGCTGCTCCCAGATCCACAGACCCGGGAGCAGCCCCTCACCCACACCCACGCCTTCACCCACACCCCCACCTAGGGGCGCCAAGGCACCACAGTCACCCCGGCATCGGCCCGCCCGCCGGCCACCGAAGCGGCATAGCCGTCGGGCGAGCGCACGCTCCGCACGAACCACTCGTGACCGGACCCCGGCACCCGCGCCGCGCGCCAGGTGCCGAAGACGTGCCCGGTGTAGCGCGGCGGCGTCCGGCTCAGGCCCGTACCCGCGGCCTTCACGAGGGCCTCGGCACGCGTCCACTGCTCGAAGCCGTGGGTGTTGCGGCCGCCCTGGACGCAGGGGATCCGGCTCCAGTCCATGTCGGCCCTGACCCGCTCGATGTCGACGCCGACGGGTACCTCGGCCGAGTCACCGACAGCGATGAGGGCGTACGCCGCGGAGTGCGACAGGCTCGCCGACAGAGTGGTCCCGTCGGGCGCGAACGGCACGGGCTTGCCGTGGCCGTGGTCACCGCAGCGCGCACAGAACCGGCGGAAGCCCACGTCGGCCGGGTCGACCCCGAGGGCCTGCCCGAGCACGGTCCGGTACACGTGGTGGACGGCCAGATACCGCATCCGGTCACCACCCCGCCGGAACCGCGCGTAGCGCTCACGCTCGGAAGGGTCGAGAACGCCGTACGCCTCTTCATGGGGAACGGCGGAGGCAGCCGAGGCGATGGACACAGTCCAGACGCGAATCATCCCGGAACCACCAGCCGAACGACTCACCGAGCCGCCCACCGACGGACTCGCCGCCCCACTCACCGAACCGCTCACCGACCG
Source organism: Streptomyces longhuiensis (assembly GCF_020616555.1). NCBI lineage: Bacteria > Bacillati > Actinomycetota > Actinomycetes > Kitasatosporales > Streptomycetaceae > Streptomyces > Streptomyces longhuiensis. Next base: position 3,773,491 of record NZ_CP085173.1, on the reverse strand, counting down.
ACTCACCAAGCCGCCCACAGACAGACTCACCGAACCACCAGCCGAACCGCCCACAGACCGACTCGCCGCCCCACTCCCCGTACCGACAAAGCCGCCGCTCACGCCGCAGACCCACCCGCCAGGATGTGATGCTGAAGCTGGCGCAGGTCCTCGGAGGGCTCCAGTCCCAGCTCCTCGGCCAGCACGGCCCGTACGTCATGAAAGGCCCGCAGCGCGTCCCCGCGCCGCCCGCACCGGTGCAGCGCGTCGATGAGGCGCGCGTGCAGCCACTCGTTGAGCGGGTCGACGGCGACCAGACGGCGCAGCTCGGGCACGAGCTCGCGGTGACGGCCGAGCCCCATGGCCGCCTCGATGCGCAACTCCTGGGCGCGCACGCGCAGTTCCTCGATACGCGCGGCATGCCCGGCGAGCACGCGGCCGTGCCCGACATCGGACAGAGTCCGCCCGCGCCACAGCCCGAGCGCGGTGTCCAGGCGTTCCAGAGCCTTCTCGCGGCGCCCGGCGCGCAGCTCGGCGCGCCCCTGCCCGTACAGACGGGTGAAGTTCTCCAGGTCGAGGCGGCCCGGCGCGGTGCGGAGCGAGTACCCGGTGGCCTCGGTGGAGATGACGTCGCGGACGGCGCCGTCGCCGAGCTCGCGCTCCAGCTCCTGGCGCAGGTGGTAGATGTGCGTGCGCACCGTGCTGACGGCGGTGGGCGGCGGCGCCCCGTCCCAGAGCTCCTCGACGAGCGTGTCCACCTCGACTATGTCGTGGGCGCGCACGGCGAGGAGCGCGAGCAGCTTGCGCACCTTGGGCCCGCGCGGCCGGTGCGTGACGCCGCCGCCGACGGCCTCCAGTGGGCCGAGGATGCGGAAGCCGACGCTCCCGTCGGGTTCTGAGGCCGTGACGCCCGGTATTCGGAAGCGGGCCTGGGTGTCGCGCATCGTGGGTCCCCCGTTTCTGTCGGAACTGCTCATGCGAGAACTGCTCATGCGATGGGCTGGGCGAAGGTGACGAGATGCGCCGCGTACTGGGTGACCATGAAGATCCGGTACGGCAGTCGGCGCCGGGCGCGCGAGTCGTCGCGGCGGACGGTCAGCGCGGCGGCGCTCAGCGCGAGCGCCCCGCACAGGACCACACCGGCGGGCGCGAGCAGCCCGTACGAGGCCGTGGCCACGGCGCAGACGAGGAGCGCGGCGCCGATCCCCACGGCGCTCAGCGACACGATCAGCGCGGTGACGGCGCGGCCCCAGAGGACGGTCCAGTTGCGGCGGCCGTGCTTGGCGTCGCCCTCGGCGTCGGAGAAGTCCTTGGCCACCGCGCCGACCATGCCCATCCACAGGCACATGGCGGCCGAGAAGGCGAGCAGCGCGGGGGACAGGGGCGAGGCGCCGCTCAGGGCGCCCGCGGTGTAGGCGAGGGCGCCGCTGGCCACGACGACGGCGATGGTGCCGGGGGTGCGGCTCTTGAGGGCGAGGCCGGGCGCGGAGTACGCGTATCCGAGCAGCAGCATGCCGGCGGTGACCAGGAACATCAGCGGGCCGAGCACGGCGCCGCCGGTGAGGGCGAGGGCGGCGAGCACCCGGGCGGTGGTGCGGGCGAAGCGGACGGGCAGGGCGCCTCGCGCGATGGGCCGCACGGAGCCGTTGGCCCGGTCCTCGTGGATATCCGTGACACCGTTGTAGAGATAGGTGAATGCGACGGAACAGAACCAGACGGCCGCGCCGAGAACGAGTGACGGCCGAATGGCCAGGTGGGACAGGTAAGAAGCGGTCCCGGCCGTGCCGGCCACCAGGAAGCGCAGCAGAAAGATGACCTGCACGGCATATCTGGATTCCTGCGCGCACAGGGCCAGGAGGCGGAACTTTCCCAGGACACCGGACGATTTTCCGGATCGCGGAGTCGTGGTGGGTATCAGGGTTTTCGCAGGCGTCGCTATCGACATACCTGCGAATCTAATCCGAGTGAGGGAGAGGTGACAGACTCTCCATGGGCCACGGGGATACTCCCTAAGATGTATCCCCGTGACTCAACCTTCCTAGGGGTGGGGCGATTTCGCGTCACGTCCAGGACCCTGCGGTCTTCTGATCAGTTGCGCGTCCACCGCTTTGTTAACGGCATCGATACGCGATACGGCGTGGAGTTTCTCGAAGATGTTGCGCAGATGTCGCTTCACGGTGCCTTCGGTAATCCGCAGCCGGGTGGCGATCTGACGATTGCTCAGAGCGGCGGCCGCCTGTGTGAGCACTTCCCGTTCCCTGGGAGAAAGGGTCTGCTGCGGCTCACTGAATCCGGATTCTGGAATTCCGCTGCGGGGCACGGCGATCGTCACATGCGGATCGCGCGCCGCCGTATTCCGGATCGCCGACAGGAGCGACTCGCGCGGAACGCTCTTGTGCAGATAGCCGCGCGCGCCGCGGGCGAGCAGCTCCTGCACCAGCTGCGCGTCGTTGTACATCGTCAGCATCAGCACGTGCAGTTCCGGGAAGCGCCCCGTCAACTCGCTGACGACGCTGGGCGCGTGGTGATCGGGCATCTCCACGTCGAGCAGCACGACCTGCGCGCCGGTGCGCTCCACCAGGTCGCCCAGGCCCTGCGAGGTGTCGACGTCCGCCACGACCCGCAGGTCGTCCTCCGCGTCGAGCAGCTGGCACAGGGCGGTGCGCAGCAGGGAGTGGTCGTCGACGGCGATGATGCGGATCGGCTCAGCCGTGCCGTGCCGTCCCTCGTCCGTCGTCTGCATGTTCCTCCTCGTCCAGGGGGACGGACAGCTCGATGGCCGTGCCGTGCCCGGGGGCGCTGTTGATGGTGAGCCGGCCGGCCAGGAGCTGGGCCCGCTCGGTCAGCGACGCGAGCCCGTTCCCCTCCCGCTGCCCCGGTACGAAGCCGATGCCGTCGTCGCGCACGGACGCCTGGACGTGACGCGCGTCGACCTTCACGTCGATGGTGACGCGGGAGGCCGATGCGTGGGCCAGCGCGTTGCGCAGGCACTCGCGGAGCATGATGAACAGGTCGTCGCTGACGCCGCGGGGCAGCAGGTCGTCCGGATCGTCGACGTGGATCTCCACCACGGGTTCGTCGATCGCCATGGCGCTGACGAACGCGGACAGGGCCAGCTGGAGCGAGCGGCAGGTGTCCGACCTGGTGCGCAGCTCGGTGACGATGTCCCGGGTGGTGTAGAGCGTCTCCAGGATCGCCTGCTTGAGGCTGCCGAGCCGGGCGTCCGACGAGGCGGCGTGCTGCGTGAGTTCGTAGAGCTCGAGCTGGCGCAGGGCGAGACTGGCGGTGCTGCCGATCCGGTCGTGGATCTCGCGCGCCATGCCGTGCCGGCCCTGCTGCGCGGCGTCACGCACGATGTCGAGCAGGAAGAGGTCGTATCCGCTGGACCCTTCCTCGAGGCGCCGCGTGATCGCGGACTGCAGAATGGGCGGCACCTTCATCAGGTAATGCTCGGAGCCGGGCCGGTCCGCGAAGATCCGTCCCAGGAACTCCATGGTGATCTGGAAGAACATGGATCCCGCGCGGACCGAGTAGACCGGCGGAATTCCCTGTGAGATCCGGGCGCCGCCGAGGCGCCGGGTCTTCTTCATGAGCTGGGGATTGAGCGGCGCTTCGGTGCCGTACCGCAAGGCGTGCGCGCATTCCCCGAGAATGTGCTGGGCCTGCTCGCGGCAGGACGTCCAGGCTTCCTGATCCTTGCCGAGCGGATTGTTCTGCTCGAGCAGAGCGCGCCGATAGGCGTCGAGCAGTTCCGCTTCCAGTGCCTGTAATTCCGCAGCGAGCGTCGCGCCTTCAGGATCCGGAGTCTCCCCCCGGATTTCCTGCGGCGATGCGTCGTGCACGTTTCCTTCCCCCCGTCGATACCCGTCGCCGCTTCCAGGTCCGGACTACGTTGTCAAGAGGGAAGACGGTTCGAAGATCGGATTGAGCATGCCTCGTGCCGCGACGGGGTGTCAAGCGACAACCGGGATACTCCGCCGCATAGGTGCGGCTTTCAACTACCCGTATTTACGGGCTTGCTGACAAGGCAATCCAAGGCGTCACCGTCAGCTCTCGCGTGCGGCATCCACGACTTCGGCACGGGCGGAACGCGCGGTGTCCCGAGCCGTCACGTCCGTGGGCCCGCCACGGGCCGTATCGCCTGTTTCGGCCAATTTCTCTGCCGAGCACGAGAAATGTTCATGAATCAGCCTGCGCAGAGCGGAAAGCGCGACGTCCCCGAGAACGGTGCCGGACACCATGCTCGCCGCGGCACTCTCGGGGTCGGGCTGCCGGCGCAGCAACTGCACCTCGATGTCGACTACCCGCTCGAGCGCCTCCGCGTACGTCTCCAGGAGCCGCGGCAGATCGCGCTGTTCCAGCCATTCGCAGGTGACCAGGACCTGGGTGAGCGTCTGCCAGGCCGGATTGTCCGGGCTGACCTGCCACGACCGCTGCTCGGCGAGCGCCGTGGTCAGCTCCTTGGCGCGCTCCCACTCCTGGTCCTGCGACACGGACCCGCGCGCGGGCAGCGCGTACTGGACCGCGCCGAGCAGCTCGTGCAGCGGCGGCGAGGTGTCGATCCGCCCGACGATCTGCCGGATCGCCGCGGGGGAGAGCCCGCCGACATCGAGCAGCGTCCGCACGAGCGCCACCCGGCGGACATGGGACTCGTCGTACTCCTGGGACTCGTCCAGAGCCGGCAGGAGCTCCATGCGCAGATAGAACCTGAGCATGCGGTCGGGGACGCCGGTCCGGCGGCTCAGATCGGAGAGCTGCGGCACGTCTCACTCACCTTCGGGCCAACTCGGCTGAACAGCCGTCTACTTCGGGGTGTACGGGCGGATCCGTGCGGAATCGCGAGGGGAATCAGCGGGACCATACGCAGCATCGGAACACGGACACAAGACAGCCCGAGTGAAATCGATCACCACTACAACCAAGGGAGTACCCCCGCTGCGCCCTGAGACCGGACCGGCCGCCGCTCGGGCGTGTCGGGGGTGGTACCGGAGGGGGTGATCGCCGGATCCGACGGTGCGGTATCGCTTACGCTACTGCTACGGCCGGCTCGCTAGCGTCCGGCGGACCCCATGAAAAAAGCCCTCCCTGAGGAGGGCCGGCAACCCGGAAACAATGAGGCGCCCCCGGCAGGACTCGAACCTGCGGCCAAGCGCTTAGAAGGCGCCTGCTCTATCCACTGAGCTACGGGGGCCGGTGTGGGGCCAGTGGCTCGGGACGGATGTGGGGGAGATCCGTGACCTTGCCGGGACCAAGGATAGAGCTCCTGGATCCCTGTCCCTGCTGCTTCGCCTCCGTGGCACGATGTGGAGGTTCGGTGAAGCGGTCCTGATAATCGCAGGCAGGTACGAATCCTGCACCGCTTTTGGCGTCTCGCGCCCCGGGTGTTGTGCACTCGTTATGCCTGCGCCCCAGTCGTCCCTTCCGTCCCATGGACCGGATGGGCCGCATCGGCGCGCAGAGACGTCCATATGCTTCAGAAAGCCGCCAAAATTGGGCATTCTTCGCATGTGGTGACCTTGGACGTACGGCCTCAGTTGCTCGACGCACTCTCCGCGCTGCGCGACCGTGTCGCCGCCGCGCGCTTTCCCCTCCCTCTCCCGGGGGCGCCGCGTGCGCGTGCCAACCGGGCGGAGCTCCTCGCGCAGCTCGACGACTATCTCGTGCCCCGGCTGCGAGACCCCGAAGCCCCCTTGCTCGCCGTGATCGGCGGGTCGACCGGCGCCGGGAAGTCGACCCTGGTCAATTCCCTCGTCGGGCGGAAGGTCAGCGAGGCCGGGGTGCTGCGGCCCACGACCCGCACCCCCGTACTCGTCTGCCACCCGGAGGACCACCGCTGGTTCTCCGGGGCCCGCGTCCTGCCCGACCTCACCCGCGTATGGGTGCCGCAGTGGCCCGACGACACCGAGCGCGGCGCCTCGCCCCCCGCCGACGACGGCGAGCACGTCCTGCGCGTCGAGACCTCCGGCAACCTGCCCCGCGGGCTCGCCCTCCTCGACGCGCCCGACGTCGACTCCCTCGTCGCCCACAACCGCGTACTCGCCGCCCAGCTCATCAGCGCCGCCGACGTCTGGATCATGGTCACCACCGCCTCCCGCTACGCCGACGCCGTGCCCTGGCACCTGCTGCGCAGCGCCAAGGAGAACAACGCGACCCTCGTCACCGTCCTCGACCGCGTGCCCCACCAGATGGTCGCCGAGGTCTCCCGCCAGTACGGGGCCCTGCTCGCCAAGGCCGGACTCGGCGACGTACCGCGCTTCACCGTCCCCGAACTGCCCGAGTCCACCGGCGGCGGCGGCCTCCTGCCGGCCTCCGCCGTCGCCCCCCTGCGCGCCTGGCTCACCCACCGCGTGCAGGAACCCACCGCCCGCTGCACGGCCATCGCCCGCACCGCCAACGGCGTCATCGACTCGCTCCGCGTCCGCACCCCCGAACTCGCCGGCGCCGTCGCCTCCCAGTACGCCGCCGCCCTGCGCCTCACCGCCACCGTCGACGAGACGTACGCGAGGGAGGAGGCGCGCGTGCGCACCCGGCTCCAGAGCGGCGGCGTGCTCGCCGGGGACGCACTCAAGCGGTGGCGCAGCTACCCCCTCGACTGCGCGCCCGCCGAACTCCTCGACGCGCTCACCGAGAGCCTCGGCGCGCTCCTCCTGTGCGCCGTCACCGCCGCCGACGAACGCATCGACGAGGCCTGGCGCCGCGACCCCGCGGGCGCGGCGGACGGACTCGCCGCCCGCGACCCCGACCTGGAGACCGCGGAACACCGCATCGGCATGGCCGTACGCCGCTGGCGCCGCATGCTCGAGGAGTACGCGGAGGAACAGGTACGCACCCTGGACACCACCCCGCCGCCCGACACCGAACTCGTCGCCGCCCTCCTCGCCACCGCCCTCCTCGGCGGGAACCGCGCCCGCAGCGCGGGCGAGAGCCTCGCCGACCGCGTCGGCGCCCAAGGAGCCCTGCGGCTGCGCGACCGGGGCGGGCGGCTGCTCACCGACTACCTGGACAAGGTGCTCGCCGCGGAGCGCGAACGCAGACTCGCGCCGCTCGACGCACTCGACGTCCACCCCGAGTCCCAGGCCGAACTGATCGCCGCGCTGTCCGTACTGCAGAAGGAGAGGTGACCGGGGTGACCACCGTCACGGACCACACCCAGCACAGCGAGCACATCGATCACACCGATCACGTCGAGCCCGCCGAGGGGACGGAACCGGCCGGGCGGGTGGATCCGCCCAGGGGCGACGTGGACGGCTCCGGCGGCGGCGCCTGGGACGATGGGCTCATCGCCCGGCGCGCCGCGGACTCCGGCGTCTTCGACCTGGAGGCCGCACCCGACCCGTACGCCCACGAGGACGAGCTGCACGGCGCCGACGCGGAACTCGCCGCACGCCTCGACGCGCTGCGCGAACTCGTCGGTCTCTCCCGGGCCCGCGTCGACGGCGCGGCCCTCGCCGAGGCGGGCCACGTGCTCGACCAGGCGGCCGCCCGGCGAAGGCTCTCCGACCGGCACACCGTCGTCGCGATCGCGGGCGCCACCGGCAGCGGCAAGTCGACCCTCTTCAACGCCCTCGCCGGCGTGCCTCTGTCCGAGACGGGACTGCGCAGGCCCACCACCTCCGCGCCCATCGCGTGCAGCTGGACGGACGGCGCCGCGGGGCTCCTCGACCGGCTCGGGATCCCCGGCCGGCTGCGCCGCCGCCCGCTCCAGGGCCAGGGCCCCCAGGGCGTGGACGCCCCGCTCAAGGGGCTCGTCCTGGTGGACCTGCCCGACCACGACTCGGCGGCCGTCGCGCACCGTGAGCAGGTCGACCGGATCCTCGAACTCGTCGACGCCGTCATCTGGGTCGTCGACCCCGAGAAGTACGCCGACGCGATGCTGCACGAGCGCTATCTGCGGCCCCTGGCCGGCCACGCCGAGGTCACCTTCGTCGTCCTCAACCAGGTGGACCGGCTGCCCGGCGAGGCCGCCGACCTCGTACTCGACGATCTGCGGCGCCTCCTCGACGAGGACGGGATCGCGCTCGGCGAGCACGGTGAACCGGGTGCGACCGTCCTTTCCCTGTCCGCGCTCACCGGTGACGGTGTCGATGAACTGCGCGAGTCCCTGGACCAGTTCACCCGGGAGCGGGGCGCCGCCGTCCGCCGGATCTCGGCGGACATCGACGCGGCGGCGCTGCGGCTGCGGCCCGTCTACGCGACCGGGCGCAAGAGCGGGCTCAGCGAGGACGCCCGGGAGGAGTTCACCGACCGGCTCGCCGACGCCGTGGGCGCCGAGGCCGCGGGGCAGGCGGCCGAGCGCGCCTGGCGCCGCAACGCCAACAAGGCGTGCGGCACCCCCTGGCTGCGGCTCTGGCGCTGGTACGACGGCCGGCGCAGCCCGAGCGCCACGCTGACGGTCAGGCCCGCGCCCTGCGACGAGGAGGCGACGGCGCGCCAGCGCGTGGAGCACGCGGTGCGCGTCGTGGGCGAGCGGGCGTCGGCGGGACTGCCGGGGCCCTGGGGACAGGCGGTGCGGGAGGCGGCGACGCGGGGGGCCGAGGGGCTCCCTGAGGCGCTCGACGACCTGGCGGTCTCGGCGGGGTCGCCGCCGCCGCGGCTGCCGAGGCCCGGCTGGTGGCCGGTCGCGGTCCTCGCCCAGATCTCCATGACGATCGTTCAGGTCATCGGCGGGCTGTGGCTGTTGGGGCAGATCGTCGGCGTCCTCGACCCGAACCTCGGGGTGCCGGTGCTGCTGATGCTGTGCGGCATCGTCGGCGGACCGTGCGTGGAGTGGTCGTGCCGGATGGCGGCGAAGGGGCCGGCGCGGCGCTACGGGCTCGACGCGGAACGGCGCCTGCGGGAGGCCGCGGCGGGGTGCGGCCGGGCCCGCGTCCTCGATCCGGTGGCCGCCGAGCTGCTGCGGTACCGGGAGGTCAGGGAGCAGTACGTGAAGGTGACGGGGTGAGGCGGCCTCCGGCGGGGTGAGGCGCAGCCCCCACGGGCCCTGGCCGGGTGACGGGGTTTTCCACAACCGGCCGGTAGAGCACAGGCTTCAGCGGGCTCGTCCCGGCACAGGCACTCTGAGATCGCGAACCCGGAACCGACCGGGAACGCGGTACGGACGAGGCCGTGCGGGACGGGCCCGCACGCGTCCGTGCGCAGGGGAGGGGTGGACCGACATGAGCGAGACGACGGTGACGGTCGTGGGGAACGTCGCGACGACGCCGGTGTACCGGGAGCTGCCGAAGGGGCCGGTGGCGCGGTTCCGGCTCGCGGCGACCGCGCGACGCTTCGACCGGGTGCGCAACGAGTGGGTGGACGGGCACACGAACTTCTTCACGGTGTGGGCGTGGGGCGCGCTCGGCACGAATGTGCAGGGCTCGCTGTCCATCGGTGAACCGGTGCTCGTCCAGGGGAGGTTGAGGGTGCGGGACGAGGAGCGGGGCGGGCAGCACTGGACGTCGGCGGACATCCAGGCGTCGGCCGTCGGGCACGATCTGTCGCGCGGGACGACCGCGTTCCGGCGCGCCCGGCAGGGCCGGCCGGGACACCAACCGGACGGCGACGAGCCGTCGTTCGAGATCGATCCGCAGGGGGAGGGCGAACCCATGGGGCAAGTTGAACAGAGCGAGCAGAGCGAGCAGAGCGAACAGCGAGAACCGGCCGCCGTCGGCTGAAACAAACCGCTGAGCCCTCGGAGCGAGGCGCGTTGCGCATGCGGCCCGAAGTGCGGCTTATCGGTGAATGAACACCGGTTCCATGCCGTTGATTTGTCGATAAGCCAGCGTCGTAATCATTAGCGGCGATAACGATTACGAGTCGGATCGTCCTCGTGCCGCTCTGACCTGGGGACTGTGGTGCGCAGCTTCCTTAGGATGCCGGGCGTAGCCCACGGGGCCATTGATTCAAACGTCTGCTCAAGCGTCTGATTCACACATCGTTCTGTCGGCGGGACGTCACCCCCCTCGTGTCAATGTCTCCCGCCTGAAGGGGAATTCTGTGTTCTCTGCGGTATCTGTGTTGTCGGCGGTCACTCCACGCGGGCGGGGCGCCGCCCGCCTCGCCGCGGCGGCCCTGGTCTCGGGACTCGTGGCCACCGCCGCGATATCCGGCGCTGGTGCGGCCTCTGCGGACGAGGTCCCCCAGCAGCAGGGCGGCGCGACCGCCACGATCGGCGGGCTCAAGACCTACGGTCAGGCCGTCATCCACGACCACGGCCAGGACCAGCCCGTCTCCGCCGGACTCTTCGAGATGTCCGTCGACAACGGCGGCACGCTGCAGACGTACTGCATCGACATCCACAACCCGACCCAGCGGGACGCCAAGTACCAGGAGACCCCCTGGAGCGGCACGTCGCTGAACGGGAACGCGGACGCGGGCAAGATCCGCTGGATCCTGCAGAACTCCTACCCCCAGGTCAACGACCTCGCCGAGCTGGCCCGCAAGGCCGGCGCCGGCAGCCTCACCGAGAAGGACGCCGCGGCCGGCACCCAGGTCGCCATCTGGCGCTACTCGGACGGCGCGGACGTGGACGCGGTCAGCCCCGCGGCCGAGAAGCTCGCCGACTACCTGCAGAAGAGCGCCCAGCCCCTCGCCGAGCCGAAGGCCTCGCTGAACCTGGAGCCCTCCGCCGTCTCCGGCCGCGCCGGCGACCGGCTCGGTCCCGTCACGGTCCGTACGAACGCCGACAGCGTGAGCGTGGCGCCGCCCGCCGACGCGGCCGCCAGCGGGGTCAAGGTCGTCGACAAGAACGGCAAGCCCGTGACGTCCGCCGTCGACGGCGGACAACTGTTCTTCGACGTCCCCGCGGACGCCGCCGACGGCACGGCCGCGCTGACGGTGCAGGCGTCGACGACCGTGCCGGTCGGCCGGGCCTTCGCCTCCGAGACCCGCAGCCAGACGCAGATCCTCGCCGGTTCCAGCGAGTCCACGGTCTCCGCGACCGCCACGGCGAACTGGGCGAAGAAGGGCGCGGCCCCCGCGCTGTCGGCCCAGAAGAACTGCGCCAAGGGCGGCGTGGACATCACGGCGACCAACAAGGGTGACGAGGCGTTCACCTTCGAGCTGATGGGCATCGAGCACACCATCGCGGCCGGTGCCTCGCAGACGGTGACGATCCCGTTGCAGGAGGACCAGGCGTACGACTTCACGATCAAGGGTCCGAACGGCTTCGAGAAGCGCTTCAAGGGCGTCCTCGACTGCAAGACCGAGAGCACCACGGGCGGCGGTGAGCAGCCGTCGTCGCAGCCCAGCCCGGCTTCCGTGGGCGGCACCGGCACCCAGGCCGGTGACCTCGCCGAGACCGGCGGCTCGAACGCCACCCCGATGATCGCGGGCATCGCCATCGCCCTCGTGGTGATCGGCGGCGGAGCGGTCTTCCTGGTCCGCAAGAAGAAGGCCCCGACCCAGGACTGACCCCCACCACGCCTGACCGCGGCTCCGGCCCGCCTCCACGGCGGCCGGGGCCGTATGCGTTCCCGGCCGCACCCGGGAGCGTCACCCATCGCCCCAGGCAGAGCCGAGCGGACGCGGCCCATGGCGTCCAGGTCGTTCGTACAACGGCGCGCTCCACCTGGATGCCGTGAACCACGCCCGCTCCACGGTGTGTGGGCCGACGGCGGGCGGGCCGGAAGCAGGGGAGAGCGGTGGGTGAACAGGCCGGCTCGGAGGCCGCTTCGTATCGTGGAGCGATCGCCGGTCGGGCAGCCCCCTCATGAAAGCGTGCGGCTAGCCGGTGCGGACCATCAGGGACACCGTGAGGCCAGTGGGGCGCGCTTCTTCGGACACCTTGTAGTGGGCCTGCAGCGCCGCCGCCTGGGTGAGGGGCAGCCCTTGCAGCGGATTCGGCGCGTTCCCCTCCACCACCACCCAGATCCGCTTCTCGCCCCGCAGGCACCGGGCCGGCTCGGGGCACTCGGTCGCCGCCAGGTCGTTGCGCCGGATCGGTGACTCGGAGAGGAAGACGTCGCGCAGCTTCAGGTCGCGGGGAAGGTAGTAGCTGACGCCCAGCGAGAGGGCCTCCTCCTGGACCCGGTTGTAGACGATCGCGTCGCCGGAGACGTAGCCCTGCTGGATGGTTCGTGCGGCCGCGGCGAAGTCGGGGCCGCCCGACCAGTAGTGCGCGAGCGGCTCGCGCACGGATTTCTGTTCCGAGAGCGTGAGCAGGGCGAGGACCGCGAGGACCGACGCGATCACCCGCCGGGACTGTGCCCCGGTGACAAGCCCGGCCCCGGCCAGCATCGCGAGCGCCGGCAGAGTGAACAGCATGTAGCGGAAGTAGAAGTACGAGATGTGTCCGTGGGACACCGCCCAGATCAGCAGGACGGGCGCAATGGCCGACACGGTGCAGAAGACGACGGCGTCGCGGCGCTCCTGGCAGGCGGCGAGGGCCAGCAGGAGCACCGTCCCCGCGCACAGGCCGGAGTAGAACAGCTGGGACCAGATGTCGATCAGGCCCCACGGCTCCGGCTTGCTGATCCACCAGATCTGCCGCGCGGTCTGCGCCCTGCCCAGCACCACGACCGGGACCAGCCAGACGATGCCGCCCAGGACCGCGCAGCCGAAGCCGAGCCAGGTCCGGCGCTCGCGCCGGGCCCGCATGGCCACCAGGACCAGATGCCCGATCAGGCACGTCAACGCGAGCAAGTGGAACAGTCCGACGGCCGTCAGGGCGAGCGCGTAACCCGCCCATCGCCGCGGGCTGCCGGGACGGTCCAGGGCCCTCAGCAGCAGCAGCGCGGACAGGGTCACGGCCAGCATCACCAGGGCATAGGGACGGGCCTCGTGGGCAAAGCGGCTCACGCCCGGGATCAGGGCGAACAGCAGGCCGGCGGCCAGTCCCGCGCGGTGGCCGAAGAGCCGCCTCCCGACCAGCGCGACACAGCAGGCGGCACCGGTCATGGCCAGCGCCGAGGGCGTGCGCAGGGAGAGGGCCGAGTCGCCGAAGACGCTCGTCCAGGCGTGCAGAATCAGGTAGTACGTGCCCAGCACCCCGTCCACCCGCTGCACCGTGGCCAGCACCTGGCCGACGCTGCGGCCGGACATGTCCCAGCTCGTCAACTCGTCGCGGCCGAGCAGCGGTTCACCGATCCGGTACATCGCCAGGACGAGAGTGGCCATCGCCGGCAAGTACCACAGACGGACCGTCGTCGCCTTCCGGTCGCCGTGCTGTGGTTCGCGGGCCGGATCGTCGTCCGTGCGCGGCGCGGTGGGGGAAAGAGTTGCCATGGCGAAAGCCATAGCGGCGCGGTGGCGCGGGCGTCCGCCGTGACCCGCCCGTTGTGGGCGGCTTCCCCTGTTCGGCCCTGGGCTGTTACGGAACCGGGCCTGAGGGGAGACCGTCCCCGCCGGTTCTTACGGCGGGACCGGGGCCTTGTGGACCGTCTGACCAGGCGAGCAGATGTCAATGGCCGTCGCGCCCATGGTTCGCATCGAAGGGAGCAGGTCGGCGGTAGTGCCTTGACTCAGTCATCGAATCCTGAGGTGGCCGCTGCCGTACAGGTCAGTCGCCTGTCGGTAGCGAACCGGCCCAGCCTCTGCCAAGCGTTCGGTCGTAGGTTCGAGTCATGCCGGGGGCGCCGAAGCCGAGCAGAAACGGCAGGCGGGAGCGGATCGCCGTACCGAGGCCTGCACGGATGAGAGAGCGTGAGGGGGCCATCGCGGGGGAGGGGCGAAGGGGGAGCAGCCGCTGCCGCGATCTGGTTGAGCCTGTCGAGGCGCTCCGCCAGGTAGCCCGCCGCGGGAGCAGCGTTCGGGCGCCGGGCCGTCTGAGGGCCGCGCGCAGGGGCTCAGCAGTTGCCGGCGTCGACAACCAGTGACAGATCAGCTACCGATACGAACCGGGAAGGGCCAGGTCATGGACCCCTGGCCATACTGGTTTCCCCCATGGGGTGGCGGTCAGGCAAGATGGGGTGTATCTGCCCACACATCGATTGCCGGACGGTTTCTCTTGGCTGAGTTCATCTACACCATGCGCAAGACGCGCAAGGCGCACGGCGACAAGGTGATTCTGGATGACGTCACCCTGAACTTCCTGCCCGGCGCGAAGATCGGTGTCGTGGGTCCCAACGGTGCCGGTAAGTCCACGGTGCTGAAGATCATGGCGGGCCTCGAGCAGCCGTCGAACGGCGAGGCCTACCTCTCGCCCGGGTTCAGCGTCGGCATCCTCATGCAGGAGCCGCAGCTCGACGAGTCGAAGACGGTCCTGGAGAACGTGCAGGACGGCGCCGCCGACACGATGAAGAAGCTCAACCGCTTCAACGAGGTCGCGGAGCTCATGGCGACCGACTACTCGGACGCCCTCCTCGAGGAGATGGGCAAGCTCCAGGAGGACCTGGACCACGCCAACGCGTGGGACCTGGACGCGCAGCTCGAGCAGGCCATGGACGCCCTGGGCTGCCCGCCCGGCGACTGGCCCGTCAACAACCTCTCCGGTGGCGAGAAGCGCCGCGTGGCGCTGTGCAAGCTCCTCATCGAGGCCCCCGACCTGCTGCTCCTCGACGAGCCCACCAACCACCTCGACGCCGAGTCGGTGAACTGGCTGGAGCAGCACCTCTCCAAGTACGCGGGCGCCGTGGTCGCCGTGACCCACGACCGCTACTTCCTCAACAACGTCGCCGAGTGGATCCTCGAGCTGGACCGCGGCCGCGCGCTCCCCTACGAGGGCAACTACTCGACGTACCTCGACAAGAAGGCCGCCCGCCTCAAGGTCGAGGGCCGCAAGGACGAGAAGCGCGCCAAGCGGCTCAAGGAAGAGCTCGAGTGGGTGCGGTCCAACGCCAAGGGGCGCCAGACCAAGTCCAAGGCCCGTCTCGCCCGTTACGAGGAGATGGCCGCCGAGGCGGACAAGATGCGGAAGCTGGACTTCGAGGAGATCCAGATCCCGCCGGGCCCGCGCCTGGGCAGCATCGTCGTCGAGGTCCAGAACCTCTCCAAGGCCTTCGGCGACAAGGTCCTCATCGACGACCTGTCGTTCACGCTGCCGCGCAACGGCATCGTCGGCGTCATCGGTCCGAACGGCGCGGGCAAGACCACGCTGTTCAAGATGATCCAGGGCCTCGAGACGCCGGACAACGGCTCGATCAAGGTCGGCGACACGGTCAAGATCTCCTACGTCGACCAGAGCCGCGCCAACATCGACGCGAAGAAGACCCTCTGGGCCGTCGTGTCGGACGAGCTCGACTACATCAACGTCGGCCAGGTCGAGATGCCGTCGCGCGCGTACGTCAGCGCCTTCGGCTTCAAGGGCCCGGACCAGCAGAAGCCGGCCGGCGTCCTGTCCGGTGGTGAGCGCAACCGCCTCAACCTCGCCCTGACGCTCAAGGAGGGCGGCAACCTGCTGCTCCTCGACGAGCCGACGAACGACCTCGACGTCGAGACCCTGTCGTCGCTGGAGAACGCGCTGCTCGAGTTCCCGGGTGCGGCCGTGGTCATCTCCCACGACCGCTGGTTCCTGGACCGGGTCGCCACGCACATCCTCGCCTACGAGGGTGACTCCAAGTGGTACTGGTTCGAGGGCAACTTCGAGTCGTACGAGAAGAACAAGATCGAGCGCCTCGGCGCGGACGCCGCCCGTCCGCACCGTGCCACGTACAAGAAGCTGACGCGAGGCTGATCGTGCGTCATATCTACGCCTGCCCCCTGCGCTGGTCGGACATGGATGCCTTCGGGCATGTCAACAACGCTGTCTTCGTGCGGTACCTGGAAGAAGCGCGGATCGACTTCATGTTCCAGCTGGCGCCCGGGGACGGGTCGCCGTCGTTCTCCGGCGGGTCCGTCGTGGCCCGCCATGAGATCGACTACGTACGCCCGTTGGTGCACCGGCACACGCCGGTCACCATCGAGTCGTGGGTGACGAAGATCGGCGCCGCGTCGCTCACGATCGCGTACGAGATCAAGGACGAGGACCAGGTCTACGTGCGGGCCTCGACCGTGGTCGTGCCGTTCAACCTGGAGGCGCAGCGGCCCCGGCGGATCACCGCCGAGGAGAAGGCGTACCTCCAGGAGTACATGGACGACAGCGCCGACAGCGGCTCGGGGGCGCTGGCCGCATGACGGCACCCGTGCTGCACTTCGCCGACGCCGGGGAAGGGGCGGACCTCGCCGCCTTCCTCGGCCGGCTGGTGCACTACGACCGGGCCGCCGCCGTGCGGCTCCAGGCGGGCGGACAGGCGCTGGCCGTCTTCGGACGGCCGCCGTCGTTCGAGGTGCTCGCGATCCGCACGGCCCGCCTCCTGAAGCCGTACGAGTACGGGCTGGACAGCTCGCTCGACGTGACCGTGTCGGCCGGTGAGCTGCTCGAGTCGATCGACGAGGCCGCCGGGACCGCGCGCGTGCCCGCCTCGGTGACCGGGCCTCCGTGGGCCGGTGTCCTGCCCCCTCGCGGCGGCTGGGAGCTGGTCCCCGGCTTCCCTGATGTGGACGTCGTGCGCGGGCTCGTACGGGCCGCCGTCGCCGAATTCAAGGCGCGTGTCGAGGAGTTGGCTCCCGACGCGCGCACCCGCGCCGAACTGGACCGGATCGGGCGCGAGATCTGGTCGCGGACCATCGGCGACACCGGCGTTCCGGTGCGCGCCGCCCACGCGGCCCAGTCGCTCGGCTTCCTGCGCGGGGACGCGCTCGACCTCCTGAGCAGCGGCTCGTGGCTGCGGCTGCGCACGGCCTACGGCTCCGTGGCGCTGCGGCGCAGCAACGGGCTCTCCGGCCTCTCCGTGACGCCCGCTTGACCGACGGCACCAGGGCCGCGCTTGCCGGATCGGGCTCAGCCCGGCTCGGTGTCGTCCGGCCACACCCCGATGTGGTCCTCCTCCAGCTCCAGGAGCACCCTGTCCCGCATGCCCAGTGCCCGCGTGTGGTCCGCGGGGAGCTGGAGCCGGCCCGCGCGGTCGAGCATCGCGTACTCCCGTGAGATCAGGGACTCCTGGCCCGTCGCCGCGTCGACCTCCGTGCGGCGCAGGACCTCCGTCGAGGTGCGGCCGTCGCGGATGGCGACCGTGCGGCGGACCTCGGAGGCGACGGTCTGGTCGTGCGTGACGATCACGATGGTCGTGCCCAGCTCCTCGTTCGCGGTGCGGAACGCGGCGAAGATCTGCTCGCCCGTGTGGGAGTCCAGCTCGCCGGTCGGCTCGTCGGCGAGCAGGACCGACGGCTCGTTGGCGAGCGCCACCGCGATGGCGACGCGCTGCTGCTGGCCGCCCGACAGCGCCTGCGGACGCCGGTCGCGGCAGTCGCCGACCCCCAGCAGATCGAGGAGTTCCACGGCCCGCCGGGACTTGTGCGCGCGCTTGGTGCCGCCCTTCAACTGCATGGGCAGCGCCACGTTCTGGGCCGCCGTCAGATAGGGCAGCAGATTGCGGGCCGTCTGCTGCCAGACGAAGCCGACGATGTCCCTTCGGTAGCGCAGGCGTTCCTTCGTGCCCATCGTGAGCAGGTCGCAGCCCGCGACCTTCGCCGCGCCCGCCGTCGGCTCGTCGAGGCCCGCGAGGATGTTCATCAGTGTCGACTTGCCGCTGCCCGACGCGCCGACCAGGGCCATCAACTCGCCCTCGCGCACCAGGAGATCGAGCCCCTGGAGCGCCTGTACCTCGATGCCGTCCGTGGAGAAGATCCGCACCAGCCGGTCGCAGGTGATCAGGGCGTCATGGCCGTACGCGGGCTGCTCGCGGCGGTCCGCGGCGCGCCGTTCGAGATCGGCGAGGGTGGGGTCGGTGGTGGTCATGATGTCTCTCCCGGTGTCCCTTCGGCCCTCGCCGCTGACATTGCCGATCCTGTCGGTGTGGTGACGTCGTACGCCTGCCGTCCCCGTCGGTTCATGACGTTTCTCCCGCTCTCAACTCGCGTACGAATCCCCGCCGTCCGGTCCACCAGGCCTGACCGGCGGCCACGGCCGTGGCGAGCAGGACGACGCACAGTGCGGGCAGCAGGAGCGACAGGGCGTCGGTGCGCAGCTGCGCCACCGGGCCCCCGTCACCGGCCGTCGCCAGGGCCAGACCCGTCAGGTCGAGGCCCGGCGAGAGGAGCCGGATCGCCGCCCACCCCGTGAGGGCGCCGCCCGCCGCGGCGAGCGCGGCCTGGGGGAGCGCTTCGAGGACGAGGAGGCGGCGGGCCTGGCGGCGGGTGAGGCCCATGGTGCGCAGGCGCGCGAGGAGCGCGGTGCGTTCGGGGGCGGCGCGTGCGAGCGCGAGGAGCAGGGTGAGGGCCGCGTACCCCGCGCCGATGACGACGGCCGCCGAGTAGACGCGGGCGGCACCGGTCTGGAGGGGCGAGTCGACGTACCGGGCGCGTTCGGTGGCGCGCAGCCGCACCGACACCTTGGAGCCCGCGGCCTTGCGCAGGGCGGGCCCGTCGATGTGGTCGCCCGTGATGAGGAGGGAGCTGGGAAGGTAGCGGTACGCGATGTCCTCGTTGGCCTTCTGGCCGATGCCGACCCGGCGGGCCAGGGCCGTCCTGTCGACCACGAGGAAGTCGTCGGACAGGGCGGGCGTCGTCGTACGGACCTCGGAGATGCGCAGCACGACGTCCTCACCGTCCATCCACAGCGAGAACGGCCCGGTCCCGAAGATGTCCCGCATCGAGGGGGAGGCCAGCACGGGGAGCGGGGACGCGGCGGTGCCGGTCTTCGCGGCGTCCGTCGTCAGCGCGCCGGCGGGGAAGGCCCCGAGGTCCGTACGAGCGGCCAGACGCGCGTACGACGCCGTGTCCACGACCGCGAGCGGCACCTTGCGCTTGCCGTCCTTCGGCTCGGCGTCGTACCGCAGCGTCACCGGCGCCACGTCCCGCACCCCGCGCATCTTCCCGACCTGCCCGGCGAGCGCGCCGGGCAGTGCGGAGCCGGATTCGACGCGGGCGTCCGCGCCGGTCGCGAGGACCGCCGCCCGGTCCCGCTCGTGGTCGATCCCCGCGAGGACCGAACCGCCGAACGCGGCCGTCGTCAGCGCCGTGAGCAGCGCGAGCAGGGGGAGTACCGCCGTACCGGCACCGGCCGTCGCGCGGCCCGTCCTCGCGAGCGACAGATAGCCGACGACGCCGCGCAGCCGTCCCGCGGGGCGGGCCAGCCAGCGCAGCGGCAGCGGATACACGCGTACGAGGACGAACGCGGCGACGACACCGACCAGGACCGGCGCGAGCGCGACGAGGCTGTCCCCGCCGTCGGACGTGCCCCGGCGGCGCAGCGCCACGATGGACGCGACCGCCAGGGCGAGCAGGGTGAGTTCGGCGACGGTGCGGCGGCGCGAGGGGCGGGCGTGGGCGAGGTCGTCGCGCGCGCCGCCCACGTGGACGCGGCGGTGCGCGACGACGGCCCGCAGGGGCAGGGCGAGGCAGGTGAGCAGGACGACCGCGGCAGCCGCGAGCACGGCGGGCTGCCAGCGGCCGTGCCGGACCGCGACCAGCGCGAGCGCGAGCCCGGCCGCGCCCGCGGGCACGGCCACGACCGCCGTCTCGGCGAGCAGCCGCCCGGCGAGCCCGCGCACCGAACCGCCGCGCGAGCGCAGGACGGTGAACTCGGCTCGGCGCCGCTCGGCGGCCAGGCCGCCCGCCATCAGGAGCACGATGCAGGCGACCGTGCCCGTGCCGTACGCGGCGACGGAGACGACCGGGCCGATACGGGACCGCAGATTCTGGTAGCCGGTGATGAACTCGTCGAGGCCGGTGGCGACCTCGGTGTCGCCGCTCGTGGCCTGGCGCACCGCGAGCAGGCCCGGGCCGTCCTTCGTATAGGCGAGCGCGGACTTGAGGGCGGGCATGGTGCGCGCGTCGAGGGAACCCAGGTCGGGTGCGAGCTGCCAGAACTGCTCGGGGTCGCCGGCCGTGTTGAGCAGCGCGGGCGCCGCGTCGGGCGCGAGGAGGATCCCGCCGACCCAGAAGTTCGACGGAGGTCTCGTCTCGGTCTGGCGCAGCGACGGGGCGGCGAGGAGCGGATTGGCCGCCCAGTAGGAGGCTTTGGGGTCCTTCGCCTTCAGGACGCCGGTGATGCGCACGGACACGTAGCCCTTGATCAGGGCGGGCACATGGATCACGGAACCGGGCTCGATGTGCAGCGTCTCGGCGGTGGAGGCCGTCACGGCGCCCTCCACCTCGGTCGCCTCCACGGTGACCTTGCCCGTCACGCGCGGCAGCCGCCCGGCTGTGACCGTGCTGTGCCGGGCGAGGCCGCTCTGCGCGGAGAGCGTGAACCTGGCGTCCTCCCCGTCGGGCTTCGGCAGCCACTTGTCGGTGGTCGCCGGCAGTTGCACGGTGGTGCGCAGCCCGTACGAGGACTGCGCCCTGTCCATGGCGAGCGGTGCGCGCAGGGAGTCGACGATCTTCCCGTACACGGCGCTCATGGACGCGGTGCGCATCATCTCGGCCCGCGCGTCCGCCTCCTGTTCGATGGCGGGCTGCGCGGTGGTGAGGTCGAGGACCGTGCGCTCGGGTGCCGCTCTTGCGACCGCGTGGCGCAGACCCTCGTCCTCGTAGTCCTGGACGGCGCGCGGGAACACGGCGGCCAGGCACGACGTGAGGGCGACGAGGAGGGCGAGCGCGCAGGCGGCGCCGGGTGCGGCGCGCAGGCGGGTGCGCACCCAGGGGGCGACGGTCGGTGGCGTCATGTCACTCACTCCCCTGGCGGCGCAGTGTGATGGCGGCGTCCGGCGGCCGGCGCAGGGCGATGCCCGCGGTGATCAGGACGGGCGTCACCGCGACGCCCGCGAGGAGCAACAGGACCTGCCCCCAAGGCAGTTCGACCAGGACCCGGGGCATCGGCTGGGTGGCCTGCCCGGTCAGGACGACGAGCGGCACGACGGCTCTCGTGAGGAACGACCCCAGGGCCAGCCCCACCAGGAGGGCGAGCGCGACCAGGATGCCCTGCTCGGCGGCGACGAGACGGGCGAGCTGGCGCCGGGGCGCGCCGAGCGCCCGCAGGATCGCGAACTCGTCGCCGCGCTCGCGCATCGAGCCCGCCGTGTTCACGGCGAACCCGACCGCGGCGAGGAGGGCGGCGGCGACGGCGGCCGCGGCGAGCGCCGACTGCGGTCCGGCGCCGAGCGGGTCGTCGCGCAGCGACTCGGCGATCTCGGACCGCACGACGACCTGCGCCGGGTCGGCGTCGGGGCGGGCGCGCAGCGTGGCGGCGGCCTCGGCACTGCGGCCGGGCTCGGTGCTCAGCCACCACTCGTCGGGCAGGACGGTGTCCTTGTGCAGATCGGCGAGCGCCCGGTTCAGGGTGGGCAGGTCGAGCAGCAGGGCGCCCCCGTCGGCGGACTTGGGGCCGGTGGCCGTTCCGGTCGTGGTGTCGGCCCCGGCCTCGGGTCCCGTGGTCGGCAGGGCGCGCACGCTCGCGGAGATCCGCACCTTGACGGGCGAGCCGTCGACGGGCACGGCGACGACGGACCCGACCTCGGCGCCGGACGAGCTCAGGAAGCGGTCGGTGGCCACGGCGGTGACCTGCTTGACCGGGGGACGCTTCGCGGTGAGCCGGACGCTCATGCTGGGCGGCGCTCCGAACGGGATGTTCGCCGGATCGAGCTGCCCGGTGTCGAACCCGACGGACACCTGGCCGCCCGACGGACGCTCGAGCACCGGGGCGTTGGGCCGGGTGTCACCGTTTCCTTCCGCGCCGCCCCGCACGGACGCCTGCCACCGCGTGCCCAGCTTCAGTGACTGCTGCGCCCCCGCCGCGTTCACGGACCGCAGCCCCTCAAACGTCAGGCGGTGCTTCGCCGTCTCGGTGACGGACTGGTTGATGTCGAGGGCCAGGCCGGTCAGGGTCATCGGGGTCGCCGCCCGGTCGAGGGAGGAGCCGCCGCCCCCGCCGAGGTCCAGGGCGAGCCGGTGCGCGTGCCCGTCGGCGGGCAGGTCGTCCATGAACACCTGGTACGGGGTTCCGTAGCGGTCCTCGACGGTCGCGGCGACCGTGCCCCGCACATCGGACGGCGAGGCGTCGTGCGGACGGGCGGGCGTGCTCAGGCGCAGCGTGAGGGAGGCGCCGACCGCGTCGGCGGGCAGCACGACGCCGGGCGAGCGGCCGTCGCCGCCGGTGCGCAGCGATGACAGCAGCCGCGACGGGGACGTCGACGCCATGTCGTCCCGCAGCATCAAGTGGTCGGTGGCGTGTGCCGTGTCGAGGGCGAGGAGCGTCGCCTCGCGGCTTCCGGTCAGCGGAATCGGCGCGCGCAGGGCGGGAGCAGCGTCCCGTACGCCGGGAGCCGCCGCGTAGACCCCGGCCTGGCCGAGCCCGCCGCCCGGCGCGAGGACACGGATGGAGGCGCCCGACCGGAAGTCCGCCTGGTCCTCCTGCGAGCGGTTCCAGGACGCGCCCTGCCCGATCGCCAACATGCCCATGGCGACGGCGAGTACGAGGAGCAGGACGGGGCCCGCGCCGCGCAGCGGGCGGCGGCTGAGCTGCCAGCCCGCGAGCGCCGACGGCAGCCCGCGCCCGCCGGCCGCGCGCCGCTCCGCGAGCTTCGCGGCGGGCGGCAGCAGCCGCAGCGTCAGGACCGTACCGGCGAGCAGGGCCAGGGCGGGGGCCGTGACCAGAAGCGGGTCGATGCCGAGGGTGCCCGAGGCGTTGCTGCTGAGCGTGCCCGAACCGGACGTCTGCCGGTCCAGCTGCCAGTACGCCACGGCCGCGATGACCAGGAGCCCGACGTCGGCGCCCGCCCGCAGCGGGGCGGGCAGGGCCCTGGCACGGCCGCGCTCGGGACCGGCGGCGCTCAGCGAGGGAACCGTCACGGCGAGCGCGCAGCCCACCGCGACCGCCACGGCGACGAGCCACACCCCGCGGTCGGCGCTCACGTCGAGCCGCAGCCCGATCCGCGACAGGGCACCCCAGGAGGACAGCAGCCGGGTCAGCGGGCCCGCGAGGAGCGGCGCGCACACGGCGGCGGGCAGCGCGAGCAGCAGCGCCTCGACGGCCGCGAGCGACGTCACCCGGACCCGCGAACCGCCGCGCGCCCGCAGCATCCACGTCTCGCCCGCCCGGTCCGTGCTCAGCAGCCGGGCGACCAGCAGCAGCGTGTACGTGGCGAGCAGAACGAGCTGGAGCGCGACGATGAGGAGGGTCGAGCGGGAGACGAGCAGGGCGCGCTCCGCCCGGTCGAGGGTCTCCGGCAGCGAGGTCGTCACCCCGGTCGTGCCCGCGAGCGCCTTCTCGCGCAGGAGCGCCCTGGTGCCTTCGCGGGCGTTGGTGCGCAGCGTGTCGATGTCCGAGGTGGTCACCGTCGAGAAGTCCGCGGACGCCAGCCAGGCCGACTTCCCGGCGGAGACCCGGCCGGCCGCGAGGTCGGAGGGGGCGGCGAGCAGCGGCCCGTACGTCGTGAAGGAGATCTTCTGGATGCCGCGGCCGCCGAGGTCGTCGAGCTTCCAGTAGGGGGCGGTCGGCCGGACGGGCCGGTACACGCCGGTGAGCACGACCGACACGGCGGGGCCGCCGATGCGGTCCTTCAGGGTGAGCTCGTCGCCGGGGCGCAGCTTCAGCTGCCGGGCGGCGATCTCGGGGAGCGCCGCCTCGACGGGCGCCTTCGATCCCTGTGATGCCTTGGATCCTTGTGCCGCCTTCGGGGCACGGCCCTTCGTGATGCGGACCTCGCCGCGCTCCAGCGCCGCGAACTGGGTCAGGTCGGGGTTCCCGGAGCGGGCGGCGGGCGGCTGGAGGGAGCGCGGCAGCGCGTACGGGCCCGACCTCATCAGCGTCTGCACCCGCACCGGCAGACCGTCGAAGGTGTGCCGTGCCCCGGACCGGACCGCCGCGTCCGCCGCCTCGCGGCCCTCGGCCGGCACATCGGCCTTGACCGTCAGCGCCGTGGTCGCCGCGTCGCGGGTGCGCAGGCTGTTGCGCAGGGCGGCGTCACCGATCGCGCCCGAGAAGGCGCTGAGCATCGCGAGGACCGACGTCGTCAGCAGGACCGCGAGGAGCGCAGCCGTCAGGAGCAACCGGTGCGCGCGCACCCGAAGGAGAACAAATCCTGACACCCCAGCCCCCGTACCCGCTCTACGCCGTACATCCCCCGAAAGTCTGTCCGGATGCTTTCAGAGCGAACGAAGTTGGGGAAGGGGTTTGAACCGGATAACGGGGGCGGTGCGCCGGATAACGGCGTCTCAGCCCTCGGTGTTCACCATCGAGGCCGCGGCGTACGTCAGGTAGTTCCAGAGCGTGTGCTCGTGCTCCTCGGACAGACCGAGCTCGTCGACGGCGTCGCGCATGTGCCGCAGCCACGCGTCGTGGGCCGCCCGGTCCACGGCGAACGGCGCGTGCCGCATCCGCAGGCGCGGGTGGCCCCGGTTGTCGCTGTAGGTGCGGGGACCGCCCCAGTACTGCATCAGGAACAGCGTGAGGCGCTCCTCGGCCGGACCCAGATCCTCCTCCGGGTACATCGGCCGCAGCAGCGGGTCCTGGGCGACCCCCTCGTAGAAGCGGTGGACCAGGCGCCGGAAGGTCTCCTCGCCGCCGACCTGCTCGTAGAAGGTCTGCTCCTGAAGCGTGCCGCGCGGAATCTCGGTCACGTCGGTGGGCCTCACAACTCTC
Organism: Streptomyces longhuiensis; assembly: GCF_020616555.1. Lineage (NCBI taxonomy): Bacteria > Bacillati > Actinomycetota > Actinomycetes > Kitasatosporales > Streptomycetaceae > Streptomyces > Streptomyces longhuiensis. The sequence continues at coordinate 3,749,037 of NZ_CP085173.1, read as the reverse complement.
GCTCGGGTCACCCCGATGCCTTTCCGGCCGGGGGCCCGGGGGTCGTCCCCCGGGAAATGCAGCACGTGTCCATCGTCTCAGACGACCCGGACGAGGACTTGAGGCGTAGGGCCTCTCGTTCGGATCGGGCCGGCCCCTCGCATCCGACTACACCCCGGACGGGGGCTCGCTCTTACGCCTCCGGCACAGCACAGTGGACCCATGGGCGCACAGGGCACGGACCCGGATGCGGGAGCCGACGCGGCACGGGCCGCGCTCGTGCGGGAGATCGCCGTGAGCGGGGCCTTCGACGGGGACCCGGCCTGGCGCGAGGTGTTCGGGCAGGTCCCGCGCCATGTGTTCGTGCCCTACTACTACCTTCCGGCGCCGAGCGGCTACCGGCGGCTGTGGAGCGAGGACCCCGACCCGCGGGAGCGGGAGCGCTGGCTGCGCGGCGCCTACGCCGACGAGCCGCTCGCGACCCGGGTGCGCGACGGGGAGCTGGTGTCGTCCAGCAGCCAGCCGTCCCTGATGGCACGGATGCTCGTCGAGCTGGACGTACGCGAGGGGCACCGGGTCCTGGAGATCGGCGCGGGTACCGGATACAACGCCGCGCTGCTCGCCCGCCGCGCCGGCGACGAGAACGTCACCACCGTCGATCTGGACCCGGAGATCACCGAGTCCGCGCGCCGGCACCTCGCCACGGCGGGCTTCCGGCCCCATGTCGTCACGGGCGACGGCGCGGCCGGCTGCCCCGAGCACGCCCCGTACGACCGGATCATCGCGACCTGCGCGCTACGGGCCGTGCCCAGTGCCTGGCCCGCGCAGTGCCGGCCCGGTGCGCGCATCCTGGCGCCCCTCGCGACCGGCCTGGTCCTGCTCACGGTGCGCGAGGCGGGCCACGCCGAGGGCCGCTTCCTGCACACGCCCGCCTACTTCGTGCCCCTGCGCGGCGGGACGCAGGGCGAGGAACCGGTGCAGCACATCGGCGGGCTGCCCCGCAGGGTGCTCGCCGACGACCTCTTCCGGTTCCTGCTCTCGCTGACCGCGGGCCGGCTCGACCCGCACGAGGCCCTCGCCCTGTGGGAGCGGGAGGGACGGCCCGTGCGGGAACGGTTCGGCATCACGGTCAGCGGCGAGCACGAGTGGGCCTGGCTGGACGACCCCGAAGGGCCGTACGCCTGGTCACTGCGCCCCGACCGGATGTAGCGACTAGCCCCGGTGGATCGTGATCGTCGTCCAGGCGCCCACGTGCACCCGGTCGCCGTCCTGGAGCGGCACGGGGACGAAGGGCTGGATGGGATCTTCGCCGCCGTTGACCGTGGTGCCGTTCGTCGAGTTCTGGTCGACGACCGCCCATGATCCGTCCGGCTGCTGCACCAGCACGGCGTGCTGGTGCGAGACGCCCGGGTCCTCCGGCGGCACCGACAGATCGATGTCGGGGGTGTCGCCCGTGGAGTGGCGGCGACGGCCGATCGTCATCTGGTTCCCGGTGAGCCGGCGCTGCTGCTCGGGCGAGTACGCGGGCAGGTTCAGGCCCGAGGCCTCGGGCCCGCTGCGGTGCATCATCGCCATGAAGTACTCACGGTCCGGGCCGATCGTCGCGCTCCAGGACACCGGCTGCTGCTGGAAACCCTGGGGCGCCTGCGGGGCCTGGGTCTGCTGCGGTGGCGGGAAGCCCTGCGGGCCGCCCGGCGCCTCGGTCGCGCCGGGACCCTGACCCTGCTGCGCCGGCGCCGACGGGGGCGAGAGCACCCAGTCGTCACCGCCGCCGAACGACGGACTCGGCGGAGGCGGCGGCGGACCCTGCGGGCGGCCGGTCTCCTGCGGGAACGCGGGCGGGGCCGGCGGACCCGGCTGCTGGAACGCCTGCGGGGCGCCACCCGTACGGGGGCCCGGCGGGGGCGGCGGGGTCTGTGCCGGGCCGCCGCCGAACGGCGGGATCGGCTCGGCGGGCCGGTTCATCTGCGAGGGCCGCGAGCCCTGGTACTCGAACGAGTCTCCGGGACCGGGCGGCGGCTGCTGGAAGCGGAGCGCCGGGTTCGGGCCGGCGGGTCCCTGACCGGGACCGGGAGCCGGCGGGTTCGGCGCGGCCGGGGTGTAGGACGTGGCCGTGTTCGTCAGGAAGTTCCACCGGCACTCCTCGCAGAACGGCGCGCCGCCCTCACGGGGCGTGCGGCACTGCGGGCACAGCTCGGGGCCGGCGCCGGGCGGCGGCGGAGCGGACTGCCCCGCGTTCCCCGGCGGCGGGTAGCCGTAGCCGGGAGGCGGGGTCTGGCCACCCTGCGGGTAGCCGTAACCGGCGGCCGGGGGCGGCGGCGGAGGGGGCGGGGGTACGGCACCGGCCATGCGGTGACCGCAGACCTCGCACCAGTCGTCGGAACCCGACTGGTGTCCGTTCGGGCAGGTCGGCATGTCGGCGCTTCCCCCTCCGTTACTTCGCTACGTCATCACTTCTTGACACGGACAGTCTTCGTCGACCGGGTCTCGAGGGTCATTTCGTCGGCCTCGGCGACCTTGGCCTTCAATCGAACAGTACCTTCCGCGGCGTCGACCACGTCCACCACCTTCGAGAGCAGTTTGGCCGTATCCGCGTTCCCGGAGGCCGCGGCGAGCTGCACCGCGCGTCCCAGCTTGGCGGTCGCCCCGTCCGCATCGCCCGCTTTGCGGGCATCCAGGCCCTGCTGGATGACCTGTGCCAGTTCCGCCTGACCCGTGTAGTGCGCGACCTGCGGATTGATCGACGTGGACGCCGTCATGTCGTCCGTCCACACGGCCCGTACGAGTCCCTGTCCGAGGGTCTGCGCGCCGCCGTCGGCGCCCGGGATCACGAGCGAGACGCGGCCGGCCAGCATCTCCTGGCCGAGTTCGGCGTTCGGGACCTGTACGCACACGTGGTAGTCGCGGGACTCGTCGCCCCACGAACCCGTCGGGTAGTCGCCCGCGCGGGGCCCCACCTCGACACGACGGTCCGTCAACTCCTCGACGGTGGGCGCCACTTGCTTCACGAACTTGATCTCCGCGCCGAGCGGGGTCCACAGCCGCAGCGCGACGTCCGCGACCTCCTTGCCCATCGCCGTCTCCATCATCCGCGTGAAGTCGGCGGCCAGGCCGGCCGGGTCCGCGACGATGTCGGCGGTGCCGAGCATGGCCGAGGCGATCCCCGTGACCTCCTTGACCTCCCAGTCCGTCCCCACGCCACGCGCGTCACACGTGAAGCGGCCCGCGCACGCGTCGAGCGCGGCCTTCAGGTCCTCGGGCGACTCGTGCTCGTTGCGCCCGTCGGTCAGCAGGATGCCGTGACGCACCGAGGACGCGGGGACGTCGGCGGCCCACAGCAGCCGGTCGGCGAGGCGCAGCCAGGTGCCGATCGCCGTGCCGCCGCCCGCGGACAGCTTGCGCAGCGCCTGCTTGGCCTGGTCACGGGTCTGCGCGTCGGCGACCGCGAGCCGGCCGTTGCCCGGGAAGACCTCCTTCGCGACATGCGTCCCGCCGATCACGGCGAAGTGCACCCCGTCGCGCAGGGCGTCGATCGCGGCGGCCGTGGCGTCACGGGCGTTGCGCATCTTCGTCGGCGGGTAGTCCATCGAGCCCGAGCAGTCGACCATCAGCGCGACCGCCGCGTCGGCCCCTCGGCCCGCGGCGTAGAACTGCGGGGCGGCCACCGCGCCGCCGACCGCGCCGCCGCCCGTCGACGTCACGGTCACGATCGCGTTGACCTCGCGGCCGCCCTCCGGCAGGAACTCGTTCTGATAGACGTCGACCGAGAACTGCGGAACGCTCGACTTCGCGAACTTGGCCATGGTTGTTGGTCCCCCCTGCACCTTCGTGTGCCTACGCGGAACTTCCCCGACGGCCGCGCGACTTCCCCGCGCCGTGCGGCCTAGGCCGATCCTGCCCCCTGCGGCGGGACGGGGAACGGCAGCACGGCCACTGTTACGTTGTCGTGGCCGCCGCCGTCGAGCGCGTGGCCCACGAGGACCTGGGCGCTGTGCAGCGGCCGGTGCGCCGCGTCGGCCGGGATGACCCTGGCCATCTCCTCCGCGGCCTCCGCGTAGTTCCACAGCCCGTCGGTGCACACCACGACCACGCCGGGGCGGTCCGGCTTGAACGAGGCCGTGTGCGGCTCCAGTTCGTACGCGTCCGCGCCGAGCCAGCCCGTGATGGCGTGCGCGCGCTCGTCCGCGTACGCCTCCGCCTCGTTCATCAGGCCCGCGGCGACCATCTGTGCCGCCCACGAGTCGTCCTCGGTGAGGCGGGCGGCGGGGGCCGTGCGGTCGTCGGGCACCCAGTAGGCGCGCGAGTCGCCGACCCAGCCGACGATCAGCAGGTCCTTGGCGACGATCGCGCCGACCAGCGTGCACGCGGGCGCGTTCTGGTGTGGGGCGTGCTCGCGGGACGAACCGGACTCCTGCGCCAGGACGTTGACCGCCTCGGCCGCCACGACGATCGCGTCGTGCATGGCCTGCTGCGGATGCGTGCCGCGCGGCAGGGACTCCAGGAGCGCCTCGCTCGCGGCGCGCGACGCGGCCAGGGACGCCTCGTCGGGGCGGGTCGCCGAGGAGACGCCGTCGCAGACGATCGAGACGACGGACGGTGTCCCGTCGGGCAGCGCGGCCGACGCGATCGCGAACGCGTCCTCGTTGCGGTGGTGGCGCAGCCCGCGGTCGCTGACCGCGGCGACCGCGCCCAGCTCCTGCTCCATGTGATCGCGCTCGCGCGGCTGCGCGTGCCCGCAGTTCTCGCAGTAGCCGTCCTGGTCGACGTGCCCGGCCCGGCACGCCACGCAGAGCTTCGTGCCCGCGGGCGGCGTCGCGAGCGCCTCGGGCGGCGCCGTACGCGGATCGGGCGCGGGCAGCGTGTAGTCGCCGGAGACGGCGGACTCACCGGCCTGCTCGGGAACCCCGTCGAAGCGTACGGCCGACGGCAGTTCGGAGCCGCCCGAGTCGGTGCCCGGCAGATCGGTGGGCAGATGCACGGGCGCCGGGGTGTCGGAGCTGTCGAGCTCGGGGGCGGACGGCCAGTCCACGGCGGGCGCCTGCGCGGGCGGGGTCCCGTCCGCGGCCGGCGTGACCGTCGGCAGGTGGTCCGGCGGGGCCGGTACCGCCGACAGGTCGTACCCGCACGCGCCGCAGAAGCGGTCGCCCGACTCGAGGGGCTCCTCGCAGCTGGGGCACGTCGACATGGCCGTCGGCCGAGGCATCTGCGACATCAACTCACACCCACGTCCGTGGACGGTAACGGTTCGCCCGCTCCACCAGTTCGATCCTCTCCTCGCCAACCTGAGCGAGCCTGGCCAGTGTCCGGTACGAGCGCTCGAGGCCCAGTCGCAGCCCCCGCTCGTCCAGATCGTTCCCCAGCACCAGGGTCCTCACGGGTCCCTGGCGCGGAGCGGAACCTTGACTACCGGAGAGTACCCAGTCGAGCGCGGTGCCAAGGACCTCGGTCGACAACTGCTCCCGGCGCACCGCGTCCAGGCCGAACCCGTCCAGCGCCTCGACCTGGCCCGCCGCGGCCGTCAGGTCGTCGAGCAGCGGCCCGTGCGCGACGGCCGTCTCCGCCATCCGCTGCCGCAGTCTGGACCGCACCGCGGCGACCCGGGCCGCCGTGTAGTGGATCGACGACTCCGGTACGGACTCCAGGGTGTGCACGGCGCCGTGCCGGTCGGCCGCGGCGAGCTGCACCCGGGCCAGGCCGAACGCGGCGCTCACATAGCTGGGGTCGGTGGCCCAGACGAGGCGGTAGTACTCCGCCGCGTTGTCCAGCTGGCCGAGCACCTCCGCGCACACGCCGAGCGCGAGCTTCGGGGCGGGCTCGCCCGGGAACGCGTCGTAGACCGCGTCGAACGACAGGGCCGCGTTCGTGTGGTCGCCGGTCGCGAGCGCCGCCACCCCGCGGTACCAGACGACCCGCCAGTCGTCCGGGTGTTGCGCCTCCAGCTCCGTCAACGCGTGGGCGGCGGAGACCAGTTCACCCATTTCGAGGCGGGCCCGCAGTTCGCGCAGGCGCAGCTCCACGGAGGCGGCGGGCGCGGCGCGCAGCGCGGTGATGAGCTCGCCCGGCGCGGACGCCATGAGTCCCGCGAGGAACCCGGCGTTCGGGTCGCCGGGGTCGACCCTCGGCACGGGGAGCGCGAGCGCGGTGGCGGCGGCGTTGAGGGGCTTCACCAGCGAGCCGGGAGATCCGAGGGAGCCGGGGGAGGCAGGAGTGCCCGGGGCGCCCGGGAGCGCGGTGGGCACGCCGGCCGACGGGAGCGCGGACGGGGCCTGTCGCGCGCCCCGCCCCTTCCGCCGCACCGGCTCCGTCCGGACCCCGAGCCGCGACACCTCGCCCGTCAGCTGCGCGAACAACTCCGTGTCCGTGACCTTGACCTCGGGCCCGAAGAGCGTCGACAGCGCCGGGCGCGGACGGCCCGTCTGGAGGGCCACGACCTCGCGCAGGACGCCGGTCAGCTGCTCCGCCATCTCCTGCGCGGACGCGAACCGGCGGGCCGGGTCGGGGTCGGTGGCGCGGACGAGGAGCCGGTAGAACGACTCGTACGTGCGGAAGACCTCGATGCTGTCGGGGTCGGGCAGGGAGTCCGCGAAGACGTTCGTGTAGCCCTGGAAGTCGAAGGTCAGGACGGCCAGCGTGCGCGCCACCGTGTACAGGTCGGAGGCGACGGAGGGGCCGACGTCCGCGACCTCGGGAGCCTGGTAGCCCACGGTCCCGTAGATCGCCGACTCGTCGTCGTCCATCCTGCGGACCGCGCCCATGTCGATGAGCTTGAGCTGGTCCTCCGTCTGGATCGCGTTGTCCACCTTGAAGTCGCAGTACAGGAGGTTGCGGCTGTGCAGGTGCCCGAGCGCCTCCAGCGCCTCGATCCCGTACGCGCAGGCCTGCTCGACCGGCAGCGGGTCGCGCTTGCCGGCCGGTGTGCGGCGCCCGTTGGCGATCTCCTTCAGGGACTTGCCGCCGACGTACTCCATGACGATGTAGCCGTCCATGGAGCCGGTGCGCTGGTCGAGATGCTCGACGAAGTTGTAGATGCGCACGATGTTCGCGTGCTCGATCTCGGCGAGGAAGCGGCGCTCCGAGATCGCCGCCGCCATGGCGTCCTGGTCACCCGTGTCGAGGAGACCCTTGAGGACGACCCAGCGGTCGGAGACCGCGCGGTCCACGGCGAGATAGACCCAGCCGAGCCCGCCGTGCGCGAGGCAGCCCACCACCTCGTACTGGCCGTGCACGATGTCGCCCGTGCGCAGCTTCGGCACGAACGAGTACGGGTGGCCGCACTTCGTGCAGAACCCCTCCGTGCGGCCCGGGCGTTCGCCGCGCGCGCGGCCCACCGGCGCCCCGCAGTCCGAGCGCGAGCAGAATCGCTTCCGCTCGGGGACCTCGGGGTTCTCCTGGATCATCGCCCGCGGGTCGGGCCGCGGCACGTCCGGCACCTGGACGAGGCCGACGCCGAGGCGCCCGCGCCCCGACGACGCGGCCGAGGCGCCCGAACTGCGCACCGACACCGACCGGGACCCCTGCGAACCGGACTGCCCCGACAGGGACCGCGACAGACGGCCCGAAACCGACCGGCGCGACTGCGAAGAACGCGACGAGGAGCGCGAGCTGGCCCGCGAGGACCGCGAACTGCTGCGCGCACTGGAGCTGTTGGAGCCACGGCCGCCGACCGTGACGCCCGTCGGCGGCGACGCCACCATGCCCGTCGGCGAGACCACCGGGGCCAGTCCGCAGGTGTCGCAGTACAGCTCCCCGCCGCCCACGTCCTCGTACGACCCCGTGCATCCGGGACGCTGGCACTGCCGCTGCTCGCTCATGATTCCCCCCTCCGGTCCGCGGGACCGCCCTGATCGGGCACCCGCGGGACCAATACGTCGGCGGCCGCCCGCTGGTACCGCAGGACCGCGTCCTCGGCCGCCCGCAGATCGCACGGCGCGCTCCACAGCATCCGCCGGGCCGCGTCGTAGCGCTCCACGAGCAGCGGGTCCTCGGCGAACCCGAGCCGCGCCACCTTCGCCTTGTACGCGTCGAGGCGGCCGCGCAGCTCGGCGCGGACCGCCAGGGGCTGGGTGACCGCCGTCAACGACTCCCGGGCCCGCAGGAGTTCGTCCTCGGCCCGCGTCTCCAGCGTCTCCAGAAGAGGCGAGAGCCGGTGCCACTGGGCGGATCTGCGGTACTCGGCCGCCGTCGCGAGCTGCTCCTGGAGCGCCGTCGGCGGGCCACTGACCGCGGGCACCTCGAACGCGGCGATCTTGGCGAGCACCTCGCCGCGCGCGGACCGCGCCTCGGCGAGCGTGCGGTCGGCGCGCGAGAGGACGTCCCGCAGCCTGCCGAGCCGGACCTCGGCGTCCTGCCGCACGGTCAGCACCGCGTCGATCTCCCGGCGCACCTCCTCCAGCGCCCGCGCCTCACGGTCGTACGCCGTCGTGTCGGGCCGGCCGCCGCCGGGCGCCGAACTGCCGCTCCCGGAACGCCAGTACGCCAGCGGATCGGACACGACGTCCTCCCGCAGCCGCGTCAGCGCGTGCGTGATCCGCTCCAGGTCGTCGCCCGAGGGGTGCTCACCCGGACGTACGCCGACGGAGTGCGCGAGCTGACGCGTGCGGCCCAGCTCGGCGGCGAGGAGATCTATGCGGGCGGGCAGCGCCGACCAGACGGCGTCGGCGGCGACCACCATGTCCAGCGAGCTCGCGTACAGGTCGTTCATCCGCTCGACCAGGTCGGCGAGCGTGAACCGGTCGCTGAGCCGGGCGGGGCCGGTGAGCGACGCGGGCGTGGAGGGTCCGCTTCCGGCGACGGTCACGCTCTCGCCGCGCAGCAGCTCGGTCAGCTCGACGAGGTCCTCACGGCTCGACCAGCGGCGCCGCGCCCGTATCTCACGGGCGGAGCGCAGCGTGGCCGTGTACGCGTCGAAGTACGTCCAGAGCAGAGTGATCGCCTGGTCCGCGGCCGCCCAGCGCTCCTGAGTGGTGCCGGTCAGCCGCGCGCCTTCGAGGAGCCTGCGGCCCGCGTGGTCCTGGAGGGCGAACAGTGACGTCTCGATCGCCTCGTGCTCCGCGCCGAGCCGCGCCAGCGCACGGTCCACCTCGTCCCGGTCCATCACCGGACCGGGGGGTCCCGTGACGCCCATCGATCACCTCTCCGTTCACGTCGCTGCCGCCGACTGCCGTCGGCCGCCGCTGTGCAGTTGCCGCAAGTAGCGCCCGGCCGGGGCTACTTGTACTTCGGTGCGGGCGGACCGGAGGCCGCGCCGAGACCGTCCTTGAGCCACGCGTCGTACGAGTCCTGCCAGCCGCCGTCCTTGCGGAAGTCCTCCAGGACCTGGTTGACCCGGCGTACCAGGTCGTCCGTGCCGCGCTTCATCGCCACGCCGTAGAACTCCTTGGTGAACGGCGTGCCCTTGAGCTCGACCGTCGGGTCCTGCGCGGCCTGGCCCGCGGCGAGCGCGCTGTCCGTCACCACGGCGTCCACCTCACCGAGCTGCAGCCGGACGAGGCAGTCCAGCTGGTTCGGCACCGTCGTGGAGATGTCGGCGCCGGCGGCGAGCGTGCCCGCCCTGCGGTCCGCGTCGAGACGGTCGAAGGCGGTCGAGCCGGCCGCCGTGCAGATCCGCTTGCCCGCGAGCGACTTGTCGTACCCCGTGATCGAGGAGGTCTTGGGCGCCAGCACCTGCTGCCCGGTCTGGAAGTACGCCGTCGAGAAGGCGACGTCCTTGAGCCGCTCGCAGCTGATCGTCATCGTGCGGACGACCATGTCGACGTTCCCGTACTTGATCGCCGGGATGCGCTGGTTGGTCGGGATCGCTCGGAACCGGATCAGGTCGCGGTCGCCGAGGATCTTCTGGGCGATCTCGTGCGCCAGGTCGATGTCGAAGCCCTCGAGCTCGCTGGACTTCTTGTTCGGGTCGCGGTAGCCCCAGTGGTAGCTGTTCTGGTCGACGCCGACGATGAGGTAGCCGCGGTCCTTGATGGCCTTGACCGCGGCACCCGACTCGTCGCCGGACGGCTTCAGACTGCGCTCCGGGTCCGTGCACTTGTCGGCCCTGGCCTGCACACCCGTGGCCAGGCCGGGGCCGCCGACGCCCGTGCTCCCGTCGCCGCCGGCGCCCCGGGTCAGGGGGAGCAGCAGCGCGAGGACCGCGGTCAGGGCACAGGCGACCGCCATGGCCGCCACACCGCCCCAGCCGCGCAGGCTGATGCGCGTACGTCGTGCGCTCATGGCTGTCCCGCCCCCTCTCACCGGTACTCCGAAAGCCGGCGCCCGATGCCGAGCACGGCGCCCGCCGCGCCCAGCACGGCGAGTACGGCGGCGCCCACCGGGAGCCCCGTCATCGCGCCGCGCCCGTCCGTGGCCGCCTGCTTGAACTCCGCCTGCTCGTGCCTCAGGGCGGACTGCAGTTCCTTGTCGACGTTGTCGAAGCACTCGCGGGTCGGCTTGTCCTGCGCGGAGCCGATCACCTTGTCGAGCGCCCCCTGGTAGTTGCCCGCGTCGTCCTGCTCGCGGGCGTCCTTGTGGCGGTCCTGCCACACCCGCATGTTGTCACCCGCGGCCTGCACGGGCCGCTTGCCCGTGCCGTCGTCGGCGAGCTTCGCCGCGTCCCCGAGCTTCGTGGCGAGCGTCTTCATCTGGTGCTGGTAGTCCACGTCGAAGGCGTCCTTGGCCACACCCTTCACCTCGACGGTCTCGGCGCCGCGGCTGACCAGCGTCAGATTCTCGTTGCCCCGCGCCTTGAGGGAGGCGATGCGCGCGTCGTGCAGCACGTTCAGCGAGCGCACCCCGTGGTCGTACGACTCGTCGAGACCCGCGCGGGCGACGCTGTGGCCGACGGCGAGCCAGAGGAGGACGACCGTGGACGCGGCGGTCGCGGCGACCAGGCCGTGGTTGAGCACGCGGTTCGTCCGGCGGTAGTTGCGCCGCTGGGCCCAGGTGAGCGCGCCGAGCGCGACGACGCCCAGCCCGATCGCGGCCCAGGGGTAGGGCGTGGCGCTGTCGTAGTCCGAGCGGAGCCGCTCGTTCTCCTTCTTGTACAGGTCCTCGGCCGCGGGGAGCATCTGCTCCTGCATCGTCTCGTTCGCGTACCGCAGGTAGGCGCCGCCCAGCGGGAAGCCCTGCCGGTTGTTCGCCCGGGCGCGCTCGATGAGGCCCTTGTACTGGGGCAGCAGCTTGTTGAGCTTCGAGATGGCCGCCGTGGAGGGGGAGTCGGGGTCCGAGTTCGCCGCCGCCGTCACCAGCTTGGCCGCGGCCGTCCTGATGTCCCTCTCGTACCGGTCCCGCGTCTCGGCCGGTTCCTGACCGCCTGCCAGGAAGCCGCTGGACGCCGCCGTGTTGGCGTCGGCGAGCGAGCGGTAGATGTCCGCCGCGTCGGCGCTCAGGGGCTGGCTGCTGTGCAGGACGTCGTCCGCGGCGGCCGAGCGGTCGGACATCTGCCAGGCCGTGACCGCGCCGAACGCGACGACGAGCAACGCCAGTACCGCGCCGATGATGCGCAGGCGCCCCGGCTCCGTCGTCGCCGCGGCGCGTACCCGGTCGACGCCCTCCGCCCACGCGGTGCTGCGCGCGGGCGCGGCGGGCTCCGGACCCTGCGCGTGCGGCGGCCGTACCTGCGGCGGCACGGACGGCATCGTGGGCGCGCCGACCGTCCCCGGCGGCGCCGCGCTGCCGTTCGGCGGGTTGTTCACTCGACCTCCCCCATGGTCATCGGTCCGTCACTTCCGTCCGGCGTGCGGGGAGCGCGGGCGAAGGTGCACGGCCGCAAGTATTGCCGCAGGGACTGACATCCGCACAGCCATTGACTGGATCTTGTTCGGATTCCCGCGCGAACACACCACGCCGAACGCCCCCGCGCGCACCGTCGTGCGACCCCGCTCTTGAACACGTGAGGCGCATCCGATCGGTTCCCTCCGCTCGTGCCGTCACAGCAGGGCGGTGAGCCGCTCCAGGCTGCGGCGGCCCTCGACGCGTACGCCCAGCGGCACCAGCGCGGCCCGCCCCGGCACCCGCACCCCGCCGGTGAACGCGACGCGGGTCCCGTCCCCGTCGGGCGCCGCCGCGACCCCCACCAGCAGGAACCGGCTCTGCAGCCAGCACCAGCCCGGCCGGTGCACCCCGCGCAGGCGGGCCCGCATCCCGTACTTGCTGATGGCCAGGGCCTCCACGCGCTCCCCGTCGCGGCGCAGCACCCGCAGCCCTCTCATATCGGGGGTGATCCGTCCGAACTCGCCCTCCAGATCGCCCAGAAGGGCCCACACGCGCGCGTACGGAGCGTCGACGCGCCCCTCGGTGACATGGGCGCCGCCGATGCCGGACGCGAGGGCGTGCAGCCTGCGTACGGGGTCGAGATCGGCCCGGGGCCACTGCGGCGGCTGGGGTGGTTGGGGCGGCCGATGCGGCTGCGTCATGAGGTCCACGCCTTCCGGAAGGTGTCACGGGCCCGGGACAGCCGGGACTTGACCGTGCCGACGCGCACGCCGAGCAGCTCGGCGGCCGCCCGTTCGTCGAGGCCCTCCACGTCCCGCAGGACGAGCACCGCGCGGTGCTCGGGGGAGAGCCGGTCCAGTACATCCCTTATGTCTGCGGCGAGTTGGGGGTCGCCGCGCGCGGGCAGAGCGCTCAGGTCGGCGGGCACGGCCCGTGCCGAGCGCCGCGCGACGCGGACCGCCTCGCGCACGGCGATGGCCCGGGCCCAGCCGCGCACCGCCGCCGGGTCCTTGAGGGAGCGCAGCGAACGGAACACGGCGACCAGTGCCTCCTGGGCCGCGTCCGCACCCTGGTCAAGTGCGATGGGGCCGCAGATCCGCCCCACGTAGGGAGCGAGTTCGTCGAGGAGTCGCGCCATGGCGAGGGTGTCGCCGCGCTGAGCCGCCCGCACGAGACGTACGGTCGCGGCCCTTTCGTCGTCATCGGACACGTACGGCATCTTCCCTGTGCTCGACGAGCACCGGCCGCGCGACCCTGACGGCGGCCGTCGCGAGCACCGCGCAAAGCGGCGTGTAGGCGCCCAGGTTGAGCCAGTAGAACGCGGTGCCAGGGCCCTTGGTGAAGAGCCAGTAGATCCCCGCGAGGCCCCGCAGCGACAGGCCGGCGGCAACCGCCCACGTGCCGAGGCGCAGCAGGGCGTGCGGGCGGTCCAGGCGCGCCCGTGCCACGACGACACCGCTCGCCGAGAACAGGACGGTGGCGAGCGGCAGCAGAACGGGCGGGGTGAAAGGCACGTCCGCGCCCAGGACGGCGTACGACAGGCTCGTCACGTCGCGCGCGGGCCAGGTCGATCCGGTCGACCAGCAGAGGTGCAGCAGGCCGTCGCAGCTCAGTACGGAGGCGATGAGCGCGGCGGCGCGGCGGGCGGTGCGGTCGGTGGGCATGGGCGCGTCCTCCGGAGGGTGCGATGAGTGACCGTCACCCTCCAGAGGACGTGTTCCGGCGAAACGTTCCCTGCCACTTTTCCGGCGGACCTTCCCCCGGGGAGTCGGGATCGGGAGTCGGGGTCGGGGGCCGGGATCGGCTCGGCCCCCGAGCTCACCCCCCGAAGTGCGCCCGCACGCGCGCGTGCACGTTCTCGTCCGCCCCCACGGCGTCGAGGCCGAGCAGTGCCGCGCCCAGGACGGGCCGGGCGGTGACCACGCGCGGTACCGCCTTCGGGGCGCGCGCGGTGAGCATCTCCCGTATCCGGTCGTCGAGTTGGGGATGGCGCGCGGCGAGCACCGAGCCGCCCAGGAGCACGGGGGTCTCCTCGTCGAGCAGGCCGAGCCGGTCCAGGGCCACCACGGACATGGCCACGACCTCGTCGCCCATGCGGTCGATCAGGTCGCGGGCCACCGGGTCGCCGTCCGCCGCCGTCGCGAAGAGCACCGGCGTCAGCTCGTGCCGTCGCTGCACCGGGATGCGCTCCAGGTGCAGCGCCTCGATCAGGGCGTACATGGAGGGCAGCCCGAAGTGCGCGGGCAGGGAGCGCATCAGGGCGGTCGCCTCGCCACGGCCGTCCTCGGCGCGCGCCGCGTACCAGAGGGCCTCCTCGGCGAGGCCGCCGCCACCGCCCCAGTCGCCGGAGATCTTGCCGATCGCGGGGAAGCGGGCGGTGCGCCCGTCCGGCAGCATCCCGGCGCAGTTGATGCCGGCGCCGCACACGACAGCGACGCCGCGCGGCTCGGAGTCCTGGAGGAGCCCGGCGCGCAGGACGGCGAAGGTGTCGTTGCGTACGTCGACGGAGGCGGCCCAGCCACGGGTGCGCAGCTCCGCCGCCAACTCCCGTTCCTCGACCGGGAGATCGGCGTTGGCGAGGCACGCGGAGACGTGTCCCACCGTGTTCGTGCCCGCCTCGGCGAGCGCACGGTCGACGGCCTCGGCGAGCACGTCGACGGCGGCCTCGACGCCCACCTTGGGCGGCTGGAACCCGCCGCCGCGGGCCGCGCCGACGACGGTGCCGTCGGCCTCGACCACCGCGACGTCGGTCTTGCTGTTCCCCGCATCGATGGCAAGGACGGTCATGCCCACGCGAGGTGCTCCCGGTTGTGCGCGATCAGCTGGTCGGTGAGCTGCTCGGCGTACTCGTACTGGCCCACCAGGGGGTGGGAGAGAAGTGCCTTGAAGACGCGGTCGCGGCCGCCCCTGAGAGCCGCCTCGAGCGCCAGGTCCTCGTACGTCGTCACGTTGGCGATGAGGCCCGCGTACAGCGGGTCGAGCTGCGCGACCGGCAGCGGGCGCGTGCCCTTGCCGTCCACGGCGGCCTGTACCTCGATGACCGCGTCGTCGGGCAGGAAGGGCAGCGTCCCGTTGTTGTACGTGTTGACGACCTGGTACGGGGAGCCGCCGCCCCCGAGGAGTGACGCCGCCAGATCCACGGCCGCCTCGCTGTAGAAGGCGCCGCCCCGCTTGGCGAGCAGCTCCGGCTTCTCGTCGAGCGTCGGGTCGCCGTACATCTCCAGCAGCTCTCGCTCCATCGTGGCCACTTGGGAGGCGCGCGACGGCTTCGTGCGCATCTCCCGTACGACCGCGTCGTGCTGGTAGTAGTAGCGCAGGTAGTAGGAGGGCACGACCCCGAGGCGGTCCACGATCGCGCGCGGCATGTGCAGGTCCTCGGCGACGGCGTCGCCGTGCTCGCCGAGCAGGCGCGGCAGCACGTTCTCGCCGTCCGGGCCGCCGAGGCGGACACCCAGCTCCCAGGTGAGGTGGTTGAGGCCGACGTGATCGAGGTGGACCTGCGAGGGCGTCACGTCGAGCAGCCGCGCGAACTTCCGCTGGAAGCCGATCGCGACGTTGCACAGACCGACGGCCTTGTGCCCGGCCTGGAGGAGCGCGCGGGTCACGATGCCGACCGGGTTGGTGAAGTCGATGATCCAGGCGTTCGGGTTCGCGCGGCGCACCCGCTCGGCGATGTCGAGGACCACCGGCACGGTGCGGAGCGCCTTCGCGAGGCCGCCCGCACCGGTCGTCTCCTGGCCGACGCAGCCGCAGTCCAACGGCCAGGTCTCGTCCTGGTTGCGGGCGGCCTGACCGCCGACGCGCAACTGGAGCAGCACGGCGTCGGCGTCCGCGACGCCCGCGTCCACGTCGGAGGTGGTGACGATGCGGCCCGGGTGGCCCTGCTTGGCGAAGATGCGCCGCGCGAGGCCGCCGACCAGTGCGAGCCGGTCGGCCGCCGGGTCGACGAGCACCAGCTCCTCGATCGGCAGGGTGTCCCTCAGCCGCGCGAATCCGTCGATGAGTTCGGGGGTGTAGGTCGACCCTCCGCCGACCACTGCGAGCTTCATATCGGTTCTCAGCCCTTTACTCCGGTGAGGGTGACGCCTTCGACGAAGGCCTTCTGTGCGAAGAAGAAGACGATGCAGACCGGCGCCATCACGAGGAGTGTCGCGGCCATCGTCAGGTTCCAGTTGACGCTGTGTGCGGACTTGAAGGACTCGAGGCCGTACGACAGCGTCCAGGACGCCGGGTTCTGGGCCGCGTAGATCTGCGGTCCGAAGTAGTCGTTCCAGCAGTAGAAGAACTGGAACAGCGCGATCGCGGCGATACCGGGCTTGGCCATCGGCACGATGATCTTCAGCAGGGTCCGCAGCTCACCGCAGCCGTCGACCTTCGCCGACTCGATGTACTCCTTCGGGATCGTCAGGAGGAACTGACGGAGCAGGAAGATCGAGTACGCGTCGCCGAACGCCATCGGGATGATCAGCGGCCACAGCGTGCCCGACAGATGGAACTGCTGGGCCCACACCAGGTACATCGGGATCACGATGACCTGCGGCGGCAGCATCATCGTCGAGATGACGAGGATCATCGCCGTCCGGCGCCCGCGGAAGCGGAACTTGGCGAGCGCGTAGGCGACGGGGATCGCCGAGCACACGGTGAGCAGCGTCCCGAGGCCCGCGTAGAGCAGGGAGTTCTTCCACCAGTCGAGGAAGCCGTCGGTCTCGAAGACGGCCTTGTAGTTCTCCCAGTGCCAGGAGTCCGGCCACAGGTCGCCGCTCATCGCCTGGCTGTCGCTCATCACGGACGTCAGGAAGACGAACACGAACGGCAGGATGAACAGCAGCGCGACGGCGATCGCGACGCTGTGCACGGCGATCCAGTGCAGGACGCGCTTGCGGCGGGCGCGTGCGGCGGCGGGGCCGGGCTCACGCGAGGCGTCCGCGGGAGCCGCGGTCGGTACGGGGCTGAGTGTCGTAGACGTCATCTTGATCAGTCCTCCGCCGCGAGCAGGCCCGAGCGCTTGCGCATGAGCAGCATGGTCACGGCCATGGCGATGGCGAAGAGCACGAGCGAGAGGACGCACGCCGCGCCGGTGTTGAAGTTCTGGAAGCCCATCGAGTAGACGAGCTGCGGGACGGTGAGCGTCGAGTGGTCCGGGTAGCCGGGCTGGATGACGCTGCCGGGGCCGATGGAGACGCCGGAGGCGATCTTTCCGGCGACCAGGGCCTGCGTGTAGTACTGCATCGTCTGTACGACGCCGGTGACGACGGCGAACATGACGATCGGAGTGATCGACGGCCAGGTCACGTACCGGAACTTCGACCAGGCGCCCGCGCCGTCCAGCTCCGCGGCCTCGTACTGCTCCTTGGGCACGTCGAGCAGCGCGGCCATGAAGATCACCATCAGGTCGCCGATGCCCCACAGCGAGAGCATCACCAGGGACGGCTTGGCCCAGTTGGCGTCGTTGAACCAGTTCGGTCCGGTGATGCCGACGTGCGCGAGGACCTCGTTGACCGGTCCCGTCGACGGGTTGAGCAGGAAGACGAAGGCGACGGTCGCCGCCACCGGTGGGGCCAGGTACGGCAGGTAGAACGCCGTGCGGAAGAAGCCGGCTCCGGTCTTGATCTTCGTGATGAGCAGTCCGAGGGAGAGCCCGAAGACCACCCGCAGGGCGACCATCACGACGACCAGCCACAGTGTGTTCCACAGGGCGGGACCGAACAGCGGCATCTGCTCGAAGACGTACTTCCAGTTCCGCAGGCCCACGAAGTCGGGCTTCTGGATCTGGTTGTAGTGCATGAACGAGAAGTAGACGGTGGCGATCAGCGGGTACGCGAAGAAGGCGCTGAAGCCGATCAGCCAGGGGGAGAGGAAGCCGAGCGTACGCAGTCTGCGCCGCGCGGGATTGGACAGTGTCAGGGCCATGATGGGACTCCCGCTCCTCAGCTCTTCGACTGAAGGGTGTCGGCGTCGATCTGCCGGTCGAGCTCGCGCAACCCCTTCTTGAGGTCGTGGACCTTGCCCGCCTCGACCGAGTACGAGAAGTCCTGCAGCGAGGTCACGTACATGCCGCCGTTGGTGGAGGGCGGCATGACCTGGCTGTACTTGTTCTGCGCGATGCCCAGGAAGGTGCGGAACGTCGGATCGGCGTCCAGCTTCGGCGACTTGAGGGCGGCGAACGTGGACGGCACGTTGTGGATCGCGTTGGCGAAGCTGACGACCTGATCGGTGTCGGAGGTCAGGAACTTCACCAGCTCCCAGGCCGCGTTCTGATGCCTGCTGCTGTGCGCGATGCCCGCGACGGTGCCGGTGAGATAGCCGCGCCCGTACGTCTCGGCCTGGTCGTCGGGGACCGGCAGCGGTGCCACGCCCCAGTCGAAGCCGACCTTGGCCTCGTTCATCATCAGGCCGCGCCACTCGCCGTCGAGGTGCATCGCCAGCTTGCCGCTCATGAACGCGTTCTGCGTGGACATCTCGTCACCGAAGGACGTGCGGAAGCGCTCCAGGGCGTTGTATCCGCCCTGCGCCTCGACGAGCTTGTGGGCGGTGTCGAAGAACTTGTACGTCGACGGGTCCTTCGCGAGCCGCGAGTCGCCCTTGGCGTCGAAGTAGGTGGGGCCCCACTGGGCGAAGAGCCGGTCGGGGCTGTTCTGGTACAGGCGGAAGTTCGGCATGAAACCGACGCGCCGGTAGGAGTTGCCCGCGCGCTTCGTGAGCTTCCTGGCGTCGGCCTCGAACTCGGACATGGTCCGCGGCGGCCGGCTGATGCCCGCCTCCTTGAACGCGTCCTTGTTGTAGTACATCCCGTACGCGTCGGCGAGCAGCGGAAGGGCGCACTGGTCGCCCTCGTAACTCGTGTAGTCCAGCAGGGTCTTGGGGAAGACCTTCGACTTGTCCAGGCCGCTCTTGCGCATGAACGGGTCGAGGTCCGCCCACATCCCGGAGTCGCAGTACTGGCCGACGTTGTTGGTGGTGAACGAGGTCACCACGTCGGGTGCCTCGTCGCCGCCGGCCCGCAGTGCCTGGTTGATGGTGGCGTCCGTGACGTTCCCGGTGGACTCCACCCTGATGTTCGGGTGGAGCTTCTCGAAGCGGGCGATCGAGTTGTTGATCGCCTTCACCTCGCCGGGAGCCGACCAGCCGTGCCAGAACTTCAGCGTCACGGGCTTCGTCGGGTCGTCGTCGGCGCTGCCGACGCTCGGGTTGGCGCAGCCGGACAGCAACAGTCCGGCCGCGGCGAGCGCCATGGGCGCACGCAGGGGAATACGCCATCGCGGCATGGCGAACGTCCTTATTCTGTACGGGAGTTGGAGGGAGGTGCGAGAGAGGGAGGGGAAGAGGTGGGGGTCAGACGTGGCTGGTGTCGAAGACGATGTCGCGGGCCTGGGTGAGCGCCGAGCGCAGGGCACCGGTGAGGATCGGGTCGTCGTCGAGATCGCTGATGCGCAGCTGGGGCCGCGGCAGGGCGAGCCCGGTGAGTTCGCGTTCGACGCGGACGCGCAGCGCCTCGCCGCCGGCCTGGGCCACCTGGCCCGACAGGACGACGAGTTCGGGGTCGACGACGGCGACGACGGCGGCGAGCCCGGTGGCCAGGCGGCGGGCCACCTCGTCGAGCACGGCGGGGTCGGCGAGGGCCTCGCCGAGGTCCTTGGCGCCCCCGGCCAGCAGCCGCACGGCGGGCGCGGCGACCAGACTCTGGAACCCGCCCCCCGCGTCCTCGCCGGCGATCTCCTCCTCGCCGCCGCGCGCCAGCGGGGCGCCGGGCAGCGGCATGTAGCCGATCTCGCCCGCGCCGCCGGTCGCGCCCCGCAGGAGCACGCCGCCGAGCACGATCGCCGCGCCGACACCCTCGTCGACGTAGGCCAGCACGAAGTCGTCGTGGTCCTGCGCCGCGCCCTCGTACTGCTCGGCGATGGCGGCGAGATTGACGTCGTTATCGATGGAGACAGGGGTGCCGAGGACCTCGGCGAGCTCGGCGAGCAGGGTGCGCGAGTGCCAGCCCGGCAGGTGCGGGGCGTACCGGAGCTGTCCGGTGTGCGGGTCGATGGCGCCGGGGGTGCCGATCACGGTGGCCGTGATGTCGGCGTGGCCGAGTCCGGCCATCCGCAGGGCGCCGTCGAAGGCCTCGGCGACGAGCTGGGCGGTGCGGTTGCGCACGTCGTCGGCGACGGCGACGGCCTCGATACGGCAGCGGCCGCGTTCGGCTCCGGCGATGTCGGCGACCACGGCGGTGATCCCGGTGGGGTCCGCGGAGACGGCCACGATGTGGGCGGCGCCGGGGTTGATCTCGTACAGCACGGCGTTCGGTCCGGGCCGGCCGGTCTGGCTGCCCGTGGTGCGCACCAGGCCCACCGCTTCCAGCCGGCTGAGCAACTGGGAGGTGGTGGGCTTGGACAGACCCGTCAGCTCCCCGATCCGGGTGCGGGTCAGCGGGCCGTGCGCGACGAGGAGGTCGAGGGCCGCCCGGTCGTTCATGGCGCGCAGGACGCTCGGGGTACCGGGCGTTCCCGGGGTCGTACCGGCCATGACGCCTGCCTCCTCGGAGCACTGTTAGGAAGGTTTCCTATTGATGTGCGAGGAAGGTAAGCCGTGGGTGAAGGCGGCGTCAATAGGGTGCGGCCGGGCGGTGGCCAAGTCGTTGTCTCCATCGAGCCCGCCCCCGTGAACCGAAGTGGCACGCACCGTCGATAGAGGGGTTGTGAGACTGTTCCGCCCCATGGGGGGCCAGGGAGACGACGACTCGGACGCGGCGTTGCTGCGCGCCGTCGCCGGCGGGGACTCCGCCGCGATGGCCGTGCTCTACGACCGGCACGCCGGATGGCTGCACGCGCGGCTCAGCCGGCGGTGCGCGGATCCCGAAGTCGTCCGCGAAGTACTGCAGGACACCTTCGTCACCGTGTGGCGCTCCGCCGCCTCGCACCGGGGCGCGGAGGCCGGCGGCTGGCTCTGGGTGATCGCCGCCCGCAGGCTCGTCGACGCACGACGGGTCCAGGAACGGACCGAACAGATCGCCTACGCGCCCACGGCCGACGTCCCCTCCGTGGAGGAGCACGTGCTCGACGGGCTGGAGTACGGCGACGTGGGCACCGCGCTCGGCCGCATCTCACCCGAGTTGCGCGAAGTGCTGCGTGCCACGGTCGTCGACGGTCTGACCACCCGTGAGGCCGCCCGCCTGCTCGGCATACCGGAAGGCACCGTGAAGACCCGGGCGATGCGGGCGCGGCGTGAACTGCGCATCGCGCTGGGCCAGTTGACGCCGATGGGAGGAACCGCATGAGCGGCGAACGGCACGGATCGGCCTGGCACGTCGGCGAGGAACTCGCCGCGCGCTACGCGGACGGGCTCCTGACCGAGACGGACGACTGGTCCGTGGAGAAGCATCTGGAGAGCTGCGGGGCGTGCGCCTCGCGGGTGTCCCGGGCGGTACGGGCCGGGACCGCCGGGGCCGAACTGGCGGAGATCCGCGCGGCCGTGCTCGGGGACATCCGCGCGGCGTCGCCGGCCGGCGTCAAGGAGGCCGCGTCACCACGGGCCCACTCGCTGCCGACGGGGACCCGGCGCCCGCGGCGCGGGCGACTCCTGTGGGCCGCCGGACCGGCGCTGCGCGGCCCCTGGACCCTGGCCCTGCTGCTCGTCGCCGCGGGGGCCGTCGGGCTGGGGAAGGCCGGAGGGTACGAAGCCGCCCGGCCTCTGCTGCTCGCCCTGGCCCCCGTGCTGCCGGTCGCCGGGATCGCCCTGTCCTACGGGCGGCACGCGGACCCGGCGTACGAGCTCGCCGCCACCTCACCGTCGGGGGGACTGCGGCTGCTCCTGACGCGCGCGGCCGCCGTCCTCGCCGTCTGCGTCCCGCTGCTCACCGTGGCGGGGCTCCTGCTGCCCGGCACGTTGAGCGCGGGCCACGGCGGGCCCGTCCCGTACGAGACGCGGGTGCCCGGCGCCGCCGCCTGGCTGCTGCCGGGACTGGCCCTGACCCTCGCGTCGCTGGCGCTCACCGCGTTCCTCGGCTGCCGCACCGCGACCCTCCTCGTCGGCGGCGGCTGGCTGCTCGCGCTCGTGGTGCCCACGGTCGCCGGTGGCGACGGTCCCGGCCGCCTCACGGAACGGCTCACCGAACAGATCTCCCTCTACTTCGACGGAGCGGCGGCACAAACGGGCTGGGCGGCCGCCATAGCGCTGTCCGGCGCCGTCCTCGCCGTCCGCCGCTCCTCATACGACCACTTGGAGAAGGCGTGAGCACGATTCGAGTGACCGGACTGACCGTCCGTCACCGCAAGACCCCGGCCCCCGCGCTCGACGAAGTCGACCTCGGTTTCGGCCCCGGCGTCCACGGGCTCCTCGGCCCGAACGGCGCGGGCAAGACCTCCCTCATCCGGGTGCTCGCCACCGTCGCCGAACCCACCGGCGGCCGGGTGGAGATGCTCGGCGGCGACCTGCGCAAGCCGCGCGAGCGCAGCGCGGCCCGCCGCCGACTCGGTTATCTGCCGCAGCACTTCGGCTACTACCCCGGCTTCACCGTGCGCGAGTTCGTCGCGTACGTCGCCTGGCTGAAGGAGATGCCCGCCGCGCTCACGCCCGACGCGGTCGAGCGGGCCGTCGAGCGCGTCGGCCTGACGGACCGCATCGACGCGAAGATCAAGAACCTGTCGGGCGGCATGGTGCGCCGCGTCGGCATCGCGCAGGCCATCGTGAACGACCCGTTGGTGCTCCTCCTCGACGAGCCGACCGCCGGCCTCGACCCCGAGCAGCGGGTCGAATTCCGTTCACTGTTGCGTGAGTTGGGGCTGGGGGCCACCGTCATCGTGTCCACCCATCTCGTGGAGGACGTCGCGGCGGCCTGCACCCAGGTGACGCTGATCGAGGCCGGCCGGATCGCCTACCGCGGCACCCCCGGCTCCCTCGCCGCCCTCGGCGCGGACGGCGACGAAGCCGACGGCAACGCCACCGAACGCGGCTACACGGCCGCCCTCCGGGGCCATCGCGCGGCCGCGGCCGGAGCGGGCCGATGACCACAGACGTCCAGGCACCCGTCACCGCCCCACCGGCGCCGAAGGCACCCGGCCGCCCCCGCCACCCCCTGCGCGCCGAACTGCTGCGCGGCTTCGCCCCCTGGTCCGGACTCGCCGCACTGCTCAGCGTGGGCGGCCTCATGGCGTCCAAAGCAGCCCAGTGGCAGGGCAGCTGGCCCGAGACCATGAGCAACCTGCATCTCGCGGCCGCCGCCCTGGCCGTCCCCCTCGCCCTCGCGGCGGGCGCCTGGCAGGGCGGTCGGGAGCGCCGGACGCGGATGGGCGAGCTGAGGGCGTCGGTGCCCCGGGGCCCGCTGGCACAGTTCCTGGTCTGCGCGCTGCCCGTCGCGCTGTGGGTGACGGCCGGCTACGCCCTCGCGGCAGGCGGCTCCCTGCTGGCCGGCCTGCCCTACACCTCCGCCGGACACCCCCTGCCGCTCGTGCTCCTCGGCGACGCGCTGACGGTCGGCGCGTGCGCGCTGCTCGGGCATGTGGCGGGCCGGACGGTGCCGTGGCGGCTCGCGGCCCCGGTGCTCGCCCTGGGCGGCTACGTCCTCTTCGGCCTCGCCTCCACCGCGGACTCCGCCGTGCGCTTCGTCGGGCCCGCCGGAGGGTTCCCGCTCGGCAGCACCACGGTGCCCGTGTGGTGGCAGCCCCTCGTCTTCGCCCTGTGGGGCGGCGGACTCGCCCTGACGGCCGTCCTCGCGCACGCGGCACGCCGTCGCGGCATCGCCCTCGTTCCCCTCGCGGCCGCACTCGCCGCGGCCACCGTCCTCGTACAGAGCGGGGACTCGATGTGGCAGCGCGACCCGCTGACCCAGCGCCAGGTGTGCGACGACTCCGCTCCGCGCGTCTGCGTCAGCGCCGCCTACCCGGGGATGCTGCCCGAGGTGTCGGACGCCCTCTCGGGGCTCAGGGGCCGCCTCGACGGCGTACAGAACCTGCCGGTCCGCTTCGAGGACCTGCCGGGCAGGCCGCACGAGGACGAGGTCGAGCTGCCGAACCTCACGCCGATCGGCTGGGGTGTGGTGCGCGGTGAGCTGACCGACCCGCAGCAGTACGCGTGGGAGGCCGCGCACAAGCTCGTCCGCGAGGACTGCCCCACGCTGAAGGCGCAGGACGTACGGATCGCCCGGACCGACGAGGCGGTCCTGCGCTGGCTGGCCCCCGACCCGCTGTGGGAGCAGATCCACAGCACCCAGTCCCGCGGCGACAAGGAGCGGCGTGCCGCGTACCGCGCCGACGAGGCGGCCCTGGACCACCTCAAGGCCATGTCCCCCGAGACGCGCCGCACCTGGCTGAGCCGCTACTTCGCGACCGCCCGGGACTGCGCCCCCGACCCGAAGGAGGTCCCGTCACTGTGAGTGCACCCCTGGCTCTCTACGCCCGCTCGCGGGGCCTGCCCCTCACGCTCCTCATGTTCTTGTGCGCGGCGCTCTTCACCCTGTGGGCCGGGACCCAGCAGGACGCGTTCCTCGACCCGTACCGCCGCGTCCCCCTCCTCACCCTGGCCCCGCTGCTCGCCTCCGCCGCGATCGGCACCAGCCTCCACCAGCACGCGGAAGAACTGGACCGCACGGCGGTACGCCCCTGGTGGCGACGGCGGCTGGCCCATCTGCTGGCGCTCACCGCCCTCGCCGCGGCCGTCCTCGCCCTCGCGGTGCCGGGAGACACACACGTCTACGGGGCCCCGGCGATGACCCGCAACGTCCTCGGCGCCACCGGCATCACGGCCCTCGCGGCGGTCGTCATCGGGGCGCGGCTCAGCTGGCTGCCCGCGATGCTGTACTTCTCGACCGTCTATCTGTCGTTCTCGTCACCCCGCATGCGGGAGGCGACGGTCCTGTCCTGGCCCATGCAGACGGGGCCGCAGCGCGGTGCCTGGGCCGCGGCGCTCACGCTGTTCGTGCTCGGCGGCGCGCTCTACGCCCGGCGCGGCGCACGGGCCGGGCACTGAGGCGGGCAACGGTGCGGCCGGTACGTCCTGCGGGGCCCGCAGAACGTACCGGTGAAAACAAGGACCCGGATCGATGGTCAGGCGGAAATGCCTTCGATCCGGGCCAGTGCCTCGTCCGCGCCGAACGGCTGCAAGTACGGCAGCCAGCGCGGATCCCTATGCCCGGTCCCGATGATGCGCCAGGCGAGCCCGGTCGGCGGGGCCGGCTTGTGCCGCAGGCGCCAGCCGATCTCGACCAGGTGACGGTCGGCCTTGACGTGGTTGCAGCGGCGGCAGGACGCGACCACGTTCTCCCACGCGTGCTGGCCGCCGCGGCTCTTGGGAATGACGTGGTCGACGCTGGTTGCGACGCCACCGCAGTACATGCACCGCCCGCCGTCCCTGGCGAACAGCGCCCGCCGGGTCAGAGGAACGGGCCCCCTGTAAGGGACCCGGACGAACCGCTTGAGGCGGACCACGCTGGGCGCGGGGACAGTACAGGTTGCGCTGTGCATATAGGCGCCGGACTCCTCGAGGCACATGGCCTTGTTCTCGAGGACCAGAACGAGCGCGCGGCGGAGCGGTACGACGCCGAGTGGCTCGTACGACGCGTTGAGGACCAGGACATGCGGCACGGATGCCTCCTTGTACGCCGGCGGCGCGTGGCTCGCGCCGGGACGATCTGTAGTCAGTTTCCCCTCATGGCCTGCACAAGCGCCACCATGTCCCGGTAACGGGCTGGGAGTGTTTTCGACCACACACCCTTCATCCCCAGGTGAGGACCGTCTCTCCCTCGAACAAGACAACGATCCACACACAATGCCCCGTTAGTGTGGTGGGTCTGCCCGTAACTTCGCCTTTCGCGGGCGGCCGCTATGCCTGGAGGTTTCAGCCGTGATCTTGTCCGTCCTGTCGGCGTCCGACCCCGCCTCGGATCCGACCACACTCAAGGACGCCCAGGAGCAGGCCACCAACGCAGCCAGCTGGGTCGAGCAGAACTGGTCCACCTGGCTGGGTATCGGCCTGCGCATCCTGCTCATCGTCGTGATCGCAGCGGTTCTGAGAGTGGCGATCCGGCGGGCCATCACCAAGCTCATCGAACGCATGAACCGCACGGCGCAGGCCGTGGACGGCACGGCGCTCGGGGGCCTGCTGGTCAACGTGGAGCGCCGCCGCCAGCGCTCGCACGCCATCGGCAGCGTGCTGCGCTCGGTCGCCTCGTTCGTGATCCTCGGCACAGCCGCCCTGATGATCCTCGGCACGTTCCAGATCAATCTGGCCCCGCTGCTCGCCTCGGCGGGCGTCGCGGGTGTGGCGATCGGCTTCGGCGCCCGCAACCTCGTCACGGACTTCCTGTCCGGCGTCTTCATGATCCTCGAGGACCAGTATGGCGTCGGGGACAGCATCGACGCGGGCGTCGCCTCGGGCGAGGTGATCGAGGTCGGCCTGCGCGTCACCAAGCTGCGGGGCGCCGACGGCGAGATCTGGTACGTCCGCAACGGCGAGGTCAAGCGCATCGGCAACCTCTCGCAGGGCTGGGCCACCGCGAGTGTCGACGTCACCGTCCGCTCGGACGAGGACCTGGTCAAGGTCAAGGAGACCCTGGCCGAGGTCGGCGTCGCCATGAGCAAGGACGAGCCCTGGAACGAGATGCTGTGGGGCCCGGTCGAGGTCCTCGGCCTGGACAGCGTGCTCCTCGACTCCATGGTCGTGGGCGTCTCGGCGAAGACCATGCCCGGCAAGTCCCTCACCGTGCAGCGCGAGCTGCGCTGGCGTATCAAGCTGGCCTTCGACGAGGCCGGGATCCGCATCGTGGGCCGACTGCCCCTGCAGGCCGCCGACGAGGTCGTCGCCGACCCGACGGCCGGCATCTCGGCGCCGTCCGCCTACGCGTCGAGCACGTCCCCGCAGTCCCTCGCGGCGTCCCCGATCACGCCGCCGAACCTGTCGAAGTAACGGCCGCAGGCGTACGCGGGCCCGCTCGCCTCACTCCGCGACCGCGTACGCCTCCACCGACCACAGCGAATAGCCGTACCGCGTGGCCCGCTGGTCGCCCTGGACCCGTACGAATCGGGTGTCGCGGGCGTCCATGCGGACCGACTCGCGGCCTCCCTGGCCGTCCTTCACGGTCGCGGCCGTGCGCCACGACTTCCCGTCGGCGGACGTCTGGATCCGGTAGCCCTTCGCGTACGCGTCCTGCCAGGTCAGCACGACCTGGCCGAGCCGCACCGGCTTCGCCAGTTCGACCTGCCACCAGGCGCCGTCCTCGGCGGGGGACGACCAGCGGGTCTGCGGGTCGCCGTCGCCGGCGGCGGCCGCCGGGAAATCCGCGGTCTCGTCGGCCGAGGACGAGGGCCTGCCCTCCCGGACCAGGTCCGGGCCCGCCGTGCGGGGGTACGCCCGCACCGACACCGTGCGCGTCGTGCCGGCGAAGCTGACCGGGACGTCGTACGTGCCCGCCGGGGTGCCGTCCGGGACGGTGATGTCGACCGGGGCGCTCACCTGCGTGCCGCGCGGGAGCGTCGCCTGGGCGGGCAGCTCCACCTTGATGCCGTGCGGGCCCTTCGCGCGAAGGCGCCCCTCCACGGAGCCGGGCCGCTGCGACGTCAGGCGCGCCGTGACCCGCCGTGCGCCACCGCCGATCTCCGCGTCCAGCTCCGCGCGGGCCAGCTCGAACGAGGCGTCGGGGGAGTCCGCGTACCAGGGGACGACATGGCGCACGGCTCCCTTCTCGGCACCGGTCACGCGGATCGCGTCCGCCCGTACGTCCTTCGGCCTGCGCTCGGTGAACCCGCTGTCCGTGAGCGTGCCGACGGCCTTCCAGCCCTCGCCCGGCACATGGACCTGCACGGTGCCGTGGGTGCCGGGGTCGGCCAGGACCGTCACCGCCGCGAGCCGCCGCGCCCGCGGCAGCTTCGCCTCCCCGTCGCGCGTCGCGTCGGCGCGCCCCGTCCCCGCCCACTCCCTGTACGCCTTCTGCGCCCGGTCGAGGAACGGGTCCAGCACGCCCTTGCCGACGGTGACCTGACGGGACTCCAGACCGGCGCGCCGGCGCTCCAGGAGCCGCGCCTCCCGCCACGCCGCCGCCCCGTCACCGCGGGCCTGCGCGCTGAGCATGTCGACGGCCGTCTCCCCGGCCTCCCCGTAGCGCGCCAACTGGTCGCTCCAGGGCCGCACCTCGGCGTCCACCGGGGTCGACCTGAGCCGCTCCGGCGTCCGCCGCATCACGGTGAACGCGTCCCGCAGTTTCTTCGCCGCCGCCTCGTACCGCGCGCGGTCGGTGACCAGCGTCGTACGGGAGTCCCAGAAGCCGGAGACGACCGGCTTCAGATACGCGGACTCGTCCTCGCCGAGCACGGACGACGCGTCGTTGCCCGCCAGCGCGCCGAGCGCCTCACGGGTGGGCGCGTCACCGCCCGCCAGGTCGTCGATCGCGGCCTTCCAGGACTCCTGGGGGCGGTAGTCGCGCGGGTTCCACGCGTAGTCCGCCGTCGTGAACAGCGGGATGCGGGAGGCCGCGGGCTGCTCCATCGCGTTGGCGAGCAGCGCCGCCGAACCCGTCGCCACCGCGGGCTCGCGGCCCGTGTAGGGACCGAGGAAGATGCGGTCCTGCGCGTAGTCGTTGACCGGGTAGTTGTCCATCGTGACGAGGTCGTGCGCGGACCCGAACGCGGTCCGCGCGCCCGCCAGTTCGCGCCCGGTGATCGTGCGCGGGACCACGCCGACGCCCGTCCACGCCAGCTCGACGGAGTCGTCGAGCCCGCCCGCGAGCGCCCCGCGGTACTCCGTCGACCCGTCCTGGTAGAACTCCGTCGGCATCAGCGACAGCGGCCCCGCACCCGGGTGCCGGGCCGCGAGGTGCCGGGCCACCGCGTTCGCCACGCGCGCCTGCGCCCGCGCCGCCGCCTTCGGCCCCGAGCCGAACGTCCTCGCGTCCGCCTCGCAGTGCCACTCGCTGTACGACACGTCCTGGAACTGCAGCTGGAACGCCCGCACCCCGAGCGCCCACATGGCGTCCAGCTTGCGGTTCAGGGCCCTGACGTCGTCGTCCGACGACATGCACATCGCCTGCCCGGGTGCCACGGCCCAGCTCAGCGTCACGTGGTTGGCGCGTGCCCGCTCGGCGAGCGCCCGGAAGTCCGCGCGCTGGGCGGCCGGATACGTCTCGCGCCACCGCGCCTGCCGGTACAGGTCGTCGCCCGGCGCGTACAGATAGCGGTTCTGCTTGGTGCGCCCCATGAAGTCGAGCTGGTCGAGCCGCTGTTCACGGGTCCACGGGGTCCCGTAGAACCCCTCCGTCATGCCGCGCACGGCCGTACCGGGCCAGTCGCGCACGACGACCCCGGCGACCTTGTGCCCGCTCACCAGCTGCCGGAACGTCTGCACGGCGTGGAACAGACCGTCGTCGCCGACGCCTTCCATGGCGACGGTGTCCCGGCCGTCCGTGTGCCCGACGGCGAGGCGGTACCCGCCGGACGGCAGGTCCTTGCGGGCCGACGCCCCGAGAGCGCCGAGCGCCGCCTCGAGGCCCTGTCCGCGGCCGGGGCGGGCGTCCGCCGCTCCCCAGCCGTCACCGGACGCGGTCCCGGCGGCCACCGAGCCGATCCGCACCACGAGCGCGGGAGCCGCGGGCAGGGGGCTCCCGTCGTCGACCTCGGTGATGTGCCGGGCTCCCGCCCCGCGCAGCACGGTGCGCAGCGCCTCCACCGCGTACCGGTCGGCGCCCCGGCCGGTGACGAGGACGACCTCGTCGGTCACGGTCACGGACTCCGCGCCGGAGGCGGTACGCAGCGACTGCGGCCGGGGCCACACCGCGGGCGTCCCCGTCTCGCTGTCCCGGTCGCCCGTGGAGAGCGGGTGACCGGGAGGGGCCGCCACCGCTCCGGAGGCTCCCCCGAGCGCACTGGCGATGACGGCGGCAGCGATCGCCGCCGCCCCCTTCCTGTGGCGCCGGAGCTGCACGGCTCACTCCTCGTTGGTCTCGGCTCGGTGGTGGGACCGGTCATAGGTGTCCCAGGATGGGAACCGAGCCCACCACTGACCGGGTCGGAGTGTCAACGGGAGTGGCCGTTGTGCCGCAATTGCCCGGCCGGGAGTCGCGGGAGAGGGTGATTCGCGCCGCCCGCCGACGCATTCCCGCCCATGGAGCAGAATGTGACCAGTAACACGTTGTCGGGCCGTTCATGTCTGCGGCCGCGTTCGTTGGGTAGAGCTGCCGAGACCGTCACTCACGAAAAGATCGACGACAAGACCCGCGAAGAACCGCGAAAAGGAGGCCGTCATGGCCGCATCAGCGCACCTTCTGCTCTCGGCCCTGTCCAAACAGGCGGACGTCATCCTGCCCGCCCCCGCCCTGCCGCTGCCGGACGAGTTCGCGTTCGGCGCCGAACTGCCCCTCACCAGCGAACCGCCCCTCGCCGACACGGAGCCGCTGACCAGCGAGCCCGCCCTCATCGACGTAGCGCCCCTCACGAGCGAGCCGACCCCCTCGGGTCCGGTCGCGGGCCTGGACGCCTCGGGGGTCTAGGGCCTCTCGTTCGGATCATGCCGGGCTCGCGCGGTCCGGCACGCACGTCCGCCCCGCTCCCTGATCCAGCCCGCCCCAGACGAAAGGCCCTAGGTGACGCTGGCCCGGCTCGCCGCGCTGCACGGGGTTGCCCCGTCCTACTCGCCGTCCCCCGGCCGCACGGTCGAGGCCCCGGACGCCGCGCTCATCGCCGTCCTCGCCGCCCTCGGTGTCGACGCGCGCACCCCGGAGTCCGTAAGGGACGCGCTGGCCGCGCGTGAGGCGGAGGCCGCGGCGCGGCTGCTGCCCCCGACGGTCGTCATGTGGGCCGGTGAACCCGCCCCGGCCTGGGCGCGGGAACTGCCCGAAGACGTGACGCTCCAGCTGACCACCGAACAGGGTGAACGCGTCGACGGCTGGCTGCCGTCCGGATCCGTTCCCCTCGGCGTCCACCGCCTGCGGGCCACCGCCCCCGACGGCATCGCGGCCGAAGCGCACCTGATCGTCGCACCGCCGCGCGTGCGCACCCCGGGCGAGCGCACGTACGGGCTGCTCGTCCAGCTCTACTCCCTCCTGTCGGCGAAGTCCTGGGGCATGGGCGACCTCGGTGACCTGGCCGAGCTCGCGGCCTGGGCGGGCCGCACCGCCGGCGCGGGGTTCGTGCAGGTCAACCCGTTGCACGCGGCCGTACCCCGCGGGGAAGGGCCCTCGGACCCCTCCCCGTACCGCCCGTCGTCGCGCCGCTTCCCCGACCCGGTACACCTGCGCGTCGAGGACATCCCCGAGTACGCCTATCTGCCCGATGCCGACCGCGAACGCGTGCGCGAGCTGCTCACGGAGGCCGCCCGGCTGCGCGACGGCGTCCTGCACAAGGGCGCCCTGATCGACCGCGACGCCGTGTGGGACCTCAAGCGCCGCGCCCTCGACCACGTCCTGCGCGTCCCGCTCGGCCCCGGCCGCCGCGCCGCCTACTGGGACTTCCTCGCCGAGCAGGGCGCGGACCTGGACCACCACGCCACCTGGTGCGCGCTCGCCGAGCGGCACGGCCCCGACTGGCACACCTGGCCCGAGCCCCTGCGCGACCCCGGATCGCGCGAAACCGCCGAAGCCCGCGCCGAGTTGATGGACCGCGTCGACTTCCACAGCCACCTCGCCTGGCTCACCGACACCCAACTGGCCACCGCCCAGAGCTCCGCGCGCGACGCGGGCATGCCCGTCGGAATCGTCCACGACCTGGCCGTGGGCGTACACCCGCAAGGTGCCGACGCCTGGGCCCAGCAGCACGTCTTCGCCGCGGGCATGTCCGTCGGCGCGCCCCCGGACGCCTTCAACTCCCGCGGCCAGGACTGGGGTCTGCCGCCCTGGCGTCCCGACCGGCTCGCCGCCGTCGGCTACGCCCCGTACCGCGCGCTCCTGCGCGGGCTGCTCGCCCACGCGGGGGCGGTCCGCATCGACCACGTCATGGGCCTGTTCCGGCTGTGGTGGGTGCCTGCCGGGCAGCCGCCGACCGAGGGCGCGTACGTCCGCTACGACGCGGAGGCGATGCTCGCCGTACTCGCCCTGGAGGCCGATCGCGCCGACGCCCTGGTGATAGGCGAGGACCTCGGCACGGTCGAGCCCGGCGTCCGGGAGGCCCTGGACGCGCGCGGGGTGCTCGGCACGTCCGTGCTGTGGTTCGAGCGGGACTGGGACGGCACGGGCCGCCCGGTGCCGCCGGAGCGGTGGCGGACGGGCTGCGTGGCCACCGCCACCACCCACGACCTGCCGTCCACCGCGGCCCGGCTGACCGGCGACCATGTGCGGCTGCGCGACAGCCTCGGCCTCCTCGGGCGGCCGCTCGCGCCGGAGCAGGCCGAGGCCACGGCGGAAGTCGCCGAGTGGACCGCCCTGTTCGCGCGCCTCGGGCTGCTGCCCGGCGGCGGTGGGCAGGGGCCGAGCGAGGAGGAGGAGATCCGCGCCGTCCACCGCTTCCTGCTGCTGACCCCGGCCCGCATGGTCGGCGTCTGGCTGCCCGACGCGGTCGGCGACCGGCGCCCGCAGAACCTGCCGGGGACCTGGGACGAGTACCCGAACTGGCGGCTCCCGATCGCCGACCCCACCGGCCGTCCGGTCACCTTCGAGGAGCTCACGGCCTCGCCGAGGGCGCACGCGCTGATCGAGGTCCTGCGGTCCGGACTGCCCCGTACGGCACCCCCGGGCGCGCGGCTCGTTTAGGTGTTCGCTACGTTTGCACCGTGGACAAGAAGAACGCCCTGCGCGCCGGCGCCCTGGCTGCCGGTACGACGCTGATGATGCTGCTCATGTCGTCCCCCGCGCTCGCGCTGGCGCGCGACGACGGTGACGACCCCGGTCAGGGCCTCACCGTCATCGAGACCCTTGGTCTCTATGTCGTTGCGCCGATCGTGCTGTTCCTGGTGATCGCCGGCCTCGTGATCGTCGGTGACAAGTCCCGCAAGCCGAAGCAGGGCTGACCGCCGCACCTCTCACTGACGTCTTTGCCGAGGGCGTCCTCGTGTGCACCGCGCACCGGGGGCGCCCTCGGTGCGTTCCCCGGTGCGTTCCCCGGTGCGTTCCCCGGTGCGGTGTCCGGTGTGGTGTCCAGGGTGTTCTACGGCCTGCGCCAGGGATGTTCCACGTGGGCTCGGCCGGGGCGTTCTACGGCCGCTCGGCCGTCAGGTAGCGCTGGAGGGTCGGCGCCAGCCACTCCACCATCTCGTCGCGGCCGAGCCCGACGGCGGGGCCGAAGCGCAGCACGTAGCGGGTGAGCGCGAGGCCGAGGACCTGCGACGCGCAGAGCGCGGCCCGCACCGGGGCCTCGGCGGGGTCGGGGCAGACGCGCAGGGCGAGCGGCAGCGTCTGCCTCTTGAAGATGTCCTGCATGCGCTCGGCGCCCGCGGCGTTGGTGGCGCCCACGCGCAGCAGCGCGGTGAGCACCTCGTTCTCCTCCCACAGGTCGAGGAAGTGCCGCACGAGGGTCCGGCCCATGTCCTCGACCGCGATCTCCTCGGGGTCGGGCAGCCGCAGGTCCAGGTCGATCGCCGCGGCGAAGAGCCCCTCCTTGTTGCCGTAGTAGCGCATCACCATCGACGGGTCGATCGCCGCGTCCTTGGCGATGGCGCGGATCGTGGCGCGCTCGTACCCGTCGGCGGCGAAGCGTTCGCGGGCCGCCGCGAGGATCGCGGTGCGGGTGGCGTCCGAGCGGCGTGCCTGCGGGGTGGTTCCTGTCATGCCAACAAACGTAGGCCAACACCTGTTGACAGTCCAGAGCCGCGCGCCTAAGTTTGCCAACAGACGTTGACCAACAAGCGTTGGCAATGAGTGACCGGGCACCACCGACCTGAGCTCGCAGGCACCAGGAGGCCACCATGAACGGCACCGCTCCTCGCACCGTGATCGTTGTCGGCTCCGGCCCCACCGGCCTGCTCCTCGCCGGTGACCTCGCCGCCGCGGGTGTCTCCGTCACCGTCGTCGAGAAGCGCCCCCACAAGATCAGCAACCTCTCCCGGGCCTTCGTCCTGCACGCCCGCACCCTGGAGCAGTTCGACGCCCGCGGCCTTGCCGACGGCATCGAGGCCAAGGGCCAGGCCCTCGACCGGCTGAGCCTCTTCGGTCGCCTCGCCGTCGACCTGAGCGACCTCACCTCCCGCTTCCAGCACCTCCTGGTCCTGCCGCAGTACGAGGTCGAGGCCGCCCTCCAGCGGCGCGCCACCGACGCCGGCGTGAAGTTCTCGTACGAGAGCGAGGTCACCGGCCTCACCCAGGACGCCGACGGGGTGACGCTCCAGGTCCGCACGGGAGACGGTGAGTCGACGACGATGCGGGCCGCGTACGTCGTCGGCACCGACGGCATGCGCAGCGCCGTGCGCGAGAGCGTCGGGCTCCCCTTCCCCGGCAAGTCCGTCATCCGCTCCGTCGTCCTCGCCGACGTGAAGCTCGCCGAGGAGCCCGAGAACGTCCTCACCGTCAACGCCGTCGGCGACGCCTTCGCCTTCATCGCGCCCTTCGGTGACGGCTACTACCGCGTCATCGGCTGGAACCGCGCGCGCAACGTCCCCGAGTCCGCGCCCCTCGACCTCGACGAGATCAAGGAGGTCACCCGCCGCGCGCTCGGCCGCGACTACGGGATGCACGAGGCCCGCTGGATGTCCCGCTTCCACAGCGACGAGCGCCAGGCGCCCGCGTACCGCGTCGGCCGTGTCCTGCTCGCCGGCGACGCCGCGCACGTCCACACCCCGGCCGGCGGCCAGGGCATGAACACCGGACTCCAGGACGCCGCCAACCTCGGCTGGAAGCTCGCGGCAGTCGTCGACGGCCGTGCGGGGGACGCCCTGTTGGACACCTATGAGGCCGAGCGCCACCCCGTCGGGAAGGCCGTCCTGCGCAGCAGCGGCGGCATCGTCAGGCTCGCCATGGCCAACCGGCCCTGGACCCTCGCGGCCCGCGCCGCCCTCACCGCGTTCCTCGGCCGCGTCCGCCCCGCGCGCACCCGGATGGTCGGCCGGCTCACCGGCATCGGCGTCGCCTACCCGGCCCCGCGCGGCGCGCACCGCCTCGTCGGCACCCGCGTCCCCGACGTCACGCTCAAGGAGGGCCGGCTCTACGAGGCCCTGCGCCAGGGCGTGTTCGTCCTGATCGTCCCCGGGGGTGCGCACGACAAGGGTGACGACCGCTACGCCGTCACGCACTGGGCCAGTGACCGCCGCACGTCACTCCTGGTGCGCCCCGACGGCTACGTCGCCTGGGCGTCGGACGACGAGCCGGCGGACGGGGGCGTCATCTCCGCCGGGATCCCGGACAGCATCGACTCGTACTCGTTCCGGGCGTAGGCGGCCGACCGGGACCGGGACGTCCGGGGGGGGTTCGGCCCGGCATCAGGAGGGCTGCGTGCCCGCCATCAACTGACGGAGCAGGTCGGCGAGTTGCCCGGCCTGCTCCTTGTCGAGCGCGGCGAGCGCCTCGGTCTGCACGGCGAGCCCGGCGCCGACCGCCTCGTCGACCAGCGCACGGCCCTCGTCGGTGAGCGTCACCTGGAGGCCGCGGCGGTCGTGCGGGTCGGGCGAGCGGCGCAGCAGCCCGCGCCGCTCCAGCTTGTCGAGCCGCCCGGTCATGCCGCCGGTCGTCAGCATCAGCGTCGCCGAGAGCTGACGGGGAGAGAGCGTGAACGGGTCGCCGGAGCGGCGCAGTGTGGCGAGGACGTCGAACTCGCCCCGCGCGATGCCGTAGCGCGCGTACGTCTTGTCGATGCGGTCGCCCATCGCGCGCGAGATCCGGTAGACGCGGCCGAAGACCTCCATCGCCGTGGTGTCGAGGTCGGGTCTGACCTCGGCCCACTGGTCGATGATCGCGTCGACGGCGTCCTTGCTGCTGCTCATGGGGCGAGTATGCGACCCGGATTCGGCCGGTCGCAAGAAAGTAGCTGAGTCGAAAGCAACTTTGAAGGAAGTGACTTGACGATAAGTAGCTTACGGCTAAGCTACTTTCCACGAAGCTACTTCTCTCCAATCATTCCGCCGCGGGGGGCGCCCGATGAAGACGAACAAGCTCAGCGTCGAGAAGGCCGGCAAGCGCAACGGCGCCGTGATCGCGCTGACCGCTCTGGCCCCGATCTCCTGGGGCTCGACCTACGCGGTCACCACGGAGTTCCTGCCACCCGACCGCCCTCTGTTCACCGGGCTGATGCGGGCGCTGCCCGCGGGGCTCCTCCTGCTGGCGCTGGCGCGCACACTGCCGCGCGGTGCCTGGTGGTGGAAGTCCCTGGTCCTCGGCGCGCTGAACATCGGCGCGTTCTTCCCTCTCCTGTTCCTCTCCGCGTACCGCCTCCCCGGCGGCATGGCGGCGGTGGTCGGCTCGATCGGCCCCCTCTTCGTCGCCGGCCTCGCGACGCTCCTGCTCGGTGAACGCCCCACGCGGCGCACGTTGTTGACCGGCATCGCGGCCGCGCTCGGCGTCAGCCTCGTCGTCCTCAGGGCGGCGGGCGCGCTCGACGCGGTCGGCGCGCTGGCGGCGCTGGCCTCCACGGCCTCGATGTCGACGGGAACGGTCCTCACCAAGCGGTGGGGCCGCCCGGAAGGGGTGGGCCCCCTGGCGCTCACCGGCTGGCAGCTCACGGCAGGCGGCCTCCTCATCGCCCCGCTCGCCTTCCTCGTCGAGGGCGCGCCCCCGGCGCTGGACGGCCGGGCCGTAGCGGGCTACGCGTACCTGGCGCTCGCCAACACGGCGGTCGCGTACTGGCTGTGGTTCCGCGGCATCGGCCGCCTGACCGCGACGCAGGTCACGTTCCTCGGCCCGCTCTCGCCGCTGACGGCGGCGGTGATCGGCTGGGCGGCGCTCGGGCAGGCGCTGACGCCGGTGCAGCTGGTGGGCATGGCGCTGGCGTTCGGCGCGACGCTGCTGGGCCAGCGTCCGCTCCGGGCCGCCGCTTCCCCCGCTCCATCCTCCCGATCTTTCAGTTCTGCTGAAGAGAAGAAGCGGAAAGTTTCGATGGACCTGACGAGTGGGGGGCTGCGACGGTAGTGGGGTCGTAGAAACATCACAGCTCAGGAGGGGATACGGGATGGCAGTCCTGGACCGGACGACCGCCGGCGCCGAGAAGGTCGCGGCGGGGGACGCGGACGACGCGGGGGCGGGAGGGCGCCGCGCGGGCAACGGGCTCGGCTCCGGCCTCGCGCTCGCGGTACTCGCCACGGTGGTCTGGTCGGGCAGCTTCGTCACCTCCCGAGCGCTGCACGACAGCGTGCCCCCGATCCAGCACGCGTTCTGGCGCTGGATCATCGCGATCGCCGCGGTGGCGCCGTTCGCGGCGCGCCCGGCCTGGCGCCGGCGGGCACTGCTCCGCGCCCACCTGCGGTTCCTGCTGCTCGCCGCGCTGCTCGGCGTGACCGTCTACAACACGCTCGTCAACCAGGCGGCGATGACGACGTCCGCCGGGAACATGGGCATGATCATGGCCGCGTCGCCGGTCCTGATGGCGGCCTACGAACGCCTCGGCGGCGCGCGGCTCGGGGCCCGCCGGGTGACCGGCACGGTCGTGGCGTGCGCGGGAGTGCTGCTCCTGGTCAGCAAGGGCTCCCTGGCGCCGGACTTCACGGCGGGCGACCTTTGGGTGGTCGCGGCGGCGGTCTGTTTCGGCTCGTACAGCGCGCTGCTGCGGCGCCGGCCGGCGGAGATCGGCGGGGCCGCCTTCCTCTTCGCGACGTTCGTGCTCGGCGCGCTGATGCTGCTGCCGGTGTATCTCGTCAGCCTGGCTGTCCAGGGCGGCTTCGAGCCGACGGCGGCGACCGTCTCGCCCCTCCTGTACGTGGGTGTGGTGTCGTCCGCCGTCGCGTTCTTCGCCTGGAACAAGGCGATCGCCCAGATCGGCGCGGCCCGCGCCGGCGTCGTCTACTACCTCCAGCCGGTGTGCGTGGCGCTGCTCTCGTACGCGGTCCTCGGCGAGGCCATGGGCCGGCTGCAGATCGCGTGCATGGCGCTGATCCTGGCGGGGGTGGCCCTCGGCTCCGCGACCCGGAGCGGGTCCCGGATACGTTGACCCCATGCGCACCGCCGACTGGGACATCAAGAAGCTCGCGATCCTGCGGGCCCTGCGGGACAGGGGGACCGTCACGGCCACCGCGCAGGCGCTGCGCATGACCCCGTCGGCCGTGTCGCAGCAGCTGACCAACCTGGCCAAACAGCTCGGCGTGCCGCTCCTGGAGGCGCACGGGCGGCGCGTACGCCTCACCGACGCCGCCCATCTCGTCCTGCGGCACGCCGAAGCCGTGTTCGCCCAACTGGAGCGCGCCGACGCGGAGTTGGACGCGTATCTGCAGGGCGAGTCCGGGGAGGTGCGGGTCGCCGCGTTCTCCACCGCCGTGCCCGCCCTGGTGGTGCCCGCCGTACGCGCCCTGCGCACCGCCCACCCCGGGATCGCGGTCCGGGTGCGCGAGGCGGAGGCGGCGGAGGCGTACGAGCTGCTGTCGGCCGGTGACGTGGACCTGGCCCTGTCGCTCGCCGCGCACGCACCCACCGCGCGCGACCCCAAGTTCACGCGGGTGCCGCTGCTCGCCGACCCGCTCGACGTGGCCCTGCCGGCCGGGCACCCGCTGGCGGGAGCGGCGGGCCCGCGCCTGGCCGAGCTGGCAGGCGAGCACTGGATCTTCGGCGGATCGGGGCCCTGGTCGGAGATCACGCGGGCCGCGTGCGAGGCAGCCGGGTTCGTGCCGGAGCAGGCGCACAGCGCGGCCGGCTGGACGGCGATCCTGGCGATGGTCGAGGCGGGGATGGGCATCGCCCTGGTCCCGCGCATGGCGGCGGCGGGCCGGGAGGGCGTCGTGATGTGCGCGCTGGGCGAGGACCGCCCGGTCAGGCACGTGGTGGCGGCGGTACGCAGCGGGTCGGAGGAGGCGCCGGCGGTGTCGAGGGTGCTGGAAGCGCTGAGGGACGCCGCGGCGGAACGCTGACGCCAGGACCGACCGTTCAGTTCACCTGAACGTACATGTCGAAAAGTTTCGATGGACCTAAGGGCTCGGCGGGTCCGACAGTGGACGTATGACGACATCTGACGCCACGCCGCTCGAAGCCACCGAGGACCCGCACGCCAACGACGCCGCCCCCTACTCCGGCGGCGACCCGTACGCCGACTACCGCCACTTCGGCGACACCGAGAGCTACGCGGAGCTGGTGGACCTCGCCGACCGGCGCCTGGGCGCGGGAGTCGTCGCCGCGAACGACGAGTTCTTCGCCCAGCGCGAGAACCTCCTCCTCCGCGAGCCCGCGGTGTTCGACCCGGAGCACTTCGGACACAAGGGCAAGATCATGGACGGCTGGGAGACCCGCCGCCGCCGCGGCACCGCGGAGTCCCCCTTCCCCGCGCCCGAGGACCACGACTGGGCGATCGTCCGGCTCGGCGCGCCCGGCGTGATCCGCGGCATCGTCGTGGACACCGCGCACTTCCGCGGCAACTACCCGCAGCG
Organism: Streptomyces longhuiensis; assembly: GCF_020616555.1. NCBI lineage: Bacteria > Bacillati > Actinomycetota > Actinomycetes > Kitasatosporales > Streptomycetaceae > Streptomyces > Streptomyces longhuiensis. The sequence continues at coordinate 3,709,983 of NZ_CP085173.1, read as the reverse complement.
CGTCAGCGTCCAGGCGGCGTGCGTGGAGGGCTCCCCGAGCCCCGAGGACCTGCTCGCCGCCGACGTGAAGTGGGAGGAGCTCATCGCCCCGACCCCGGTACGCGGCCACGCGGCGAACGGCTTCACTATCACCTCCGAGCGCCGCTACACGCACCTCCGCCTCTGCCAGCACCCCGACGGCGGCGTGGCCCGCCTGCGCGTGCACGGCGAGGTGGTCCCCGACCCGGAGTGGCTCGACCTGCTCGGCACGTTCGACCTGGTCTCGGTCCTCAACGGCGGTACGTACGAGGACGCGTCGGACAAGTTCTACTCGTCACCCACGCAGATCATCCTGCCCGGCACGTCCCGCAAGATGGACGACGGCTGGGAGAACCGCAGGCGCCGGGTGCACGGCACGAACGACTGGGTACGGTTCCGCCTCGCCGCGCAGGGCGCGATCCGCGCGGTGGAGATCGACACGGCGTACCTGAAGGGGAACTCGGCCGGCTGGATCGCCCTGAGCGGCCGCAACGGCGACACGGGCGAATGGTTCGACATCATCCCCCGCACCCGCCTCCAGCCCGACACCCTCCACCGCTTCGAACTCCCCGCCCAGGCCGTCGCCACCCACGTACGCCTGGACGCCTTCCCGGACGGTGGTGTGGCCCGGATGCGCCTGCACGGCTCCCTGACGGAGGCGGGCCGCGAGCACCTGCGCACCCGTTACACCGAGTTGAACGGCTGATCGCGCGCACACGCGAAGGCGCCCGGCACCGGAGGGATCCGGTGCCGGGCGCCTTCGCGTGTGCCTGCGCGTGCTACGCGTCAGCCCCCTGCGCCCGCAGCGCGCGCTCCACGCCCGCTCGGGATTCCGAGACCAGGCGGCGCAGGGCCGCGTTCGGTTCGGCTGTGGTGAGCCAGGTGTCCGTCGCGTCCAGGGTGGGCTGCGAGACCTGGATCGCCGGGTAGAGGCCGATCGCCACCTGCTGGGCCATCTCGTGGGAGCGGGACTCCCAGACGCCCTTGACCGCGGCGAAGTACTTCTCCGTGTACGGGGCGAGCAGGTCGCGCTGGTCGGTCTGGACGAAGCCGGCGATGACCGCTTCCTGGATCGCGTTCGGGAGCTTGTCGGACTCGACGACCGACGCCCAGGCCTCCGCCTTCGCCTCGGCGGTGGGGCGCGCCGCACGGGCCGTCGCCGCGTGGCGCTCGCCCGCCGCGGTCCGGTCCCGCTCGTACTCCGCCGCGATCTCCGGCTCGTCGTAGCGGCCGACCGCCGCGAGCCGCTCCACGAAGGCCCAGCGCAGCTCCGTGTCGACGGCCAGGCCCTCGACGGTCTGCGTGCCCTCCAGGAGCGCCTCGAGCAGGTCGAGCTGCTCCGGCGTGCGGGCCGTCGCCGCGAACGCGCGGGCCCAGGCCAGCTGGTGGTCGCTGCCCGCCTCCGCGGCCCGCAGGTGCGCCAGCGTCGCCTCGGTCCAGGTCGTCAGCGCCGCGTCGCGTCCCGCCGGGGCCGCGTACAGGTCGATGGCCAGCTTCACCTGGCGGTGCAGGGACTGCACGACGCCGATGTCGGACTCCTTGCCGATGCCCGACAGGACCAGCTCCAGGTAGGCGCTGGTGGGCAGTTCGGCGTCGCGCGTCATGTCCCACGCCGATGCCCAGCACAGGGCGCGCGGCAGGGAGGACTCGAAGTCGCCGAGGTGCTCGGTGACGAACGCCAGCGACTTCTCGTCCAGGCGGACCTTCGCGTACGACAGGTCGTCGTCGTTGAGGAGGATCACGGCCGGGCGGGCCTTGCCGGTGAGCTGCGGGACCTGGGTCAGCTCGGTGGCGGTGACGTCCAGCTCGATGCGCTCGACGCGCACCAGCTTGCCGCCGGCGCTGTCCAGGTCGTACAGGCCGATCGCGATGCGGTGCGGGCGCAGCGTCGGCTCGCCCTTGGCGCCGGCGGGGAGCGCGGGCGCCTCCTGCCGGATGGCGAAGGACGTGATGACGCCGTTCGCGTCCGTCTCGATCTCCGGGCGCAGGACGTTGATGCCGGCCGTCTGGAGCCAGGCCTTCGCCCACGCCGTCAGGTCGCGCCCGCTGGTCTCCTCCAGCGCGCCGAGCAGGTCGGACAGGCGGGTGTTCCCGTACGCGTGGCGCTTGAAGTACGCCTGCACGCCCTGGAAGAACTCGTCCATGCCGACGTACGCGACGAGCTGCTTGAGGACGCTGGCGCCCTTGGCGTACGTGATGCCGTCGAAGTTGACCAGGACGTCGTCGAGGTCGCGGATCTCGGCCATGATCGGGTGCGTCGAGGGCAGCTGGTCCTGCCGGTACGCCCAGGTCTTCATGGAGTTGGCGAACGTCGTCCACGAGTGCGGCCAGCGGCTGCCCGGGGCGTACGCCTGGCAGGCGATGGACGTGTACGTGGCGAACGACTCGTTCAGCCAGAGGTCGTTCCACCACTCCATCGTCACGAGGTCGCCGAACCACATGTGGGCCAGCTCGTGCAGGATCGTCTCCGCACGCACCTCGTACGCCGCGTCCGTCACCTTCGCGCGGAACACGTACTGGTCGCGGATGGTGACCGCGCCCGCGTTCTCCATCGCGCCCGCGTTGAACTCCGGCACGAAGAGCTGGTCGTACTTGGCGAACGGGTACGCGTAGTCGAACTTCTCCTGGAACCAGTCGAAGCCCTGTCGGGTGACCTCGAAGATCGCGTCCGAGTCGAGGAACTCGGCGAGCGAGGGCCGGCAGTAGATGCCGAGCGGCACGAACTGCCCGTCCGCGCCCTCGTACGAGGAGTGCACCGAGTGGTACGGGCCGACGATCAGGGCCGTGATGTACGTGGAGATGCGCGGCGTCGGCTCGAAGTGCCAGACGTCATCCTTCGGCTCCGGGGTCGGCGAGTTGGAGATGACCGTCCAGCCCGTCGGCGCCTTCACCGTGAACTGGAAGGTCGCCTTGAGGTCCGGCTGCTCGAAGGAGGCGAAGACGCGGCGCGCGTCCGGCACCTCGAACTGCGTGTACAGATAAGCCTGCTGGTCGACCGGGTCGACGAAGCGGTGCAGACCCTCACCCGTGTTGGTGTAGGCGCAGTCGGCGACGACCCGCAGCTCGTTCGGCCCCGCCTGCAGGTGCTTGAGCTCGATCCGCGAGTCGCGGAACACGGCGGCGACATCGAGCGAGTGCCCGTTCAGGACGACCTCGTGGACCGCCGGGGCGACCAGGTCGATGAACGTGTGAGCGCCCGCCTCGGCGCTCTCGAACCGCACGCTGGTCACGGACCGGTAGGTGCCGCCCTCCTGCGCGCCCGAGAGGTCAAGATCGATCTCGTACGACTCGACATCGAGCAGCTTCGCCCGCTGCTGCGCCTCTTCACGGGTCAGATTGGTGCCAGGCACGCGGTCATCTCCTAGATCCGGTCTACGTTTGTGACGTTCCGGTCATCCTTCCACGAGGGAAGCGGAGAGCGCGATGTCCGTTTTCCGCCGGTGAACCCGCGCGCGCGGGACGAGCCTGGAGCACATGACCACGTACACCGCACAGCCCATCGCACCGGCCACCCTCGAGGAGCTGCGGGACACCGACGACGCGGGCCGCCCCTGCGTCGCGTTCACCGCCACCGACGACGCGGCGGTCGGGTCCCCGCTGCGCTGCTGCCTGCGCTCCGTCGAGCCCGGCGAGCGGATCGCGCTCGTCTCGTACGCGCCGCTGCGGCGCTGGAGCGAGACCACGGGCGCGCACCCGGGCGCGTACGACGAGCAGGGCCCGGTCTTCATCCACGCCGACGACTGCGGGGGACCGGCACCGGACGCCGGCGGCTACCCCTTCGACCGGCCCGGCGCGCTGCGCACCGTGCGCCGCTACGACGCCGAGGGGCACATCGTCGGCGGGCGCCTCCTGGAGATCCCCGAGGACGCGACGGCCGGCTTCGACGCGGCGTTCGCCGAGGCGTTCGGCGACCCGCACGTGGCGCTCGTCCACGTGCGGGCCCTGGAGTACGGCTGCTTCCAGTTCGAGGTGCGCAGGCCGCGGTAGAACCGCTGCGCGTCCGCGGCGGGCGGGCGTCAGCCCTTGAGGCGTCAGCCCTTGAGCTCGGCCGCCACCAGCTCCGCGATCTGCACCGCGTTCAGCGCGGCGCCCTTGCGGAGGTTGTCGTTGGAGACGAACAGCGACAGACCGTTCTCCACGGTCTCGTCACCGCGGATGCGGCCCACGTACGAGGCGTCCCGGCCCGCGGCCTGGAGCGGCGTCGGGATGTCGGAGAGCTCGACGCCGGGGGCGCCGGACAGGAGCTCCGTGGCGCGCTCGACGGAGAGCGGACGGGCGAAGCGGGCGTTGATCTGGAGCGAGTGGCCCGAGAAGACCGGCACACGCACGCAGGTGCCGGAGACCTTGAGGCCGGGGATCTCGAGGATCTTGCGGGACTCGTTGCGGAGCTTCTGCTCCTCGTCCGTCTCGTTCAGACCGTCGTCGACGATGGCGCCGGCCAGCGGCAGCACGTTGAACGCGATGGGGCGCTTGTAGACCTGGGGCTCGGGGAACTCGACCGCGGACCCGTCGTGCGTGAGCTTGTCCGCCTCGGCGACGACCTTCTGCGCCTGGCCGTGCAGCTCGGCGACGCCCGCGAGGCCGGAGCCGGAGACCGCCTGGTAGGTGGCGACGACCAGCGCTTCGAGGCCGGCCTCCTCGTGCAGCGGACGCAGGACCGGCATCGCGGCCATCGTCGTGCAGTTCGGGTTGGCGATGATGCCCTTGGGTCGGTTCGCGATCGCGTGCGGGTTGACCTCGGAGACGACCAGCGGGACCTCGGGGTCCTTGCGCCAGGCCGACGAGTTGTCGATCACGACCGCGCCCTGGGCCGCGACCTTCTCGGCGAGCGCCTTGGAGGTGCTGCCACCTGCGGAGAAGATGACGATGTCGAGGCCCGTGTAGTCGGCCGTCGAGGCGTCCTCCACCGTCACACCGTCGATGACCGTCCCGGCCGAGCGGGCCGAGGCGAACAGGCGCAGCTCGTCGACCGGGAAGTCCCGCTCGACGAGGATCTTGCGCACGACCGTGCCGACCTGACCGGTGGCTCCGACGATTCCGACCTTCACAGGGTTTTCCTCCGTACATACACGAACAGAACAGCGGGGGTGCCGCTCCATGATGCGTCTGTCCCAGGCGGCCTTGTCCAATCCATTGTCCGAGGTGCGGGACGCCACATTCATCCCCGTCTCACGGTGCGAACGTTTCCGGCTGCCCCGGCGTCCTAGGGGAAACGCGGGAGAGCCAGGGGGAGGGGAGGGGCATTGCTGCGCAGAAGAACGCGCCGCGCGGAGGCGGCCGATCCGCTGGATGCCGCACAGGAGGACCGGGTGCGGGCCGTGCTGTCGCTGGGAGGGGTACCGCACGGCGACCTTCAGGACGGCGTGCAGCAGGTGCGGCTGCGGCTGCTGGAACGGGCCGCGCGGGGCGACGAGGCGCCGCGCGACGTGTCGGCGTGGGCCGCCGTCGTCGCCTCGAACCTGGCGATGGACTGGCACCGGGCACGTCGCCGCCAGGAACGGCTCGGCGAGCGCCTCGCCTCGCTGCGCCAGGAACAGCCCGCGCAGGACGGCGCCGAGTCGCGCGTCCTGTCGCTGGCGGTGGCGCAGGGCCTGGACGAGCTGCCGGACACCCAGCGCCAGGTCGTCGTGCTGCGCTTCTACGCGGATCTCCCGGTGCGGGCGATAGCCGAGGAGCTGGGCATTCCGGAGGGCACGGTCAAGAGCAGGCTGCACACGGCGGTACGAATGCTGCGGGCGCGACTGCGCGAAGGGGAGGTGGTGTGACATGGAGCACGAGGACCGCGCGCTGATGCTGGCGCTCACCGGGGAGCCGCTGCCCCGGGAGGACGTGGCCGACCCCGAGGCGGCGGCCGCGCACGCGGCGGCGCAGGCCGATGTCGCGCTGCTCGCGGAGCAGGTGCGGGGGATCGGGGACGCGCTCGCCGCGCCGGCGAGGCCGCGCCCCGCGCCGGTGGCCGCCCCGCGGCCCCGCCGCAGGCCCCTCGCCGTCGCCTTCGGGGCGCTCGCCGCCGCGTGCGCGGCCACGCTGCTCGGCGGGCTCGTGTGGCTGGGCGCCGACGCCCCCGGCAGCGGCGCCGACAACAAGTCCGCGGCGGACCAGAGCGGGGCCGCGGACAACGGGAAGCGGGGCGCGGACGTGACGCCGGAGGGCTTCGTGGCGTGCTCGCGGCTCATCGTCGAGGGCACCGTCGTCCGGGTCGAGCCCGTGCCCGGCGCGGAACGCGACACGATCACGCTGACCGCGACGCGCTACTACAAGCCCGCCGAGGGACCGGAGAAGGTCACCTTCCGGATGGATCACGACGTCGACCCGCGCCTGAAGCCGGGCGACCGCACGCTGATCAGCATTCCCAAGGGCGAGGAGTACCCGGACAACTGGGCCACGAAGGCCGAGGACCGGGCGTCCCTGCGCGACATGGTCGTCAACGCGCTGCCCGGCTCCCGCGCCCTGAAGTGCTCGAAGGCCCCCGGCCCGGGCGCGTGAAGGCTCGTACCAACGGGACGGCGAAGGGAACGACGAAGAGAACGGCGAAGGGAACGGCAAAGGGAACGGCAAAGGGAACGGCAAAGGGAACGGCAAAGGGCGGGCGCCCCTCAGGACGCCCGCCCCCGCCGTTACCGGACTACCGGGTCACCGTTACGGCGTGACCTTCTCGATCTTCACGCTGCCGAGCCCGGCGACCGTGCCGCGCCCGTTCAGGAGCTGCACCTCGCCGAAGAACTCGCGGCCCTCCGGCGCGGCCGCCGCGGCGACGACCTCGGCGGTGACCTGGGTCGAGGCACCGTTGCCGAGCTTCACGGACTTCGCCTCGTCGACCTTGACCTGGCCGAGCGTCGGGGAGAAGAACACGTCGCGGTAGTCGTACTCCGTCGAACCGGACGGGACGGAGTAGCCCACGACCTCGACCGTGTACGTGCCGGCGGCCGGCTTGCTGATGCTGACGGCCTCCTCGGAGTCGCCGTCGGCGGACTGGCCGACCTGGTTGCCGCCCTGGTCGTAGACCGTCAGGTCCAGGTCGGCGGCGTTGTCGGAGACGCCGCCGATGGCGACGTCCAGACGCTCGGCGCCCGCGGGGACGACGACCGTGGAGGTCTGCGTCTCACCCTCCTTGAGGGACGGACGCGCCGTCTTCGACGAGCCGAGCGGACCGCCCTTCAGCTTGCCGTCGAGCGCGGCGAACTTGTTCGTCACCTTCCAGGAGACGTTGGCCGGGGTGCCGACCTTGGCCTCGGGGACGGTCTGCACGGCCGGGTCGAAGGCCGCGCCGAGCACGGCGACGTCCAGCTTGTACGGGTTGTCGAGCTGCGGCGACGTACGGCGCGCCTCGACCTCGATCTCCCAGACGCCGGCCTGCGGGTCCGCGTACGAACGCAGGTCGGGGCGGCAGACGTTGTCCGGGTTGTAGTTCGGGTAGCAGCTCGGGGTCGAGGTGTCGTCGACCGGGACGCCGTACGGGTGGATCGAGATGAAGCGGGTCTGGCTCTTGTCCTTCAGACCGCCCATCGCGACCTCGAGGGACTTCGCGCCCTCGGGGACCGTCAGGAAGTACGACTTCGTGCTGTTGCGCTGCACGGAGCCGGAGTCCGAGAACGTGTACGACGGCTTCGCGAGCGGCGTCGCGACGACGACGGTCGCCATGACCTGCTGGTCGACGCCCTCGGTGCGCGGGTCGTCCACCTCCAGGATGGCGCTGCGCAGACCGGCGCTCTTCGGCGCGGCCTGCACCTTGACGGTGACCGGCTTGTTCAGCGGCAGCGAGACGGTGTCGTCGCCGACGATGCGGAACGTGGAGCCCGAGTTGTTCTTGAGGGACAGCTCGTGACGGACCGCGCGATCCGGGCCCGACGTACGCGTGACGGTGACGTCGTAGGTCTTCTTCTGGCCGGCCTTGAGGCCGCCCTCGCGGTCGTAGATGCCGGTGCCGAAGCCCGGGTCCCTGAGCGCGTAGTCGATCGCGGTGTCGACCGGGGCCTTCACCGTGTACGTGTGGGCGTCCGCGCCGCGCTTGATGGACTTCCACGCGTCGACGATGTCGATGAGGCCGGAGCCCTCGGCGTACGCCTGCTCGCCGCTGATGTGCTTCGCGGTCGAGGTGAGCGCCGTGCGCAGCTTCGCCGGGGTGAGGGCGATGTGCTTCTGCTTGGCGGCGGAGAGCAGCAGGGCCGAGGCGCCCGCGGCCTGCGGGGAGGCCATCGAGGTGCCCTGGAGCATCGAGTAGCCGGCCGGCAGGTTGTAGCCCGCCTCGGCGACCGGGGAGCCCGGCAGCCAGGTCTGCGTCGTGTTGATCGCGGCGCCGGGCGCGGTGATGGTCGGCGTGAAGCCGCCGTCCTCACGCGGGCCGCGCGACGAGAACGGCATCATGGCGTAGCGCTTCGTCACGCCGGAGCCGTAGTTGGCGGCCCAGGTCTCCTTGGAGATGGACGCGCCGACGGAGATGACCTTGTCGGCGAGGCCGGGGTCGCCGATGGTGTTCGCGCCGGGGCCGGAGTTGCCCGCGGAGATCACGAGCTGGACGCCGTAGGTGTCGATGAGGCGCTTGTAGAGCGCGGCGCGCGCGTTGTCACCGTCGTTGAGGGCGGGCAGGCCGCCGATCGACATGTTGACGATGTCGACACCGCGCTTGGTGACGAGGTCGGCCATGCCCTCGGTGAGCGCGACGTTGGTGCAGCCGCCGGACCAGGTGCAGGCGCGCGAGGAGACGAGCTTCGCGCCGGGCGCGGCACCGCTCATCTTGCCGCCGAACAGGCCGTTGGCGGAGGTGATGCCCGCGACGTGCGTGCCGTGCTCGGACTCGATGACGCCGATGTTGACGAAGTCGGCCTTCTTGCCGATCCAGTCGCCGCCCAGCGGGTCCATCGGGACGTCCTTGCGGATCTCCACGACGAACGGGATCCGCTCGACGACGTCGGTCGCCGGGTTGTCCTTGCCGAAGTACCCGATCTGGTAGCCGTCCTTGTACGGCTTCATCGGGGTGTCGTCGGTGAAGTCGGCGTTGTTGTTCAGGTCGACGGTGACCGTGCCGGCCTTGGCGTCGTAGAGGACGGTCCAGGAGTCGGTGGTGTCGCCGTCGCGGTTCAGGTCGCCCTTGGCGTCGCCGCCGGTGGTGGCGGACTCCTTGAACGTCGAGACCTGGTACGAGCCGGCCGCGGCCTTGAAGGTCCGGCCGCCGAACGTGAACGTCGGGCCGCTCACGTCGGTGACCATCGCGCGCCAGGTGGCGTCGCCGTCGACGAGCGGGTCGGTCGAGGTGACCCAGTCGACGATCTTGCGCTCGCCGGTGGTGGTCTTCTGGAGCGCCGGGTGACCGAGGTCCACACCGGAGTCGAGGATGCCGATCGTGACGCCGCGGCCGTCGGCCTTCGGGTTGTCCTTCACGAAGTCGACGGCGCCCGTCTCGAAGGACGGGTTGTACGGGTTCTTCGCCGGGGTGCTCTTGCCGGGCGCGGCGTAGGAGCCTTCGGCGCCCTTCGAGGCCTTGGCGGTGTCGCCGGCCGGGGTCGGGTCGTCGAGCTCGATCTCGTGGCGCAGGTCGATGCCCTGCACGGAGGAGAGCTTCTCGGCCGCCTTGATCGCGGCGTCCGCCTTGGCGGTCGGCACGGTGGCGCGGACGTAGCCGAGCTTGTCGTAGGTCCGGCCGACCGAGCCGCCCTTGACCGCGTCGAGCTGGTGCGCGACCTGCTCGGTCGCGCCGGGGGCGGTCGCGATCATCATGGTCACGTTCTTGTCGCCGGCCGCCTCGGCCTGGTCGAGGAGCTGTGCGTCGGACGAACCGAGCTTGTCACCGGCCGACTTGACGGGTGCGTCGGTCGACGGAGTGGTGTCCGCGGCCGCGGAGTAGGCCAGGGGTATCGGCCCGGCGGCGGTGAGCGCTGCGACGAGGCCGGCGGCGGCCGCGAGCCGGGCCGCCCGTCTCGCTCCGGATATCGGTGCGCGCTGGGGATCGAGGGTCATCAGCATCCCTGTACGTAAAGGTCGGAAAGGGTCCGGAATTCGGTGCCGGATGACCGGTCAGCTTTACGTAAGTGACGCCTGTTTGGGGAGAGTTGCCCGTGACGTGATCAGGTCATGGCGTACTTCCGCCATACGCCATCGCGGACAAAGTGGTGCATACAGGGAAACGCGTACAGCCGGGCACGGTGAGCGCGCCCCGCAAGGAGTCCCGCCTGCCGCGTCACCGACCCGCACATTCACCGCCCCGACCCGCCGCGGACCGCATAACGTCACCGTGTGCACACGGAACTGAGGGTCGCGGCCTACGCAGTCTGCGTACGGGACGGGCAGGTGCTGCTCGCCCGCTGGGTGGCCGGCGACGGCACCAGACGCTGGACGCTGCCGGGAGGCGGCATGGACCACGGCGAGGACCCGTACGACACCGTGATCCGCGAACTCGACGAGGAGACCGGCTACGCGGTCGAGCCCGTCACCCTGCTCGGCGTCCACTCCGTCCTGCGCCGCTACCCGCGCAAACTGGGCGCCGTCGCCGACTTCCACGGACTGCGCCTCGTCTACGAGGGCCGCGTCACCGGCGGCGAACTGCGCCACGAGGTGAACGGCTCCACCGACATGGCCGCCTGGCACACCCTCGACGACGTGCCCCGCCTCGCCCGCGTCGAACTCGTCGACGCGGGCCTCGAACTGTGGCGCGACAGGCCCACGTCGGGCCACCTCTTCCCCGAGAAGTGAACACGGAGTGACCGGCTCCTCTACGGCACACGAGGCGTGCGTGACCGCGCAGGGTGGCCGGTGATCCACGTGGCGTGATCGGCGCTGCCCGTTGCGGCCTCGTTAACGCGCAGGTCATCCCCGATGTCAACGATCCAGTACGAGCGGGTAGTTCTGCCACGGCGAGCGCCCCGCGACCACTGCCGACGCGTTCGCACTCGGGGAGACCGCGCCATGCCGCGCATACGCTCTGTCGCCGACACCGCTGCATCCGCCACCGCCGCCAAGGCCGCCTCCATCGCCTCGGCGCTCGACCGCCGCACCTTCCTCGCCGCGTCCGGAGCCGTCTCCCTGACGGCCGGGATCGGCTACGCACTCGGCCCCGGCACGGGCAGCGCCGTCGCGGGCCCCGCGGCGCCTCCCGTACAGGGTCCCGTCCCGGCGGCCGTCTCCCGCCGGGCCCCCGCCGCCGCGCTCGCGCCCTACACGCGCGGCACCACCCTCGGATCCGTCGCCGCCGCTCCGGCCGGCGCGGGCTACCGGCGCCTCGGCGACGGCCCGGCCTGGCAGCGCGTCGTCCGCGGCGACCTCGCGTCCGCCAAGTCGGGGCGCGAGGGACGGCGCACCGCGCTCGCCGCGTTCGTCCAGTTCACCGACCTGCACCTGGTCGACGTACAGCACCCGCTGCGCTACGAGTACCTGCGCTCCCAGACCGCCAGCGCCTGGCGCCCCCAGGAGTCCCTCTCGGTAGCCGGGGCGGTCTCCCTCGTGGAGCGGGTCAACGCGCTGCGCGGGGCTCCCGTCACCGCGTCGCCCCTGCACTTCGTCATGACGACCGGCGACAACACCGACAACAACGCCAAGTCGGAGCTGGACTGGTTCCTGAAGGCGATGAGCGGCGGGCGCATCACCCCGAACACCGGCGACCCGCGCCGCTACGAAGGCGTGCAGGACAGCGGCCTCAAGCTGTACTGGCACCCGGACGCCGCCCTGCGCGACGCCGACAAGCAGCTCGGCTTCCCCCGCATCCACGGCTTCCTGGACGCCGCGATCGGTGAGCTGCGCAGCCCGGGGCTCAACCTGCCCTGGTACTCGACCGTCGGCAACCACGATGCGCTGCCCGGCGGCTGCTACGCGCCCGGCGACTCCTTCTTCGCCGACTTCGCGGTCGGCGGGCGGAAGCTGATGGAGCTGCCGGACTCGGCCGGCAAGGCGATCTGGGACAACGTCAAGAAGGGCGGCGACCCCAAGGGCCAGGCCTTCAAGGACCTCCTCAAGTCCCAGGCCCGCCACATGCGTTCGGTCACTCCGGACGAGTCCCGCGCCCCCTTCACCCCGGCCGAGTACCTCAAGGCCCACCTCGACCCCGCGCACACGGGCCCGGGCCCGCACGGCCACGGCTACACGCAGGCCAACGTCGACGCCGGCACCCAGTACTACGCCTTCCGCGTCTCGGACGACATCCTCGGCATCAGCCTCGACACGACGGACCCGGGCGGCCACTACGAGGGCTCCGTCGGCACGGCCCAGCTGCACTGGCTGGAGCGCACACTCAAGGACAACGAGAAGAACGGGGGCTCCCACGTCCTCGTCTTCAGCCACCACACCAGCAAGACCATGCGCAACCTCCGTCAGGACCCGCACCACCCCGGTGAGGCCCGGCACGGCGGCGACGAGCTCCTCGCGCTCCTCGGCCGTCACGGCGACGTCCTGGCCTGGGTCAACGGCCACAGCCACAAGAACGACATCACTCCGCACGCGGGCCCCGAAGGCCGCTCCTTCTGGGAGATCTCGACGGCGTCGCACGTCGACTTCCCGCAGCTGGCCCGCGTCATCGAGATCACCGACAACCACGACGGCACGGTCTCGCTGTTCACCACGCTCATCGAGTCCGCGGCCCCGCACCGCACCGACTTCACCGACCTCACCCAGACCGGCCTCGCGGCCCTCTACCGCGAACTCTCCTTCAACGCCCCCGGATCCCGCGCCACCCTCTCCGGCACCCCCGGGGACCGCAACACGGAACTCGTTCTGCGCAAGGCCTGAGACGCGAGGGGTGAGACGCCAGGCCTGAGACGCCAAGTCTTGGATCGGCTTGATCCCGCCCAACCCGATCTCGGCCCTCAACCCCTTCCCGTGACCCCTGAGTCCCCCAGGTCGACCGCAGCACACAGCTGTCGAACATCGGCGAAGGAGACACGGGATGTCAGTGCGTACCGGCCTGGTGGGTGTGGCCGTAGTGGTGTCGGTGACGGCGGGGGCGCTCGCGACCCCCGCTCTCGCCGACGCGCCGGCCAAGGACGGACACCGGGCGACGCGGCAGGCCATGGACGCCGCGGTCGCGGCGGGCGTGCCCGGGGTGACGGGGCAGGCGACGGACAAGTACGGAACCTGGAAGGGCACTTCGGGCCTCGGTGACCTGCGGACGACGACTCCGCGCGGCGACCGGGACCGCTATCGTGTCGGCAGCATCACCAAGACGTTCGTCGCGACCGTCCTCCTCCAGCTGGAGGCCGAGGGCAGGCTGAGCCTGGACGACACCGTCGACCACTGGCTGCCCGGCGTCGTCACCGGACACGGCCACGACGGCCGGAAGATCACCGTCCGCCAGCTCCTCAACCACACCAGCGGCATCTACAACTACACGGCGGACAAGGACTTCCAGCAGACCGTCTTCGGGCGCGACGGCTTCCTGAAGCACCGCTACGACACCTGGGCACCCGGCAAGCTCGTGTCGGTCGCCATGGCCCACGAGCCCGACTTCGCGCCCGGCACGTCCTGGAACTACTCCAACACCAACTACGTGCTGGCCGGCATGGTAGTGAAGAAGGTCACCGGACACTCCTACGCCGACGAGATCCGCCACCGCATCATCGAGCCCCTCCATCTGCGCGCCACCAGCCTGCCCGGCACCGCCGTCACCGTGCCGCGCCCGGCGGGCCGCGCCTACAGCAAGTTCCCCGACGACCCGGACAAGAAGACGTACGACGTCACCGAACTCAACCCGACCATCGCCTCGTCGGCCGGCGAGATGGTCTCCGACTCGGCTGACCTGAACCGCTTCTACTCGGCGCTCCTGCGCGGCCGGCTGCTGCCCGCCGCACAGCTCGCCGAGATGAAGAAGACCGTCCCCGTCTCGAAGGACGAGCCGGGCCTCGGCTACGGACTCGCCCTCATGCGGCAGAAGCTCAGCTGCGGCAAGGAGATCTGGGGCCACAGCGGCGGCATCCACGGCTCCAGCACGGACTCCGTGACCACGCCCGACGGCCGTCACACCCTCTCGTTCAACTTCAACGGCGACTGGACGGGCGACAGCCAGGCTGTCATCGAGGCCGAGTTCTGCCCGAAGTAGCCGCAGACATCGAGTAGTCGGGCGGCTTGGGGTCGGCGGTGCGCTCAGTGCGGCAGCACCATCACGTACGCCGCCGGTTCCCGGTCCACGGACGCCATCAGCGCGGTCCTTACGACCGTCGCCTGCTGTTCGAGGGACTCGCGCAGCTTGCGCGGCGTGATGTGGACGACGGTGATGCCGAGGCGCTCCAGGTGCTCGCGCTTGCGGGCGTACTCGGCCCACTCCAGGCCGTCGCTCTCCTCCTGGAGCTCCGGGCGCAGCCCGTGCCGGGGTGCCCGCGTGTCCAGCTCCACGGCGACGGCCTGGTCGGGCCAGTACGCGTCGACACCGCCGAGGTGCGGCCCGCCGGGCAGGCGCAGGTCCACGTTCCACAGCGGGTCGGGCAGGCCGTACTCGCGCACCATCTCGTACAGCCGGTCCTCGGCGATGGCGCGCCCCTCGGCGAGCAGCGAGTCCACGGCGTCGATGACGTGTGGGCGGGTGAGAAGCCTGGCCTGGTTCAACTCCCGTACCACGGCGGCGGGTTCGCAGTGGCCGCCACGGACGGCCTCGGTGAGCAGGCGCCGCACCGCGCCCGCGTCGTCGAGCTGGGCGACGGCGTCCGCGAGGGCGCGCGGCACCGGCGCCACCGGCACCCCCGCGATCCGCTGCGGCGTGGGCATCCCGTGACTGCGCACGAGCCGGGCGAGACCGGTCGAGCGCAGCCGCCGTGTGCGCGGCACCATGACGTCGATCCGGTCGAGGGAGAGCAGCGGCGGAACGGACACGAAACGGTGCAGGGCCAGTGCGGCGAGCCCCGTGACCATCGCGTTGGCGTACGGGACGTGGGGCGCGGCCTGTGGGGGGTGTGGCTCGTCGGGGGTGGTCTGCGTGGGCACGGCGACAGCGGTACGGGTCTGGGGACGGCCCGCGTACAGGAGGACCGCGTGCAGCCGCTCGTCGGCGGTGGGCAGGCCGGGGTGGAGCAGATACACGCCGGGCAGGAGCTGCTGCCAGGGGCCGTCCGGCCGGCACTGCTCGTTCAGGGCCGCGGAGTTGACCCCGTGCGCCTTGAGCTGGGCGGCGCTCAGCACGCGCTGACGGCAGTCGTCGAGGTGCTGGAGGGGGCGGGGGGACAGCGGGGTGTTGTGGTTCATGACCTGGCCATTCCCGGCGCCGGCCCGGCCCCTAACCGCTGTTACACGCCCGTCGACAAAGAGGGACAAGCCTGCCCTAAAGTACGGACGTTCGACTGCCGAGAAGGGCAGGCGGGGCGACGGGTTACGGCCGGAAGTGCCCGCGTTCGGTAACTCCCGGCCGTAGCCGCCCTGTTGTGTCTCTCGGGGCTAGATCCCGGCTGCCGCGTCGCACGCCTGCGCGCGCAGGGCACGGGCCAGGTCGTCACGCGCCTCGAGGACGAGACGGCGCAGCGCGGGCGCCGAGTCCTCGTGCGCCGCCAGCCACGCGTCGGTCGCGTCGAGCGTGCCCTGCGAGTCCTGGAGCGAGGGGAACAGCCCCCTCACCACGTCCATGCCGATCTGGATGGACCGCTCCTCCCAGACGCGCTCGATCGCCGCGAAGTACCGCTCCGCGTACGGCGCCGTCAGCTCGCGCTGCGCCGGCTGCTGGAAGCCCGCGATGGTCGCCTCGACCAGCGCGTTCGACAGCGCGTCCGACTCGACGACCTGCGCCCAGGCCTGCGCCTTCACCGCCGCGGACGGGCGCGCCGCGAGGCAGCGCACCTGATGCCGCTTGCCGGACGCGGTGTCGTCACGCGCCAGCTCCGCGTCGATCACCGACTCGTCGGCCTCGCCCGTGGAGGCGAGCGCGTTCACGAACGACCAGCGCAGCTCCTGGTCGACATCGAGCCCGTCGATCTTCGCGGTGCCTTCGAGCAGGCCGCGCAGCAGCTGGAGGTCGGCCTCGGCGGAGGCGACGGAGGCGAAGAACCGCGCCCACGTCAGCTGGTTCTGGCTGGCCGGCTCGGCGAACCGCAGCTCCCGCAGCGCGCCCTCGGCGAGCTGCCGGCTGCCCTCGGCGCGCCACTCGGGCGACGCGTAGTGCGTGACCGCCGAGTTCGCCCAGGTGTGCAGCATCTGGAGGACGCCGATGTCGCTCTCGCGCCCGGCGAACCGCAGCACGAGGCCGATGAAGTCGCGCGCGGGCATGAGCCCGTCCCGCGTCAGGCTCCACAGCGCCGACCAGCACAGGGCGCGCGCCAGCGGGTCCGTGATGTCGCCGAGGTGCTCACGGAGGGTGGCCAGCGAGTTCTCGTCGAAGCGGATCTTGCAGTACGTGAGGTCGTCGTCGTTGACGAGGACCAGCTCGGGCGCCTCGGCGCCGGCCAGCTCGTCCACCACGGTCCGCGGCCCGTCCACGTCGACCTCGGCGCGCGCGTACCGCACGAGCGCCCCGCCCGCGCCGTCGCGCCGGTAGAGGCCCACGGCGACGCGGTGCGGCCGCAGCGTGGGGTGGGACTCGGCGGCCTCCTGGACGACGGCCAGCTCGGTGATGTGCCCGTCGGCGCTCAACGTCACCTGCGGGGTGAGGGAGTTGACGCCCGCCGTCTGCAGCCACGCCCGCGACCACGTGGCCATGTCGCGCCCGCTGGTCTCCTCCAGGACGGACAGCAGATCGCCGAGCTGCGTGTTCCCGTACGCGTTCCGCTTGAAGTAGCGCCGGGCCCCTTCGAGGAACGCCTCGCGCCCCGCGTAGGCGACGAGCTGCTTCAGGACGCTCGCGCCCTTCGCGTACGTGATCCCGTCGAAGTTGAGCTTGGCGTCCTCCAGGTCGCGGATGTCGGCCGTGACCGGGTGCGTGGAGGGCAGCTGGTCGGCGCGGTACGCCCACGCCTTGCGGTTGTTGGCGAAGGTGATCCAGCCGTTGGTGAAGCGCGTCGCCTCGACCATCGAGAACGTCCCCATGAAGTCCGCGAAGGACTCCTTGAGCCACAGGTCGTCCCACCACTGCATGGTCACGAGGTCGCCGAACCACATGTGCGCCATCTCGTGCAGGATGACGTTCGCGCGCCGCTCGTACGACGCCTGCGTCACCTTGCCGCGGAAGATGAACTCCTCGCGGAACGTGACACAGCCCGGGTTCTCCATCGCGCCGAGGTTGTACTCCGGCACGAACGCCTGGTCGTACTTCCCGAAGGGGTACGGGTAGTCGAAGTGGTCGTGGAAGAAGTCGAGCCCCTGCTTCGTCACCAGGAACACGTCGTCCGCGTCGAAGTGCTTCGCGAGCCCCTTGCGGCACATCGCGCCGAGCGGGATCTCCAGCTTCGTACCGTCCTCGAAGACGCGCTCGTAGGAGTCCGTCACATAGTGGTACGGGCCCGCGACGATCGCCGTGATGTACGTCGAGATCGGCTTCGTCTCGGCGAACCTCCATACACCGTCCGCGAGTTCACCCACCCCGTTCGACCAGACCGTCCAGCCCTCGGGGGCCTGCACGCTGAAGCGGTAGGGCGCCTTGAGGTCGGGCTGCTCGAAGTTGGCGTGGACGCGCCGCGAGTCGGCGGGCTCGTACTGCGTGTAGAGATAGACCTCGCCGTCCTCGGGGTCGACGAAGCGGTGCATGCCCTCGCCGGTGCGGCTGTAGGCGCACTGGGCGTCGACCACCAGCTCGTTCTCCGCGGCCAGGCCGTCGAGCGCGATCCGGGTGCCGTCGAAGACGGCCGCCGTGTCGAGGTCCTCGCCGTTCAGCGTCACCGCGTTCACGGACGGCGCGATCAGGTCCACGAAGGTGGCGGCGCCGGGCTCGGTGGCCCGGAACCGGATCGTGGTCACCGAGCGGAACGTCCGGGGACCCTCGCCCTCGGTCTCGCCGACCGCGGACCGCAGGTCGAGCTGGACCTCGTACCCGTCGACGGACAGCAGGCCCGCCCGCTCGCGGGCCTCGTCGCGGGAAAGATTCTCTCCGGGCACGGGCGGCACTCCCTTGTGACTCGACTGGCTGCACTTGTGGTGCGAACAGGACCGATCCTGCCATGTGCTCCTGACCGCGGACACCGGGGAATGGGACGCCGGTGCGGTGCGTTGGCGAGGAGAGTCAACGCCACGGAATACATGAGGAGAACCATGTCCGAGAAGACCCCCGTCGACTTCTGGTTCGACCCCCTGTGCCCCTGGGCCTGGATGACCTCACGGTGGGTCCTCGAAGTGGAGAAGGTCCGCGACATCAAGGTCAGCTGGCACCTGATGAGCCTCGCCGTCCTGAACGAGGACAAGCTCGACGACCTGCCCGACGAGTACCGCGAGCTCCTGGAGACGAAGGCCTGGGGCCCGGTCCGCGTCGTCATCGCCGCGCAGGAGGAGCACGGGGCCGAGGTGCTCGGCGACCTCTACACCGCGCTCGGCACGCGCATCCACAACGGCGGCGAGGGGCCCACGAAGGAAGCCGTCGCCGCCGCCCTCGACGAGGTCGGCCTGCCCGCCTCCCTCCTCGACCACTGGGACGGCACCAAGTACGAGGCCGAGCTGCGCGCCTCCCACAAGGAGGGCATAGACAAGGTCGGCCAGGACGTCGGCACGCCCGTCATCGCCGTACCGGGCGCGAACGGCGAGCAGATCGCGTTCTTCGGCCCCGTCGTCACCCCGGCCCCCAAGGGCGAGGAGGCCGCGCGGCTCTGGGACGGCACGCTCCTGGTCGCCTCGGTCCCCGGCTTCTACGAGATCAAGCGCACGCGCACGCAGGGGCCGGTCTTCGACTGAGTTCAGTCCGGCTCGGGGATGCGGATGTGAAGGTCGCGGCTGCCCACGCACTTCTTGAAACCGGTGCGGACGTGCCGGCAGCCGGGTGCCTCGCACATCACGCAGTCGTCCACGTTGTTCCTCACGAGGCGATTCTTGAGCCAGTCCTTCTCGTCCCGCGTCAGTGAGCGATGCGTCTCCTGGGAGTCGCAGGTGTGACATGGCAGCTTTGGCATGTCTTCACGATCCCCCCGGAAGCCCGTAAACCGAAAGACCCCCGCGAGTCATGTCCTCGTGGGGGTCTTCCGTCTTTCTTCCGCCCGCCGTCGCGAAGGTTGAGAAGACGATCACGAGGCGGGACGCTTCAGGGGATCAGGGGGCGACCAACAGGTTGAACGCCCGGTCCTTCGCGGCCGCGTACCGCTTGGCGACGTCCTGCCAGTTGACGACGCGCCACATGGCCTCGATGAAGTCGACCTTCTGGTTCTTGTACTGGAGGTAGAACGCGTGCTCCCACGCGTCGAAGACCAGGATCGGGACCGAGCCCTGGCCGACGTTGCCCTGGTGGTCGTAGATCTGCTCGACGACGAGGCGCCCGCTCACCGGCTCGTACGCGAGGACGCCCCAGCCGGAGCCCTGCGTCGTCGCGGCGGCCTTGGTCAGCTGGGCCTTGAACCCGGCGAAGGAGCCGAAGGAGGTGGTGATGGCGTCCGCGAGGTCACCCACGCCGTCCGCGGCCAGCGGCTCGCCGCCGCCGTCGCCGGACATGTTGTGCCAGTAGATGCTGTGCAGGATGTGGCCCGAGAGGTGGAACGCGAGGTTCTTCTCCAGGCCGTTGATGGCGCCCCACGACTCCTTGTCGCGAGCCTCCTCCAGCTGCTCCAGGGTGTCGTTCGCCCCCTTCACATACGCCGCGTGGTGCTTGTCGTGATGGAGCTCGATGATCTGCGGGTTGATGACCGGTTCGAGCGCCGCGTAGTCGTACGGAAGTTCAGGAAGCGTGTAAATGGCCATGTCCGAGCCCTCCGGCTGAGTACTGCAGAGCTTATTGCAAGTAATGTGCAAATGCAGGCTAACAGCAGGAGTGCGTGGCGCAACGCGAAGGACCCCCGGGCCGTCTGGCCCGGGGGTCCTTCGGTGAGCGGGAGAGATCTAGGCGTCGGCCGCCGCCCGCGACTCCGCCGCCTTCTGGCGTACGTAGCCGACGATCGCGAGCACGATGGTCAGGCCGCCCGTGTAGTACAGCTGCACGCGTGTGTCGTGCTCACGGGCCATCAGGACGAAGACCGCGACCATCGCGACGAGAGCCAGGACCGTGAGGTACGGGTACGCCCACATCTTCACGACGAGCTTCTCCGGGGCCTCGCGCTCCAGCTTGCGGCGCAGGACCAGCTGCGAGATGGCGATGAAGAACCAGACGACGAGGATGATCGCGCCGATGGTGTTGAGCAGCCAGGCGAAGACGTCGTCCGGGCGCCAGTAGCTGAGCAGGACGCAGACGAAGCCGAAGACGGCGGAGACCAGAACCGCGACGCGCGGCACACCGCCGGTGACCTTGCCGATCGCCTTCGGGCCCATGCCGCGGGCGACGAGCGAGCTCGCCATGCGGGAGGCGCCGTAGATGTTGGCGTTCATGGCGGACAGGAGCGCGATGAGGACGACCACGTTCATGATCTGGCCGGCGCCGGGGATGCCCAGGTAGTCGAGCGTGGCGACGTACGGGCCCTTGGTCGGGATCTCCTTCGCCGTCCACGGCAGCAGGACGACGACGACGGCCATCGAGCCGACGTAGAAGAGCGCGATGCGCCACATCGCCGTACGGACCGCCTTCGCGACACCCTGCACCGGGTGCTCGGACTCGGCCGCGGCGATGGTGACGGTCTCCAGACCGCCGTACGCGAAGACCGAGGCGAGCAGGCCGACGATCAGCCCCTCCGTGCCGTTGGGCATGAAGCCGCCGTGGCCCGTGAGATTGTCCATGCCGGGTGCGGAGACGTCGGGCAGGACACCGAGGATCGCCAGCACGCCGATGACGAGGAAGAGCACGATCGCGCCGACCTTGAGCGTCGCGAACCAGAACTCGAACTCTCCGAAGTTCTTCACGGCCGCGAGGTTCGTGCCGGTGAACAGCAGCATGAACAGTGCGACCAGCGCCCACTCGGGCACGCCCGGCAGCCACCCGTGCACGATGCCCGCCGCGCCGATGCCCTCCAGGCCCACGGCCACACAGAGCAGGAACCAGAACGACCAGCCTGCCGTGAACCCGGCCCACGGGCCGATGCCCCGCTCCGCGTGCACGGAGAACGAGCCGGAGGCGGGGTACGCGGCGGCCATCTCGCCGAGCATGCGCATCACGAGCATCACGAGTGCGCCCGAGATCGCGTAGGCGAGGATGATCGACGGCCCGGCGGCAGCGATGGCGGTTCCGGAGCCCACGAAGAGGCCGGCGCCGATCACACCGCCGAGCGCGATCATGGAGAGATGGCGCTGCTTGAGGCCGCGCGACAGCGACGGCTCGGCCGGCGACTGATCGATCGGCTGCGCGTCGACCGGCGACTGCGCGGACGTCCGAGACATGGATGTGCCCTGTTCATTAGCTGAGACGGGGAAAGGCCCACAGTCTGAGCAGCGGCACCGGCTACAGGGAACAGCTGACCGGTATACGGACACGACGCTCACACATCGTGAAGGTTCAGGCACGCCGCGCGCGCAGTTCCCGCACTCCCGCGACGGCCACGACGAGCGCGGTCGCGCCGGTCGACCACAACAGCTGCGGACGGGCCGTGTCGTCGGTCAGCATCAGCCCGATGACGGCCGCCATCGCGGCGAGCGTCACCCACGTCAGCCAGGGGAAACCCCACATCCGCAGCACGAGCCGCTCGGGCGCCTCCCGTTCGACGAGCCGCCGCAGCCGCAGCTGCGACGCCGCGATCAGCGCCCACACGAACAGCAGCACCGCGCCGACCGAGTTGAGCATGTAGAGGAAGACGGATTCCGGCCACTCCAGATTGAGCAGCACCGACACGAAGCCGAACGCGACCGACGCGAGCACCGCCCGGCGCGGCACGCCCCCGCCGCTCACCTTCAGCAGCGCGCGGGGCGCCTCACCACGCTCGGCCAGCGAGAACACCATGCGCGACGAGCCGTAGAGGTTCGCGTTCAGCGCCGAGAGGAGCGCCACGAACACCACGATGTTCATGATCTGGCCGGCGGACGGCACCCCGATCGCGTCGAGGACCGTGACGTACGGGCTGATGCCCGCCTTCTGCGCCGTCCACGGCAGCACCGTCACGATGACCAGCATCGAGCCGACGTAGAAGAACAGGATGCGGAAGACCGCGCTGCGCACCGCACGCGAGACCGCGCGCACCGGGTCGTCGGACTCGGCGGCCGCGATCGTGACGACCTCCAGGCCGCCGAACGCGAACACGACGGCGAGCACACCGGAGATGACGCCCTGCCAGCCGTGCGGCAGGAAGCCGCCCTGCCCGGTGAGGTTCGTGAGGCCCACCGGGTCCGTGTCCGGCAGCAGCCCGAAGACCGCGAGCGTGCCGAGGATCAGGAACGCGACGATCGCGAACACCTTCAGGGCGGCGAACCAGAACTCGAACTCGCCGAAGTTCTTCACGGCCGCCAGGTTCGCCCCGGTGAAGACCAGCATGAACACCAGCACCCACGCCCACTGGGGCACGCCCGGCGCCCAGCCGTTCGCGATCTGCGCCGCGCCCGTCGCCTCCACGGCGAGGACGACGACGAGCAGGAACCAGTAGAGCCAGCCGACGCTGAACCCGGCCCAGCGGCCGAGCGCCCGCTCCGCGTGCACGGAGAACGAACCCGACGCCGGCATCGCGGCCGACATCTCGCCCAGCATCCGCATCACGCACATCGCGAGCGTGCCCGCGATCAGATACGAGACGACGATGCCGGGGCCCGCGACCGCGATACCGGCCCCCGAGCCGACGAAGAGCCCCGCCCCGATGACACCGCCGAGGCCCAGCATCGTCAGATGCCGCTGCTTGAGTCCGCCTCCGAGCGGTTCGGGTTCGGACGGGAGCTGGTCGTGCATGGGAGGTTCAGACTGCTTTCGGGGATCGCGTGAGTTTGGCAGGAACCTACAGTCTCCCCGGCGGCCGACCCCGGGCGCAAAACGGGCCGTTTCGGCTCTGGCCCCAGTGACGAGCATCACGCCAAGTCGCGCATGAGCAACGCCCTTTGTGAAGAGCCCACCAACACCCGCCGTCACCCTTTGTGGAGCAGTGACCGTGATCGGGGATCGGCCCCTGGGATAGCGTCACGGTGTCCCCACCTGCCCTCACCCCGCGGAGTCCCGATGAGTACGGCTGCCGTCTCCACCCGCCCCGGCAAGGTCCTGGCCGACCTGCTGCCCGCCTCGCGCACCCGCGACATCGCGCTCGTGCTCGGCGGCGCCGCCCTCACCGGCATCGCGGCCCAGATCGCCGTGCCCGTGCCGGGCTCCCCGGTTCCGGTCACCGGGCAGACCTTCGCCGCGCTCCTCGTCGGCACCGCGCTCGGCGCCCGCCGAGGCTTCCTCTCCCTCGCCGTGTACGCGCTCGTCGGCATGGCCGGCATGCCGTGGTTCGCCCAGGGCACCTCCGGTGCGGGCAGCGCCTCCTTCGGCTACGTCATCGGCATGCTGCTCGCCTCCACCGTCGTGGGCGCGCTCGCGCGGCGCGGCGGCGACCGTTCCGTCCTGCGCACCGCGGGCACCATGGTCCTCGGCTCCGCGATCATCTACGCGGTCGGCGTGCCCTACCTCGCCGCCGCCACCGGCATGACCTTCACGCAGGCGGTCGCCGCGGGCCTCACCCCGTTCCTCATCGGCGACGCCGTGAAGGCGGCCCTGGCGATGGGCGTGCTGCCCACCGCCTGGAAGTTCGCCAACAAGTAGTTCGCGCCACGGGCGCTCAGCGCACGTTGTAGTTCCTCCGGAAGAGGTTCGCCGGGTCGTACGCGGCCTTCACATCGGCGAGCCTCTTCCGCGTCTGCGCGTCGTACAGCCCCTCGGTTCGGTCGCCGCCGCCGAACGCGAAGTTCAGGGACCGGCCCATCCGCTGCTCCTCGACCTGCTGGAACGCGCGGGCGTGATGGGCGCGGACGGCCTCACGGTCCGTTCCGTCCAGCGGCGACAGGATCCGCACCAGCCACCCCGCCTCCCGGTACGGCACGGAGTTCGCGGCGGGCCTCGACAGGGCTCCGCCCAGGTGGTTGAGCTGCACGACGTGCATGGAAGAGGCGTCGGGCCCGCACAGCGCGAGGAGTTCGGACAGGCCCTCCACGGCCGGCTCCCGCAGCATCGCGCTGTCCCCGTAGTAGGCGTGCGGGAAGTCCGGGTCGCTGTGGATGGTGTGGCTCTGCGCGTACGGCATCTCGCGCAGGCTGTCCGTCAGGGCCGGTCCGAGCGCCGCCCGCAGGGGCGCCACGAGCCGCTCGCCCTCGTCCGCGCTCCCGGTGAAGGCGACGCGTACGGAGATCACGTACCGGCCGCGCAGGTGCGACGGGAGCGCCGGGATGTCCGGATGGACGAGGGCCGAGAGGGACGACGTCAGCGCGTCCGGCACGGTGCGCGCCCAGTCCGTGTATGCCCGCAGCACGGCCCCCGCGTCGGCCTTCGCACCGTCGTGGGCGAGCGAGCCGCCGTACAGCCGCGCGACCGGCATCAGAGCCATCTCCAGTCCCGTGACGACGCCCAGATTCGCGCCGCCGCCGAGCAGGCCGCGGAAGAGCTCCGGCTCGGCGTCGGCGGAGACCGTGCGACGGCGGGCGTCCGCCGTGACCACGTCGACCGACCGGACGTGATCGGCCGCGTAACCGAACTCCCGCGCCAGGATGCCGAGTCCGCCGCCCAGCGTGTACGAGACCGCGCCCACGCCCGGCG
Source organism: Streptomyces longhuiensis (assembly GCF_020616555.1). NCBI lineage: Bacteria > Bacillati > Actinomycetota > Actinomycetes > Kitasatosporales > Streptomycetaceae > Streptomyces > Streptomyces longhuiensis. The sequence continues at coordinate 3,685,379 of NZ_CP085173.1, read as the reverse complement.
CCGAGCCGTTCAGCGGGGCGAGGCCGTGGGGGGCGGCCGCCTCGACGACCTGCCGCCAGCGCGTACCCGCCGAGACCCGCACCGTGCGCGCCGCCGCGTCCACCACGACCTCGTCCATGCGCCGCGTGGAGATCAGCACCCCGCCCTCAAAGTCTCCGGGCAGCCCGTGCCCGGTGGCCTGCACGCCGACGGGCAGGCCGGCACCGGCCGCGAACGCGACAGCGGCCTCGACGTCATCGGCGGAGGTTGCCGCGAAGATGACGTCGGGCCGCTGGGCGAAGCCGGTCTGGAAGCCGGCCAGTTCCTCGTCGTACCCGGCGTCGCCGGGCCGCAGGACGAGCTGCTGTGTACGGATGTCGTCGGAGTTCATGCGGCGGACTCTGCCCGCATTACCTGACACCCGCTGTCAGCTTTTCTGCTGAGACCTTTCCGGGATGGCCCGGACGGGTCAGGCGGAGACCTTCTTGCGCTTCTGTATCTGCTCACGCACCAGCGCGAAACCGACCACCAGGGCCGCCACGAGCAGCGACAGGACGACCTGCTCGCGGCCGGCGTCGTCGGTGAGCATGTAGACGAGCACGAACGAGATCATCGCGATCGTCGCCCACGTCAGATAGGGGAAGAGCCACATCTTCACGACGAGCTTCTCGGGCTGCTCGCGCAGGATCATTCCGCGCATCTTCAGCTGCGTGAAGCAGATGACGAGCCAGACGAAGAGGGCGACGGCGCCGGAGGAGTTCAGCAGGAAGTTGAAGACGGTGTCCGGCCACTGGTAGTTGAACCAGACGGCGACGAAGCCGAAGACGACCGAGCCGAGAATCGCGGCCTGCGGCACGCCCCGCTTGTTGGTCTTGGCGAACGCCTTCGGCGCGTCACCGCGCTGACCGAGCGAGAACGCCATGCGGGAGGCGGTGTAGAGCCCGGAGTTCAGGCACGAGAGCACGGCCGTCAGCACGATGACGTTCATGACCTGACCGGCGTGGGGGATGCCGATCGAGTTCAGGGCCGCGACGTACGAGCCGTCCTTGGTGATCGACTTGTCGTTCCACGGCAGCAGCGTCAGGACGATGAAGATCGAACCGAGGTAGAAGACGCCGATGCGCCAGATCACGCTGTTCGTGGCCTTGGTGACGGCACGCTGCGGGTCCTCGGACTCGCCGGCGGCCAGCGTGACGATCTCGCTGCCCATGAAGGAGAAGACGACCATGAGGACGCCGGTGAGGATCGACCCGGCGCCGTTGGGCATGAATCCGCCCGCGTCCGTCAGGTGTGCGAACCCGGCACCCGGATTGTCCGAGCCCGGCAGCACGCCGAACACGGCGAGCAGACCGATGATCACGAACCCGCCGATCGCGACGACCTTGATGCCCGCGAACCAGAACTCGAACTCGCCGTACGAGGCGACCGAGGCCAGGTTCGTCGCGGTCAGGACGACCATCACGATCAGGGCCCAGCCCCACTGCGGCACGGCCGGTACCCAGCCGTTGAGGATCACCGCGCCGGCGGTGGCCTCGACCGCGAGGACGACGACCCAGAAGAACCAGTACAGCCAGCCGATGGAGAAGCCGGCCCAGCGGCCGAGCGCCTGGTCGGCGTAGGCGGAGAAGGAGCCGGAAGAGGGCCGTGCGGCGGCCATCTCGCCGAGCATCCGCATCACCATGACGACCATGAGGCCGACGAGGGCGTACGAGATGAGGATGGCGGGTCCGGCCTTGGCGATGCCCGAGCCGGAGCCGACGAAGAGGCCGGCACCGATCACACCGCCGATGGCGATCATCGACAGGTGTCGGTTCTTGAGTCCGGCCTTCAGCTGGTCGGGACCGTTATTTCCGGTCTGACCGCTGTCAGGCTGTGAATCTCCAGGATTGTGGGGCGCCTGGTCGGCCTTCGCAAGGGAGGGTTGCGAGGTCATGGACGAATCCTTAAGTCTCGGGTCACGAGCCCACGCATTCAAACCCAGGGACGTACCGGACGGAAGACCTGACTCCGTATCGTGATTTTCGCCTCTGAGACGTTTGCCCGTAAACGATCGCCGACAACGACCCGACCGCCGGCGACAACGACCCGACCGCGCCGTGCCCGCGTGGGACGTGCCACACTCGGACCCATGCGCGTGTACCTCGGCTCGGATCATGCCGGCTACGAACTCAAGAACCACCTCGTCGAATGGCTCAAGGCCCACGGCCACGAGCCCGTCGACTGCGGGCCCCACATCTATGACGCCCAGGACGACTACCCTCCGTTCTGCCTCCGCGCCGCGGAGCGCACGGCGGCGGACCCGGACGCCCTCGGCATCGTGATCGGCGGCTCCGGCAACGGCGAGCAGATCGCCGCGAACAAGGTGAAGGGCGTTCGTGCGGCCCTCGCCTGGAGCGAGCAGACCGCTGCGCTGGGCCGTGAGCACAACGACGCGAACGTGGTCTCCATCGGCGGCCGCATGCACACGCAGGAAGAGGCGACGAAGTTCGTCGAGATCTTCCTCTCCACCCCGTACTCGGGCGAGGAGCGCCACACGCGCCGCATCGAGATGCTGTCGCGCTACGAGGAGACGGGCGAGCTCCCCGCGATCCCGGCCCACCACCCGCAGGGCTGATTCCAGCCGCTCGTTCCAGCTTCTCCGGCGGCTTCGTTCCAGCCCCTCCGGCGTTTTCGGAGCGGGGTCCGGGGCGGAGCCCCAGGACTTTCGGGAAGGGGCGGGGTGAGGGGAGAAGCTCCCCCCACCCCGCCCCCACCAACCCCAGGAGAAGAAGACCCGTGCCAGAGGGCCACACCATCCACCGCCTGGCCCAGGACCACCTGGAGCGCTTCGCCGGCCGGCCGGTACGCGTCCAAAGCCCGCAGGGAAAGTTCTCCGACAGCGCGGCCCTCCTGGACGGCCTGGTCCTCGACGGAGTGGACGCCCACGGCAAACACCTCTTCCTGGGCTTCACGGAAACCGGCTGGGTCCACATCCACCTGGGCCTCTTCGGCAAGTACACCCTCGGAGAGACCCCCGCCCCGCCGCCCACGGACACCGTCCGCCTGCGGCTGCTGAGCGACACGCACTACTCCGACCTGCGCGGCCCCACGACCTGCGCCCTGATCACGGACGCCGAGAAGCAGGCGATACACGACCGCCTCGGCCCCGACCCGCTCAGGAACGGGGACGACCCGGACCGCGCCTGGCGCCGTGTCTCCCGCAGCCGCACCACCGTCGCCGCGCTGCTCATGGACCAGAAGGTCATCGGGGGCGTCGGCAACGTCTACCGCGCCGAGGTCCTCTTCCGGCACGGCATCGACCCGTACACCCCGGGCAAGGACCTCACGCCCGACGAGTGGACGGCGATCTGGACGGACCTGGTGGCGCTGATGCGCGAGGGCGTCCGGCACAACCGCATCGACACCGTCCGCCCGGAGCACACCCCCGAGGCGATGGGCCGTCCGCCGCGCGTCGACGACCACGGCGGCGAGGTGTACGTCTACCGGCGGGCCACGATGTCCTGCCATCTGTGCGGCACGGAGATCCGCACGGCGTCCCTCGCGGCCCGCAACCTCTTCTGGTGCCCGAGGTGCCAGCCGCCACGCTGACCGGCACCCGGCACCCGCCGCGTCAGAACCCGTGCGGCAGCCAGGGCGCCACGGTCGACCCGAACGCGAGCGCCGCCTCGTCGACCGCGCCGGGACGCAGCTCGCGCACCCGGCCGGCCGCCGCCAGCGCCGAGAGCGACGTGTCACCGAGGTAGGCCGTCGCCAACTCCCTTACGGACAGGGCGAGATCGGCTGTGTCCGCGCCGTCCCCCGTGCGCTTGCACGACGCCCCCTTCGCGTCCCCGGTCAGCCGCCACCGCCCCGCGTTCCACGGACAGAACTCGTCCGTCACGTCCAGGACGACGTCGACCGGCGCCTGATACGTGCGGGCCTCCAGCGCGGCTCCGACGTCCACGAGCCGTACGTGCATCGAGTCCCGCAGCCGCACCTGGCACCGCCGGATGTCGCTGACGAGGGAGAACAGCGGATCGTCGACCGGCCGGTTGCGCGCCTGGACGGTCGACGTCAGGTCGATGCCCAGGAGGAAGCGCCACAGCGCCGCGTACGCCGCCGGGTCGAGCGCGTCGATGTGCCGCAGCGTGATCCGGCCCTTGGGTCCGGCCGCGTCCCACTCGGGCTTGTTGTGGAACCGGACGTAGCCGACCGTCTCACCGTCCCGCTCGGCCAGCACGCACTGCATCGGCGACGCGCCCTCCCGCTCCGACGGCGGGTCGAGCAGCGGCAGCCGCTCCCAGCCGGGCCTGCGGGCGAGCATGCCGGGCCGGGTGCCGATCGTCCGCGCGTACACGGACTCGCACGCGGCGGCGGCCTCGGCGACGTCGGCGAACCGCAGCCGTACGTCGTCCGTGCCCGCCGGAGCGTTGATCCGCACCCGCGTCGAGTCGATCTCCACGCTCGCCTGCCGCGTCGCGATGCCGTACCCGAAGCGGCCGTAGATCGCGGGCTCGGACGCGGTGAGCACGGCGAGCGGCTCGCCCCAGGACCGTACGTCGTCGAGCTGGCGCCGCATCATCGACGTCAGGACCCCGCGCCGCCGGTCCGTCGCCGCGACGGACACCATCGTGACGCCCGCCGCCGGGACCCGGGCCCCGCCCGGCACCGTCACCCGGAACGTGAACGCCCCCGCCGTCCCCACGCACCGGTCGCCGTCCCACACGCCGATGGACCGGTCGAACTCGGTGAGGTCGTCCCACAGCGCGCGTTCCTCGGGCGCTTCCGGAACTCCGCCGAAGGCCAGCTCCAGCTTCCCGTACCACTCGTGCCAGTCGTCCTGGCGCAGCACCCGTACGTCCATCGTCATGAACCATCCCTACCAGGACGCCGTGGGCGAAGCGAGAGATTTTCCCCGCCCGCGGAAGGTGCCACGGCCGCCGGGAAGACGGACAAGTGGGACCTCCCGTGCGAAGCCCCTGGGCCGATGGATAAGGTCCACGAGCAATGGCAGGACGACGCGCGCAAGCCGAGACGTTTCCGGCCCGGATGAAGATGAGACTGCACCGGGCTCGCATCGGCATGCGCAGATCGGGTGTCGACTACTTCCGCGGCGACGGTTCCGACTGGGTCGCGCTGGTGGCCCTGCTCCTCACGGTCCCGGTCATCGCCTGCGGCACCCTCCTCAACTCGGTCTGGTGCTCCCCGACGGCGCTCGTCCTGCCGATCGTGGCGGGCGGTCTGCTGCTGCGCCCGGCCAGCCTCCTCGGCCTGTACGCGGCGGCCGCCGCGGCGCTCATCGTGGAGTCGGTCAGCCTCGGCCCGTACGCGGAGGGCGCCGCCCGGGTCACCCCCGGCACCGTCCTGGCCGTCGCCGCCTGCGGCTTCTTCGGCCTGCTCATAGCCCAGTTCCGCAGCCGGGTCGGCGTGCCCTGGCGGCGCGGCGGCACGATGCTGTTCGACCTGCGTGAACGCATCCGCGTACAGAGCAAGTTGCCGCAGCTGCCCATGGGCTGGCACCGGGAGATGGCACTGCGCCCGGCCGGCGGCCAGTCCTTCTCCGGAGACTTCGTCGTCGCGGCCCGTACGAACGGCGGCCGCACGCTGGAGGCGGTCCTCACCGACGTATCGGGCAAGGGCATGGACGCGGGGTCGCGGGCGCTGCTCCTGTCCGGAGCCTTCGGCGGACTGCTCGGCTCCCTGCCGCCGCACGCCTTCCTGCCGGCCGCCAACGGCTATCTGCTCCGCCAGGACTGGGACGAGGGCTTCGCCACGTCCATCCACCTCGTCCTCGACCTGGAGTCGGGCGACTACGAACTCTTCTCGGCGGGCCACCCGCCGGGCCTCCAGCTCAGCGCGGGCAGCGGACGCTGGGAGGAGAAGGCCGCGGAGGGCCCGCTCCTCGGCGTCTACGACGGCGCGCAGTTCGACTCGACCAAGGGCTCCCTGCGCCCCGGCGACGTCCTGATGCTCTTCACGGACGGCCTGGTCGAGACGTCCGACCGCGACATCACCGAGGGCATCGACCGCCTCACCGGGGAGGCGGACCGCTACGTGTCGGGCGGCTTCCACGGCGCGGCCTGGCACCTCATCGAGGCGGTGGCCAAGGACGTCAACGACGACCGCGCGCTGCTGCTGATCTGCCGCGACGCCTGACGGCTCCGCCTGTGCGCTGAAGGGGTGCGGCAAAGCCGCCCGCCCTCAGGGGCGCGGGGAACGGCGCGACCAGCCACAGAAGACCCGCATCCGGCAACGAAGGCTCGCCCCCACGGCGCGCATCCGTCACACCCCGGCGCCCACCCGTTCCTCGAGGGGTGCCCCGTTCCCCCGCCCCCCTGGAAGGCGACGCGCGAGCCACTCCGAGCGGCCCGCCGCCATCGGCCCGAGGACCGCGAGCAGGAGCACGTAGCCCGCGATGAACGGCGACAGCCGCTCGTCCAGGCCCGCGCCCGCCGCCATCGTGGCGAGGATCAGGGCGAACTCGCCCCGGGCGAGCAGCGTCGTGGAGATGTTCGCGGCGGGGCCGGGCCCGAACCCGTACACGCGTGCCGCGCCGAGTCCCGCCAGCACGTTCATCACCAGCGTCACGGCGACGGCCGCGAGGACCGGCCACAGCACCGTCGGCAGGTCGCCCGGGTCGATGGAGAGGCCGAACGCGAAGAAGAAGATCGCCCCGAACGCGTCCCGCAAAGGGTGCACGAGCTTGCGGATGCGCTCGCCGGAGGTGGTGGAGCCGAGCATCAGGCCGACCATGAACGCGCCGATCGCGTCCGCGACCCCGAACCACTCGGAGACCCCGGCGACGAACACGGCCGCGCCGAGGAAGGAGATGACGAGGAGCTCGTCGTCCTTGGTGTTGAAGAGTTGGCCCACGATGCGGGTGCCGAAGCGCGCCGCGAGCGCGAGCAGCAGGAGGAAGCCGAAGGCCTTGCCGCCGTCCATGACCGCCGAGGCCAGGCTGTCCGCGCCGGACAGGATCGGCTGGAGCGCGGCCAGGTAGAGGGCCAGGAAGATGTCCTCGACGACGATGATCCCGAGGATCGGCTTGGTCTCCGGATTGCCGAGGCGCCCGGTGTCGACCAGCACCTTCGTGACGATCGCCGACGAGGAGATGCCGAGGACCCCGGCGAGGACCAGAGCCTCGGAGAGGCCCCAACCGAGGGCGAATCCGAAGCCGAGGCCCGCGCCGACGTTCAGCGCGAGGTACGTCCCGCCGGCGACGGCCATCTTCCGGCCGCCGGTCTTGAGGTCGTCCAGATGGAACTCGAGGCCCAGGTAGAAGAGCAGCAGGACCAGGCCGAGCGCGGAGAGCATCTCCAGGTCGTGCGGGTCGGAGACCAGCACGATGCCGGGGGTGTGGGGGCCGAGGAGGATCCCGGCCAGGATGAACAGGGGGATGGTGGGGAGTCCGATGCGTCCGCCGAGGCGGGCGAGGACGGCGGCGGCGAGAAAGGCGCCGCCCATGGCTATCAGGGTGTCCGCATGTCCGATGGGTCCGTTCCTTCCGGTCTTGGCTTGGTCGAATGACCGGCTCAGGTCAAGAGAAGGTCAAGAACGCGTCAATAGTTAGCTTACCAAACCATTTCCGGTGACGCGGGGTGGGGTTCTCCCCACCCCCGTTTCGCCAGCGGCCCTCATGGCCGGGAAGACCCCCGAATCCGTACGTTCGAGACATCGAATCCGGCATGTACGAGAGGGCGACCATGGGCCTGCGCAAGAAGCGGCACGACGAGGCACCGCGTGACGACGACAGGTGGGCTGTCGAACTGCGCGGCGTCCGCCGTCAGTACGGCCGCGGTGGCGGCGCCGTGCACGCCCTGCGCGGCATCGACCTCGCCCTGCCCCGCGGCAGCTTCACCGCCGTCATGGGCCCCTCCGGCTCCGGCAAGTCCACGTTCCTCCAGTGCGCGGCCGGCCTCGACCGCCCCACCGACGGCACCGTCCACCTCGGCGGCACCCTCATCACCGGCATGAGCGAGAACAAGCTCACCGCCCTGCGTCGCACCCGCCTCGGCTTCGTCTTCCAGGCCTTCAACCTGCTGCCCTCGCTCACCGTCGAGCAGAACGTCGTCCTGCCCATGCGCCTCGCGGGCCGGCGCCCCGACCGGCGCCGCGCCGCCGAGGTCCTCGCCCAGGTCGGCCTGGGCGACAAGGGCAAGCGGCGTCCGGGCCAGCTCTCCGGCGGCCAGCAGCAGCGCGTCGCCATCGCCCGCGCCCTGATCACCCGCCCCGACGTCGTCTTCGCCGACGAGCCCACCGGAGCCCTCGACACGACAACGGCCGCCGACATCCTGGGACTTCTGCGCACGGCCGTCGACGGCATGGGCGCCACCGTCGTCATGGTCACGCACGACCCGGCCGCAGCGGCCTGTGCCGACCGCGTCCTGTTCCTCGCCGACGGCCGGATCGTCGACCAGCTGCAGGGCGCGTCCGCGCAGACGATCGCCGCCCGCATGACGACCCTGACGGCCCCCGCCTACGCGGGAGTGGCCGCCTGATGGTCCCCAACGGCCTCGCCCGCGCCGCCGTCCGCTTCAAGCCCGCGGCCTTCGTCGGCACCTTCGTCGCCCTGATGATGGCCGCGATGATCGTCTCGGCCTGCGGCATCCTCCTGGAGACCGGCGTACGCGCCTCCGTCCCGCCCGGGCGCTACGCGGGCGCCCCCGTCGTCGCCGCCGCCGACCAGCGCGCCCACTTCGTCACCGGCTCCGGCGAGGACCGCCAGGACGAGTCCGTCCAGGTGCCCGACCGCGCGCTCCTCGACAACTCCCTGGTGGCGAAGGCCGCTTCGGCCCCGGGCGCGCGCACCGCCGTAGCCGACCTCACCTTCCCCGTACAGCGGGACAGGAAGCCGGTCACCGCCCACAACTGGGGCTCCACCGCCTTCACCGGCGAGAAGCTCACCGCGGGCCGCGCCCCGCACCCCGGCGAAGTCGTCCTCGCCGGCACGGCGGCCTCCGTCGGCGACCACGTCACCCTCACCGCCCCGGAAGGCCCCCGCACCTACCGCGTCTCCGGGACCACCGCCACACAGCCGCATCCCACCGCCTGGCTCGCCGACTCCGAAGCCGTACGCGTCTCGGGACACCCCGGCCGCATCGACGCCGTCGCCGTACTCCCCAAGGACGGAGTCACCGACGGCACCCTCAAGGCCCAGGTCGCCCACGTGCTCGGCGCCGAGGCCGACGTCCACACCGGCGACGACCGCGGCGCCGCCGAGGACGGCTCGCTCGCCGAGGCCAAGGAACTCCTCACCGGGCTCGGCGGATCCTTCGGCGGGATCGCCGCCACCGTCGCCGCGTTCACCGCCGCCGGCACCGTCGCCCTCTCCGTCGGCCAGCGCGCCCGCGAGTTCGCCCTGCTGCGCGCCATCGGCACGACGCCCCGCCAGATCCGCCGCTCCATCGCCACCGAGACCCTCCTCGTCGCCCCGCTCGCGGGCGCCGTCGGCTGTCTGCCCGGCATCGGGCTCGCCCGCTGGTGGTTCGGCCAGCTCAAGGAGAGGGGCGCGATCCCGCAGCCCGTCGACCTCTCCGTCTCGTACATCCCGCTGCTCGCCGCCGTCGGCACCGCCCTGCTCACCGCGCTCGCCGCCGGGTACATGGCGGCCCGCCGCCCCTCGCGCATGAAGCCTGGCCAGGCCCTGTCCGAGGCGTCCACCGAGCGGCTGCGGGTGGGCTGGATCCGTACGCCGCTGGGTATCGCGGCGGCCGTCGGCGGCGCCGTGTGTGCCGGGCTCGCCGCCTCCGCCACCGGCGAGGACGCGGCCAACGCGGCGCTCGGCGTCGTCATGCTGTTCATGCTCGCGGTCGCCCTGCTCGGCCCCCTCGTGGCCCGCGCCTGCGCCGCCCTGTTCGGGCTGCCGCTGCGCACGGCGGGCGCCTCCGCGAACCTCGCCGCCGCCAACTCCCGTACGAACGCGCGCCGTCTGGCCTCGGCGATCACGCCGATCGTCCTCGCCATGGCGTTCTCCTCGGTCCTCGTCTTCATGCACACGAGTGAGGACCGGGCCGCGAGCGACCAGCAGCAGGCCGGCATCACCGCCGACCACATCGTCACCTCCGACGCGGGCCTCGCCCCCGACGCCGTACGGCAGGCGGCGCACACCCCCGGAGTGACCTCGGCCGTCGGCCTCCTCAAGACGTCCGTCCTCGTCCCGGCCGGGTCCGGCGGCGACCGCTGGCTGGAGTCGGCGTCCACCCAGGGCGTCACCGGCACGGCGCGCGACCTCGCCCGCGTCCAGGACCTCGACGTACAGGACGGCATCCTCACCCTGCGCCCCGGGCGGATCGCCCTCGACGCGAACCTCGCCAGGACCGCCCATGTCTCCGTCGGCGACCGACTGGAGATCCGCCTGCCCGACGGCACCAAGGCGACCCCCGAGGTCGCGGCGACGTACGGCAGGGGCCTCGGCCTCTCCGAGGTGACGCTGCCCCGGGCCGACCTGGCGGGCCACGTCACCACGTCGTTCGACACGGAGCTGTGGACGAAGGGCGGCACGCCGGACTCCCTGGCCCCGCTCGGGACGGCTCTGGACCGTGGCGACTACACCACGGCCCAGTCCCTCGACCGTGAGCTCAACGCCTGGGCGAACACGGTGATGGCCGCGGTCCTGGGCGGATTCGCCGCCGTGGCCGCCGTCAACACCCTCGTCATGACGGTCCTCGACCGGCGCCGCGAACTCGGCACGCTCCGCCTGATCGGCTCCACCCACCGCCAGGTCATGCGCATGATCCGCTGGGAGGCGCTCCTGGTCGCCCTCGCCGGCATCGGGCTCGGCACGGGCATCGCCGTCGCCACCCTGGTGCCGATGATGAACGGCCTGACGGGGCAGTCCCCGTACATCCCGCCGCTCGTGTACGGCTCCTTCGCCGGGTCCGTCCTGCTCCTCGGTCTGGCCGCGACCGCGCTCCCGGCCCGGGCGGCCCTGCGCAGGCCGTAGGGTCGGCCGCATGCTGACCCTCGCCGAGGTGGAGGCCCTGGCACGCAGGGCCCACGCCACCCAGACGGACAAGGCCGGGCGCCCCTACGCGGAACACCTGGAGGCGGTCGCCGAAGGTGTACGCGCCCGGGGCGGCGACGACGAGCAGATCGCGGCGGCCTGGCTCCACGACGCGATCGAGGACGACGCGCTCTCACCGCAGTGGCTGGCCGCGGCGGACCTCACGGACCGCACGAAGGCCGTCGTCCTCGCCCTCACCAAGCGCTCCGGAGAGCCTCAGGAGGCCTACGCACAACGAATTCTGGCCACTCCTGGCGCGCTGCTGGTGAAGGAGTCGGACCTGGCCCACAACGCGAACCCCGCCCGTCTGGCGGTCCTGGACACGGCGACCAGAGACCGCCTGGCAAAGAAGTACGCGGGGATGCGGGCCCTGTTGGGCCTGAGCGAGTGATACCGGACTACGCCCGGACCCGCCCACGATCCCGCGCCACCTGGGCCGCGTCCTTCTTGAACGCCCACTCCATCTTCGGTTCCATCGCGAACCGGAAGATCCGCTGGACCGGGGGAGTGCACAGGACCGTGATCAGGGAGGCCGCGACGACCGTCACGAACACCTCGCCCAGCGGCTTGTGCAGCCAGGCGTAGTCGTCGAACCAGCCCCAGAAACGGGAGCCCTTCGCGATGAAGCCGTGCAGCAGGTAGCCGTACAGCGTCCCCGCGCCCAGCACGGTGAACCACATCTTCCGCCGCGGCACCCAGGCGAAGAAGCACGCGGTGAGGACGACCGAGCAGCCGAAGAGCGCGAACGTCATCACGGCTCCGGCCCACCACGGCGCGCCCAGCTCCTGCGCGCTGTCGCGGTGGTAGAACCACGCCGACGTCATCCGCGGAGCGGCCCAGTAGGCCAGCACCAGGGCCGCCGCGAAGATCGGCACGGACAGGATCCGCACCTCACGCCGGCGCACCAGCTGGAAGTGCTCGGGCTTCAGGAACAGGCCGACCACGAAGAAGGGGAGGAACTGCAGTACACGCTGGAGATCGAGGTCGTCGCCGATGTCGGGGGAGACGGAGGCGAGTACGGCGATGGCGACGGCGAGCGGCACCGGCCAGCGGACGATCTTCCACAGCGGGGTGGTGAGCCGCCACACGAACAGGGCGACCAGGAACCAGGTCAGGTACCAGGGGTCGAGCAGGCTGAACGGCTGCGTCGGATCGTTGTCCGCCCAGCGCTTGAAGAAGGTGTAGGCGACCTCGAAGATCACGTACGGCACCGCGACCCCGGTGATGAGCCGCCGGAGCCGGTCGGGCCGCATGTCGAAGCTGCGGGAGAAGTAGCCGGAGATCACGATGAACGCCGGCATGTGGAACGTGTAGACGGTCATGTAGAGCGCCTCGGCGACGCGGCTGTGATCCGTCAGCGGTTCCCAGGAGTGGCCCATCGCGACCAGCACGATGGCCAGGTACTTGGCGTTGTCGAAGAACGCGTCCCGCTGTTTCGCGGGCTTGGCGGCCGGTGTGGGGGGAGCGGCTGCCGTATTCGGTGGCTGATGGGCGGGGGCCGTCTGTGCCGCAGGGAGCGGGGCTCGGGTGGGGGCAGCGCGGAACATCTGAGGCACCTTAGCGGCGCCCTCGGTATTTCGTAAAACCCTCAAGTCAAATCCTCCTTACCGCCCGAGTACCCCCGATTCGGAGAAGTCGTCATAGCGATGGCGAAGTTTTCGCAGGTCTTCAGGAGGGACTTCGGGAGGCATCCATATGAGTCCGTTATGACCATTCTCATCCTGATTAAATAGTGCATATCGGCCGGACTCGACCGTCCTGGATGTGGCCCCCGCGACAATTCGAATTCGCGGCGAACAACGCATGCGTGATCCCACGTGCCCACGATGTGGACATGCTGTGTGTGCATGGAAACGATCAGGCCGAATTGCCGGCCGCGGGAACCCGCGAAATTGCCCGGGGGGCACCCGCTGATCATGTGCCCCAAGGGTGTGCGGCCGGCACGCCGTCGCACGGGAGTGGCCGACGATGCGTCACCCGCCGCATACGGGGGCCGTGTTGGTGGCACGATGGTTCTGGCGGGGGTGTGCGGGGTCGTACCCCCCGGGCCGGGAGTGCGGACCGACCTAGGGTGTGATCAGTGTGGCCATTTCGCTGTCAGTCGTACTGCTGTTGGCGATCATTCTCGTGGTGCTGATCCGGGGAGGGTCGATCAAGGCCGGGCCTGCCGTCGTGGCGGTCCTGTTCGGGTTCTTCCTGGCCTCGACCGGAATGGCCGACGACATCCAGAGGTTCCTGAACTCGATAGCGGACACGATCAACTCGATCCAGTTCTGACCGCTCGGGAGGCTGTCCGGCCCAGGACATGAAAAAACCCCGGGCCCGGTTCGTGAGAACCGGGCCCGGGGCCACAAGAGCGGGCGACGGGAATCGAACCCGCGTAGCTAGTTTGGAAGACTAGGGCTCTACCATTGAGCTACGCCCGCACAGCTTGCGCCGCAGGTCGGTGACCGCGGCAACGGGAAGCATCGTAGCGGGTCGGACCCCCTCGTCGCACACCGCATTCACACCACTCGCAATGCGGGAGCCGCAACGGCCGCGTGCATGTACCCTACGTGTCGCACCGACGGGGTGTGGCGCAGCTTGGTAGCGCGTCCGCTTTGGGAGCGGAAGGCCGTGGGTTCAAATCCCGCCACCCCGACCAGCGTCGCAACAGCAGCGTCTCAAGCGGTAAACGCCCCCTCAAGATCGCGTTGTGGGTCGGCTCCGGCTTGCCGTTACTATGCAAGCTGCGTGCCCGTGTGTCTCTTAACCGGGCAGGAACCCAGAAGTCAGCCCCCAAGGAGACCGAACCGTGAAGAGCGCCGTGGAGACCCTGAACCCGACCCGGGTTCGGCTCAGCATCGAGGTGCCCTTCGAGGAGCTCAAGGACAGCCTCGACGCGGCGTACAAGAAGATCAACCAGCAGGTCACGGTGAAGGGCTTCCGCAAGGGCAAGATCCCTGCCCGCGTCATCGACCAGCGGTTCGGCCGCGGTGCTGTGCTTGAGGAGGCCGTCAACGACGCGCTTCCGAAGTTCTACACCGAAGCGGTCAACGAGGCCGAGCTCAACGTGCTGGGCCAGCCCGAGGTCGACATCACGGAGCTGAAGGACGGCGAGACGCTGAACTTCACCGCCGAGGTCGACGTCCGTCCCGAGATCGAGATCCCGGACTACTCCGGCATCGAGGTCGAGGTCGACGCCATCGAGGTCAGCGACGAGGACGTGGACAAGTCGGTGGAGCAGCTCCGTGAGCGCTTCGCCTCCACCTCCCCGGTCGAGCGGGCCGCCGAGGACGGCGACGTCGTCACGATCGACCTCGAGGCCAAGGTCGACGGCGAGGTGCTCGAGGACGGCGTTGCCTCCGGCGTCTCGTACACGATCGGCTCGGGCGAGCTCCTCGAGGGCATCGACGAGGCCGTGAAGGGCCTGGAGGCCGGTGGCGAGGCCACCTTCACCTCCGAGCTCAAGGGCGGCTCCGCCGAGGGCAAGGAGGCCGAGGTCACCGTCAAGGTCACCCAGGTCGCCGCCCGTGAACTGCCGTCCCTGGACGACGAGTTCGCGCAGCTCGCCTCCGAGTTCGACACCCTCGACGAGCTGAAGGCCGACAGCCGCAAGCGCCTCGAGAACATGAAGCAGTACGACCAGGCCACGCAGGCCCAGGAGCGCGTCCTGGAGAAGCTGCTCGAGCTGGTCGAGGTCCCCGTTCCCGAGAAGCTGCTCGAGGACGAGGTCAAGACCCGCAAGCACAACCTCGAGCACCACCAGCTCGGCCAGATGGGCCTCGACCTCGAGAAGTACCTCGAGATCCAGGGCAAGACGGTCGAGGAGTTCGACGCCGAGACCGCCGAGCAGGCCGTCAAGGGCATCAAGACGCAGTTCGTCCTCGACGAGCTCGTCAACAAGGAGAAGCTGAACGTCAACCAGGAGGAGCTCACCGAGCACCTCATGCGGCGCGCGCAGTCCTCCGGCATGTCCCCCGACCAGTTCGCCCAGGCCGTCGTCGAAGGCGGCCAGGTCCCGATGCTGGTCGGCGAGGTCGCCCGCGGCAAGGCCCTCGCGGTCGTCGTCGAGGCCGCCACGGTCAAGGACACGAACGGCGAGATCGTCGACCTCGAGGACGACGAGGACGAGTCGGCCGCCGCCGGCGAGACCGTCGAGGCGGACGCCTCCGCCGAGGCCGAGGACAAGAACGAGGCCTGAGCCTCGGTCTGATCTCATCTGCGTGGCTGGGCCCCGGGACGACACCGTCCCGGGGCCCAGTCGTACCTGCGGCGCCGGGTGCGACATGCGCTCACAGCGAACAGTTCCCCTTGCGGGATTCACCGAAGCGACCCGCGCGTTAGGGTCCATGAATACGAGGGCAGATGAGTCCCCGCAGCCGCCGCCGAAGGGCGGTGCGCAGGTGTGGGCCCCAGGCCCTCCGCATAAGACGCGAGACGGCGCGTTGCCGTCAGAGACGAGCAGGTGGATACGTGACGAATCTGATGCCTTCCGCCGCCGGTGAGCCGTCCCTCGGTGGTGGCCTCGGCGACCAGGTCTACAGCCGACTGCTCAACGACCGCATCATCTTCCTGGGCCAGCAGGTCGACGACGAGATCGCCAACAAGATCACTGCCCAGATGCTCCTCCTGGCCGCTGCCGACCAGGACAAGGACATCTACCTCTACATCAACAGCCCTGGCGGCTCGGTGACGGCCGGCATGGCGGTCTACGACACCATGCAGTACATCCAGAACGACGTCGTCACCATCGGCATGGGCATGGCCGCCTCCATGGGCCAGTTCCTGCTGACCGGCGGTACTCCGGGCAAGCGCTTCGCGCTTCCGAACACGGACATCCTGATGCACCAGGGCTCCGCCGGCATCGGCGGTACGGCTTCGGACGTCAAGATCCAGGCCGAGTACCTGCTGCGCACCAAGAAGCGCATGGCGGAGATCACCGCCCGGCACTCCGGGCAGACCGTCGAGACGATCATCCGTGACGGTGACCGCGACCGCTGGTACACCGCCGACGAGGCCAAGGAGTACGGCCTCATCGACGAGATCATCAGTGCCGCTACGGGTGTTCCGGGCGGCGGCGGCACCGGGGCCTGAAACCCCGGTTACGCGGTCATCCAAGCCCACCTCACAAGGACGGAACACCGACCATGAACAACATCCCCGGCAGCGGTCTGTACACCGGCCCGCAGGTCGACAACCGCTACGTGATCCCGCGCTTCGTCGAGCGCACCTCGCAGGGCGTGCGTGAGTACGACCCGTACGCGAAGCTCTTCGAGGAGCGCGTGATCTTCCTCGGCGTGCAGATCGACGACGCGTCCGCCAACGACGTCATGGCGCAGCTCCTGTGCCTGGAGTCGATGGACCCGGACCGCGACATCTCCATCTACATCAACAGCCCCGGCGGCTCCTTCACGGCGCTCACGGCCATCTACGACACGATGCAGTTCGTGAAGCCGGACATCCAGACGGTCTGCATGGGCCAGGCGTCCTCCGCGGCCGCCGTGCTCCTCGCGGCCGGTACGCCGGGCAAGCGCATGGCGCTGCCGAACGCCCGCGTCCTGATCCACCAGCCCTCCGGCGGCACCGGCCGTGAGCAGCTCTCCGACCTGGAGATCGCCGCGAACGAGATCCTCCGGATGCGTGAGCAGCTCGAGGAGATGCTGGCCAAGCACTCCACGACGCCGATCGAGAAGATCCGCGACGACATCGAGCGTGACAAGATCCTGACGGCCGAGGACGCCCTGGCGTACGGCCTGATCGACCAGATCATCTCCACCCGGAAGATGAACAACTCCGCGGCCGCGTGACGCAGCGCTGTATCGTCTGCCGCTCCTTGGCACGCTTCACGTAGAAGTGAACCGTGCCAAGGGGGGCCCGAACGGGGGGCCCGGCAAGGTACCGTCGGATACAGGCACCAGGAGTCGCTTACGCGAGCGTCTCCCAGGCGAAGGGGAAGCACCTCGTGGCACGCATCGGTGACGGCGGCGATCTGCTCAAGTGCTCGTTCTGCGGAAAGAGCCAGAAGCAGGTCAAGAAGCTCATCGCAGGCCCCGGTGTGTACATCTGCGACGAGTGCATCGACCTCTGCAACGAGATCATCGAGGAAGAGCTCGCGGAGACGAGCGAGGTCCGCTGGGAAGAACTTCCCAAGCCTCGCGAGATCTACGAGTTCCTCGAGGGCTATGTCGTCGGCCAGGAGGCCGCGAAGAAAGCCCTCTCGGTCGCTGTGTACAACCATTACAAGCGGGTCCAGGCCGGTGAGAACGGCGGAGCCCAGGGACGCGACGACGCGATCGAGCTGTCGAAGTCCAACATCCTGCTCCTGGGCCCCACGGGCTCGGGCAAGACCCTCCTGGCCCAGACCCTGGCCCGCATGCTGAACGTTCCGTTCGCCATCGCCGACGCGACGGCGCTCACGGAGGCCGGCTATGTGGGCGAGGACGTCGAGAACATCCTCCTGAAGCTGATCCAGGCGGCCGACTACGACGTCAAGAAGGCCGAGACCGGGATCATCTACATCGACGAGATCGACAAGGTCGCCCGTAAGAGCGAGAACCCGTCGATCACGCGCGATGTGTCCGGTGAGGGCGTCCAGCAGGCCCTGCTCAAGATCCTCGAGGGGACCACGGCTTCCGTCCCGCCCCAGGGCGGCCGCAAGCACCCCCATCAGGAGTTCATCCAGATCGACACGACGAACGTGCTGTTCATCGTGGGCGGCGCGTTCGCCGGCCTGGAGAAGATCATCGAGTCGCGGGCGGGTGCCAAGGGCATCGGCTTCGGCGCGACGATCCACTCCAAGCGCGAGCTGGAGGAGAAGGACCAGTTCCAGGAGGTCATGCCGGAGGACCTGGTGAAGTTCGGGATGATCCCCGAGTTCATCGGCCGTCTCCCCGTCATCACCTCGGTCCACAACCTGGACCGCGAGGCGCTTCTCCAGATCCTCCTGGAGCCGCGCAACGCCCTGGTGAAGCAGTACCAGCGCCTCTTCGAACTCGACGGCGTGGAGCTGGACTTCGAGCGCGAGGCCCTGGAGGCCATCGCCGACCAGGCCATCCTGCGCCGCACCGGCGCGCGCGGCCTGCGCGCGATCATGGAGGAAGTCCTCCAGTCGGTGATGTACGAGGTCCCCTCCCGCAAGGACGTGGCCCGCGTCGTCATCACGGCAGAGGTCGTCCTCTCGAACGTGAACCCGACACTGATCCCTCGCGACGTCCGCGGCTCGGGCAGCGGAGAGCAGAAGTCGGCGTAGCGCGTACGTGAGACATGGGAAGGGCCCCGGTCGGGTGACCGGGGCCCTTCTTTCATGCCGTGCCTGAGGTGCCGGGCGAGGTCAGGACTTGACGCGGACCTCGCCGCGGAGCTTGGTCGACGTGTCGGCGGCGCTCTGCAGATCCGCGCTCTTGCCCGTCATGGCCGTCGCGAGATCGACGGGGATGACGATGCCGAGGGTGCTGTGGTCACCCCAGATGCAGATCGGCATCGACATCTCCTTGGGGGCGGAGGAGGTCTCGCCGCTGCTGGGCGTGTCGTTCTTGATCTTCGTCTCCTGGCACTTCAGTACCGCGCCGTCGGAGTCGAAGCTCTGCGGGCTGCCGACCAGCTCACCGGTGTCGGAGTTGTCCGACGAAGACTTCGCCTTCATCTCGGCGAACATCCCGTCGACGACCTTCTCCGGGTCGGAGATCTCGCCGTACACGCCCATGAACTTCAGGTACTTGACCGCGAGCGGGTTCGTCTTGGTGTCGCCGGCCTGGTACTCCGCGCCGACGCCCTGGGCGTTCTTGACGCCGTTCTTCTCGGCGTCCTTGACGTCCTTGTCGCTCATGCTGGAGTCGTCGCCGCTCGCGGCCTTCTTGTACTCCCCGAGCACCGTCGCCGGCGTCGTCAGCTTGTGGGGGCCGTCGTCGGCCACGGACGAGCCGCCACCGCCGAAGACGAAGTACGCGCCCACGCCGATCGCGGCGACCACGGCCACCGCGCCGATGATCAGGCCCGTCTTCTTCTTGCCGCCCTGGGGCGGGCCGGGGGGCGGGGGGACCTGGCCGTAGGGGGCCTGGGGGTGCTGCCCGTAGGGGCCGGGCTGCTGGGGCTGGCTGTAGCCGCCCGGCTGGCCGTACGGCTGCTGCGGCTGGCCGTAGGGGGGCTGCTGCGGCGGGACGCCCTGCGGGGCCTGCTGCGGGTAGCCGTAGCCGGGCTGGGGCGCGGCCGGGGGCTGCTGGCCGTAGGGGCCCGGCTGCGGCTGGCCGTAGGGTCCGGGCTGCTGAGGCTGCTGCCCGCCGTACGGGCCCGGCTGGTTGTAGCTCATTTCTGGGGTTCCCTCCCGATGCTTATGCGTTCCGAACATCCTGGCGGAAGGTGACCGTGCGTGGGGAACCCAGAGTCGGATCGGTGCCATGTTGTTGAAAGGTTGTGCCACATGGCCGGGGCGGCCGCCGCGTCGCACGGGAATCCGGTTTCGGGGCACCCCTGCCGCGCCTCTAAACTGGGCCCGTGACCGAGAACACTCAGCAGCAGAATCCAGCGCCCACCACCGAACTGCCGACCCAGTACGCGCCGGCCGAGGTAGAGGGGGCGCTGTACGAGCGCTGGGTAGACCGGGGTTACTTCACCGCTGACGCGAACAGCGAGAAGGAGCCGTACACGATCGTCATCCCCCCGCCGAACGTCACGGGCGCGCTCCACCTGGGCCACGCCTTCCAGGTCACGCTCATGGACGCCCTCACGCGCCGCAAGCGCATGCAGGGCTACGAGACGCTGTGGCTGCCCGGCATGGACCACGCCGGCATCGCGACCCAGAACAAGGTTGAGCAGCAGCTCGCCGAGGAGGGCAAGTCCCGCCAGGACCTGGGCCGTGAGGCGTTCACCGACCGCGTGTGGCAGTGGAAGGACGAGTACGGCGGCCGGATCCTCGGCCAGCTGCGCCGCCTCGGCGCGGGCCTCGACTGGTCGCGCGAGCGCTTCACGATGGACGAGGGCCTGTCGAAGGCCGTCCAGACCATCTTCAAGAACCTGTACGACGACGGGCTCATCTACCGCGCCGAGCGCATCATCAACTGGTGCCCGCGCTGTCTGACGGCGATCTCGGACATCGAGGTCGACTACCAGGACGACGACGGCGAGCTCGTCTCGCTCAAGTACGGCGAGGGCGACGAGACGGTGGTCGTCGCCACGACCCGCGTCGAGACCATGCTCGGCGACACCGCCGTCGCGGTGCACCCCGACGACGAGCGGTACGCGCACCTGATCGGCAAGCGCATCAAGCTGCCGCTCACCGACCGGACCATCCCGGTCGTCGCCGACACGCACGTCGACCCCGAGTTCGGCACCGGCGCCGTCAAGGTGACGCCCGCCCACGACCCGAACGACTTCGCGATCGGCCAGCGGCACGACCTGGAGTCCATGACGATCATGGACGAGCGCGGTGTCATCACCGTGCACGGTCCCTTCCAGGGTCTCGACCGCTTCGAGGCGCGCTCCGCGATCGTCGGCGCCATGCGCGAGCAGGGCCGTGTCGTCGCCGAGAAGCGTCCGTACGTCCACTCCGTCGGCCACTGCTCGCGCTGCAAGACCACTGTCGAGCCGCGCCTGTCCCTCCAGTGGTGGGTCAAGGTCGACACGCTCGCGCAGGCCGCCGGTGACGCGGTCCGTGACGGGCGCGTCGCGCTCCACCCGAAGGACATGGAGAAGCGGTACTTCGACTGGGTCGACAACCTCAACGACTGGTGCATCTCGCGCCAGTTGTGGTGGGGCCACCGGATCCCCGTCTGGTACGGGCCCGACGGCGAGGTCGTGTGCGTCGGCCCCGACGACCCGATCCCCGGCACGGAGGCCGAGGGCTGGACCCAGGACGAGGACGTCCTCGACACCTGGTTCTCCTCCGGCCTGTGGCCGTTCTCCACGCTCGGCTGGCCGGAGAAGACCCCGGACCTCGAGAAGTTCTACTCGACCGACGTCCTGGTGACCGGCCACGACATCATCTTCTTCTGGGTCGTCCGGATGATGATGTTCGGCCTGTACGCCATGGAGGACCAGGTCCCCTTCAAGACCGTCGCCCTCACCGGTCTCGTCCGCGACGAGTTCGGCAAGAAGATGTCGAAGTCGAACCCGAACGCCGTCGACCCGCTCGACTGGATGGACGCGTACGGCTCCGACGCCGTGCGCTTCACCCTGGCCACCGGCGCCAACCCGGGTGCCGACGTGCCGATCGGCGAGGACTGGGTCAAGGCCTCCCGTAACTTCGCCAACAAGATCTGGAACGCGACGCGCTTCGCGCTGATGAACGGCGCGACCGTCGAGGGACCGCTGCCGGCGCCCGAGGCGATGACCGCGACGGACCGCTGGATCCTGTCCCGGCTCAACAAGACCGTCGCCGAAGTCGACGCTTTCTACGACGACTTCCAGTTCGCCAAGCTCTCCGACGCCCTCTACCACTTCGCGTGGGACGAGGTCTTCGACTGGTACGTCGAGCTGTCGAAGACGACGTTCTTCGAGGGCGGCGAGCAGGCGAAGGTCTCGGGTCGTGTCCTGGGCGAGGTCCTCGATGTGACGCTGCGTCTGCTGCACCCGATCGTCCCGTTCGTCACCGAGACGCTCTGGACCACGCTGACCGGTGGCGAGACCCTCGTGATCGCCGAGTGGCCGAAGGACAGCGGCTTCCGTGACCCTGCCGCCGAGAGCGAGATCGAGACGCTCCAGCAGGTCATCACCGAGGTCCGGCGCTTCCGTGCCGACCAGGGTCTTCAGCCCGGTCAGCGCGTGCCGGCCCGGCTCGACCTCGACGGGACCGCGCTCGCTCCGCACGAGGCCGCCATCCGGCAGCTTCTGCGGCTGCAGCCCGAGGGTGACGACTTCTCGGCGACCGCCACTTTGCCGGTCGGCGGCGCGCAGGTCGCGCTCGACCTGTCCGGCACGATCGATGTGGCGGCCGAGCGGAAGCGGCTCGCCAAGGATCTGGCAGCCGCCGAGAAGGAGAAGGCCCAGGCCACGGGCAAGCTCGGCAACGAGGCGTTCCTCGCCAAGGCGCCGGACGCCGTCGTCGACAAGATCCGTGGGCGCCTCGCCAAGGCGGACGAGGACATCGCCCGCATTCAGCAGCAGTTGGAGCGGTTGCCTCAGGCCTGACGTGGCTGACGCGTCCGAAGCGAGACGCGCTTCGCATGCGTCCGTCGTGCGTGAAGTGCGGTGAAGGCCCCCCGGAATCCTCATGGTTCCGGGGGGCCTTCGCGTTTTCCGTAGTGGCGCGGGGCTTTACGTTCGTAGCCCCAGGCGTTGCAGCTCCGCGTCCGCCAGCGCGTCCAGCACCACCGGGTCCGCCTCTCGCCAGCCCTTCGCCAGCGAGCCCGGGCCGGGGCCAGGGGGGACGTCCAGTTCGAGGTCCGAGTCCGGGTCCGGGTCCAGGTCCGCGTCCAGGTCCTGGTCCGAGGTCTCGTGGGGCGCGGCCGGGAGCAGTTCCGCCGTCGCCGCCAGTTCGTCCAGCGGCCGCAACAGCGCCCTCAGCGCCAGGAGTTCACGGCCGTCCTCCGTCCCCGCCAGCTCCTGCGCTGCCGCCGCCTGGCGCGTCCAGCGGATGCGGCGGGGCAGCCACACCGTGAGCATCAGGCCGACCGGGATCAGGAAGAGCGCCGCCGTGCCCAGGACCGCGAGGGCCTGTGCGGCCGCGGGGCCCTGCGGTGCCGGTGCCGCGCTCACGATCCGGTCGCCCGCGTGCGCCACGCCCCGCAGCGCTCCGTCCACCGAGCTGCCGAGAAGCGGGATACGGGGGCGGTGGGGGGCCGGTGGGGACGCCGGCTGTACCAGCCGGTGCATGGCCAGCGCCACCGCTGCCCAGAGCGCCGTCCACAGCAGGGCGGCGCCGTCGCCCAGGAGTTGGCGTGCGCGGCGGCCGGGGTTGTGTGCGTACCACATGGTCCGATTGGACCTTCTCCGTACGGGGCCGGGGGCGCACCGCGCCGGGGGGTCTCCCGGCGTCCCCGGTTCGGGTCAGCCCTTTCCGGCCGCCACGCGCCCTTGGGCGCAGGCCACTTACGCGGCCTTCAGCAGGCGCTGGAGCGAGTCGAAGTCCTCCACGCACTTGCCGCAGCCCAGCGCCACGCTGTCCAGCGGGGCCTCCGCGGGGAAGACCGGGATGCCTGTCGCCTCCGTCATGCGCACGTCCAGGCCCGGAAGCAGCGCGCCGCCGCCCGTCAGCACGATGCCATGCTCCATGACGTCGCCGGAGAGCTCCGGCGGGCACTCCTCGAGGGTTGCCCTGAGCGCCGAGACGATCGCTTCGACGGGGGAGTCGAGGGCTTCCCGGATCTCTTGGGTGGTGAGGGTCGCGGTGTGGGGGAGGCCGGCCAGTCTTTGACGGCCTCGCACCGTGAAGGTGCCCGTTTCGGAGAGGTCCCCGGCCGGGGCCGCTGAGCCGATGGCCAGTTTGACGGCCTCCGCGGTGCGTTCGCCGATCAGCAGGCCGTGTGCCTTGCGTACGTGGTTCGTGATCGCCTCGTCCATGCGGTCGCCCCCGACGCGCAGGGACTGGGCGGTGACGATGCCGCCCAGCGAGATCACCGCCACCTCCGTGGTGCCGCCGCCTATGTCCACGACCATCGAGCCGCGCGCCTCGGCCACCGGGAGGCCCGCGCCCATCGCCGCGGCCATGGGCTCCTCGATGACGTGGACCGCCCGGGCTCCGGCTCGTTGTGCCGCGTGGACGATCGCCCGGCGCTCCACCGGAGTGACTCCGCTCGGGACGCAGATGACCATGCGGGTCCTGGGGCGGCGGCCCGGGACCGCCATGCGCACGAAGTGGCGGAGCATCTCCTCCGCCGCCTCGTAGTCGCTGATCACGCCGTCGCGGAGGGGGCGGATCGTGGTGATGGAGCCCGGGGTGCGGCCGAGTGTCTCTTTGGCTTCCGTGCCGACGGCGACGGTCGTCCTGTTCTGTTTCCGCGCCACCACAGACGGCTCGTTGAGCACGATCCCCTTGCCGCGTACGTAGAGAAGAGTGTTGGCGGTGCCGAGATCGATGCCTATGTCCATGATCGCCAAGTTTGCAGGGTGATGCCGCGGTCCGGATGGACCAAGGTCCTGAAACGGACGGGCCGAAAGTCCCTGGCTTGCCGGGTGGGGTGGGGGCCGGGCTGTGTCGGTGGTTCTCCGTAGACTGGCTCGTGTGAGTGAGCTCCCCCCGCGCGACAGCGGCGAATCCGACGGCTTCGACGACATCGTGGACGCCGAGACCGAGCGTGACCCCGATCTGGCACTGATCGAGGCCGGCAGCCGTACCCTCCGGACGCAGGGGGGTGCTCCGCAGGGGGACGGCGTGCCCGGGCGGCCGCAGGATCCCCAGGTGGCCGAGGCCCTGCGAGAGGTCGAGACCGAGCTCGCGGGGCGGTGGGGCGAGACCAAACTGGAGCCGTCCGTCTCGCGTATCGCCGCTCTGATGGACGTGCTCGGTGACCCGCAGCGCGCCTATCCCTCGATCCACATCACGGGGACGAACGGCAAGACGTCCACGGCCCGCATGATCGAGGCCCTTCTCGGCGCTTTCGAACTGCGCACCGGGCGTTATACGTCGCCTCACGTCCAGTCGATCACCGAGCGCATCAGTCTCGACGGCGCGCCGATCGACTACGAGCGGTTCATCGAGACCTATCGGGACATCGCCCCGTATGTGGAGATGGTCGACCAGAAAGAGGAATTCCGGCTTTCCTTTTTCGAGGTGCTCACGGGGATGGCGTATGCCGCCTTCGCCGACGCGCCGGTCGATGCCGCCGTCGTCGAGGTCGGAATGGGCGGCAGCTGGGATGCCACCAATGTGATCGACGCTTCGGTGGCCGTCGTGACGCCCATCGATCTGGACCACACGGACCGGCTGGGCTCCACCCCTGGCGAGATCGCCCAGGAGAAGGCCGGAATCATCAAGCAGGGCGCCACGGTGATCATGGCGCAGCAGCCCGTCGACGCCGCGCAGGTGCTCCTGAAGAAGGCCGTCGAGGTGGACGCCACCGTGGCCCGGGAAGGGCTCGAGTTCGGTGTCGTCTCCCGGCAGGTCGCCGTGGGCGGGCAGCTGTTGACCCTGCGCGGGCTCGGCGGCGAGTACGACGGGATCTTCCTCCCGCTGCACGGCGCCCACCAGGCGCACAACGCGGCTGTCGCGCTGGCCGCCGTCGAGGCCTTCTTCGGGATCGGCTCCGAGCAGGCCCGGCTGCTCGATGTGGACACCGTCCGCCAGGCCTTCGCCGGCGCCACGTCGCCCGGCCGGCTCGAGGTCGTGAGGCGTTCGCCCACCGTGGTGCTCGACGCCGCGCACAACCCGGCCGGCGCCCGCGTCACCGCCGAGGCCATCAGCGAGGTCTTCGACTTCAGCCGGCTGGTGGGAGTCGTCGGAGCGAGCGGCGACAAGAACGTGCGCGGGGTGCTCGAGGCCTTCGAGCCGATCTTCGCCGAGGTCGTCGTCACGCAGAACTCCAGCCATCGCGCGATGGACGCCGACGAGCTCGCCGCCATCGCGGTCGAGGTCTTCGGGGACGAGCGCGTGCAGGTCGAGCCCCGCCTCGACGACGCCCTCGAGGCCGCCATCACGCTGGCCGAGGAAGAGGGCGAGTTCTCCGGCGGCGGCGTGCTCGTCACCGGGTCCGTGATCACTGTCGGCGAGGCCCGGCTGCTGTTGGGGAAGGGCTGATCCGCTGTGCGCGTGCTGTGTTCATCGACCCTGATCGGCGAGTTCTTCGTCATCGGCTTCGCCGGACTCGTCGCCATGAAGGACCCCGACCTCTCGGGCGGGGTCGTGTGGGGCGTGTGCGGTGTCGCCATGCTGCTGTCCGTGCTGCTGTGCGGGGCGCTCGGGCGGCGTGGTGGCATCGAGCTGGGGTGGGTGCTTCAAGCGGCGCTCGTCGCCAGCGGGTTCGTCGTGCCGATGATGTTCATCCTGGGTCTCTGCTTCGCCGGGCTCTGGTGGGCCTCCGTCCACTTCGGCCGCAGGATCGACGAGGCCAAGGCCAGGTGGGCGGCCCAGGCCGAGGCCGGAGGTAACACCGCGTAGCCGTGCCCGGTATCGTGCGGACATCCCACGAAGATTTTGGAGCCGCACCATGAGTCAGCGCACTCTTGTCCTTCTCAAGCCCGACGCCGTCCGCCGCGGTCTCGTCGGCGAGATCATCGGCCGGATCGAGCGCAAGGCCGGCTGGACGATCAGCGCGCTGGAGCTGCGGAACCTGGACCAGGACACCCTGGAGCAGCACTACGGCGAGCACAAGGGCAAGCCCTTCTACGAGCCGCTGGTCGCCTTCATGGCGTCCGGGCCCGTGGTGGCTCTCGTCGTCGAGGGCGAGCGGGTCATCGAGGGTGTGCGTCAGCTGGCCGGTCCGACCGACCCGATCGCCGCCGCTCCGGGCTCCGTCCGCGGCGACTTCGGCACCATCGTCCGCGAGAACCTGATCCACGCCTCGGACTCGGAGGAGTCGGCCGAGCGCGAGCTGAAGATCTTCTTCCCTGGACAGGTGTAGTCCGGTCCGTGAGACCGGGAAGTTCTTTTTCTGACACTGCGTCAGTCGCGGAGCGCTGCTGAACAGGGGCGGCCGGAGAAATTCGGCCGCCTTTTGGCATATGCGCCCCCATTGGGGGAACGCGACACTCCGTCGGCACGTCCCCATTAGCGGAGCGGGGAATCATCTGCTGACAATGGCGAAGACCCTCGCGCCGTGGTCGTGCAGGCGAGACTACGATGTAAGCCTCCACGCCACTCGCACCCACCTCGCCTACCTAACAAGCCATCAAACGCTCCACTTGGGAAGGCCAGACGAATCCTGATGGGGAACTCAATGTCGTTCATCGGCCGTGACATGGCTGTCGACCTCGGGACCGCCAACACGCTGGTGTACGTCAGGGGTCGCGGGATCGTACTCAACGAGCCGTCCGTCGTCGCGATCAACACCAACACCGGCGGCATCCTCGCTGTCGGCGCCGAAGCCAAGAAGATGATCGGCCGCACGCCGGGCAACATCGTCGCCGTGCGACCGCTGAAGGACGGCGTGATCGCCGACTTCGAGATCACCGAGCGCATGCTCCGCTACTTCATCCTGAAGATCCACAAGCGGCGCTACCTCGCTCGCCCCCGTGTCGTGGTGTGTGTGCCCTCCGGCATCACCGGTGTCGAGCGCCGCGCGGTCATCGAGGCCTCCTCGCAGGCCGGTGCCCGCCAGGTGCACATCATCGAGGAGCCCATGGCCGCGGCCATCGGCTCCGGCCTCCCGGTCCACGAGGCCACGGGCAACATGGTGGTCGACATCGGCGGCGGCACCACCGAGGTCGCGGTGATCTCGCTCGGCGGAATCGTCACAGCACAGTCCATCCGGGTCGCCGGGGACGAGCTGGACAACGCGATCATCCAGCACATCAAGAAGGAGTACTCGCTGCTTCTTGGTGAGCGGACTGCCGAGCAGATCAAGATCACGATTGGCTCCGCGTACGACCTCGACTCCGACGAACACACCGAAATCCGGGGGCGCGACCTCGTGTCCGGACTTCCGAAGACCGTCGTCATCTCGGCCGCCGAGGTGCGCAAGGCGATCGAGGAACCGGTCAACGCGATCGTCGACGCCGTCAAGACGACCCTGGACAAGTGCCCGCCCGAGCTGTCGGGCGACGTCATGGACCGGGGCATCGTGCTCACCGGCGGCGGCGCCCTGCTGCGCGGCCTCGACGAGCGGCTGCGCCGTGAGACGGGCATGCCGATCCACATCGCCGAGGACCCCCTCGACAGCGTGGCGCTCGGCTCCGGCAAGTGCGTCGAGGAGTTCGAGGCGCTCCAGCAGGTGCTGGACGCCCAGCCGCGCAGATGACCTGACGCGAGACGTCCGCCGTACGAGTGCCTGCCACTTCGTACGGCGGATCGTTGATATATAGGCAAGGCGTAAGAATTCCCCATAACCTGCGATGCCTCAGGGTTTCCGCAGAATCCGATTGAGGAAGGCACGGCCGCCGCACGTGAGGGACACACGAGAGAGCCGGCTGCTCCTGGTGCTGCTGATCGCCATCGCGTTCGCACTGATCACGGTGGACATCCGCGGTGGGGAGGACTCGCCGGTCGACGGTGCCCGCCAGGCCGCCGCCACGGTCTTCGGCCCCGTGGAGAACGGCGTCTCCAGCGCAGTCGACCCGATCGGCAACGCCATAGCTGCCGTCAAGGACTCCGGTGAGCGGCACAACCGCGTCAGTGAACTGGAGCGCGAGAACGCCGCCTTGAAGGCGAAGCTCGGCAGCGACGACCGCAACCGAAGCAAGATCCGCCAGCTCGACTCCATGCTGAAGACGGCGGGCGCAGGGCAGTACGGCATCAAGGGGGCACAGGTCATCGCCATAGGAGCAGCCCAGGGGTTCTCCTGGACCGTCACGATCGACTCCGGCGCCAACGACGGCCTCAAGCGCGACATGACCGTTCTGAACGGGGACGGGCTCGTGGGACGCGTGACCACCGTAGGACCCGACACCGCGACCGTCCTGCTCGCCAACGACCCCGACTTCACCGTCGGCACCCGCATGGAGCGCACCGACGAGCTCGGCTTCGCCTCCGGACAGGGTGACCGGCCGCTGCGCGTGCAGCTCCTCAACGGCAAGGCCAATGTCAAGAAGGGCGACCGTCTGGTGACCTTCGGGTCCCAGGCCGACAAGCCGTTCGTGCCCGGCGTGCCCGTGGGGCAGGTGGTCCGCGTCGATCCGTCCGGCGGCGACCTGACCCGGACGATCTATGTGAAGCCGTACGTCGGATTCACCAAGCTCGACGTCGTGGGCGTGGTCGTACAGGCTCCGCGCACCGATCCGCGCGACGAGGTGCTGCCGTCCAAGCCGGCCAAGCCCAAGCCGACGCCCACCGTCACCGTCACGGCCACGCCGTCGGGGCCCCCGGCCGACGCCAACGGCATCGACGAGCAGTAGGAGCTGGATCCCATGCGCTTCAACCGGTTGCTGCTCGCCACCCCCCTGGTGATCGTCGCCCTGGTGGTCCAGGTGTGCGTACTCGCCCGTCTCCAACTGCCCGGCGCCGTGCCGGACCTCGTGCTCCTGACCGTCGTCGGCCTCGCCCTCGTGTACGGCCATGTCGGCGGCGCGTTCATCGGGTTCGGCGCGGGTCTGCTCGCGGACCTCGCGCCGCCCGCCGACCACGCCGCCGGGCGCTACGCCCTCGTGCTGTGCGTCGTCGGCTATCTCGTCGGCCTCGCCAAGCCGGACAACGGCCAGCTCAGGTCGGCCTTCGGCCCGATGGTCGTGGTCGTCGCCGCGGCCATCGGCTCGACCCTGCTCTACGCGGGCGTCGGCGCCCTCGTCGGTGACACCGCCGCCCGCCATGTGGGCATCGGCAGCCTGCTGTTCACGGCCGCGCTCTACGATCTGCTGCTCGCGCCGTTCACCGTGCCGTTCATCATCGCCCTGGCCAGACGTGCCGACAACGATCCGCTCGCTGATTCCTCGCCCGGCGCAGGCAAGGCCACCGACGTCACCGCCGGCTGGCTCTCCTCCGGCACCGGCCTGCGCATCGGCAACCAGCGCGGCGGAATCCGCCTGAAGGCCGCCAGGGCGCGCACCGCGCGGGCCGGCCGCATCAAGGGGGTCAAGCGCCTGTGACCGCCGCGCACATCACCGCGTACACGCACTGAGAGGGGGAGGCAGCATGACCAACATTCCCGAGACCGGGCGGACTCCACGCGTCCAGATCCGGCTCGTCATCCTTCAGATCCTGGTCCTGTCCCTCCTGCTCACCCTCGGCGGCCGCCTCTGGTACCTCCAGATCCGCAACGGCGCCGAGTACGCCAGGGAGGCCTCCGGCAACCACGTGCAGCAGGTCGTCAGCCCCGCCGTGCGCGGCTCGATCCTGGACGCCCGCGGTGTGCCGATCGCCGACAACGAGACGCGCCTGGTCGTCTCCGCGTCCCGCACGGACCTGATGAAGATGCCCGACGACGGCAAGGCCGTGCTCGCCAAGCTCGCCGACGTCCTCGGGATGAAGTCCAGCGACGTCACGGACAAGGTCCGCCTCTGTGACGCCAAGACGCCGCAGCCCTGCTGGAACGGCTCGCCCTACCAGCCCATCCCGATCACGGACGAGGCCACGCCCAAGCAGGCCCTCCAGATCCGCGAGCGCTCCGAGGACTTCCCCGGCATCACCGCCGAGCCCGAGGCCGTACGCCGCTACGCCGGGCCGGGCGGCTCCAACACCGCGCAGGTCCTCGGCTACCTCTCGCCGGTCACCGACGCCGAGATCGAGAAGGCCAAGGACACCTCGTCGCCGTACCTGCGCTCCGACCAGGTCGGCCGCTCCGGCCTGGAGCGCACCTACGACAAGGAGCTGCGTGGCAAGGCCGGCGTCACCCGCTACGAGGTCGACAACCTCGGCCGCGTCATCGGGCGCGCCAAGAGCGACGAGGCCGAGCCCGGCGCCAACGTCGTCACCTCGATCGACGCACGCGTGCAGGGCGTCGCCGAGCGCGAGCTGAACGAGGCGATGAAGGTCGCCCGCCAGCAGTTCGACAAGATCACCGGCGAGAACTACAAGGCCGACTCCGGCGCGGTCGTCGTCATGGAGGCCAAGACCGGCCGGATCGTCTCCATGGCGTCCGCACCGTCGTACGACCCGAACGTCTGGATCGGCGGCATCTCCGCCAAGGACTACAAGCAGCTCACCGGCAAGGGCTCCGACTACCCGCTGCTCAACAGGGCCATTCAGGGTCAGTCCGCGCCCGGTTCGACGTTCAAGGTGATCTCCACGGCCGCCGCGGCCGAGGCCGGCTACAAGTGGGACGGCGGCTACCCCTGCACCAGCTCCTACTCGGTCGGCGGCCAGGTTTTCAAGAACTTCGAGGGGGAGAGCTTCGGCCCCATCTCTCTCGGCCGCGCGCTGGAGGTCTCCTGCGACACCGTCTTCTACGGCCTCGCCGACCGGGAGTGGAAGAAGGACGGCGGCATCAACCCGAAGGGGACCCCCAAGGACTACTTCTACAAGGCCGCCCACCAGTTCGGCCTCGGCAAGACCACGGGCATCGACCTTCCCAACGAGGTCACGGGCCGGGTCCCCGACCGTCGGTGGAAGAAAGCCTTCTGGGAGGCCAACAAGGACAGCTGGTGCAAGACCGGCAAGAAGGACGGCAGCTACGTCGAGAAGATCGCCTACGAGAACTGCCTCGAGGGCAACAAGATGCGCGAGGGCGACTCGATCAACTACTCCATCGGCCAGGGAGACACCCTCCTCACGCCGATTCAGGAGGCCATGATCTACGGGGCCCTCGCCAACGGCGGAACCGAGTACGTCCCGACCATCGGCAAGGCGATCATCAGCGCCGACGGCAAGTCGGTCAGGGAGATCAAGCCCCAGGTCAAGGCCAAGCTCCCGGTCACCAAGGCGACCCTCAAGGGCATGAACGACGCCCTCGCCGGCGTGGTCACCCGCGGTACCGCCGCCTGGAAGTTCGGCGGCTGGCCCCAGGACAAGATCCCGCTGCACGCCAAGACCGGCACCGCCGAGGTCTACGGCAAGCAGACCACGTCATGGCTGGCCACCTACTCCAAGGACTACTCGGTCATCATGACGATCTCCCAGGCCGGTACGGGCTCCGGAGCCTCCGGTGAGGCCGTGCGCAAGATCTACAACGCGCTGTACGGCGTCACCGCCGACGGCACGATCGACAAGAAGAAGGCCCTGCTGCCCTCGCCGGAGAAGAACCTGCCGAAGATCCATCGGGACGGTTCGATCGACGCGCCGACCATCAAGCCCTACAAGCCCGCCGACCCGAGCCCGTCCCCCTCGCCGCAACTGGCGGCGGTCCTCGGCGCCCCGGTGACCGGAAGGCGGCACTGACACCATGGCCGGTACCAACGGTTTCTCCGTCTCCGGGTACGGACCCGAGCGCTCCGCCCTGTCCCGGCTCATGGCCCGGGACTCGGTGATGCGCCGCCTCGACTGGCCGATCCTCCTGTCGTCGCTCGCCCTGTCCCTCATCGGCTCGGCGCTCGTCTACTCGGCGACCCGCAACCGCACCGTGATCAACCAGGGCGACCCGTACTACTTCCTGTTCCGGCACCTCATGAACACCGGCATCGGCCTGGCCCTGATGATCGGCACGATCTGGCTCGGCCACCGCACCCTGCGCACGGCCGTGCCGATCCTCTACGGCGCCTCGGTCTTCCTGATGCTGCTGGTGCTGACCCCGCTCGGCGACACGATCAACGGACAGCGCAACTGGCTGTCCGCGGGCGGAGTGTCGCTCCAGCCCGCCGAGTTCGCCAAGATCACGATCATCCTGGGCATGGCGATGCTGCTGGCCTCACGGGTCGACGCGGGCGACAAGCAGTACCCCGACCACCGCACGGTACTGCAGGCGCTGGGCCTCGCCGCCGTCCCGATGCTCGTCGTGCTGCTCATGCCCGACCTCGGCACGATCATGGTCGCGGCCGTCATCGTGCTCGGTGTGCTGCTCGCCTCCGGCGCCTCCAACCGCTGGGTGTTCGGCCTGCTCGGCGCGGGTGTGCTCGGCGCGATCTCCGTCTGGCGACTGCACATCCTCGACGACTACCAGATCGCCCGCTTCGCGGCCTTCGCCAACCCGGCGCTCGACCCGGCCGGCGTCGGCTACAACACGAACCAGGCCCGCATCGCGATCGGCTCGGGCGGCCTGACCGGCACCGGTCTCTTCCACGGCTCCCAGACCACCGGCCAGTTCGTCCCCGAGCAGCAGACCGACTTCGTCTTCACCGTCGCCGGCGAGGAACTCGGCTTCGCCGGCGCCGGACTGATCCTGCTCCTGCTCGCCGTCGTCCTGTGGCGCGCCTGCCGCATCGCCCGCGAGACGACCGAGCTCTACGGAACGATCGTCGCCGCCGGGATCATCGCCTGGTTCGCCTTCCAGGCCTTCGAGAACGTCGGCATGACGCTCGGCATCATGCCGGTGGCGGGCCTGCCCCTGCCGTTCGTGTCGTACGGAGGATCGTCCATGTTCGCCGTCTGGGTGGCGATCGGGCTCCTCCAGTCGATCCGCGTGCAAAGGCCCATGTCGGCGTAAGGAAGACCTGGTCCGCCAGAGGGTCTGCCCAGAATCCGGATTCGCGACTAAATTCGGTTCATGACGGAGACGAAGCGCGAGATCGAGCGGAAGTACGAGGCGCCCGTGGCCGACGAAGGCTTCGGACTCCCGGATCTGAGCCGTGTCGCCGGAGTCTCGGCCGTCATCGACAAAGGCGTCGTCGACCTCGACGCCGTCTACTACGACACCGTCGACCAACGTCTCGCGGCCGCCGCGATCACGCTGCGGCGCCGCACCGGCGGCGCCGACGCGGGCTGGCACCTCAAGCTCCCCGTCTCCCTCGCCGAGGGCGTACGGGACGAGATCCGGGCCCCGCTCTCCGACGACGTGCCCCGCGACCTCACCGGCCTCGTGCGCTCGCGGGTGCGCGAGGCCGATCTCGTACCCCTGATGCGGCTGCGCTCCTCGCGCGACGTCCGTGATCTCACCGGCGCCGACGGCGCGCTGCTCGCCGAGGTCAGTGTCGACGGCGTACGGGCCGAGCGGCTCTTCGGCGGGGCCGGCGCCGCCGCCTGGACCGAGATCGAGGTGGAGCTGGCGGACGGCGGCGACCCGGCGTTCCTCGGCAAGGTCGAGAAGAAGCTCCGCAAGGCGGGCGCGAGCCGCTCGGCCTCCCCGTCGAAACTCGCGCGGGCACTCACGGAGACCGGTATCGGCCCGCGCCCGCCCCGGCCCGCCCACGACCCCGAGACGCCCGCCGACCACGTGCTCGCCTACCTCAGGGTCCAGCGCGACGCGATCGTCGACCTCGACCCCGCCGTCCGCCGCGACCTGCCCGACGCGGTGCACCAGATGCGCGTCGCCACCCGCCGGCTGCGCAGCGCCCTGCGCTCGTACCGCAAGATCCTCGACCGCGCCGTGACGGACCCGATCGGCGACGAGCTGAAGTGGATCGCCGGTGAGCTCGGCGTCGACCGCGACCAGGAGGTCCTGACCGAGCGGCTGACCGCGGCCCTCGGCACATTGCCGCGTGAGCTGTCCGCGGGCCCCGTCCGCACCCGGCTGCGGACCTGGTCGCGGGCCCGGCGCTCCGGCTCGCGCCGCCGTCTGATCGCCGTGCTCGACGGCAAGCGCTACCTCGCGCTCCTCGCCGCCCTCGACGCACTCGTCGACGCGCCCCCGCTGCGGGCCGAGCAGCCGGAGGACGCCCTGGCCAAGGCCGTGCTGCGGGACTACAAGCGGCTCGCGGGATACGTCGAGGGGGCGCTCGCCGAGGATCCCGGCCCGGCCCGCGACCTCGCCCTGCACAACGCCCGCAAGGCCGCCAAACGCAGCCGGTACGCGGCCGAGGTCGCCGCGCCCGCGCTCGGCGAGCAGGCGGAACAGGTCGGCAAGCACGCGAAGGCGCTCCAGACCCTGCTCGGCGAGCACCAGGACAGCGTGATGGCGCGCGAGGCGCTGCGCGACCTGGCGGCGCAGGCCCACGCGGCGGGGGAGAGTTCCTTCACATACGGGGTGCTGTACGGGCGCGAGGAGGCGCTCGCCGAGCGGGCCGAGGAGGAGCTGCCGCCGCTGTGGGCGAAGGCTGTCTCCTGGCCGCGTTACGCTTGACAGTCATCCCTGTCAGCTCACGAAGGTCCCGGGTATGCCTGCCGAAGCCGCAGAGTCGGTTTTTCCACAGCTCGAAGCTTTGCTCCCGCATGTGCAGAAGCCGATCCAGTACGTGGGCGGTGAGCTCAATTCCACCGTCAAGCCGTGGGAGAGCTCCGACGTCCGCTGGGCGCTCATGTACCCGGACGCCTACGAGGTCGGGCTCCCGAACCAGGGCGTCATGATCCTCTACGAGGTGCTGAACGAGCGCGAGGGTGTTCTCGCCGAGCGCACGTACAGCGTGTGGCCGGACATGGAAGCGCTGATGCGCGAGCACAAGGTGCCGCAGTTCACCGTGGACTCGCACCGCCCGCTCAAGGCGTTCGACGTGTTCGGGCTCTCCTTCTCCACCGAGCTCGGCTACACGAACATGCTCACGGCCCTGGACCTCGCCGGCATCCCGCTGGCGGCCAAGGACCGCACGATCGACGACCCGATCGTCCTCGCGGGCGGCCACGCGGCCTTCAACCCCGAGCCGATCGCCGAGTTCATCGACTGTGCCGTCATCGGTGACGGCGAGCAGGCCGTCCTCGACATGACGGAGATCATCCGCGCCTGGAAGGCCGAGGGGTGCCCCGGCGGCCGCGAGGAGGTGCTGTTCCGTCTCGCGAAGACGGGCGGTGTCTACGTCCCCGGGTTCTACGACGTCGAGTACCTGCCGGACGGCCGCATCGGCCGCGTCGTGCCGAACAGGTCCGGCGTGCCGTGGCGCGTCAGCAAGCACACCGTCATGGACCTCGACGAGTGGCCGTACCCGAAGCAGCCCCTCGTCCCGCTCGCCGAGACCGTCCACGAGCGGATGTCCGTCGAGATCTTCCGCGGCTGCACCCGCGGCTGCCGTTTCTGCCAGGCCGGCATGATCACGCGCCCCGTGCGGGAGCGAAGCATCACCGGCATCGGCGACATGGTCGAGAAGGGTCTCAAGGCGACCGGGTTCGAGGAGGTCGGCCTGCTCTCGCTGTCCTCCGCCGACCACTCCGAGATCGGTGACATCGCGAAGGGCCTCGCCGACCGGTACACCGAGGACAAGATCGGCCTGTCGCTGCCGTCCACCCGCGTCGACGCGTTCAACGTCGACCTGGCCAACGAGCTCACGCGCAACGGCCGCCGCTCCGGCCTGACGTTCGCCCCCGAGGGCGGCTCCGAGCGCATGCGCAAGGTCATCAACAAGATGGTCTCGGAAGAGGACCTCATCCGGACCGTCGCCACGGCGTACGGCAACGGCTGGCGTCAGGTGAAGCTGTACTTCATGTGCGGCCTGCCCACGGAGACCGACGAGGACGTCCTCCAGATCGCCGACATGGCGATGAACGTGATCCAGAAGGGCCGCGAGGTCTCCGGCCAGAACGACATCCGCTGCACGGTCTCCATCGGCGGCTTCGTGCCCAAGCCGCATACGCCGTTCCAGTGGGCCCCGCAGCTGTCGTCCGCCGAGACGGACGCCCGCCTGGAGAAGCTCCGCGACAAGATCCGCGGCGACAAGAAGTACGGCCGCTCCATCGGCTTCCGCTACCACGACGGCAAGCCCGGCATCGTCGAGGGCCTGCTCTCCCGCGGTGACCGCCGTATCGGCTCCGTCATCCGGGCGGTCTACGAGGACGGCGGCCGCTTCGACGGCTGGCGCGAGCACTTCAGCTACGACCGCTGGATGGCCTGCGCCGAGAAGACGCTGCCCGAGTTCGGTGTCGACGTCGACTGGTACACGACGCGTGAGCGCACGTACGAGGAGGTCCTGCCCTGGGACCACCTGGACTCCGGTCTCGACAAGGACTGGCTCTGGGAGGACTGGCAGGACTCGCTCGACGAGACCGAGGTCGAGGACTGCCGCTGGACGCCGTGCTTCGACTGCGGCGTGTGCCCGCAGATGGACACGCACATCCAGGTCGGCCCGACGGGCAAGAAGCTGCTGCCGCTGACGGTCGTCAAGTAGCGTACGAACAGCGGGAGTCGAGGGGCCGGGACGCCGTCATGGCGTCCCGGCCCCTCACTTGTGTCAGGCCGTGACCGGCTTGTCGTCCACGCGGACGTGGTCGACCGCCCAGTACCAGTTGTTGCCCGCGTCGTACATGCGGAACTTCAGGGTGACCGACTTCGCGCCCGCCGGGACCGCGAGTTCCTTCGTCACGAAGGTGTTCTCGGCGTCCTGGCCCGCGTTGTCGTTGCCTGTCGCGTCGGCGCTGTAGTGGAGGAGACGGGTCTCCTCGCCCGTGTCGAAGGCCGCCGTCACGGCCGCCTTCTGCGGGGCCTCCTGGCGGTAGTGCGAGTCGAAGGCCACGTACAGCTTCGACGTGCCGGACGGGACCGGGACCGCGGGCGAGACCAGCGTCGAGTCGAACGTGCCCTTCGACGACGGCGATCCCGTGTCGTCCCAGTCGTCCGGGTCGGCGACCGCGACGACGCCGAGCGCACGGCCGAAGCCGCCCCGGTCCTGACCCGCCGGTGACCAGGCCCGCTTGGTGTGGAACGTCCAGCCCTGGAGGCGGGCGGTGCCCTGCGGCATACCGGCCGCGTTCACCACGGACCAGCCCTTCGGGGCCTTCGCCGTCCAGCCGACGACCCCCGACACCGGCTCCAGCGAGTCCGCCACCGACTCGAAGTCCTCGCCGAGCAGATGGCCCGCCATGGACGGGGCGGTACGCGCCGAGACCTCGCCGTCGGCCAGGACGAACCGCTCGCCGGAGCGGGCCCGCGCCGTCACGAGCAGCCGGTACGCGGCCGTGCCCGACAGCTCGGCGGGGACCTGCACCTCCCACTCGGCGGTCGCCGACGCGCCCGCCGCGAGCGAGGCGGGCGGCGCCGAAACCGCCTTCACCGCCCAGCCCTTGGGCACCACCGGGTGCGCCTCGATCGCGGACACGGCGGTCGTCGCGTCGAACCGTGCGCGCACACGGGCCGCCTTGCCGGGGACCAGGATGGCCTCGTCGATCGTGGTCGACGCCGCTTCCAGGGACACCGTGACGCCGAGCGCGTCGGGCAGCCCCATCGCGGGGTCGGTGACGCCTTCGAGCTTGCCGGGGACCCGGCCCGCGTACCGGCGCAGGAAGCCGGGCTCGTCGCGGACGGTGACGGACACGTCGTACCAGCCCTCGCGCGGCACACGGATCCGGACGGTGCGGTGGGCGCCCGCGCCGACGCGGAACTCGCGAGTGCCGCCGCCGTAGGCGAGGTCGCCGACGAGGAACGTGCGGGCGGTACGGGCGTGGTTGGTCAGCTCGACGTCGGCGCCGCGGCCGTCGTCGGCGAGGTCCAGGTGCGCCTCGTACGTGCCCGCCGCGTCGCCGCGCAGATGCCACAGGGCGCCGTTCGGCCCGTGGACGCGCAGGTCGTAGCCGTTGTCGCCGGGGCTCCACACGTCGGACAGCTTCGACTTGGGGCTCAGCGTGTAGTGCCTGGGCGCGATGCCGGGCTCGGGGTACACCGCGAGGACGGCGCCCTGGCGGCCGTGGTTCGCGAGGTCCAGGGTGACCTTGCCGCCGCGCACACGGGGCGTGACCCGCAGGTCGTACGGGGTGGGGCGGGCGGTGCGGCTGCCGCGCTGCTGCTCGGGCAGGAGCTGCGGCTTGGGCACGGTGGGCGCGGGCAGCTTGCCGGTGTCGGTGACCTTCTGGCGGTTGCCGCTGGTGTCGGGCAGCGTGGGCCACGACGGGTTCTTGCCGGAGAAGTCGAAGACGTCGGTCAGGTCGCCGGTGATCTCGCGGCGCCAGGGGCTGATGTTGGGCTCGCGCACCCCGAAGCGCTTCTCCAGGAACTGGATGACGGACGTGTGGTCGCACACCGTCGACGCCACGGCGCCGCCGCGCGTCCACGGCGACACGACGATCATCGGTACGCGCATGCCGAGCCCGAGCGGGAAGGGCCCCGCCGCCTTCGTCTCACCGGCGGGCAGCGTGTCGGACCAGGTCAGCGACCCGTCGGCACCCTTCACGCGGTACTGGCCCCGCTGGTTGACGGGCCGGTAGAAGGTCGAGCCGCCCTTGCTGACCCGCACCACGACCTCGCCGTCGGGCGTCACGGTCGACCGGCCACGGCCCTCGGCGACCGGCGGCACGGGCGCGACCAGGTGGTCGTAGAAGCCGCCGTGCTCGTCGTAGTTCAGGATGAACGCGGTCTTGGCGAAGACCTCGGGATTGTCGGCGAGCGCGGACAGCAGACGCGCCGTCAGATCCTCGCCGTGCGGCGGCGCGTAGCTGGCGTGCTCGGACAGCGCGGCCGGCGCGACGAGCCAGGAGACCTGCGGCAGCGTGTCGTTCTTCACGTCCTCGGCGAACGCGGCCACGAGCGCGTCCCCCATGGCCCACGGGTCGTTCGTCTGCGCGGGGTCGCCGACCTTCTTCATGCCGCGCTCGTACAGCGACTCACCGGGCTTGGCGGCGCGGAAGGTGGTGAACCAGGCCAGCGCGTTGTCGTCGAAGTTCTCCTGCGCCTGGTACGTCTTCCAGCTGACGCCCGCCGCTTCGAGGCGCTCCGCGTAGGTCGTCCACTCGAAGCCGGGCTCCTGGTTGTCGACGACGGCGATGTCGCGCACCGTGCCGCCGCTGGTGCCGGTCATCAGGTGCTCGCGGTTGGGGTTGGTGCTGGTCTCGGTCGAGCAGTAGTAGTGGTCGCAGATGGTGAAGACCGAGGCGAGAGCGTTGTAGAAGGGCATGTCGGCGGGCTCGTAGTAGCCCTGGCCGAGCCAGCCGCTGCCGCGCCGGGTGACGTAGCCGTCGGCCACACCGTCGTTGCGGGCGTTCATCGAGTCGCCGAACCCGAAGGCGGCGGCGCCCTGCTGATAGGCGCTGGTGTGCGCGGCGTTCATCGCGAACGGCGCGAGCCAGCCCTCGGCGCGCGACGGGTCGGGCTGGTGGAACACGGGCCGGCCGTTGATCCCGCGCACGGCGGCGCGGTCACCGAACCCCCGTATGCCCTGCATCGTGCCGAAGTAGTGGTCGAACGACCGGTTCTCCTGCATGAACACCACGACGTGCTGGATGTCCTCCAGCGTGCCGGGCCTGCCCGGCGCGGCGAGCGCGGTGCGCAGGCTCAGCGGCAGCGCGGCCAGCACACCGGCGGCCGCGGCGCCGCCGATGAGGGTGCGGCGGGAGAGTTCGGGTCTGTGCTCGGGGTGCGGTGAGCTCGTGCTCATCGGGGTTGTCCTCCAACGTCCTTCTGCAAGCGGCCTGTTTGGCCCAGACCCGTTATGAATACGAGACAGAAGTGGCCGTGGCCAGAGGTGTGCGTGAAGTTCCCATGACGCGGATCCGTATGCCGCGCTCCGGCGTCTGAGAAGGCATGGACTGGGAGAAGCATCCGACGCCCGCGGAGCCCGCGGCCGCTGAACGGCCGCCCGAGGGCTGCCTCGTGGCCGCGATCCGCATCCCGGTGCGCATCGTCGTCCTGGTCCTCGTCGTACCGATCCGCCTGACCTGGGACGCCGTCGTCGCGGGCGGTCGTGTCATGTGGCGTCGCGGCCTGGTGCCCCTGGCCCGCGGGACCGGACGGCTGCTGCGCGCGGTGTTCGTGACGCCGTGGGTGTGGCTCTGGGTGCGCGCACTGGCTCCGGCGGCACGGGGCGCGGGCGCCGCGCTGGCGTGGCTGGGCAGGGCGCTGTTCGTGTGGCCGTGGGTGGCGCTGTGGAGGCGCGTGCTGGTTCCCGTCGGCAGAGGTGTCGCCGTCGCGCTGACCTGGACCGGCAAAGCGCTCTTCGTCCGGCCTTGGGCCGCGCTGTGGCGGCACGTCCTCGCGCCGGTCGGCCGCGGGGTGCGGGCCGTCGCGCTGTGGGTGTGGTGGAAGGGCGTCGTCGCCTCGGTCGCCTGGGGGTACCTCCGGGTGATGACACCGGCCGGGCACGGGATCGCGTGGCTGGCACGGGGGGTGTGGGCGGGCCTCGCCGTCGCGGGCCGAGGGTTCGCGCGTCTCGCCTCCGCCGTGTGGGCCGGGGCTGTCGCGGTGGGGCGTGGGGGCGCGTGGCTTGCGCGGGTGGTCGGGGCGGGTCTCGCCGCCGTGGGGCGGGGCGTCGCGCGCCTGACCTCCGCTGTGTGGGCCGGGCTCACCGTGGCCGGGCGTGGGCTGCGCGTGGGTGGTGCGTGGCTGCTGCGGGCGCTGTTCGTGTGGCCGTGGGTGTGGCTGTACGCGCGCGTGCTCGTGCCTCTCGGCGGCGGGACCGCCTGGCTGGCGCGGGGCCTCGCGGCGGCGGGCCGCGCCCTGGGAGCAAGGCTCGCCGCACTGCTGCGCGCCCTCGTCGTCGTCCCCGCGGTGTGGCTCTGCACACATGCCCTGACCCCGCTCGGCCGCGGCATCGCTCTCCTCGCGCGCGGCACGGCGACCGCCGTCGTCCTGCTCGCCAAGGCCCTCTTCGTCTGGCCCTGGGTCTGGCTCCACGCTCGCGTACTCACCCCCGTCGGACGCGCAACTGTCTTTCTTTTCAAGCTGGTTGGGGCCCATCTCGCCCTCGCCGGCCGAGCGCTGGGCGCGGGCCTGGCGTGGCTCGGCCGGGGTGTGTGGTCAGGCCTCGCGTGGCTCGCGCGCGGCGTCTGGGCCGGCGTCGCGTGGTTCGGGCGTGGGGTCCGGACCGTCGCCGTCACCCTCGTACGGTGGATCTTCGTCGTGCCCGCCGTCGCTCTCCGGCGCTGGGTGCTCGTCCCCGTCGGGCGGGCCGTCGTCGTCCTCGTACGGGAGACCGGTGACGCGCTCGGGCACGCGTGGCGTGTCGCCGGACACGTGTCGCGGGCCGTCGGGAGGTTCCTCGGCCGGCTCCTGCGGTGGATCTTCGTGGACCCGGTGCACTGGGCGTACCGCAGAGTGTGCACCCCGCTGGGGCACCTCGTACGGGACTCCGTATGGCGGCCGGCGGCCCGGGCGGTCAAGGACGCGGGGCGCACCGCGCGACAGGCTCTCGCGGCGGCCCGCGAGAGCGTGCGCCAGGCCAGGGCCGACGTCCGCCGGGCGCTCTTCGGAGCAAAACGGGCGGAGCCCGAGCCTCTGGTCAGGGACCGGCGGGAACCTGGCCCGCCGCAGGCACGTACTCTTGGTAGCAGTACGACCGCACTCACGAAGGACTAGAACACTGGGCAAGCGACAGCCCGAAGGCCCGCCGCCCGCACCCGCGGTGCAGCGCATCCGACTGCGCTACACCAAGCGCGGCCGCCTCCGGTTCACCAGCCACCGTGACTTCCAGCGCGCCTTCGAGCGTGCGCTGCGCCGCGCCGAGGTGCCCATGGCGTACTCGGCGGGGTTCACGCCGCACCCGAAGGTGTCGTACGCCAATGCCGCACCCACCGGCACGGGCAGCGAAGCCGAGTATCTGGAGATCGCGCTCACCGAAGCGCGCGATCCGGACACGCTGCGCGAGCTCCTCGACGAGTCGCTCCCCACGGGGCTCGACATCATCGAGGCCGTCGAGTCCCGCACCTCGGGCCTCGCGGACCGGCTCACCGCATCCGTCTGGGAGCTGCGGCTCGACGGCGTCGACGCCGCCGAGGCCAAGGCCGCCGCGGACGCGTTCGTCGCGGCGGAGGCCGTCGAGGTCCAGCGAAGGACCAAGAACGGGATGCGGACGTTCGACGCCCGCGCCGCCGTCGTCAGCCTCGAGGCCACCGAGGCCCCGCAGGCGAACGACGCCCAGGCTGATAGGCCGACCGACAAGGCCTGTGCGATACTGCGCCTGGTTGTTCGGCACGTGACGCCTGCCGTTCGACCCGACGACGTTCTGTCCGGTCTCCGAGCTGTGGCCGACCTGGCGCCGCCGGTCCCCGCAGCGGTGACCAGGCTGGCGCAGGGGCTTTTCGATGAAGAGACCGGCACGGTGACCGACCCGCTCGCGCCCGACCGCGAGGC
Source organism: Streptomyces longhuiensis (assembly GCF_020616555.1). Classification (NCBI taxonomy): domain Bacteria; kingdom Bacillati; phylum Actinomycetota; class Actinomycetes; order Kitasatosporales; family Streptomycetaceae; genus Streptomyces; species Streptomyces longhuiensis. The sequence continues at coordinate 3,642,980 of NZ_CP085173.1, read as the reverse complement.
AGTCGAGGCCGCACCTCCCGCAAGCGGGGGGAGCGCCGCAGCTGCCGCCGCGACGGCGCCGGTGCCAGGTTCCGCGTAAGGACGGTCGTCGAAGCGCCGCCCTCGTACTCGGGAGCCACCTGGGTCGGGCAGCGCACGAACCCAAGGACTTTCGCCAGGCCGTACGCACACATGGCGTACGGAACCGGCGAGAACAGACAGAGAGCTCCCGTGCGGCGCCCGCGCCCCGGACGGCGGCACCGCGCATGAACGCGCGAGCCGCGGACGTCACCGGACCAGGCGCGGCGCCCGGGAGCCTGACGGGAGATCCACCCGCATGCTCGAGCCGACCGAACCCACTGAGACGTCGTCGTCCGTGGGAACCGACAACAACAGTCCCAGCGACACCCTGCCGCCGCGCCGTCGGCGCCGTGCGGCCTCGCGCCCCGCGGGCCCGCCCACGGGTGCCGCCGCCGACACCGCCCCGGCCGCGAAGGCCGCCGCCGAGCCCGTCGCCGACGAGGCCGAAGAGACCGAGGCGACCGCGGCCGCCGCCGAGGCCCCCGCGCAGGACGCCGCACCCGCCGGGCGCCCGCGCCGGCGTGCCACCCGCCGCGCCTCCGCGCCCGCCGGCGCACCCAAGACTCCCGACGCAGCGGAGAGCGCCGAGGCCGAGCCCGCTGCCGCCGCCGCGCCCGCCGTCGCCCAGGAAGAGCCCGTCGCCGAGCCGGAGGCCGCGCCCGCCGGGCGTACCCGCCGCCGTGCCACGCGCCGCGTCTCCGCCCCCGCCGGTACCCCCGAGCAGGCCGAGGCCCCCGCGGTGACCGAGCCGGTCGCCGCGCCCGCCGTGGCCGCGGAAGAGCCGGCCGCCGAGCCGGAGGCCGCCCCCGCCGCCCGCGGCCGCCGCCGCGCCACCCGCCGCTCCACGGCCCCCGCCGGCGCGCCCGAGCAGGCCGAGCCCGTGGCCGCCGCCGAGCCCGCCGCGACGGAGGCCCCGAAGGCGGAGGCCACCAAGACCGAGGCCCCCAAGACCGAGGCCCCCGCCGCCGCGTCCGACGAGGACGCCGAGGGTGGGCGCCGCCCCCGCCGCCGCGCCACCCGCAAGGCCGCGGTCGGCTTCTCCGAGCCGGCGCAGCGCTCCGCCAAGAAGGCCGCCTCGCGCGCCGCCGCCGAGCCCGCCGCCGACGAGACCAAGGGCACGAAGGGCTCGCGCCGTCCCGCGCGGCCGTCCGTCGCCGTCTTCCAGGCGCCGGTCTTCGCCGAGCCGATGTTCCAGACCCCGGAGCGCGCCGCCGCGGCGGCCGCCGCCGAGGCCGCGGTGGAGGAGGAGCCGGTCGAGGCCGAGGCTCCCGTCGAGCCCGTGACCGTGGCCGATGTGGTCGCGGAGGAGACGCCGCGCCGTCGCCGCCGCCGTGGCCGCGCCGCCGAGGAGCAGCCCGCCGCCCCGGCCGCCGAGCCGCAGCGGCCCGCCGCCGTCGAGGAGCCTGCCGAGGCCGAGGCCGAGGAGGCCGAGGGCGACCAGGACCACGAGGACCACGACGAGCAGGGCGACCGCCCCACGCGCCGCCGGCGCCGTGGTGGCCGCCGGCGCCGTCGCGGTGACTCCGCGGACGCCGAGTCCGACGAGCAGACCGACGAAGAGGCCGAGCCCACCGACGAGGGCGCCGAGCACACCGACGAGAGCGATGAGGCCGACGAGGCCGACGAGCGCGAGGAGTCCGGCCCGTCCGGCTCCAGCAGCAGCCGTCGCCGCCGTCGCCGTCGTCGCCGCGCGGGTGACGCCTCCACCGACAGCGAGCCGGGCGACAGCGACCCCGAGCGCACGGTCGTGAAGGTCCGTGAGCCCCGTAAGCAGGAGGAGCGGGGCACCGGCGCCGACGAGGTGCAGTCCATCAAGGGCTCGACGCGCCTCGAGGCGAAGAAGCAGCGCCGCCGCGAGGGCCGCGAGCAGGGCCGCCGTCGTGTGCCGATCATCACCGAGGCCGAGTTCCTGGCCCGCCGCGAGGCCGTCGAGCGCGTCATGGTCGTCCGCCAGCACGGCGAGCGCACCCAGATCGGCGTGCTCGAGGACGACATCCTCGTCGAGCACTACGTCAACAAGGAGCAGGCGACCTCGTACGTCGGCAACGTGTACCTGGGCAAGGTCCAGAACGTGCTGCCGTCCATGGAGGCCGCGTTCATCGACATCGGCAAGGGCCGCAACGCCGTGCTCTACGCCGGTGAGGTCAACTTCGAGGCGCTCGGCATGGCCAACGGGCCGCGCCGTATCGAGACGGCCCTCAAGTCCGGCCAGTCCGTCCTCGTACAGGTCACCAAGGACCCGATCGGCCACAAGGGCGCCCGCCTGACCAGCCAGGTCTCGCTGCCCGGCCGCTACCTGGTCTACGTCCCCGAGGGGTCGATGACCGGCATCAGCCGCAAGCTGCCCGACACCGAGCGCGCGCGTCTGAAGACCATCCTCAAGAAGATCGTCCCCGAGGACGCGGGCGTCATCGTGCGCACCGCCGCCGAGGGCGCGAGCGAGGAGGAGCTGAGCCGCGACGTCGAGCGTCTGCAGGCCCAGTGGGAGGACATCCAGAAGAAGTCGAAGCAGATCTCGACGAGCTCGCCGAGCCTGCTGTACGGCGAGCCGGACATGACCGTCCGCGTCGTGCGCGACATCTTCAACGAGGACTTCTCCAAGGTCATCGTCAGCGGTGACGACGCGTGGGACACCATCCACGGCTACGTCAACCACGTGGCGCCCGACCTCGCCGACCGCCTCTCGAAGTGGACCTCCGAGGTCGACGTCTTCGCGACGTACCGGATCGACGAGCAGCTCGCCAAGGCGCTCGACCGCAAGGTCTGGCTGCCCAGCGGCGGCTCGCTGGTGATCGACAAGACCGAGGCGATGATCGTCGTCGACGTCAACACCGGCAAGTTCACCGGCCAGGGCGGCAACCTCGAAGAGACCGTGACGAGGAACAACCTCGAAGCGGCCGAGGAGATCGTGCGCCAGCTGCGCCTGCGTGACCTCGGCGGCATCGTCGTCATCGACTTCATCGACATGGTCCTTGAGTCCAACAGGGACCTGGTCCTGCGCCGGCTCCTCGAGTGCCTGGGCCGTGACCGGACCAAGCACCAGGTGGCCGAGGTCACCTCGCTCGGCCTGGTCCAGATGACCCGTAAGCGCGTGGGCCAGGGCCTCCTGGAGTCCTTCTCCGAGACCTGCGTCCACTGCAACGGGCGCGGTGTCATCGTCCACATGGAGCAGCCCACGTCCGCCGGTGGTGGCGGCGGCAAGCGCAAGAAGCGCGGCCGTGGCGGCAACGGCGCGGAGCAGACGCACGAGCACGACCACGAGCAGGCGGCGCTGGAGACGGAGGTGGAGACCGAGGCAGAGGTCGCCGCCGAGGTCGCGGCCCCGGTCGCGCTGGCCGAGCCCGAGTTCGTGCCCGACGAGGAGCTGTACAGCAGCCCCGCCGAGGCGGAGGCCGCGGCCCGTGGTGGCCGTTCGCGCCGTCGCGCGACCCGCAGGGCGTCGGCTCCGGCCGGCGCGCCCAAGGGTGAGGCGGCCCCGAAGGAGGCCGCCAAGGCGGAGGCTCCGAAGGTGGAGGCCCCGCAGGTCGAGGCTCCCAAGGCCGAGGCCCCGCAGGCCGAGGCGGAGCCCGTCGTGGCCGAGCCGGTCGTGGCGGAGCCCGCCCCGGTCGAGGACGCCGCTCCCAAGGGGCGTACGCGCCGTCGGGCGACCCGTAAGGCGACGGCCCCGGCCGGTTCGCCGAAGGCCGCCGCCGAGGCCGAGGTGACCGTCACGGCGCCCGCCAAGCCCGAGCCGGAGCCCGTCGTGGCCGAGGAGCCCAAGGCCGCCGTTGCCGAGGAGAAGGCCGAGGCGCCCGTCGAGAGCGCGGCTCCGGCCCGCCCGCGTCGCCGCGCCGTCCGCAAGGCCACCGCGCCCACCGCGTCCGAGGAGACGGCCGTCGTGGTCGTCCCGTCGGCCACGGAGGCGCAGGCCGAGCCGGAGCAGGCCGAGCCCGAGGCCGCCGAGGAGGCGCCCGCCGCCAAGAAGACGGCCCGTAAGACGGCCAAGAAGGCGACGGCGAAGAAGGCGGCCACCAAGAAGACCGCGGCCAAGAAGACGGCCGCGAAGAAGACGACGGCCAAGAAGGCGGCGACCAAGACCGCCGCCAAGAAGACGACCGCGAAGAAGACCGTGGCGGCCGAGCAGCAGGCTCAGCCGTCCGTCTCCGCCGCGGCCGACGAGGCCTGAGGAACGCGGTAGATCCGGATCCGACGCCCCCGAGCCGCACGACGCGGAACGGGGGCGTCGGCGTGTCACAGGGCACGTGACCCCGACCGGACCGCACCCTGCTCTTGGAGAGCGGCCAACTACCTGTAAAACTCATGGAGTCGCACGAGTGAACATGAACGATCACGCGACCGCGCGTTGGGGAGAACACGCGGCCCGTGAAACTGGGGAGGGGTAACAATGGCGCACGCGCGCCTGAGAGGCACGGGCCGTCACCGTGCCGTGAAGCCGGTCAAGGGCGCCAGACAGGCCGTGGCCATCGCCACGGTCCTCTCGGCGGCCGGGATCCAGGCCACCGCGTCCGTGGGGACCGCCGCCGCGGACACCCCCACGTGGACCGAGGGGCCGATCTTCAACGACCCGCACGGCACCACGGACCAGCAGTACGCGATCCGCACCAGGCTGATCCAGCTGACGAACGCGGCGCTGCCCGGTTCGGTGATCAAGGTCGCGGTCTACCACGTGTGGGAGCAGTCGGTCGTCGACGCGCTCGTCGCGGCCAAGAACCGCGGCGTGAACGTGCAGATACTGCTCGACGAGTCCAGCGTCAGCGACCGCCCCACCAACACCTCGTACGCCTCGCTGAAGGCCGCCCTGGGCACCAGCAGGACGAGCCCGTCCTTCGTGACGCTCTGCCCGGCGCACAAGTCCTGCCTGGGTGACCCGAAGTACGGCCAGTCGATCATGCACAACAAGTTCTGGTTGTTCTCCGCGGTCGAGGGCGCCACGAACGTCGTCGTGCAGACCACGTCGAACTCGACGCCGTCGGCGCACACGAAGTTCTACAACGACGCGCTGATGCTGCCGAACAACAGCGTGATGTACGAGGCGTACTCGGACTACTTCACGGACATGACCGGCAAGAGCTGGTCGACGTGGGACTACCGCACCGTCAGCAACGGTCTGTACAAGGCGTATTTCTTCCCGCGGGCCGGCACGGTCAACGAGTCCGACACGATGTACTCGGTCCTCAACAACGTCGCCTGCTCCTACAAGGACCCGGTGACCGGCGCCGCGAAGAAGACCGTCATCCGGGCCGCGATCTTCAAGGTCACGCGCAAGCAGATCGCCGACAAGCTGGTCTCGCTGAAGAAGCAGGGCTGCACCGTCAGCCTCATGTACGCGGAGACCGACAGCGCCAAGAGCCTGGGCGGCCCCAAGGGGACATGGGAGGGGCTGCACGCCACCGGCGGACCCTCGCTGCGCTGCCTCAACGACGACCGGGACCCGCTGAACGCCGGCAAGAAGCTCACGACGCCGTACATCATCCACTCGAAGTACCTGCTGGTGGACGGCATGTACGACGGCAAGCGGAACAAGATCACCTTCACCGGGTCGCAGAACTACACGGGCCCCGCGCTGCGCGAGAACGACGAGGCGATCGTCAAGGTCGACGACGACTCAGTGCACGACGCCTACCGCGACCACTTCAACCGGGTGTGGAACGTCGCCTGGCCCGGCACGGCCGACGCCACGGACCTGTGCAAGGGCGTGAAGCCGCTGCCGCAGGACGGTGAGAAGCCGCCCGCGTAGCCCGCGCGCACCCGGCGGAAGGGGGCTGGTTTGACCCTTTCGGCGGGTGACCCGTAACCTTGACCGTCGGCGTCTGTTGAGCGCCGCACCCCTGAGCACCTCACCTCCCGGTCCGCCGGGGGAGGCCGCTCGTCCAATCCGGAACATCACGGGCCCTCGGGCACGTGTGAGCGGCTGGCTTCAGGGGTTTCGTCCCGAGCGAGAGAGAGATCCGCGTGTACGCCATCGTGCGCAGCGGTGGTCGCCAGCACAAGGTTGCTGTCGACGACATCGTTGAGGTTGACAAGATTTCCACCGCCAAGGTTGGCGACACCGTAGAGCTCTCTACGCTGCTCGTTGTCGACGGCGACGCTGTGACCAGCGACCCGTGGGTGCTGGCCGGCATCAAGGTCCAGGCCGAGGTCGTGGACCACCACAAGGGTGCCAAGATCGACATCCTTCGGTACAAGAACAAGACCGGCTACCGCCGTCGTCAGGGTCACCGTCAGCAGTACACGGCGATCAAGATCACCGGTATCCCCGCGGCTGCGAAGTAAGGGACTGAGACAAGATGGCACACAAGAAGGGCGCATCGTCCACTCGGAACGGGCGCGATTCCAATGCTCAGCGGCTCGGTGTGAAGCGCTTCGGCGGTCAGACCGTCAACGCCGGTGAGATCCTGGTCCGCCAGCGCGGCACCCACTTCCACCCCGGCACGGGCGTCGGTCGCGGTGGCGACGACACCCTGTTCGCGCTGAACGCCGGTGCGGTGGAGTTCGGTACGCACCGCGGCCGCAAGGTCGTGAACATCGTTCCGGTCGCCTGAAACCCCTAGTTCCTAGGACTCAGGCGCCGTAGAGCGTTTTCGCGAGGGCGGACCTTGCTTGCCCGGCCAGAAGCTTCGGCTTCCGGATCGGGAAGCAGGTCCGCCCTTCGTGTGTTTCCAATGAACGACGAGCAAAGACATTTCGTACTCCTCCGGCCCTTCGCCGGGGGAACCCCCAGGAGGCACTGAACCATGACCACCTTCGTGGACCGCGTCGAACTGCATGTCGCCGCGGGTAACGGAGGCCACGGCTGTGCCTCCGTTCACCGTGAGAAGTTCAAGCCGCTCGGCGGCCCGGACGGCGGCAACGGCGGCCGTGGCGGCGATGTCATCCTGGTCGTCGACCAGTCGGTGACGACGCTCCTCGACTACCACCACTCCCCCCACCGCAAGGCCACGAACGGCAAGCCGGGCGAGGGCGGGAACCGCTCCGGCAAGGACGGCCAGGACCTCGTCCTGCCCGTGCCGGACGGCACCGTCATCCTCGACAAGGCGGGCAACGTGCTGGCCGACCTCGTCGGCCAGGGCACGACGTACGTCGCCGCCCAGGGCGGCCGCGGCGGCCTCGGCAACGCGGCGCTGGCCTCGGCCCGCCGCAAGGCGCCCGGCTTCGCGCTCCTCGGTGTGCCCGGCGATCTCCAGGACATCGTCCTCGAGCTCAAGACGGTCGCGGACATCGCGCTCGTCGGCTACCCGAGCGCCGGAAAGTCGTCCCTCATCTCGGTCCTGTCGGCTGCCAAGCCGAAGATCGCCGACTACCCGTTCACGACGCTGGTCCCGAACCTCGGCGTCGTCACGGCCGGCTCGACCGTCTACACCATCGCCGACGTGCCGGGCCTCATCCCGGGCGCCAGCCAGGGCAAGGGCCTCGGCCTGGAGTTCCTGCGCCATGTCGAGCGCTGCTCGGTCCTGGTCCACGTGCTCGACACGGCCACGCTCGAATCGGACCGTGACCCGGTCTCCGACCTCGACATCATCGAGGAGGAGCTCAAGCAGTACGGCGGCCTCGACAACCGCCCGCGCCTCGTCGTCCTCAACAAGATCGACGTGCCGGACGGCCAGGACCTCGCGGACCTGGTCCGCCCGGACCTGGAGGCCCGCGGCTACCGCGTCTTCGAGGTGTCGGCCGTGGCCCACAAGGGCCTCAAGGAGCTCTCCTTCGCCCTCGCCGAGATGGTCTCCGCGGCGCGCGCCGCCAAGCCCAAGGAGGAGGCGACCCGCATCGTCATCCGCCCGAAGGCGGTCGACGACTCGGGCTTCACGGTCACGCAGGAGGAGGACGGCCTCTTCCGCGTGCGCGGCGAGAAGCCGGAGCGCTGGGTGCGCCAGACCGACTTCAACAACGACGAGGCCGTCGGCTACCTCGCCGACCGCCTCAACCGCCTCGGCGTCGAGGACGCCCTCTTGAAGGCCGGCGCGGTCACGGGCGACGGCGTGGCCATCGGCCCCGAGGACAACGCGGTCGTCTTCGACTGGGAGCCCACGGTCATGGCGGGCGCCGAGATGCTCGGCCGCCGAGGCGAGGACCACCGCTTCGAGGAGCCGCGCCCCGCGGCCCAGCGCCGCCGCGACAAGCAGTCGGAGCGGGACGACGCGGAGCAGGAGTACGACGAGTTCAAGCCGTTCTAGGCCCGCTCGGGCGTTCCGGCCCAGCTCATGAGGAAGGCCCCCGGGAGATTCTCCCGGGGGCCTTCCTCATGTTCGGCCTGCGCGCCGAGCTTCGGTGGTGAGCCTGCGCGCCGAGCGCTACGCCGTGACCGTGTCGCCGGACTCGGCGTCGGAGTCCAGGGCCTCGGCGAACTCGTCCGCGTCCGTGTCCGTGCCGCGCTGGCCGGGGATCTCCGCCGCGAGGCGGGACTCCATGCGGACCCGGCGCTCGTCGGCCCGGTCGCACAGCGCGCGCACCGCGTCGTTGAAGCGGTCCAGGGACGGCGGGTCGGAGGGGCCCAGGAGGTGCTCCTTGAGCTCCGCGCGGGCCTCCGCGTGGGAATCCGTCTCCGGGGCGCGTACGGCCGCGAGAAGGGCGGGTACCTCCGTTGCCGCGGGCGTCAGGATCGTCGCCGCGCTCACCGTCGGGAATCCGGCGCGGAAATCGCTCTCGGACATGCCGGAGGTGTTCGCGACGGCGTACGGCTTCTCGCTCGTCAGCCAGTCCGAGACGACCGAGGAGACATCGCTGATGAGGACGTCGGCCTGGTTGAAGCAGGTGAAGATCGCCGGACGGGCGTCCGTGATGACCAGGTGCTCCCACTCCGGGAAGGACGCCCAGTAAGCGGCCTCCCACGCGGCGGTCGCCTCGGCGACGGCGGCCTGCCGGTCCCCGTCGGGCGCGCCCTGGAGCATCATGCGCTCCATCTCGTCCGCGCTGGCGCGGAACGCGGTCGACGTCAGCCTGTCCAGCTCCGTCGTGCGGCGGACCAGCTCGGCGGCGGCCTCGGGGCCGGGCCGGGCGCCGGAGCGCTTCGCGGCCGCCTCGCGGACCATCGCCTTGATGCGCTCGTTCGCGACGCCCGCGCGCGGGTCGACCGAACCGGTCATCGGGTGCGGCTTGTAGAGGAGGCGTACGGAGTCGTCGGCGAGCAGGTGCTTGACGAAGTTCTCGCCGGCGAGCAGCACCGACGTGTTGCCCGGGTTGCCGTCCCAGCCCTCCCAGGTGGGGGCGTAGAGGACCGTCGTGTACGTGCCCCGGGGCGCGCCGGTGGCGCGCTTGATGGGCGACAGCTGCGGGCGGCCCACCTCCACGACGTCCTTGTCCTCGACGCCGATGTCGGCGAGCTGGTAGCGCTCGCGGGCCGCGGGCCCGGCCACCCACACCTCGTCGTACGCCTTCGCGTACGGGTTGCAGGAGGACAGCTTGTCGCTCTCGCCGTGGTTGATGAAGGCGTGCTTGATCGTCGGGATGCGCAGGACCTGGGAGGTCTTCGCGGCGTTCGCCGGGTGCAGCACCATCTTCAGCGTCGAGTTCTCCAGGGAGAACATCGTGGCGACCTTGGGGAAGCAGATGACCGGCACGTCGGTCGCGTCGATCTTCTGGACCATGAACCGCTCGCGCAGCACGATCAGCGGCTTGCCGTCGACCTCGGAGAGTGTCGAGAGCCACATGTTGGCCTGGTACGCGGACGACGTGCCGCCCGAGAAGTACATCGCGACGGTCGGCTTGTAGTCGGCCAGCCACCGGTCGAGCCAGGCCATGACCTTCTGCTCGCTCAGGGCGCGCTTCTTCGGGAGCAGCCAGGTCGCGAGGTGGACCGTGCCGCCGCCGAGCAGCACGATCGAGACGGCGAGGCCGATGCCGCCCCAGAGCGCGTCGGTGGTGGCCGCGGTGATCAGCAGGCCGACGGTGCCGGGGGCGGCGAAGCTGAGCAGGCGGTGACCCTGGCGGCGGGCCAGGATGCGCGGCGGGGCCGCGGAGAGCCGCAGCTCGGACGCGTCGATGTTCCGCGTCACGATGGGCAGCGCGCGCGTGCGTCGTACCAGCACGGCCACGGCCTGGCACACGAAGTGCAGGGCGTAGAAGGCGAGCAGCGCGATGGTGAGGGGGGACTGCTCGGCCAGCGGCTCGATGCCGTCGATGCGCAGGAGACCGACCAGGATCAGCATGTCGCGCAGCAACTGCCGGACGGTGACATCGAAGCGGATCTTGCCGAGGAGGGAGAGCAGGCCGGGCTGCTTGTACTGGAGATACGTGTCGAGCGCGAGACCTGCGGCGCTCGCGGCGACGAACACCGGGACGTACGGGATCAGCGCGCTGACGAGCTGGGCCGTGTAGAGCGCGAACATCGCGAAGAGCGCTGAGAGCTGCACGACGCGGCGGGGGGCAAGGCCGGCGGAGGGCACTGGGCGGGGCTCCTGGCAGGGGGTCGGGTGGCGGGGGGAAAGGTCTGCGGGGGGTGCGCGGCGTTCTTCGACGAAGGCCGACCACTGACCGTATGACTTTCGCGCCCTCGCTAGCAATCCTTCGTGATAGCAATCACCGGATAAAGGGGCAAAGGCCCCACGATCTCTGGGCAGCGATTCCTTTCGCCGCCTCCGGTGGAATTCCTTTCGCGTGAGCCTGCCGTCCGCCCCTCGGAACCCGGAGGCGCCGCGCCGTGCCGCTCACGTAGATTGCAGGACCCGGGCCGTGGCCGGGACGAGGCCCACGGCCGGTCGGCACCGATGGGGAAAGCACGTGTCAGCGGCAGGGCAGGACATGAGGCAGGGCGTGGCGGAAGCCCGCAGGATCGTGGTCAAGGTCGGATCCTCCTCGCTCACCACCGCCGAGGGCGGCCTCGACGCCGACCGGGTCGACGCCCTCGTCGACGTGCTGGCCAAGGCCCGCGGCGGCAGCGAGAAGGAGATCGTGCTCGTCTCGTCCGGCGCCATCGCCGCCGGGCTCGCGCCGCTCGGCCTGCGCCGGCGCCCCAAGGACCTCGCCCGCCAGCAGGCGGCCGCGAGCGTCGGCCAGGGCCTCCTGGTGGCCCGCTACACCGCCTCCTTCGCGCGCTACGGCGTCCGCGTCGGGCAGGTCCTGCTCACCAGCGACGACATGGCCCGCCGCGCCCACCACCGCAACGCGTCACGCACCCTCGACCAGCTCCTCGCGATGGGCGCCCTGCCCGTCGTGAACGAGAACGACACCGTGGCCACGGACGAGATCCGCTTCGGCGACAACGACCGGCTCGCCGCCCTGGTCGCCCATCTGGTCCACGCCGACCTCCTCGTCCTCCTCTCCGACGTCGACGGCCTCTACGATGGCGACCCCGCCAAGCCCGGCAGCTCGCGGATCTCCGAGGTCCGCGGCCCCGCCGACCTCGCGCACGTCAAGATCGGCAGTGCGGGCAAGGCGGGGGTCGGCACCGGCGGCATGGTCACCAAGGTCGAGGCGGCCGGGATCGCCGCCGCCGCGGGCATCCCCGTGGTCCTCACCAGCGCGGTGCACGCGGCCGACGCGCTCGCCGCCCGCGACACGGGCACGTACTTCCACCGCACGGGCCGGCGCAGCGCCGACCGCCTCCTGTGGCTCCAGCACGCCTCCACGCCGCAGGGCGCGCTCACGCTCGACGACGGGGCGGTGAAGGCCGTCGTGGAGCGCCGCAAGTCGCTCCTTCCCGCGGGCATCGCGGCCGTCGAGGGCGAGTTCAGTGCGGGCGACCCGGTCGAGCTGCGCGACACCACGGGGCGGGCGGTCGCGCGCGGCCTGGTGAACTTCGACGCCAAGGAGATCCCGCAGCTCATCGGCCGCTCCACCCGCGAGCTGGCCCGCGAGCTGGGGCCCGCGTACGAGCGTGAGGTCGTCCACCGTGACGACCTCGTGCTGCTGCAGGCCTGACCGCCCGGCGCATTCGTGAAGATCCGGCGTCCGCGCTGGTCGTAAACCGTGTAAACGGCCGAAAGCCGGGCCTCCGGCGGGGGACCTTCCCCAAAAGCGCCCCATGACGGCGCTTGGCCTGCTCAACTTTGTTTCAGGAAGTTCCGCACGACCATTGCGCAAAGGAGGCCGTCGTGAGACGAGCGCGCCCGGGGGCGACGTCCCGAGGGTCGGCGGAGCGGGCACTGACCAGCGTCGCGGCCGGCGAGTCGTACCAGGGCAGCGGGCAGGAGGAGGGCGTCGTGACGGAGGAAGGCCCCCGCCTCTGGCATGTCACTCTCAGCGTCTCCGGCGCCGACGCGCCCCTCGCGGAGGTACGGCGGGGGCTCGAACAACTGGCGCACGACCACCCCTTTCTGCTGACGAGCCGGTACGCCGTCGACCACGCCGAGATCCGCTACTGGGAAGAGGCCCGCGACCTGCACGACGCGGCCGCCGTGGCGCTGCGCCTGTGGGGCGAGCACCGCCAGAGTTCCCAGCTCCCGCCGTGGGAGATCGTCGGCCTCGAGGTCATCGACCGCGACACGTACCACCAGCGCATCGCCGAGGGATACGGGCCCCTGCCGGCCACCCCGGTCGGCGTACACCCGTTTTAGGTCACATCTCAGGGTTCGGAACAGCCGCCGGACGGCCCCGGCGCGCCCACTACCCTGCAGATATGACCTCGCTCTCGCCGTACGACTCGATGACCCCCGTCACCCAGGCCGCCTACCGCGCCCGGTCCGCGGCCGGTGTGATCGCCCCGCTGCCGCGGGCCGCGAAGGACGACGCCCTCGCGGCGATCGCCGACGCCCTCGAAGTGCGCACGGCCGAGATCGTCGAGGCGAACGCCAAGGACATCGCCCGCGCCCGCGAGGCCGGCACCAGCGAGTCGATCATCGACCGTCTCACGCTCACGCCCGAGCGCGTCCGCGCCATCGCCGCCGACGTGCGCGACGTCGTCGCCCTGCCCGACCCGGTCGGCACCGTCGTCCGCGGCAACACCCTGCCCAACGGCATCGACCTGCGCCAGGTCCGCGTCCCGCTCGGCGTCGTCGGCATCATCTACGAGGCCCGCCCGAACGTGACCGTGGACGCCGCCGCCCTCTGCCTCAAGTCGGGCAACGCCGTTCTCCTGCGCGGCAGTTCGTCCGCGTACGAGTCCAACACCGCCCTCGTGCGGGTGCTGCGCGACGCCGTCGGCGGTTCCGGACTGCCCGCCGACGCCATCCAGCTCGTGCCCGGCGAGGGCCGCGACTCCGTCACCGAGCTGATGCGGGCGCGCGGCCTGGTCGACGTCCTCATCCCGCGCGGCGGCGCCTCCCTCATCAAGAACGTCGTCGAGAACTCGATTGTCCCCGTCATCGAGACCGGCACCGGCAACTGCCACGTCTACGTCGACGCCCACGCCGACCTCGACATGGCCGTCGACATCCTGATCAACTCCAAGGCGCAGCGCCCCAGCGTCTGCAACGCCGCCGAGACCCTCCTCGTCCACCAGGACATCGCCGACGCCTTCGTGCCCCGCGCCCTCGCGGCCCTCGCCGAGGCCGGCGTCACCGTGCATGCCGACGAGCGCGTCCTGGCGTACGCCGAGGGCTCCAAGGCCACCGTCGTCGAGGCGACCCCCGAGGACTGGGAGACCGAGTACCTCTCGTACGACATCGCGGCCGCCGTCGTGCACTCACTGGACGCCGCCGTGGAGCACATCCGCCTCTGGTCGTCCGGCCACACCGAGGCCATCGTCACCACCTCGCAGCAGGCGGCCCGCCGCTTCACCCAACTGGTCGACTCCACGACGGTCGCCGTGAACGCCTCGACACGCTTCACGGACGGCGGCCAGTTCGGCTTCGGCGCCGAGATCGGAATCTCCACCCAGAAGCTCCACGCCCGGGGCCCCATGGGGCTTCCGGAGCTCACGAGCACCAAGTACATCGTCACGGGCGACGGCCACATCCGGTAGCCGTGGGCATGCGGACAGGAACAAAGGGAATTCCCGCACCGACTGCCCAAAACGACCCCCCAGGTCTACTCTGGACGCGTGCCGGAGGACGTGGGGGGCACGCCGTTCCCTGACGGCTGGGAGCCCGACGACGACCGCGACCGCGGGGGTGCGGACGAAGAGTTCGCCTCCGTGGTCTTCGACGAGGACTTCGTGCAGGCCGCCGAGGTCCATGAACCGACCGCGGTCGAGCGGCTGCTCGCCGCGGCGCAGGCGCGTGCCGAGGCCCAGGAAGCCGAGGCGCGAAGGGCCCGCACGCGTGGCTCCTCGGTCGACGACGACCTGTACGACGACGTGTACGGCCCCGACCCGCGAGGCGGCTACGCCTACGGCCCGGACGCCGACGACCTCTACGACCCCGATGTCGACGAGGACGGCTACCCGCGGCCCGGCGCGTACGCCGCGAAGGTGCGCTGGCGCCGCCCCGTCGCCTGGCTGCTCGCCCTCGTCATGGGCATCGGCATGGTCGCGCTCGCCTTCACCGCCGTCTACCGCGGCGCCTCGTCGGGCGGCCGCCAGGACCGGGTCCCGCCACCCGCGACGACCGAGCTGGAGAAGGGCTTCCCGATCGCCCCCAGCGCCTCCGCCGACTACTCCCCGTCACCGGTCCCCGCGACCCCGCGGATCCCCTGACCACGGACGGGCACACCCCGTCGGCACAGGGGCGACACACTGTCGGAAGTTGTCGCGTACCAGCGCGTTTACCGGACCCCCCGCAGACCTACCCTGAAGGTATGGGCGAGCCAGGAGACCCACCGGAGGGGACCCCAGAGAGCGCTCCCGGCGGTGGTGGCGAGGACGAGTACCGATCCGTCGTCTTCGACGAGTCGTTCATCCGCGCTGCCCGGCTCCAGGAGTTCTCCGCGCAGGAGCGCATCACCGACCACGCGCCCGCCGTACGCCGGCGCCCCGGACTGCGCCGCGGCCTCACCCGGCAGGCCGTCATCCTCGTCATCCTGATCGTCATCGCGTTCGGCACCGCGATCTACATGGGCGTACGCAACCCCTACCAGGGCGTCACGACCGCCCACCGGCCCGAACCGCTGCGGATGACCGTCATCCCGCTCTCGCCCCAGGGCCGGGTGCCCGGCGCGGTCTCGGTGTCCGAGCTGTACGAGCACAGCCCCGCCGCCCAGTTCGGGACGGCCGCCGAGGGCATCGCCCTGCCTCCGGCCCGGCGCACCTCGCACTTCTCCGAGAGTCAGGTCTTCGCCGCCCTGACCACCGCCAAGGACTACCTCGTCGAGTCCTCGCTCGACCCCGAGGTGCTCACCGGGAAGGCGGTGCGGTCCGTGCGGATCCTGGTCGCCCCGCAGCAGCTCGACCAGTTCGACCGGAGCTTCGACCGGCCCGCCGCCGACGGACGGCACGAGGCCACCGGCTGGCTCGTCCGCTTCGACCCGAAGCAGGCCGCGCTCGCCGACACCGGGATCCGCGTCCACGGCACCCTGCGCGCCACGGAGTCCGACGCGGACACCCTGGAGGTCGCCTCCGACCACACCTTCGTCTACGCGCTGCGCCCGGCCGGCGCCGGCTCCCACGCGAAGGCGTCCCTGTTCACCGTCCGCCGCGAGCTGCACTTCCGCTTCGACCGGGACGACCTGCGCATGCACCAGGCCGAGGTGCTCGTCAGCTATGTGCAGGCCGGGCCGCTGTCCTGCTCCGTCGACTCGGCCGCGCATCTGCACCCGCTGCTCGCGGGACAGACAGCGAAGGAGGGCGGCCCGGCCGGCACCGACCCGTTCGCCACGGGCGGCACCACCTCGCTGTGCGGTGCCCTCGCGCCGGGCGCCCAGCCTTCGCTCTGATCCCCGCGTGACCTACGCGCCGTCCTCCGACGTCCCGTGGTTGCCCGTGTTCGCGCCGCCGTTGCCGCCGCCGAACTTGCCGCGCAGCTTGCCGCCCAGGTCGCCCGCGCCGCCCGCGATGTCCGTCACCAGCTTCATCAGCGGGTCCTTGGAGTTGCGCATGTTGTCCGCGTAGTGCGAGGCCGACTGGCGGAACGAGTCGGTGACCGAGGTGTCCTTGTCCTCGGTGCGGCGCGGGTAGTGGCCGTCCATGATCCGCTGGTAGTCGCGGGTCGCCGCCCACTTCTTCAGCTCGGCCGCGCGGACCGTGGTGAAGGGGTGCGTGCGCGGCATCACGTTGAGGATCTTCAGCACGGAGTCGCGCAGGTCGCCCCCGGCCTCGTACTCCTCGGCCTGCTTGAGGAACGCGTCCACGTTCATCTCGTGCAGGTGGTTGCCGCCCGCGATCTTCATCAGGCCGCGCATCGACGCCTTGAGGTCCTGGCCGACCAGCAGGCCGGCGCGGTCCGCCGACAGCTCCGACTTGCGGAACCACTCGCGCAGCGCCGTGACGATGGCCATGATCGCGAAGTTGCCGAGCGGGATCCACGCGACGCGGAGCGCCAGGCTCGTCAGGAACAGCAGTATCGTCCGGTAGACCGAGTGGCCGGACAGCGCGTGGCCCACCTCGTGGCCGACGACCGCGCGCATCTCCTCCTCGTCGAGCAGCTCCACCAGGCCGGTCGTGACGACGATGATCGGCTCGTCCAGGCCGATGCACATCGCGTTCGGCTGGGGGTCCTGGGTCACGTACATCGGCGGGACCTTCTCCAGGTCCAGGATGTAACAGGCGTCCCGCAGCATGTCGTTGAGGTGCGCGAACTGGTCGTCGGAGACCCGGACCGAGTCCGACAGGAACAGCAGGCGCAGGCTCCGCTCCGGCAGCAGTCCGCTGAGCGCCTTGAACACCGTGTCGAAACCGCTGAGCTTGCGCAGCGCCACCAGGGCCGATCGGTCCGCCGGGTGCTCGTACGCCCGCGAGGAGATCCCCTCGAAGCGCCGGCGCTGCCTGCTCGGTACGTGCTCGCGCTGGTCGTCGTTGCCGTCATTGACGTCGGGCATGCGTCCCCCATGTTCGTGTGCCGTCGTGTTCGGTTGTGCCCCCGAGGAGGTCTCCACAGTAGGCGGAGATACCGTGGCGGGGCAGCACACCGAAGGAGCGAAACGCCATGGAGCACACCCCCGACGCCGCCTGGCTCACCCAGGTGGTCAGCGCCGCCGCCTCCGACCAGCAGGGCGCCGGCAATCTGCTGCGCACCGTGATCGTCGTGGGCGTCCTCGGCAGCGTGTTCCTGGGCTGGTTCCTGCTGCGCGGTTACAAGCGCGACGACTGACGCGGCTGCGGGGCGGACACGCATACGGCAGAGTCGGCGTGATCGCCGAGGACACCCCCGCATACGATGAGCGGGAAGTCTTTATCCAGACCTCATGTCACCACCCAGAGCCCGACTCCCCATCCCGTCTCACCCGGATAGGTCCTGCTGACGATGAGCCTCCACAGCACCGCTGCCCAGCTGGCCACCCTCGCCGCCGAGGGCGGCGAGGAAGGCGGCAACCACCCGAGCCTCAGCCCCTACCTCACCGGCGGCGGCGCCCTGTTCCTCCTGCTGCTGATGCTGTGGATCGTCACCCGCTTCAACCGGGACCGCTAGGCCCTGACGGCGAAGGCACCCCGACCGGGCCAGTAGGCTCTGCACGCATGGGAGAGCAGGACATGCCTACCGGCCCGGTCAACGGCCCGGCCGGCGGCCCGGACCGGGCAAGGATCAGCACGGCCAAGAGGCGTCTCGGCGTCATGGGCGGAACGTTTGACCCGATCCACCACGGACACCTGGTGGCGGCCAGCGAGGTCGCCGCGCAGTTCCACCTCGACGAGGTCGTGTTCGTGCCGACCGGGCAGCCGTGGCAGAAGGCCGACCGCCTGGTCACCCCGGCCGAGGACCGCTATCTGATGACGGTCATCGCGACCGCCGAGAACCCGCAGTTCTCGGTGAGCCGCATCGACATCGACCGCGGCGGGCCGACGTACACCACGGACACGCTGCGCGATCTGCGCGCGCTCAATCCGGACACGGACCTCTTCTTCATCACGGGCGCCGACGCCCTGGGCCAGATCCTCACCTGGCGGTACACGGAAGAACTGTTCTCCCTGGCGCACTTCATCGGGGTCACCCGGCCGGGCCACCCGCTGACCGACCCCGGTCTGCCGGAGGGCGGTGTCTCGCTCGTCGAGGTGCCGGCCCTCGCCATCTCGTCCACGGACTGCCGTGCGAGGGTCGCCAAGGGGGACCCCGTCTGGTACATGGTCCCGGACGGTGTGGTGCGCTACATCGACAAGCGCGAGCTGTACCGCGGCGAGTGAGCCGAGAGGGGCACCGGTGAACGACCGATACGACGGTTACTCGGGCAGTTACTCGGGGGACGCGTCCAACACGTCCGACCAGTACGAGCTCGTCGGCTACGACGAGTACGGGCAGCCCGTGTACCGGCAGGTGCCCCAGCAGCCTGCGCAGTACGAGTACCCGCAAGCGACCCAGACCCAGAGTCAGGGCCAGAGCCAGGGCTACGGCTACGACCCGTACGCCACCGGCCAGCAGCCGCCGGTGCCCTCGTACGACACGTACGACCCCTACGGGGCGGGCGCGCCCGCGCAGCAGGGGCCGCCCTCTTCCTACGACCCCTACGGGGCTGCCGCGGGAACGGGCCAGCAGCAGCGGGTCGAGGAGCAGACCGCGACCGCCCACATCCCGGCGCAGGCCGCTCCCAGGACCGAGCCCGCGGCGCGCGAGCGCGACGGGTCGCCCGAGTACCGCACCGAGCAGTTCTCCTTCGTCGAGGAGCCGGACGAGAACTCCGAAGACGTCATCGACTGGCTGAAGTTCACCGAGTCGCGCACCGAGCGCCGCGAGGAGGCCCGCCGCCGCGGCCGCAGCCGGGTCGTCGCCCTCGTCGTCGTCCTCGTGCTCTGCGTGACCGGCGGCGTCGGCTACCTCTGGTACGCGGGCAAGCTGCCCGGCTTCGGCTCCGCCGGCTCCGGCAAGGGCGCCGCGGACACCGCGGGCCCGCAGAACCGCGACGTGATCGTCGTCCATCTGCACAACACCAAGGGCGGCGGCACCTCCACGGCGCTGCTCGTCAACAACACCACCACCAAGCAGGGCACCACCGTCCTGCTCCCCAACTCCCTTGCCCTGACGGACGACGAGGGCAGCGCGACGACGCTCGGCAAGTCCGTCGACGGCGACGGGTCCTCCGGCACGCGCGACGCCATCGACACCGTCCTCGGCACGGACGTCGAGGGCACGTGGCGCCTCGACACCCCGTACCTCAACAACCTCGTCGAACTCGTCGGCAACATCGACATCGACACGAACGCCGACGTCCCCGACCCGGCCGCCAAGTCCGGGAAGAAGACGACGTCCCCGCTGGTCAAGAAGGGCAAGCAGCAGACGCTGAGCGGCCCCATGGCCGTCGCGTACGCCACCTACCGCGCGCCCGGCGAGTCCGACACCGCCCAGCTCATGCGGTTCGGCCAGGTCATGCAGGGCGTGCTGCGCAAGCTGTCGTCCGACCCGCACGCCGCCACCGTCACCGTCCAGTCCCTCGCCCAGATCCTCGACCCGTCGCTGGGCGAGAAGGACCTCGGCGCGTTCCTCGCCAAGCTCGCCGACCGGGCCAAGGGCGGCGACTACAAGACCGCGCTGCTGCCCGTGCAGCAGGACGGCACCCTGTCCGAGCAGGCCACCGACAGCGTCGTCAAGGACGTCCTCGGCGGCACCGTCAAGAACCCGGGCAAGGACGCCTCCGTACGCGTCGGCATCAAGAACGCCACCGGCGTGAAGGCCCGCACGGAGAAGGCCAGGGTCACGCTCGTGAACGGCGGCTACACCTTCGTCGACGCCGGGACGGGCACCGCGGCCCAGGCCGCGTCGCAGGTCACGTATCAGGACGCCGACCGCAAGCAGGACGCCGTCGAGGTCGCCAAGACCCTGGGCCTGCCGACGAGCGCGGTGCGCAAGGGGAAGACCGTGGCGAACGCGGACGTGTCCGTGGTCCTCGGCCAGAACTACACGGGCGGACAGTAGGCGGGCCCGGCCCCGGGGCGCGCTCCCGGGGCCAGGAGAATCCAGTAAGGGCCGTCGGCGGTCCGTGAGACCCTTGGGGTATCCCTTCAGGGGATTACTGCCCGCCGACGGAAAGCCTTGTAGTGACCGCCACTGACCGTTCCCTCGAGCTCATCACCACCGCCGCACAGGCGGCTGCCGACAAGCTCGCGCACGACATCATCGCGTACGACGTCAGCGACGTGCTGTCGATCACCGACGCCTTCCTGCTGGCCTCCGCGCCCAACGACCGCCAGGTCAAGTCGATCGTCGACGAGATCGAGGAGCGCCTGAACAAGGAGCTCGGCGCCAAGCCGGTCCGCCGCGAGGGCGACCGCGACGCCCGCTGGATCCTCCTCGACTACGTCGACATCGTCGTCCACGTCCAGCACAGCGAGGAGCGCGTCTTCTACGCCCTCGAGCGCCTGTGGAAGGACTGCCCCGAGCTGGAGCTTCCCGAGGACGCCAAGGCCACCCGTGGCAAGGCGGAGGAGCACGCCCAGCGGACGCAGGCCGCGGAGGAGGCCGAGGAGCTTCGCGAGCTGGGCGGAGAGCTGCGTTGACCGCCGCGGGGGCCGGCGCCGGAGCGGCCGGGGGACCGGCCCGCGGACGGCGCGTCATCCTGTGGCGGCACGGCCAGACCGCCTGGAACCTGGAGCGCCGCTTCCAGGGCTCCACGGACATCGGCCTGACCGAGACCGGCGTCGCCCAGGCCCGCCGGGCCGCCCGGCTGCTCGCCTCGCTGAAGCCGGACGCCATCGTCGCGTCCGACCTCAGCAGGGCCGCGTCCACGGCCGCCGAGCTGGCCGCGCTCACGGGCCTCGACGTGACGCACGACGAGGGCCTGCGCGAGACCTACGCCGGTGATTGGCAGGGCCTCACGCACGACGAGATCATCGGCCGTTACGGCGACCAGTACGCCGCGTGGAAGCGCGGCGAGCCGGTGCGCCGCGGCGGCGGCGAGCTCGAGACGGAGGTCGCCGACCGGGCCGCTCCCGTCGTGCTCAGCCACGCGGAGAAGCTGCCGCAGGACGGCACGCTCGTCGTGGTCAGCCACGGCGGCACGATCCGCACCACCATCGGGCGCCTCCTCGGTCTCGAGTCCCACCACTGGGAGGGTCTCGGCGGTCTCTCCAACTGCTGCTGGTCCGTCCTCGGCCAGGGGGCACGCGGCTGGCGGCTGCTCGAGCACAACGCGGGCACGCTCCCGGAGCCGGTGCTCGGCGACGACGACTGAGCCCCCCCGACGGGGCCGAACGGCCGGATTTCACTTTCCGGCAGGTCGCAGGCTAAAGTTCTTCTTGTTCGCAGCCGCGCAGAGCGGGGAGAACGCAAGGGGCTATAGCTCAGTTGGTAGAGCGCCTGCATGGCATGCAGGAGGTCAGGAGTTCAATTCTCCTTAGCTCCACAGTCGAAGCGTCCGCTTCACAGAGATCCCGTCCGGGTAAGGGCGGGATTTTTTGTTACCCGGCACAGTTTTCTCCAACTGCCTTGAGGCGCTGGTGTCCCAGGGGCGTATAGGTCTGCGGATGTGGTCCTCGTGTGTGGGCGTGTGCGTAAGTGCTGGCCGGAGCGGGCGAACTCGGCGCCGTGTCCGGACCGGTACTCATGCGTCGCTGACCGTGACGCTCCGGCCGTGGCAGAATCGGACGGCCGGTAGAGGGCCGCATCCGTTCGACGAAGACGGCCCGACGGGAGGGAGAACGCGATGCCCGCGCGCATCACCGAGGCGGCCGACCGCCCCCTCGGCGTGACAGTGAGACCGGCCGAAGCAGCCCATTGCGGGCAGCACATGACGTCCCCTTCCCCCTCTCCCTCTTCCTCCCCCTTCCTCGACTGTCCGTCCTGCGGCTCCCTCCACGTCGCGCAGATGCTCGGCGACAACGCCGGGATCTCGTACGTGTGCACGGCCTGCGGCCACAGCTGGAGCTGATCGATGGGTGCACACAGGAGGACGTGCGACTGGTGCGGCAGCGGCACGCCCATCGTCAGGGACATGGAGCCGGTCAACCCCGACTACCAGTACTGGTGCGAGGAGTGCGCGCGGGCGCTGATCATAAAGGGCGACCCGATCGAGACATATCGGGAGCTGGAGGGCGAGCCGATCTACGGCCGGCTGCTCGACGAGCACTGCACGCTCAAGCGGTTCTATTCGTTCGCCACGGCCTGATGATGGAGTAAATTCGGGCAAATCGGGCCAAGGTGGAAACGATTTGGTGATGCACCGGGTGCCCGGTAATGTTGGCGTCGCCGCCGGGGAAACCGGGCGACACGGTGAACATGCGGTTCCGCCGCATGGCCACAAGGGGCTATAGCTCAGTTGGTAGAGCGCCTGCATGGCATGCAGGAGGTCAGGAGTTCAATTCTCCTTAGCTCCACAGTAGTTGGACATGAAAGCGGGCCACCCGAACAGGGTGGCCCGCTTTCGTATGCCGTCACGCGGCCCCGCGGGCCGCGCTCACGGGGTCAGCCGCGCCCGCTGCCCAGCGCCCTGCGCCCCCGGCCCGGCGGGAGCGCGGGCGGCAGGGCCGGGCGGGCCGGAACCGCCGCCGGGTCCTCCTCGATACGCAGCGCCAGCGCGGGGCAGCGGCGCACGGCCCGTACGGCCCGCGCCTCCGAGTAGCGCGCCACCGGGGCCTCCGCCACCGAGGGATAGCCGTCGGGGCCCAGCTGGATCAGCTCCGGCACGATGTCCGCGCACAGGCCGTGGCCCTCGCACAGCGTCCAGTCCACCGCGAGCCGCCGGCCGCTGGGGGACTCGCCCTGCGGCGCCTCCGTGTGCAGGGGCAGCACGCCCTGCACCGGGCGCCCGCAGCCGCCGCCCAGGACATGCGCGGCCAGATCGTCCGTGAACGCCGAGATCGTCGACTCCAGGAACGCCGCCGAACCGTCCGGGTGCTTGCACGCGCCGCGCCGCTTCACGGCCCTGGTGACCTGCTGGAGGGCTTCCAGGGCGGTGGGGCCGCCGCCGTTCAGGACGTCCTCCAGGCCGCGCGCCGCCGCCGGCAGACCCAGATAGCAGGGCCCGCACTGGCCCGCGCTCTCCGAGGCCAGCCACTGCGCCACCCGCAGCGCCTCGCCGAGCGGGCAGGTGTCCGGGCCGATCGGCAGGATCGCGCCCGCGCCGAGCGCGCCACCGGCGGCCTCCAGGGAGGCGCGGGAGACCACCGCCTCCTGCGCCGCGAAGGCGTCGAGCCACTTGCCGTGATAGCCGCCCGTGAGCACGCCCTGGGGCATGGGCGGGGCGCCCGCGAGCTCGAGCACGTACCGCAGGGGCACCCCCGCCGGGACTTCGAGGACCATCGGGCGGGCGACGGCTCCGGAGAGGGTCAGCAGGATGGTGCCGGGCTCGTCGCGCAGGCCCGTGCGGCAGTAGCGCTCGGGCCCGGTGCGGGCCGCAATGGCGAGCTGGGCGAACGTCTCGGCGTTCGACAGCAGGGTGGGCGCGCCGCCCACCCCGGAGTCGGAGGCGCGCACCTTGCGGCCCGGAGGCACCGGGGGGCCGCCGTCCGCCGAGCGGATCAGCGCGGAGGACTCCCCGGTGACCATGCGTACGGGGTTGCGCTGCACGCGCGCGCGTAGCGGGGCGCCACGGCGGTTGGACAGGCCCCTTTCGAGGAGCGCGGCCTGCATGGACGCCTCGGTGGAGTCGCGGGTCACGCCGACCACGAGGGTGCGGGCGCCGAGCGCCTCGGCGACCAGGAGCGCGCCGTCGAGGATGAGGTGCGGGGCGCGGTTGATCAGCACCGTGTCCTTGCGGCAGGCGGGTTCGTCCTCGCTGCCGTTGACCACGACGACGGGGCGCACCCCGCGGCGTATCGCGGACTGGGCGACGGCGCGCAGCTTCTTGGCGAAGGGGAACCCCGCGCCGCCGCGGCCGCGCAGCGATATCTGCCCGGCCAGCGCGGCCAGTTGCTCACCGCCCATCGGTTCGAGCGGGCCGTGCACTTTCAGATGCATGTCGAGGTCGAGTCGCTCGACCAGGTCGAAGCCCGAGGTGAGCTGGGGGAGACCGACGACGCGGACTTCGGGGACGTCGGGCAGCGCGGTGTTCACTGAATGCCTCCGGGCGGCGTGTTCCAGGGCTCACCCGCGGAGGGGGCCTGGAACGGGCCGGGCAGCGTTTCGGTGGCGGACTCTTCCTCGAAGCTCGGGATGCCGCCGTAGGGGGTGTCGAGAGTGGGGTCGTACGCCGAGGGGGGTGCCGGAGCGGGGGGCGGCGGGGACGGGGCCGGCCAGCGCTCGGGGGGCTCGGGGTCGACGAACGGGAGGGCCTCGGTGGGCTGGAGGTCCAGGAGGGTCAGCGGCTCCCCGGGGGGCGGGTCGCCGAAGAGCGGGTCCACCTGGGTCGAGACCGCGCGGTAGGCGGCCGAGAAGCCGATGCCCGCGGTGGCGGGGCGCGGCTCGAACGCGGGGCGCGCCGGAGCCTCGTACAGCGGTGGCATGCCGGGGGGCGGCGTCTGGAGCGGGTTGTCGCGCGGCCGCGGCGGGGGCTCGCGGTTCACGTCGAAGCGGGGATCGGACGGTGCGGGACGGCCGGGGCCGCCGGGCAGCGGTGATGCGGTGACGTTCCGGCGGCGGGTGCCCTGCGTCCTGCCGTCGCCGTCGAGGAGCGCGAGGACGCGGGCGGCGACCTTGCGCTTGACCGGTCCCGGCGCCGCCCGCAGGGCGACCGCACCGCCCACAGCGACCAGGCACAGGCAGTACAGGACCACCACGTAGGTCTTCGGCTGTCGGCCCGCGTACAGGCCGTGGATCAGCGCGGAGCACCAGGCGGGGTAGGCCAGCATGTGCAGGGCGCGCCAGCGGGAGGCGATCTGGGCCGGGGAGGCGAAGGCCTTGCGGAGCGCGCCGGTGACGCCGGTGGTGACCATCAGGAGCCCGGCGAGCGAGCCGAGGCCGATCAGGCCCGCGCTGCCGGTCACGCCGAGCCCGAAGGGGATCAGCGCGCCGAGCACGGACACATGGTCGAGGGCCAGCTTGACGGTGACGTGCAGCAGCAGGAAGCCGATCGAGGCGACCGCCGTGGCCCGGTGCACGCCCTGGGAGAGCAGGCGCTGGCGCGAGGTCAGGAACAGTCGGTCGGAGGCGACCAGGCCCCAGACGACGGACGCCGTCAGGGAGACCAGGGACAGCACCCCGGTGGTGAAGTCGAGCGCGGCGCGGAATGCGTTGCTCCCGACGACGACCACGAGGGGTATCAGCAGCAGCGCCGCCGCACACAGGGCCCCTCGTGCCGTCCGGCTGGGTGCGGGGGACGGGCGGATCCTGCGCCGGGGGCGCCGGGTATTGCGAAGCTGGGGGAACGGATTCAGCGGCTGCCCGTTCGTCGGGGAGTTCAACGGGGAGTTCAGTGGAGGGTTCATGGGGGCGACTCCGAATGGTTCGGCAAAGTGGTCCCGCTGCCGCACTCTAGGTCGACCCATACCAGCCAGTACGAGGTTTGAGTTATCTCGTTGTTATCTATTGGAGGTGTGGGATTTGTGTTGCCCCGATAGGGGTCGGTACGCGGGGTAACCCTTGGCCCATGCACCTTCTGTAGGCCTCCTTCGGCCCTTGCGAAGCCGTCCCGCGGCCCTCCGCCGTAAGCCCGTCGCGGCCCGTGTGGGCCCTGCGGTACCCTGACGCCATGCGTGCCGTACGCCTTCTGCTTAGCGAGCCGCGCTGATCAGTCCCGACCGCTGACGAATCGCGGATCGGAATCGGCGCGGCGCCCCCTCCTGTGCGAGGGGCATTTTTGTTTGGCCAGCGCGGTCAGTTCCGTAAGCAGAGACGATCGATGGAGCTTTGAGGATCATGAGCGAGACGAATTCCGCTGCCGCTTCCGAGGTGGCCGCGCCGCACCGCTACACGGCGGCGATGGCCGCCGACATCGAGGCACGCTGGCAGGACTTCTGGGACGCCGACGGCACGTACGAGGCGCCGAACCCGAGCGGTGACCTGGCGGGCGACACCGAGGCGGACAGGGCGCTGGCCGCCAAGCCGAAGAAGTTCGTCATGGACATGTTCCCGTACCCCTCGGGTGCGGGCCTGCACGTCGGCCACCCGCTGGGCTACATCGCCACGGACGTCTTCGCGCGCTTCCAGCGGATGAACGGGCACAACGTCCTGCACACCCTGGGCTTCGACGCCTTCGGCCTGCCGGCCGAGCAGTACGCCGTGCAGACGGGCACCCACCCGCGCACGTCCACCGAAGCCAACATGGTCAACATGAAGTCCCAGCTGCGCCGGCTGGGCCTGGGCCACGACAAGCGCCGGTCGTTCGCCACGATCGACCCCGAGTACTACAAGTGGACCCAGTGGATCTTCGTCCAGATCTTCAACTCCTGGTACGACGACGAGGCGAAGAAGGCCCGTCCGATCGACCAGCTGATCGCGCAGTTCGAGAGCGGTGAACGCGCCGTACAGGACTCCACGCGCGCGTGGCACGAGCTGAACGCCGCCGAGCGGGCCGACGTACTGAGCGAGTACCGGCTGGCCTACGCCTCCGAGGCGCCCGTCAACTGGTGCCCCGGCCTGGGCACCGTCCTGGCCAACGAGGAGGTCACGGCCGACGGCCGCTCCGAGCGCGGCAACTACCCCGTCTTCAAGGCCAAGCTGCGCCAGTGGAACATGCGCATCACCGCCTACGCGGACCGCCTGCTGGACGACCTGGACGCCCTGGACTGGCCCGAGGCGATCAAGCTGCAGCAGCGGAACTGGATCGGCCGCTCCGAGGGCGCCCGCGTCGACTTCCCCGTCGGCGACGATGCCATCACCGTCTTCACCACCCGTCAGGACACCCTGTTCGGCGCCACGTACATGGTCCTGGCGCCCGAGCACGACCTGGTGGACCGGATCGTCCCCGCCGCCTGGCCCGAGGGCACGCACGACGTCTGGACGGGCGGCCACGCGACGCCCGCCGAGGCCGTCGCCGCCTACCGCAAGCAGGCCGCCTCGAAGTCCGACGTCGAGCGCCAGGCCGAGGCCAAGGACAAGACCGGCGTCTTCACCGGCGCGTACGCGACCAACCCGGTCAGCGGCGAGCGGGTCCCCGTCTTCATCGCCGACTACGTCCTGATGGGCTACGGCACCGGCGCGATCATGGCCGTCCCCGCCCACGACACCCGCGACTTCGCGTTCGCGCGCGCCTTCGAGCTGCCGATGCGCTGCGTCGTGGAGCCGTCGGACGACCGCGGCACCGACACCACCACGTGGGACGACGCGTTCGCCTCCTACGACGCGCGGCTGGTCAACTCCGCGAGCGAGCAGATCTCCGTCGACGGCCTGGGCGTCACCGACGCCAAGGCGCGCATGACGGAGTGGCTGGAGCGCACCGGCATCGGCCGGGGCACCGTCAACTTCCGCCTGCGCGACTGGCTGTTCAGCCGTCAGCGCTACTGGGGCGAGCCCTTCCCGATCGTCTACGACGAGGACGGCGTCGCCCACTCGCTGCCCGAGTCGATGCTGCCGCTGGAGCTGCCGGAGGTCGACGACTACAGCC
Source organism: Streptomyces longhuiensis (assembly GCF_020616555.1). Lineage (NCBI taxonomy): Bacteria > Bacillati > Actinomycetota > Actinomycetes > Kitasatosporales > Streptomycetaceae > Streptomyces > Streptomyces longhuiensis. The sequence continues at coordinate 3,615,614 of NZ_CP085173.1, read as the reverse complement.
CCCGCACGTTCGACCCGGACGACGCCGACACCCAGCCCGAGACGCCGCTGTCCCGCAACGGCGACTGGGTCCACGTCACGCTGGACCTGGGCGACGGACCCAAGAAGTACCGCCGCGAGACCAACACCATGCCCAACTGGGCGGGTTCGTGCTGGTACGAGCTGCGCTACCTGGACCCGCACAACAGCGAGAAGCTGGTCGACCCGGCCATCGAGCAGTACTGGATGGGCCCCCGTGAGGGTCAGCCGACCGGTGGCGTCGACCTGTACGTGGGCGGCGCCGAACACGCCGTGCTGCACCTGCTGTACGCCCGCTTCTGGTCGAAGATGCTGTTCGACCTGGGCCACGTGTCGTCGGCCGAGCCGTTCCACAAGCTGTACAACCAGGGCATGATCCAGGCCTACGTGTACCGCGACAGCCGCGGCATCGCGGTGCCCGCCGCCGAGGTCGAGGAGCGCGACGGCGCGTACTACTACGAGGGCGAGAAGGTCTCCCGTCTGCTGGGCAAGATGGGCAAGTCCCTGAAGAACGCCGTCACGCCGGACGAGATCTGCGCCGAGTACGGCGCGGACACCCTGCGCCTGTACGAGATGGCGATGGGCCCCCTGGACGTCTCGCGCCCGTGGGACACGCGCGCGGTGGTGGGCCAGTTCCGTCTGCTGCAGCGCCTGTGGCGCAACATCGTCGACGAGGCGAGCGGGGAGGTCACCGTCGTCGACACCGAGGACTCCGCCGTCGACGGGGCCACGCTGCGTGCCCTGCACAAGGCGATCGACGGCGTCCGTCAGGACCTGGAGGGCATGCGGTTCAACACCGCCATCGCCAAGGTCACCGAGCTGAACAACCACCTGACCAAGGTCGGTGGCCCGCTGTCACGCAGCGTGGCCGAGCGACTGGTGCTGCTGGTCGCGCCGCTGGCCCCGCACATCGCCGAGGAGCTGTGGCGCAAGCTGGGCCGCACCGACTCGGTCGTCCACCAGGACTTCCCCGTCGCCGACCCCGCGTACGTCGTGGACGAGTCCGTGACCTGCGTCGTGCAGATCAAGGGCAAGGTCAAGGCGCGCCTGGAAGTGTCCCCGTCGATCTCCGACGAGGAGCTGGAGAAGGTGGCCCTGGCCGACGAGCGTGTCGTCGCCGCGCTGGACGGCGCGGGCATCCGCAAGGTCATCGTGCGGGCGCCGAAGCTGGTGAACATCGTTCCCGCGTAAGCGGTGACACCGGCCAGCGCGTGAGCGGTGGCCGGTGCTGGGCGACCACTGCGTTCGAACCGGATCAGGGTTGTTCCCTACGGGCAGGTTGGGGGTTCCGCTGGAACCACCGGCCTGCCTTTTCCGTTTACCGTGGAAGAGGCGGACGGACCGCCGACCTTGTCGGGAGGAGCGTCATGGGAGAGGCCGTGATCGCAATCGTGGCGCTCATGTTCGTACTGTTCCTGGCCCTGGGCGCGTACGTGACGGTGAAGGTCGTCGGCGCCGCCAAGCGGGGAGTGGACCGCACGGTCGCACAGGCCCGCCGGTCCGTCGAGGACACGACGCTCAAGGCGCGGACCTTCGTGCAGCCGGGCGCGGCCGGCGAGATCGCGCAACTGCGGCTCAAGCTGCGTACGTCGATGAGGTCCACCCAGGACGCGCTCCACGCGCGCGTGGCCGAGGACGCCTCGCTCAAGGAGTCCCTGGACCTCTTCGGCCGGCTCAGCGTGCACGGGCACGAGCTGGACGAAGACCTCAAGCGTCTTGAGACCGAGCCGGACAAGGCGCATCTCGCCGAGCTCCTGCCCGATCTGCGCAAGCGGACGGAGCAGATCACCGCGTCGGCCGACTCTCTGCGCCGGGCGGCCAGGGACCGCGCCCACCGGATCGCCGACGACGACCTGGATTCCCTGAGCGCCCAGATCGACATCGAGGCGGGGGCGCTGCGGCACTGGACGACCGAACCGTCGCCCGAGACCGCGCAGACGTCGCCCCCGTGGCCCGCGGCACCGGCCCCGGAGCGCCCTGCCACGCATCAGACCTGGCCAGGGACCCCGCAGGGCGGACGGGCCGAGACGCCCGACCGGCCCGCGCTCTCGCCCACCGACCCGCGCCCGACCTATCCTTGGCAGAAGAAGGCCCGCCCGGAGAGCACGACTTGACGTGTGACCGGGCCACCGGGGCCGGGCTGCCGTCCACCGGCCCGGGCAGGTAACCTCCAGCTCATGTCCCGCCATGTCGCGATCGTCACGGATTCAACGGCCTACCTGCCGCAGCGGACGATGGAGCGCCACGGCATCATCGCGGTCCCTCTGACCGTGGTCCTTGGCGACCAGGCCCTCGAAGAGGGCGCCGAGATCTCCACCCGCTCACTCGCCGAAGCCCTGCAGAAGCGCCGGCCGGTGACCACGTCCCGGCCCAGCCCCGAGATCTTCGCCGCCACTTATCGCAAGCTGGCCGAAGAGGGTGCCACCAGCGTCGTCTCGCTCCATCTGTCGTCCGAACTCTCCGGCACCTACGACGCCGCGGTGCTCGCGGCGCGCGAGGCGCCGGTGCCGGTCAGAGTCGTGGACACGGGCATGGTCGCGATGGCCCTCGGTTTCTGCGCGCTCACGGCCGCCGAGGTGGCCGACGGCGGCGGCACGGTCGACGAGGCCGTGACCGCGGCGGAGAAGCGCGCCGCCGCCACGTCCGCGTACTTCTACGTCGACACCCTGGACTACCTCCGCCGCGGTGGCCGTATCGGCGCGGCCCAGGCCCTGCTCGGCTCGGCGCTAGCTGTGAAACCGCTGTTGCAGCTCGGAGGCGGCCGTATCGAACTGCTGGAGAAGGTGCGCACGTCGTCGAAGGCGATCGCCCGGCTCCAGGAGATCGTCGCCGAGCGCGCGGGAACGAGCGAGGTCGACATCGCGGTGCACCATCTCGCCGCGCCGGACAGGGCAGCGGCGTTCGCGGACCGGCTGCGGGAGCGGGTGCCGGGGCTCATGGACCTTCATGTCAGCGAGGTCGGCGCGGTGATCGGGGCGCACACGGGGCCGGGGTTGCTGGGGGCGGTGGTTTCGCCTCGGTGAGGGGCGGCGCGGTGCGGTGCTCTGAGCCGGAGGCGTGGTCCGTGAGATGGGCTGCGCTTGTGGGTGACGGAGTTATCCACAACTGCCGGGTTGTCCCCGGGAATTGAGCAAGATCACCGCGGTTTCGACGGAGTGCCTAGCGTTCGTGGCATGGCACTTGGATCAGCACTTTCAGGGACATCGGTAAGTTCAGAGGCATCGGTACGTTCAGAGACGCTTGACGCGGCCGCGGGGGATGTGGCGTCCGGCGCCGGGGCGACGTCGGGGACGTGGCACCGGCGTAGGCGGGTGCGGCGGCGCTATCGGCAGGCGTCGGCCGAAGCGTTGAGGTTGCGGGCGGAGGCGCTCTTCGCGGAGCAGCGGGGTGGGCCGCCTGACTCACCGGGTCTGCCCGGTGTGCCGAGTCTCTCCCCGGGTCCGCCAGGTCCGCAGGGCGTGCCGATTCCGCCTGATCCGGCCGAGTGGGTGCCGCCGGTGCGTCCGCCTCTTCCACCATGGGCCGGGACGGTCTCTTCACGTCCGCCTCGATGGGCTCGGGCCGATGCCGATGCCGATGCCGATGCCGATGTGGGCGTGGGCGTGGGCGTGGGTGAGGTCGGGGTGGGTGCGGCGCCGGGGGAGTTCAGGGAGGAGTGGGACGGTTCGGCGGGCGAGGCGGAGAGGGATACGGCCTCGTGGCGGGAGCGGGCCGGGCTTGCCGTGCGGGAGCGGCTGCCGCTGTGGATGCAGACGCGGTGCGGGCTGGAGCGGCGGAGCGTGATCGCTCTGGTCGTGGTCCTGGTCGCGGCGGCGGGTTTCGCCGTGCACCACTTCTGGACCGGACGGGCTCAGCCGGTGAGCGTGCCCGAGGTGGTCCGATCAGAGGCGCCCGAGGCGGCGGCGGGTTCGTCCGCCGGCGGTCAGGAGTCGGACGCCGGGCCATCGGCACCCGCCGCGTTCGGGGCGTCGGCTGTGGGCGGTGCGGCCGGGGCATCGGGAGCGGGGATCGTCGTGGACGTCAGCGGGAAGGTGCGGAGTCCCGGGATCCACCGGCTGCCGGCCGGATCCAGGGTCGCCGACGCGTTGCGGGCCGCCGGAGGCATCCGCCCGGGCGTGGACCCCACGGGAATCAACCGGGCACGACTGCTGGCGGACGGCGAGCAGGTGGTCGTGGGCGCACCCGAGGCTCCGGGAGGGATCGGCTCGGGGGGTGCCGCGGGTTCGGCGGGTGCTGCCGGCACTGGGGCCGGAACCGGGGCCGCGGCGGCGGGGCCGATCGGTCTCAACACCGCTACCGCAGAGCAGCTCGACACGCTGCCGGGCGTCGGACCCGTGCTGGCCCAGCACATCATCGACTACCGCACAGAGCATGGAGGGTTCCGTTCCGTAGAGGAGCTGCGTGAGGTCAACGGCATCGGCGACCGGCGTTTCTCCGACCTCCAGAATCTCGTACGGCCATGAGGAGCACGGGAGTTGCACCGGCTTCGGACTCCTCCTTGGGTGACTCGAACCCGCGGCGGGAGGGTCCGGCAGACCTCCGTCTCGTCCCTCCGGCACTCGCGGCGTGGGCCACGGCAGCGGTGACCCTGGACGCTCCGGCGGTCTGGGTGACGGCTCTGGCGCTGACCTGCGCGGCTGTGGCCGGAGTGTTGTTACTGGGAGGGGCGACGCGGGGGCGGTCAGGGAGGACGGAGCCGCCGCGTCCGCCACTGCGGCCCCCGCCCCCGGAATTACGGTCGCCGTCACCGCGCCTTCCCCGCAGAGTGTTCTCGCTCTGGCCTCGTATGTCCGTGGCCGCCGTACTGCTGTGCGTGGCCGCGTCCGCGGCCTCGGCCGCCTTGCACGGCGCGGATCTGACCCGCGGGCCCGTTCCCGGGCTTGCCAGGCAATTCGCGCACGTGACAGTCGAGTTGGAGGTGACGGCCGACCCGCGGCTGACGCGCCCCCGCGTGCAGGGGGACCACCCGGCTCCCTCCTCCGTCGTCATCGCAGCCGATGTGCTGAGAGTCGGCGACGCCGCGCAGGGCGGGTCCTCGGGCGGTTCCGGGACGCGGGTGCGTACGCCGGTCCTGGTCCTCGTCGACGTCGACCGTGCCGCCGCGGGGAGGACGCCGTGGCTGTCGCTCCTGCCCAGCACGCGGCTGGTCGTGCACGGAGGGCTGGCACCCTCGTCGGCCGACGGAGGCCGGGTCGCGGCCCTGCTCCGCGTCGGGCGGGACGAGAGCCCACGGGTCGTCGGCGCGCCCTCCACGGCTCAGCGGTTCGCGGGGAAACTGAGGGGCGGGCTGCGGGAGGCGACCGAGGGGCTCCCGGGGGATGCGCGCGCGTTGCTTCCCGGGCTGGTCGTCGGGGACACCTCACGTGTCCCGCCCGAGCTGCACGAGGCGTTCGAGGCCACCGACTTGTTGCACCTGACGGCGGTCAGCGGGGCGAACTTCACGATCCTTCTCGCTCTGCTCATCGGCCCGCCCGGCACCGCGCACCGGTCCGAGCGCCGTGGCCTCGCGCCGCGGCTGGGGATCCCGCTTCGGGCGACCGCTGTGCTCGGCGGCGCGCTCACGCTCGGCTTCGTGATCGTGTGCAGACCGGAGCCGAGCGTGCTCAGGGCGGCGGCCTGCGGGTCCGTCGCGCTGCTCGCCATCGGCACCGGGCGACGCAGGTCCCTGGTCCCGGCCTTGGCCACGGTCGTACTGCTGCTGGTGCTGTACGACCCCTGGCTGGCCCGGAGTTACGGGTTCCTGCTGTCCGTCCTGGCCACCGGTGCGCTGCTGACCCTGGCACCGCGCTGGAGTGCGGCACTGCGACGGCGCAGGTGTCCGCCGCGACTGGCGGAGGCGCTCGCCGCGGCCGGCGCGGCGCAGGCGTTATGTGCGCCGGTGGTCGCGGTCATCGCGTCACGGGTGAGCCTGGTGGCGGTGCCCTGCAATCTGCTCGCGGAGTTCGCGGTCGCGCCGGCGACGGTGCTGGGGTTCGCCGCGCTGGCCGCCGCGCCACTGGCGATGCCGGTCGCGAAGGTCTTCGCCTGGTGCGCGAGCTGGCCCGCCGGATGGATCGCGGACATCGCACGCGCGGGGGCCGCACTGCCCGGCGGAGGCGTCGACTGGCCCGGTGGTGTGAGCGGCGGGCTGCTGCTCGCCGTGGTCACTCTGTGCGTGGTCCTCGTGGGCCGTCAGGTGCTCAAGTCCCCGTGGGCCATGGGGATATGTGTGCTGCTCCTGGTTCTCGTGGTCATGCAGCCGAGGCCCCTGACCCGGGTGATCACAGGGTGGCCCCCGCCAGGGTGGCGGATGGTGATGTGCGATGTCGGGCAGGGCGACGCGCTGGTGCTCGCCGCGGGCGCCGGTGCCGGGGTGGTGGTCGACGCGGGGCCGGATCCGGTGCTGGTCGACCGCTGTCTGCGCTCGCTCGGGATCACCCGGGTCCCGCTCGTCCTGCTGACCCACTTCCACGCGGATCACGTCGCGGGTCTGCCCGGGGTGCTGCGGGGGCGTGAGGTGGGGGCGATCGAGACGACGGGGTTCGACGAGCCGCCTGAACAGGTGCGGTTTGTCAGGGGGTTGGCGGAGGCGCGGCACATCGCGATGACCCGGGCCGTCGCGGGGGAGCGGCGGCGGACGGGCCGGCTCGCATGGCAGGTGCTGTGGCCGCCGCCGCGACCCGCCCCGGACCCGGACGGTCCGAACGACGCGAGCGTCACGCTGCTGGTCCGCACCGCGGGCCTCACCCTGCTGCTCATGGGTGACCTCGAACCACCGGCGCAGCGTGCCCTGTTGAGGTCCCCCGTGGCGGCGGCGCTGCCACCCGTGGACGTTCTCAAGGTCGCCCACCACGGTTCCGCCTACCAGGATCCGGTACTCCTGAGCCGGGTCGCGCCCCGGCTCGCCCTGATCTCGTGCGGTGAGGACAACCAGTACGGGCATCCGTCGGCGCGCACGGTCGCGGCGTTGCGGGCCGGGGGAGCGGCGGTCCTCCGGACGGACCGGGACGGGGCGTTGGCGGTCACCGGGTCCGGGCAGGACGGGTCCGGGCAGGGCGGATCCGGGCCGGGTAGATCCGGGACGGCTGGACCTGGGCAGGACGGATCCGGGTCGGTCCGCTCCGGGGAGGGGGAGGGGGAGGGGCAGGGGGAGCGGGAAGGCGTGGGGCTCGGTGTGGTGGCGGGCGGGTCATGACGGGTGCCGAGCACCTGGGCATGACGCCCTGTTACCGGCTGGTAGAAATGCCTCCGAGCTGGCGAAACAGTAAGTGGAATGGCTAATTCAGGCATCTCTGTACAGGGGGTGACAGTCCCTGGCATTCCCGCGATGTGGGCCCGTGTTGCCTCGAATGCCACAACGATGGTCGAATGCATCTTCGTTGATGGTGGTGTCAAGCTTCACTGGGGTGTCTCGCACATGTTCGGCCGCTGGCTGGGAAACCGTACGAACCGGGCTCAACGAACAAGTCCGCTCGCGGGGGTGAGCGTGCCGCCCGGTGCGGGGTTCGTCAGCTGCCGGGTGCTCGACCCCGTCAACGAGCCGGTGCGCGGAGCCGAGTTCGCGGTGAGCGACGCCATGGGGCGCACGGTCGTGAGTGGCGGGGCCGACCCGTTCGGCTCGTTCGTCGCGGCCGTGCCCGCCGGCGACTACCGGCTCGCGGTCACGGCGGAGGGCTACACACCGTACCGGGGGAGCGCCTCGGTCGGCGACAGCGGGCACTCCTCTCTCGGTGACGTCATGCTCCAGGTCGCCCAGCCGCCCGCCCTGCCCGACGCCGGGGACTGGGAGATCGAGCCCATGCACTCGTCGGTCGGGTTCACGGCGCGGCACATCGGACTGGCCCGGATCCACGGCCGGTTCAACACGTTCGCGGGCGCGCTGCGCATCGCCGAGCGGGTCGAGCAGTCCGCGATGCACGTGGTGATCGACGCGTCGTCCATCGACACGAACGTGAAGATGCGCGACGACCACCTCAGGTCGGCCGACTTCCTCGACGTGGACCAGTTCCCGACGCTCGAGTTCTACAGCGAGCGGTTCGCGCACAAGGGCGGCAGCCGCTGGGCGATCACCGGCGCTCTCTCCCTGCACGGTGTGACCCGCACGGTCACGCTCGACGCGGAGTACCTGGGTCTGGGCAACGGCATGGAAGGGGAGACCCGTGCGGCCTGCCGCGCCACCACGGAGCTGCACCGCGACGACTTCACGGTCAACTGGCAGACGATGCTGGCCCGTGGGATCGCGGCGATCGGCTCCAGCGTGACGATCGAGCTCGACATCCAGATCGTCCCCAAGAGCTGACGCCCCTGCAGTCCGGTTAGGGCAGCCGCGGTCCCCGCGGTCCCGGCCGGGGCAGCCCTGGCCCTCGCGGCACCGGCCGTGGCCGCCGCGGCTAAGGCGCTTCGAGCCAGCCCTCGTGCTCCGCGGCGAATTCGTCGAGTGAGGCGGCGTCGAGGCGGCCGGTGGGGTCCTCGATCACCACGAGCCACTGCGCGTCCTCGGCGTCGTCCTCACCGGCCAGCGCGTCCCGTACGAGCTGGGGCTCCTCGGTGACGCCGAACCGGTCGGGAAGCTCCTCGGCCACCTCCTCCGCGGCGTCGCGATCGGGCAGCACCAGTACATGTCGTGCATCGGTCACCCGCCCATTCTCCGGCACGGCGGGGGTTGTCAGTGCCGCGTGGGATGCTTGACCGCGATGGCCAGGAAGACTGCAACAGACGACGTGCTCGCCCCTGTCACCCTCGCCGTGGGGCAGGAGGACCTGCTGCTCGACCGCGCCGTACAGCAGGTGGTGGCGGCCGCCCGCGCCACCGACGCGGACACCGATGTGCGTGACCTCACGTCCGACCAGCTCCAGCCCGGCACACTCGCCGAGCTGACCAGCCCGTCGCTCTTCGCCGAGCGCAAGGTCGTGGTCGTACGCAATGCGCAGGACCTCTCGGCCGACACGATCAAGGACGTGAAGGGCTACTTCGCGGCTCCCGCCGAGGAGATCACGCTGGTGCTGCTGCACGCGGGCGGCGCCAAGGGCAAAGGGCTGCTCGACGCGGCCCGCAAGGCGGGGGCCCGCGAGGTCGCCTGCCCCAAGATGACCAAGCCGGCGGACCGCCTGGCGTTCGTGCGCAGCGAGTTCCGGGCGATCGGCCGTTCCGCGACGCCGGAGGCGTGCCAGGCCCTGGTCGACTCGATCGGCAGTGACCTGCGGGAGCTGGCGTCCGCCGTGACGCAGCTCGGCGCGGACGTCGAGGGCACGATCGACGAGGCGGTCGTCGCGCGGTACTACACGGGCCGGGCGGAGGCCTCCAGCTTCACCGTCGCCGACCGGGCCGTCGAGGGCCGCGCAGCCGAGGCGCTCGAGGCGCTGCGCTGGTCGTTGTCGACGGGGGTGGCGCCGGTGCTGATCACCAGCGCGCTCGCCCAGGGCGTCCGCGCCATCGGCAAGCTGTCGTCGGCACGCGGCGGCCGGCCCGCCGATCTCGCCCGCGAGCTGGGGATGCCGCCGTGGAAGATCGACCGGGTGCGTCAGCAGATGCGGGGCTGGACGCCGGACGGCGTGGCCGTCGCGCTGCGGGCCGTCGCCGAGGCCGACGCGGGCGTCAAGGGTGGCGGGGACGATCCCGAGTACGCCCTGGAGAAGGCCGTGGTCGCCATCGCGAGGGCAGCCCGCTCCCGCCGCGGCTGAGCCATCCGACCACGGGGGTCCTGGGACACCTGTCCCGCTACAGGTCCTCGGACACCCGTCCCGTATAGGTCCTGACACCTGTCCGCCTGAATGCCAAAAACCCCGCCCGGCTGTCCTGGGGAAGGACAGCTGTGCGGGGTTTCAGGTTCAAGCTCGATGGATCCGCACCCGCGTGGCGAACGCAGTCGCGTGCAGATCCGGGGTGCCGGCCGGGAGCGGAGAGAGAGGGCCCGCTCGGGTCCGTCCGGCGATCACATCAAAGGAGTGCCCGTCCCGTGAGGGAGTGTGGGTACTCAGCCCTTGAGGGAAGAAGCCTTGGAAGCAAGCGCCGACTTCTTGTTGGCGGCCTGGTTCTTGTGGATGACGCCCTTGGAGACGGCCTTGTCGAGCTTGCGCGAAGCCTCGCGCGTGAGCTCCTCGGCCTTCTGGGTGTCACCCGCGGCAACGGCCTCGCGGGCCTTGCGGATCGCGGTCTTCAGGGAGGACTTGACAGCCTTGTTGCGCTGACGAGCCTTCTCGTTGGTCTTGATCCGCTTGATCTGGGACTTGATGTTCGCCACGAAATGAGCCTTTTCAGGTTCAGGCACGCGAGCTCACGCCCACGTGCCGGTGATTTCTCTTGAGGTGCCTCGTGCTGAGAGGGCAAGAGACACAGCTGTCAACGTTACCAGCCGTGCTCCGAGCGGCCCAAACCGGGCGCAGTCCCGCGTCCGTGGGACCATGGAACCTACGTATCGATCCGACCCGAGGCGACAGGCGCCTCAAGAGACAGGACCCTGCGTGCCCGCGACCCCTAACAATGTGCCCGAGCCGAGCCGTACCGCCCCGGCTCTGATCCGCAATTTCTGCATCATCGCGCACATCGACCACGGCAAGTCCACGCTCGCCGACCGGATGCTCCAGCTGACCGGTGTGGTCGAGCAGCGGCAGATGCGTGCTCAGTACCTCGACCGGATGGACATCGAGCGCGAGCGCGGCATCACGATCAAGTCCCAGGCGGTCCGTCTGCCCTGGGCCCCGAGCGAGGATCCGGGCAACACTCACATCCTCAACATGATCGACACCCCGGGGCACGTGGACTTCACGTACGAGGTCTCACGGTCCCTCGCGGCCTGTGAGGGCACGGTCCTGCTGGTCGACGCGGCCCAGGGCATCGAGGCGCAGACTCTCGCCAACCTCTACCTGGCGATGGAGAACGACCTCAAGATCATCCCGGTTCTCAACAAGATCGACCTGCCGGCCGCCCAGCCCGAGAAGTTCTCCGAGGAGCTCGCGAACCTCATCGGCTGCGACCCGGACGACGTGCTGAAGGTCTCCGCGAAGACCGGCATGGGCGTCGAGGCACTGCTCGACAAGGTCGTGGCCGAGATCCCGGCCCCGGTCGGCATCGCCGACGCGCCCGCCCGCGCGATGATCTTCGACTCGGTCTACGACTCCTACCGTGGCGTCGTCACCTACGTACGAGTCGTGGACGGTCAGCTCAACAAGCGTGAGCGCATCCGGATGATGTCCACCGGCGCCACGCACGAGCTGCTGGAGATCGGTGTCTCCTCTCCGGAGATGACCCCGGCCGACGGCATCGGCGTCGGCGAGGTGGGCTACATCATCACCGGCGTGAAGGACGTCCGTCAGTCCAAGGTCGGTGACACGATCACCTCCCTGCACAACGGCGCGACCGTGGCGCTCGGCGGTTACAAGGACCCGAAGCCGATGGTCTTCTCGGGTCTCTATCCGCTGGACGGCTCGGAGTACCCGGACCTGCGCGAGGCCCTCGACAAGCTGCAGCTCAACGACGCCGCGCTCGTCTACGAGCCGGAGACCTCGGCCGCCCTCGGCTTCGGCTTCCGCGTCGGCTTCCTCGGCCTGCTCCACCTCGACGTGATCCGTGAGCGTCTGGAGCGCGAGTTCGGGCTCGACCTCATCGCCACCGCGCCCAACGTGGTCTACCGCGTGGCCATGGAGGACGGCAGCGAGCACACGGTCACCAACCCGAGCGAGTTCCCCGAAGGTAAGATCGACAAGGTCTTCGAGCCGGTCGTGCGCGCCACGATCCTCGCCCCCAGCGAGTTCATCGGCTCGATCATGGAGCTCTGCCAGACCCGTCGCGGCACGCTGCTCGGCATGGACTACCTCTCCGAGGACCGCGTCGAGATCCGCTACACGCTGCCGCTCGCGGAGATCGTCTTCGACTTCTTCGACCAGCTGAAGTCCAAGACACGCGGCTACGCGTCCCTGGACTACGAGCCCACCGGCGAGCAGGACTCCAGCCTGGTCAAGGTCGACATCCTGCTGCACGGCGACAAGGTCGACGCCTTCTCTGCGGTCACGCACAAGGACGCGGCGTACGCGTACGGCGTGCGGCTGGTCGCCAAGCTGCGCGAGCTCATCCCGCGGCAGGCCTTCGAGGTGCCGATCCAGGCCGCCATCGGCTCCCGGGTCATCGCCCGCGAGACGATCCGCGCGATCCGCAAGGACGTCCTCGCCAAGTGCTACGGCGGTGACATCTCCCGTAAGCGCAAGCTGCTCGAGAAGCAGAAGGAGGGCAAGAAGCGCATGAAGATGGTCGGCTCCGTCGAGGTGCCGCAGGAAGCCTTCATCGCCGTGCTCTCCAGCGACGACAGCGGTTCGAAGAAGAAGTAGGCCGCGTCACAGCTGTCCGGGGGCCCGTCGCGCGTGAGTGCGGCGGGCCTCTTGATTTCCCGGCATTGTTGTGCGGGCCTTTTGTGGGGGCCGTGTGTACAGCGCCTGTCGACAGGAAGTGACAGGCTGCGGCCCCTTACGTACCGGGCGACCGCGCTCTACTCTGATCACTGCTCGGTAGTTACTCGCCAGTTAAACAACAGCCGCCAACAGCCAGCCGCGCCCAGTCTCGCCGCGCTGCCGCGGGCCCCCGGAGGACGTCGTGAGCGACACACATACCCTGATCGAGAACCGTCCGCCGTCCGTGGCGGCCCTCTTCCTGGAGCGCGTGGCGGCCACGCCGGATACCGAGGCCTACCGCTACCCGGTACCAGCCGCCGGTGAGGGCCCCGACGAATGGAAGTCGCTGAGCTGGGCGCAGGCCTCGACACGGGTCTACGCGATCGCGGCCGGCCTGATCGAGCTGGGCGTGCAGCCGGAGGAGCGGGTCGCGCTCGCCTCCTCCACGCGGGTCGAGTGGATCCTGGCCGACCTCGGCATCCTGTGCGCCGGCGCCGCGACGACCACCGTGTACCCGCAGACCAACGCCGAGGAGTCGGCGTTCATCCTCGCGGACTCGGACAGCAAGGTCCTGATCGCCGAGGACGCGGCGCAGCTGGCCAAGGCCCGCGAGCGCCGGACCGAGCTGCCGGACCTCGCCCATGTCGTCGTCATCGACGAGACCGGGGTCGAGCCGGAGGCCGCGGACCCCGAGGGCTGGCTGCTCACGCTCGCCGACCTGGAGAGGCGCGGCGCCGCGTACCTGGAGAAGCACCCGGAGCTGATCAAGGAGAAGGTCGGCGCGATCACCGCGGACCAGCTCGCGACGCTGATCTACACCTCCGGCACCACCGGCCGCCCCAAGGGTGTGCGCCTCCCGCAGGACAACTGGTCGTACATGGCGAAGGCCATCGCCGCGACCGGCCTGGTCGGCCCGGACGACGTGCAGTACCTGTGGCTGCCCCTCGCGCACGTCTTCGGCAAGGTCCTCACCTCCGGGCAGATCGAGGTCGGGCACGTCACCGCCGTCGACGGCCGCGTGGACAAGATCATCGAGAACCTGCCCGTCGTGCAGCCGACGTACATGGCCGCGGTGCCGCGCATCTTCGAGAAGGTCTACAACGGGGTCGCGGCCAAGGCGCGGGCGGGCGGCGGCGCCAAGTACAAGATCTTCCAGTGGGCGGCCGAGGTCGCGCGCGAGTACGCGAAGGTCAGCCAGGACAGCTTCCGCAGGACCGGTTCGGCCTCGGTGCCGTTCGGGCTCGGCGCCAAGCACAAGGTCGCCGACGCGCTCGTCTACTCCAAGCTGCGTGAGGCGTTCGGCGGCCGGCTGCGCGCCTGCGTCTCCGGCTCCGCCGCGCTCGCCCCCGAGATCGGTTACTTCTTCGCCGGCGCGGGCGTGCACATCCTGGAGGGCTACGGCCTCACGGAGACCTCCGCCGCGTCCTTCGTCAACCCCGGCGAGGCGTACCGCACCGGCACGGTCGGCAAGCCGGTGCCCGGCACGGAGGTGCGGATCGCGGACGACGGCGAGATCCTGCTGCGCGGCCCCGGCGTCATGCAGGGCTACCACGGGCTGCCCGAGAAGACGACCGAGGTCCTGGAGTCCGACGGCTGGTTCCACACCGGCGACATCGGCGAGCTGTCGCCCGACGGCTACCTCAAGATCACCGACCGCAAGAAGGACCTGATCAAGACCTCGGGCGGCAAGTACGTCGCGCCCGCCGAGGTCGAGGGCCAGTTCAAGGCCGTGTGTCCGTACGTCTCGAACATCCTGGTGCACGGCGCCGACCGGAACTTCTGCACGGCGCTCATCGCGCTCGACGAGCCGTCCATCCTGGAGTGGGCCAAGGACAACGGCCTGGAGGGCAAGTCGTACGCCGATGTGGTCGCGGCCCCCGTCACGGTCGAACTGGTCGAGGGCTACGTCAAGGAGCTCAACCAGGGCCTCCAGAAGTGGCAGACCATCAAGAAGTTCAAGCTCCTGCCGCGCGACCTCGACATCGAGCACGGCGAGCTGACCCCGAGCCTGAAGCTGAAGCGGCCGGTCGTCGAGCGCGAGTACGGGCACCTGATCGACGAGATGTACGCGGGTTCACGCGAGAAGTGACGCCGCGTCACCGCTTGAGGGATGCGCCGCGGTCCGCCACTACGGTGTGCGGCCGCGGCGCAACTCCCGTAACAGCTCCTCCATCTGTGTCACCTGGCGGCGCGGTGCGGCGGCGTCCGGCGGGGTGCTGTCCGTCGGTTCGTGTTCGACGGCGGACAGGTGGGCCGTCGGCTCGGCGAACTGGAGCTGTTCACGTTCGCCGTCGGGCGTTTCCAGGTGCCGTACACGCCCCGACGCGCGCCTGGCCGCGGAGCCGGCCCTCCGAGCCCACCTCGCGTGCCACGCGGGTCACCTCGTCCGCGAAGCCCCGCAGGTGCTCCATCATCGTGTCGACGGTGTCCTTCGGCTCCAGGATCCCGCCGTGCGCGTCCACGGAGATCTTCTCGGACAGTTCGGCCTGGGCCACGGGCGTGGTGACCTGGGTGATGTTGCGGACCTGCGAGGTCAGGCTGGACGCCCTGTAGTTGACGTTGTCGGTGGGGTCCTTTCACGCGCCGGGGACGCCGCGGACCTGGGCGCGGCCGCCGCGCCGGCCCTCGGTGCCGACCTCGCGTGCCACGCGCGTGACCTAGTCGGCGACGGCGGACATCTCGTCGAGCCGCCCGTGCCGCACGATCTCCCGCCGCACCCGCGTCAGTTCGGCGTTGTGGTGCCGGCTGCGGCCCATGATCTGGTCAACATCGCGCCGAGTCCGGCCGCCAGGCCCTCCCCGGTCTCCGGGGCCTTGGTGAAGTCGCCGTCACGCGCCGACGTCATCGCGGCGAGCGGCGAGCGGCGAGCGGCGAGCGGCGAGCGGCGTACGGAGTTCGGAGTTCGGAGTTCGATGACCCCGATCCGGCCCGGATCCGGAGCGCGCGCGTAGCACTGTTCTCGCTCATGGTGGCCCACTTCGGTAACTCGGTGCTTATGGACGGGTCCGGTCTGTCACTCTGTCCGTGTCGCCTGAGGCGTCTTCGCCCGAACTGCTCAGGAGCTGCACCGTGGGGTCCATTCCGCTGCAACGGGAGACCGCCTACGCCACCGACGAGCCCTCCCGTCCCCCGGGAGCACCGGCCGCCGTGCGGACCTCGCTGCCCGGAAACCCGCTGGCCCCCGCGGCCGCCCGCCGCTTCGTACGGGGCGCTCTCGCCGACTGGGCCGAGCTCGGCCTGACCGCCACGGCCGGCGGCGGCGACCGGCTCACCGACGACGCCGTGGTCGTCCTCAGCGAACTCGTCACGAACGCCGTCGTCCACGCGGGCACCAATGTCGAACTGCTGTGCCGCCTCGAGACCGGCCACCCCGACGACCCGGACGGCGGCTGCGCGCCCGCCGCCCTCGTCATCGAGGTCTCCGACCACCACCCCGCCCGCGCCGTCCGCAGCGACCGCACCGACATGGGCCCCGACACCCCCGAGTGCGGGCGCGGCCTGCGCCTCGTGGCCTCCCTCTCCGACGCCTGGGGCATCACGTACCAGGCCGGTACCAAGACCGTCTGGGCCCGCCTCCCCGTCGACGGCGCCGAGCCGCGGAGCGCTGACCCCTCGGCGTTCCCCGGCGCAAGAACCTTTCAGCACGGGCTGCGCGCCGCCGACACACTGGCTCCCACGCCGCGCCGCTACCCGCACGACCGGGACTGGGTCAACCGTGGCGCGCTCTCCTTCCTCGCCGAGGCCTCCGACCTGCTGGCCGGACAACTCGACGAGGACCAGGTCGCCTCACTCGCCGGACAGATGCTGGTGCCGCGCCTCGCCGACTGGTGCGCCGTCTGGCTCGACGACGAGGACGGCAGGCCGGACCGGGGCGCCGCCGACCGGGCGGGCCGCGGCACCGGCGCCCTCGCCACACCCCGCCTCGCCCGTGTCTGGCACACCAGCGAGAACCGCATGGAGGAGCTCCGCAAGATCCTGGAGAAGGACCCGCCGCAGCCCACCGACGCGGCGCGCAGCGCGGCCGTCCCCGTGCCGTGGCCCTTCGAGTCCCTCGGCGGCGACCCGGCCGGCGCCGCGCTCGCCTACCGCCTCAGCGCGGGCGGCCGCGCGGTCGGCACGCTCCTCATCGGACGGGCCGGCCTGACCCGTTTCCCCGACGAGGTCACCGGCCTCGTCGAGGACTTCGCCCGCCGCGTCGCCCTCGCCGTCAGCGCCGCCCGCCGCTACGCCCGCCAGGCCACCATCAGCCGCATCCTCCAGCGCGGACTGCTGCCCTCCGCCGTCGCCCAGATCCCCGGCATCGAGTCCGCGCTCGTCTACGAGCCGCGCGACGCGGGCGGCCCCGGCGGCGACTTCTACGACGTGTTCCCCGCCGGCGACGGCCGCTGGTGCTTCGCGCTCGGCGACGTCCAGGGCAAGGGCCCGGAGGCGGCCGTCGTCATCGGCCTCGCCCGGCCCTGGCTGCGGCTGCTCGCCCGTGAGGGGTACCAGGTCGCCGAGGTCCTCGACCGTCTCAACCGGCTCCTCCTCGACGACGCCACGGAGGCGGCCGACGCCGCGGCCCGCGCGCTCGCCGCCGCGGGCGGCCAGGGCCTCACGCCCGAAGGCGCGCCCCGCTTCCTTTCCCTGCTCTACGGGGAGCTGGTGCCCACCGAGGACGGGATGCGCTGCACCCTGGCCTCCGCCGGACACCCGCTGCCGCTCCTGCTGCGGCCCGACGGCCCGGTCGTGTCCGCCGCCGAGCCCCAGGTGCTCCTCGGCGTCGTCGACGACCCCGGCTACACCAGCGAGAGCCTCGTGCTCCACGACGGCGACACCCTCCTGTGCGTCACGGACGGGGTGACGGAGCGCCGGGACGGGCACCGCCAGTTCGACGACGGCGACGGCCTCTCGCACGCCCTCGCCGGCTGCACGGGCCTCACCGCACCCCTGCTCGCCGAGCGGATCAGACGGCTGGTCCACGAGTTCTCCGAGAGTCCGCCCGACGACGACCTCGCCCTCCTGGTCCTCCAGGCCCGCTGAGCCCCGGAGCAGCGACCGGCGGGACAACCTCACGGCTGCGGGACAATGGGTCCATGCCTTCCGCACTCCCCGACGGTGAGCCCGTCCCCGACGACGGCGCGCTGCCCGCCTCCGCCCTGGCCGGGGCGGCGGACCGGCCCCTCGGGTTCTATCTGCACGTCCCGTACTGCGCCACGCGCTGCGGCTACTGCGACTTCAACACGTACACCGCGACCGAGCTGCGCGGCTCCGGCGGTGTGCTCGCCTCCCGCGACAACTACGCGGACACCCTCGTCGACGAGGTGCGCCTCGCCCGCAAGGTCCTCGGAGACGACCCGCGCCAGGTGCGCACCGTCTTCGTCGGCGGCGGCACCCCGACGCTCCTCGCGGCAGACGACCTCGTACGGATGCTCGGGGCGATCCGCGACGAGTTCGGGCTCGCGCCCGACGCCGAGGTGACGACGGAGGCCAACCCCGAGTCCGTCGGCCCCGCCTACCTGGAGACCCTCCGCGAAGGCGGCTTCAACCGGATCTCCTTCGGCATGCAGAGCGCCAAGCAGCACGTCCTGAAGATCCTCGACCGCACCCACACCCCCGGCCGCCCCGAGGCCTGTGTCGCCGAGGCGCGCGCCGCGGGCTTCGACCACGTCAACCTCGACCTGATCTACGGCACCCCCGGCGAGAGCGACGACGACTGGCGGGCCTCGCTGGAGGCGGCCATCGGCGCCGGGCCCGACCATGTGTCGGCGTACGCGCTGATCGTCGAGGAGGGCACCCAGCTCGCCCGGCGCATCCGCCGAGGCGAGGTCCCGATGACGGACGACGACGTCCACGCGGACCGCTACCTGATCGCGGACGAGGTCCTCGGCGGGGCGGGCTTCGACTGGTACGAGGTGTCGAACTGGGCCACCACCGACGCCGGGCGCTGCCTGCACAACGAGCTGTACTGGCGCGGGGCCGACTGGTGGGGCGCGGGCCCCGGCGCGCACAGCCACGTCGGCGGGGTGCGCTGGTGGAACGTGAAGCACCCGGGCGCCTACGCCGGGCGCCTCGCGGAGGGGCGCTCGCCCGGCGCGGGGCGCGAGCTCCTGTCGGACGAGGACCGGCGCGTCGAGCGCATCCTGCTGGAGCTGCGCCTCCTCGAGGGCTGCCCCCTGTCGCTCCTGAAGCCGGCGGGCCGTGCCGCCGCCGGCCGGGCCCTGTCCGACGGCCTGCTCGAAGCGGCCCCGTACGAGTCCGGGCGCGCCGTCCTCACCCTGCGCGGCCGCCTCCTCGCCGACGCGGTCGTCCGCGACCTCGTCGACTGAGGGGCCCCAACGCTCATGGGACGGGGCCCCGACGCTCCTGGGACGGGCTCCCGGCAGTTCCAGGGCAAGGCCCCGACGCTCCTGGGACGGGCTCCCGGCAGTTCCAGGGCAAGGCCCCGACGCTCCTGGGACGGGCTCCAACTCTCCTAGGAGAGGTCCGCGGGCAGTGTCACGAAATCGATCAACTCCTCGACCCTGCCCAGGAGTTCGGGCTCCAGGTCGCGGTAGCTGTGCACCCGCGACAGGATGTGCTGCCAGGCTGCGCCGGTGTTCTCCGGCCAGCCGAGCGCCCGGCACACGCCCGTCTTCCAGTCCTGGCCGCGCGGCACCAGGGGCCACGCCCGGATGCCCACGGCCGACGGCTTCACGGCCTCCCACACGTCGATGTAGGGGTGGCCGACGACCAGCGCGTGCTCGCCGGTGACCTGCGCCGCGATGCGTGACTCCTTCGAGCCGGGCACCAGATGGTCGACGAGGACGCCGAGCCGGGCGTCGGGCCCCGGGGCGAACCGGGCGACGATCGCGGGCAGGTCGTCGACGCCCTCCAGGTACTCCACGACCACGCCCTCGATGCGCAGGTCGTCGCCCCAGACCCGCTCCACCAGTTCCGCGTCGTGCCGGCCCTCCACATAGATGCGCCCGGCCCGCGCGACCCGCGCCCGTGCCCCGGGCACCGCGACCGACCCGGAGGCCGTGCGCGTGGGACGCGCGGGCGCGGCGGACCCGGGACGTACGAGGGTGACGACCCGGCCCTCGAGCAGGAAGCCGCGCGGGTCCATGGGGAACACCCGGTGCTTGCCGAAGCGGTCCTCCAGGGTCACCGTCGGGCCCTGGGCCGTCTTCTCGCAGCGGACGACGGCCCCGCAGAACCCGGTCGTGACCTCCTCGACCACGAGATCCACGTCCGCCGCCACCTCGGGCGCGGCCTGCTGCTTCTTCCACGGCGGGGTGAAGTCGGGGGAGTACTGGCGCATTCTGCAGACGATAGGAAGTGCGAACGGCCGTGCGGTTACGACACGCCGAAACGCGCCGCCAGCTCGGCACGCTGCGCACGGACAAACTCCGCATTCACCGCGGCTCCGTGCCCGGGGACGTACACGGCGTCTTCACCACCCAGTTCCAGCAGCCGGTCCAGGGCGGCCGGCCAGCGGCTCGGCACCGCGTCACTGCCCGCCTGCGGCTCGCCCGACTCCTCGACCAGATCGCCGCAGAAGACGACCTCGGGCGTGCCCGGCACCAGGACCGCCAGGTCGTGCCCGCTGTGTGCCGGGCCCACGTTCGCGAGCAGCACCTGGAGCCCGCCGCCCAGATCGAGCGTCCACTCCCCGCACACCCGGTGGGGCGGCACGACGAGCACGTCAGCGGCCTCGGCCGCCTCCTCGCGCGGCACGCCGTGCGCCATCGCGGAGGCCCGCAGCTCGTCGCGGCCCCGCGTGAACACCGTGTCGATGCCCGCGGCGCCGTACACCTCGACACCGGCGAACGCCGCAGTGCCGAGAACATGGTCGAAATGGGGGTGCGTCAGCGCGATATGCGTCACGCGCGCGTGCGGGCCGATGAGGCGCCGGGTGTCCGCCCGCAACACCGCACCCTCACGAAGTGACGAACCCGTGTCGACGAGCAACGCCGCCCCGTCGCCCACCACAAGGCCCGTCGTGCAGTCCCAGCCCGGCAGCCGGACCCGCCCCGCCCGAGCGGACAGCTCCTCCCAGCCCACCGCATTCCAGTCCAGGTCGTCCATGGGTCCGACGCTAGCGCCCTTGCCGGGCCCGTACCCACCGGCCGTACACTGACCCGGAGGCCATTGGCACTCGGCCGCACCGAGTGCCAGCCGCGGACGACACAGCTGGAGGTGCGCGCGAATGCTCAGTGAACGCAGGCTCGAAGTGCTGCGCGCCATCGTCCAGGACTACGTGGGGACCGAGGAGCCGGTCGGCTCCAAGGCGCTCACCGAGCGGCACAGCCTCGGCGTCTCACCGGCGACGGTGCGCAACGACATGGCGGCGCTCGAGGAGGAGGGCTTCATCGCCCAGCCCCACACGAGCGCCGGGCGGATCCCGACCGACAAGGGCTACCGCCTGTTCGTGGACAAGCTGACGGCGGTCAAGCCGATGACGGGGCCCGAGCGCCGCGCCATCCAGAACTTCCTCGACGGCGCCGTCGACCTCGACGACGTCGTCGGCCGGACCGTGCGGCTGCTCGCGCAGCTGACGCGGCAGGTCGCCGTGGTGCAGTACCCGTCCCTGACGCGGTCCACCGTGCGCCACGTGGAACTGCTCTCGCTCGCCGCGGCCCGCGTGATGCTCGTGCTGATCACGGACACGGGGCGGGTCGAGCAGCGGATGATCGACTGCCCGGCGCCGTTCGGCGAGACCTCTCTCGCCGATCTGCGGGCCCGGCTCAACAGCAGGGTCGCGGGACGCCGCTTCGCGGACGTGCCGCAGCTGGTGCAGGACCTGCCGGAGTCCTTCGACGCGGAGGACCGCGGCACGGTCTCGACGGTGCTCTCCACTTTGCTGGAGACACTCGTCGAGGAGACCGAGGAGCGGCTGATGATCGGCGGAACCGCCAATCTCACCCGCTTCGGACATGACTTTCCCCTCACCATCCGGCCCGTTCTCGAGGCCCTTGAGGAGCAGGTCGTGCTCCTCAAACTCCTTGGTGAGGTAAACGATTCGGGCATGGCCGTACGGATCGGTCATGAGAACGCCCATGAGGGACTCAGCTCTACCTCCGTGGTCTCGGTCGGCTACGGTTCGGGCAGCGAGGCAGTCGCCAAGCTCGGCGTGGTCGGACCGACCCGCATGGACTATCCGGGAACGATGGGAGCAGTACGCGCAGTGGCACGTTACGTCGGACAGATCCTGGCGGAGTCGTAAGTGGCCACGGACTACTACGCCGTACTCGGCGTGCGCCGCGACGCCTCCCAGGACGAGATCAAGAAGGCCTTCCGCAGGCTGGCCCGTGAACTTCACCCGGACGTGAATCCGGACCCGAAGACACAGGAGCGGTTCAAGGAGATCAACGCCGCCTACGAGGTGTTGTCGGACCCGCAGAAGAAGCAGGTCTACGACCTCGGCGGCGACCCCCTCTCGCAGGCGGGCGGAGGCGGAGCCGGCGGCTTCGGCGCCGGTGGCTTCGGGAACTTCTCCGACATCATGGACGCGTTCTTCGGAACGGCGTCCCAGCGTGGTCCCCGGTCGCGCACGCGCCGCGGCCAGGACGCCATGATCCGGCTCGAGATCGAGCTGGACGAGGCCGCCTTCGGGACCACCAAGGACATCCAGGTCGACACGGCCATCGTCTGTACGACCTGCAGCGGCGAGGGTGCCGCGCCGGGTACGTCCGCGCAGACCTGTGACATGTGCCGCGGTCGCGGCGAGGTGTCCCAGGTCACGCGGTCCTTCCTGGGCCAGGTCATGACCTCGCGGCCGTGCCCGCAGTGCCAGGGCTTCGGCACGGTCGTGCCGACGCCGTGCCCGGAGTGCGCCGGTGACGGCCGCATCCGCTCGCGGCGCACGCTCACCGTGAAGATCCCGGCCGGTGTCGACAACGGCACGCGGATCCAGCTCGCGGGCGAGGGCGAGGTCGGCCCCGGCGGCGGCCCCGCCGGTGACCTGTACGTCGAGATCCACGAGCTGCCGCACCCCGTCTTCCAGCGGCGCGGCGACGATCTGCACTGCACCGTCACCATCCCGATGACGGCGGCGGCGCTCGGCACCAAGGTGCCGCTGGAGACGCTCGACGGCCTCGAGGAGATCGACATCCGGCCGGGCACGCAGTCCGGTCAGTCGGTCCCGCTGCACGGGCGCGGCATCACGCACCTGCGCGGCGGCGGTCGCGGCGACCTCATCGTGCATGTCGAGGTCCTGACGCCGACGAAGCTGGACGCCGAGCAGGAGCGGGTGCTGCGTGAGCTGTCGAAGCTGCGCGGCGAGGAACGTCCCACGGGGCAGTTCCAGCCCGGTCAGCAGGGTCTGTTCTCGCGGCTCAAGGACGCGTTCAACGGCCGGTAGGCGGATTCGGACTTGTACGGGGGACGTGGCACGATGCGGTCATGTCCCCCACGCTGACCGATCTCTGTCACTATCCGATCGTGCAGGCACCCATGGCGGGCGGTGCCTCCTGTCCGCAGCTCGCCGCCGCCGTGTCGGAGGCCGGCGGGCTCGGGTTCCTCGCCGCCGGGTACAAAACCGCCGACGGGATGTACCAGGAGATCAAGCAGGTACGGGGGCTGACCAACCAGCCGTTCGGCGTGAATCTCTTCATGCCGCAGCCCGAGTACGCGGACCCCGCGGCGGTCGCGGTCTACGGCAGCCAGCTCGCCGGTGAGGCAGCCTGGTACGAGACGCAGCTCGGCGACCCGGACGGCGGCCGCGACGACGGCTTCGACGCGAAGCTCGCGATCCTCCTCGACGACCCGGTACCGGTCGTCACCTTCACGTTCGGCTGCCCGAGCCGCGACGTCCTCGACTCCCTCGCCCGCGTCGGCACCCTCACCGCCGTCACCGTGACCACCCCGGAGGAGGCGCAGGCCGCCCAGTGGGCCGGCGCCGACGCGGTGTGCGTCCAGGGCATCGAGGCGGGCGGCCACCAGGGCACCCACCGGGACAACCCGGAGGCCGACGGCTCCGGCATCGGGCTCATCGCCCTGATCGCGCAGGTCCGTGAGGCCGTGCAGATCCCGATCATCGCCGCCGGCGGCCTCATGCGCGGCGGGCAGCTCGCCGCCGTGCTCGCCGCGGGCGCCGACGCCGGACAGTTCGGCACGGCCTTCCTGGTCTGTCCCGAGTCCGGCGCCAACCTGCTGCACAAGCAGGCCATGACCAACCCGCTGTTCGTGCGGACCGAGCTGACCCGGGCGTTCTCCGGGCGCCCGGCGCGCGGCCTGGTGAACCGGTTCATGCGCGAGCACGGCCCGTACGCGCCCGCCGCCTACCCGCAGATCCACCACATGACGTCGACGCTGCGCAAGGCCGCCGCCAAGGCGGGGGACCCGCAGGGGATGGCGCTGTGGGCGGGACAGGGCCACCGGCTCGCCCGTGAGCTGCCCGCCGGCCAGCTCGTCGAGGTGCTCGCGGCCGAACTCGCCGACGCGAAGGACGTGTTGGGCGCGGGGGGTGCCGCATGACGGCGCCGGTGTTCGTCGTCGACGAGGTGCCGTCCGCCAAAACGTTCGTGCTCGACGGGGCCGAGGGGCGGCACGCGGTCTCCGTGAAGCGGCTGCGGGCCGGTGAGGACGTCGTCCTGACCGACGGGCGCGGACGCTGGACCGAGGCGGTCGTGGAGGCCGCCGAGGGCAAGGACCGGCTCGTCGTCACGGCGGGCCCCGTCCAGGAGGAGCCCGCGCAGGCGCCCAGGATCACCGTCGTCCAGGCCCTGCCCAAGGGCGACCGGGGCGAACTCGCCGTCGAGACCATGACGGAGACCGGTGTCGACGCGATCGTGCCGTGGCAGGCCGCCCGCTGCATCACGCAGTGGAAGGGCGACCGCGGCGCCAAGGCGCTCGGCAAGTGGCGGGCCACCGCGCGCGAGGCGGGCAAGCAGTCCCGCCGGGTGCGCTTCCCGCACGTCGCGGACGCCGCGACGACCAAGCAGGTGGCGGCGCTTCTCGCCGGGGCGGACTTCGCGGCCGTCCTGCACGAGGACCGCGACTGCGACAGCGGCGCCCTCGCCACCGCCGAGCTGCCCACGGCCGGGGACATCGTCCTCGTGGTCGGCCCGGAGGGCGGCGTCTCGCCCGACGAGCTCGCCGCGTTCGCCGAGGCGGGCGCGCGTCCGTACCGGCTCGGGCGTAGCGTTCTGCGTACGTCGACCGCGGGGACCGCCGCGACGGCGCTGCTCCTCGGCCGCACCGGCCGCTGGTCCTGATCAGACCCCCAGGGGGACGCGTGGAACTCGCCCAGGTCAGACTTCTCGTCACCGACTTCCGTGCCTGTTACCACTTCTACGCGGACGTGCTCGGCCTCAAGCCGCAGTCGGGCGCGCAGGACGGCCCGTACGAGAAGTTCAGCCCCGCGGCGGGCTCCGCCGGCATCGCGCTGGAGGACCGGGCGCTGATGGCGCGGATCATCGGTGAGCTGACGGGCGCCCCGGACGGGTACCGCTCCCTCGTCGTGCTGCGGGTCGACGATCTGGACGAGTACTGCGAACAGATCGTCGCGCGCGGCGCCGAGATCCTCCAGGGGCCCGCGCCGATGACCGACCGGATGCGCGTCGCACACCTCAAGGACCCCGAGGGCAACATCGTGGAGCTCCAGGAGTGGCTGCTGATGCGCGGCTGATCGCCCAGCGGTCCGGGGCAAGTGACCAAACCCCCTGACCTGGCCGTGCGCGCGTGCCTAGGGTGATCGAGTGACACGGACAGCGCACTCTGGATATCTCCGGTTCCCGCATCTGCACGGCGAGTTGGCCGCCTTCACCGCCGAGGACGACGTCTGGGTCGCCCCTCTCGACGGTGGGCGCGCCTGGCGCGTCAGCGCCGACAACGTCCCCGTCAGCCATCCCCGGATCTCGCCCGACGGCACCACCGTCGCCTGGACGTCCACCCGCGACGGCGCCCCCGAGGTGCACATCGCCCCGGTCGACGGCGGACCCTCGAAACGCCTTACGTACTGGGGCAGTTCGAGGACGACGGTGCGCGGCTGGACCCCCGACGGGCAGGTCCTCGCGCTCAGCACCCAGGGCCAGGCGTCCCTGCGCCGCAGCTGGGCGAGGGCCGTGCCCCTCGACGGCGGACCCGCCACCACGCTCCCGTACGGGCCCGTGGGCGACGTCGTGACCGGGCCCGGCGGGCAGGTCGTCCTGCTGTCCGCGCCGATGGGCCGCGAGGCCGCCTGGTGGAAGCGCTACCGGGGCGGCACCGCGGGGAAGCTGTGGATCGACCGGGCGGGCGACGGCGAGTTCGTCCGCCTCCACGAGGAGCTCGACGGGAACATCGAGTACCCGATGTGGGTGGGAGACCGCGTCGCCTTCCTGTCCGACCACGAAGGCGTCGGCGCCCTGTACTCGTCCCTCGCCGACGGCAGTTCACTGCGCCGGCACACGCCGCTCGACGGCTTCTACGCCCGGCACGCGGCGAGCGACGGCGACCGCGTCGTGTACGTGTCGGCCGGAGAGCTGTGGATCGTGGACACCCTCGACGGCGCGGAGGACGCCGCGCCGCGCCGCCTGGACGTCCGCCTCGGCGGGCAGCGCGTCGACCTCCAGCCCCACCCCGTCAGCGCCGCCCGCTGGTTCGGCGCGGCGGCGCCCGACCACACCGCGCGCGGCAGCGCCGTCGCGGTGCGCGGCGCGGTCCACTGGGTCACCCACCGCTCCGGGCCCGCCCGCGCGCTGGCCGCCCGGCCCGGCGTACGGGCCCGCCTCCCGCGCACCTTCCGCGTCGAGGGCGAGGAACACGTGGTGTGGGTGACGGACGCCGAGGGCGACGACGCCCTGGAGTTCGCGCCCGCCACCGGCATCGCGCCCGGCGCCACCCCGCGCAGGCTCGCCGCCGGGCAGCTCGGCCGCGTACTGAACCTCGCGATGGCACCCGACGGCAGCCGGGCCGCCGTCGCCTCGCACGACGGGCGTGTGCTGCTCGTCGAGCGCGAGAGCGGCGAGGTCAGGGAGGTCGACCGCAGCGAGGACGGCGACGTGACAGGTCTCGTCTTCTCGCCGGACTCGGCGTGGCTCGCCTGGTCGCACCCCGGTCCCTCGCCCCTGCGCCAGCTCAAGCTCGCCAACACCGCCGACCTGTCGGTGACGGAGGCGACGCCGCTGCGGTTCCGGGACTACGCGCCCGCGTTCACCCTCGACGGCAAACACCTCGCGTTCCTCTCCTCGCGCTCCTTCGACCCGGTCTACGACGAGCACGTCTTCGACCTCGCGTTCGTCGGGGGCTCGCGGCCGCACCTGATCACGCTCGCCGCGGCGACGCCCTCCCCGTTCGGCCCCCAGCGCCACGGCCGCCCCTTCGACACCCCGGACAGCCCCGCCGCCGAGACGCCCGACAGCGAAGGCACCCCCACCACCCGTATCGACCTCGAAGGGCTCGCCGACCGCATCGTCGCGTTCCCCGTCGAGGCGGCCCGCTACACGACCCTGCGGGCCGCCAAGGACGGCGTCCTGTGGCTGCGGCACCCGCTCCAGGGCGTACTCGGCGCGTCCCGGGCCACCCCCGACGACCCCGACCCCAAGAGCGAGCTCGAACGCTACGACCTCGCCCAGCAGCGCATCGAGCACCTCGCCTCCGACGCCGACCACCTGGCCGTCAGCGGCGACGGCAAGCGCGTCCTGCTGTGGACCGACGGCAAGCTCAAGGTCGTACCGAGCGACCGGCGCGCCTCCTCCGACGACGACAGCGACACCAACATCACCGTCGACCTGAGCCGGGTCCGCCAGGACGTCGACCCGGTCGCCGAGTGGCGGCAGATGTACGACGAGGCGGGCCGCCTCATGAGGGACAACTTCTGGCGCGCGGACATGGACGGCGTCGACTGGGACGGCGTCCTGGAGCGCTACCGCCCCGTCCTCGACCGCGTCGCCACCCACGACGACCTCGTCGACCTCCTGTGGGAGGTCCAGGGCGAACTCGGCACCTCCCACGCCTACGTCACACCGGGCGGCGGCTGGAGCGGCGGCGACCGGCGGCAGGGCCTCCTCGGCGCAGACATCTCCCGCCACGAGGACGGCAGTTGGCGCATCGACCGCGTCCTGCCCACCGAGACGTCCGACCCGCGCGCCCACGCACCGCTCGCCGCGCCCGGGGTGGCCGTACGTGCGGGTGACGCGATCGTCGCGGTGGCCGGACGCCCCGTCGACCCCGTCACCGGTCCGGGACCGCTCCTCGTCGGGACGGCGGGCAAGCCCGTCGAGCTGACCGTCTCCCCGGCCGGCGGCGGCGACCCGCGCCACGCGGTCGTCGTCCCCGTCGCCGACGAGGAGCCGCTGCGCTACCACGCCTGGGTCGCCGACCGACGCGCCCACGTCCACGCGCAGTCGGGCGGCCGCCTCGGCTATCTCCACGTGCCCGACATGCAGGCCCCCGGCTGGGCCCAGATCCACCGCGACCTGCGGGTCGAGGTGGCGCGCGACGGACTCGTCGTCGACGTGCGCGAGAACCGCGGCGGACACACCTCGCAGCTCGTCGTCGAGAAGCTGGCCCGCCGGGTCGTCGGCTGGGACCTGCCGCGCGGCTCCCGCCCCTTCAGCTACCCGATGGACGCGCCCCGCGGCCCCGTGGTGGCCGTCGCCAACGAGTTCTCCGGCTCCGACGGCGACATCGTCAACGCGGCGATCAAGGCGCTCGGGATCGGCCCCGTGGTCGGGGTACGCACCTGGGGCGGCGTCATCGGCATCGACAGCCGCTACCGGCTCGTCGACGGCACGCTGGTGACCCAGCCGAAGTACGCGACCTGGCTGGACGGCTACGAGTGGGGGCTGGAGAACCACGGCGTCGACCCCGACGTCGAAGTGGTCGCCGCCCCGCAGGACCACGCCGCCGGACGCGACCCGCAGCTCGACGAGGCCGTGCGCATCGCCCTCGCGGCGCTCGCCGAGAACCCGGCGCGGACGGCACCCGAACTCCCGGAGCCACGCGGGCGGGCGCAGGGCCTGTCGTAGGAGGCAGGCGTCGCGGGGGGTGGTGGGCCGGATAGCATTCCCGGCGTAGTGACCGGACGGTGTGAGGAGACGTGATCGTGGCCGGAGAGCCGCAGGCCGACTGCCTGTTCTGCAAGATCGTCGCGGGGGAGGTCCCGGCCACGCTGGTACGGGAGACCGAGACCACCGTCGCCTTCCGGGACATCAACCCGCAGGCGCCGACCCACATCCTCGTCATCCCGCGCGTCCACCACCGCGACGGCGCGGCCCTCGCCGCCGCCGAGCCGCAGATCGCCGCCGACGTGCTGCGGGAGACGGCCGAGGTCGCCGCCGAGGAGAAGCTCGACAGCTACCGCGTCGTGTTCAACACCGGCAGCGGCGCGGGCCAGACCGTCTTCCACGCCCACGCCCATGTCCTCGGGGGCCGCGGCCTCCAGTGGCCCCCCGGCTAGCGGGCGCCTGGTAACGCGCCGTGTCCGTACGGGAATTGGTGGTGCTCGGCACCGCGAGCCAGGTGCCGACGAGGCACCGCAACCACAACGGCTACCTGCTGCGCTGGGACGGGGAGGGCATCCTCTTCGATCCCGGCGAGGGCACGCAGCGCCAGATGCTGCGGGCCGGCGTCGCCGCGCACGACCTCAACCGGTTGTGCGTCACCCACTTCCACGGCGACCACTCCCTCGGCCTCGCCGGGGTCATCCAGCGCATCAACCTGGACCGGGTGCCGCACCCCGTCACCGCGCACTACCCGCGCTCCGGGCAGCGCTTCTTCGACCGGCTGCGGTACGCCACCGCGTACCGCGAGAGCGTCGCACTCGCCGAGGAGCCGGTGGGTGGCGCGGGCGGCGTCCTCGCCGAGACGCCGTCGTACACGCTGGACGCGCGCCGTCTCTCCCACCCCGTCGAGTCCTACGGCTACCGGCTCGTGGAGCCCGACGGACGCCGCATACTGCCCGGACTGCTCGCCGAACACGGCATCTCCGGGCCCGACGTGGGGATCCTCCAGCGCGACGGGTCCCTGCGCGGCGTCACCCTCGACGACGTGAGCGAGGTGCGGCGCGGGCAGCGGTTCGCGTTCGTCATGGACACCCGGCTCTGTGACGGGGTGAACGAGCTCGCCGAGGGGTGCGACATGCTCGTCATCGAGTCGACCTTCCTCGACGGCGACCACCGACTGGCGGCCGACCACGGCCACTTGACCGCCGGGCAGGCCGCACGCGTCGCGGCCGAGGGCGGGGTGCGGCATCTCGTGCTCACACACTTCAGCCAGCGCTACTCCGACCCCGACGAGTTCGAGCGTCAGGCCCGCGCCGCCGGCTTCACCGGAGAGCTGACCGTGGCACGGGACCTGGACCGGGTCCAGGTGCCCAAACGCGTCTAATCC
Source organism: Streptomyces longhuiensis (assembly GCF_020616555.1). Classification (NCBI taxonomy): domain Bacteria; kingdom Bacillati; phylum Actinomycetota; class Actinomycetes; order Kitasatosporales; family Streptomycetaceae; genus Streptomyces; species Streptomyces longhuiensis. The sequence continues at coordinate 3,585,961 of NZ_CP085173.1, read as the reverse complement.
CGGGCGTACCATGCTCTGATGTCCCTCGCCTCACTCCCCAAAGCCGAACTCCACCTGCACATCGAAGGCACCCTCGAACCCGAGCTCGCCTTCGAGCTCGCGGCCCGCAACGGCGTCGACCTGCCGTTCGCCGACACCGAGGCCCTCCGCAAGGCCTACCTCTTCGAAGACCTGCAGTCCTTCCTCGACCTGTACTACGGCCTGATGGCGGTCCTGCGCACCGAGGAGGACTTCGAGCAGCTCGCCGACGCCTACCTCGCGCGCGCCGCCGCGCAGGGCGTGCGGCACGCCGAGATCTTCTTCGACCCGCAGGCCCACACGGCCCGCGGCGTGCCGATCGGGACCGTCGTCGAGGGCCTGAGCGCCGCCCTGTCGAAGAGCGTGGAGCGCCACGGCGTCTCCACCCGGCTCATCATGTGCTTCCTGCGCGACCAGTCCGCCGAGTCGGCGATGCAGACCCTGGAGTCCGCGAAGCCCTACCTCGACCGGATCGTGGGCGTCGGCCTCGACTCCGCCGAGGTCGGCAACCCCGCCTCCAAGTTCCGTGAGGTGTACGAGGCCGCGGGCGCGCTCGGGCTGCGCAAGGTCGCCCACGCGGGTGAGGAGGGCGACCCCTCGTACGTATGGGAGGCGCTGGACGTGCTCGGCGTCGAGCGCATCGACCACGGGCTCCGCTGCGTCGAGGACCCGGCGCTCGTCGAGCGGCTCGTGCGGGACCGGGTGCCCCTGACGCTGTGTCCGCTGTCGAACGTGCGGCTGCGCGCCATCGACGTACTGGAGGACCACCCGCTGCCGCGGATGATGGACGCCGGTCTGCTCTGCACGGTGAACTCCGACGACCCGTCCTACTTCGGCGGGTACGTCGGAGACACCTTCCACGCGGTCCACGAGGCGCTCGCGCTCGACCACGAGCGGCTGCGCGAGCTCGCCCGCAACTCGTTCGTCGCGTCGTTCCTCGACGACGACGAGGAGCTGCGCTCGCGCTACCTCGCCGAGGTCGACGCGTTCGCGTTCGACGACTGACCGAGTCCCGCCGAACCGCCCCGCGGTCCCGCCGTGGAGAACTCCTCCTGCGTCGGGGCCGGTTGGGGCGTGCTCACCGTGATCTCCACGACCGGCTGCTCCGGCGCGCCCATCTGCGGGACCGCGCCCGCCGGGGCGCCCGTCACACCGGCCACCAGGGCGGCGGGAGCGCCGCCCCTCCTGCGGACCGTGCCGGGCCGCAGCAGCGGGCTGCCGCCCGTGTGCAGCGCCACCGCCGTGAGCGGCAGCGCCAGGACGAGCAGCGCCGCGGCGAGCGTCGTGCCCATCGCCGGGTAGCCCGCCGTCTGCGAGAGGACGCTGCCGGTGAGCGGCCCGCAGGCCGTGCCGAGCGACGCCGCCGAGCCGACGAGGACCGCCCAGCGGCCGCGCGGGTCCAGGGACGCGGCCAGGCCGATCAGATACGACAGGACCACGGGGTACAGCGTGTTCCACGCGATCTCACCGGTCGCGAACGACGCGAGGTCGTCCGCGCGGGCGCTCACCACGATGCAGCACGCGATCAGTGCCGTGCCCGCGCCGATCGGGGCGGCGCGGCCGAGCCGGGACCCGAGCGCCCCCGCGCCGAGCACGCCCACCAGCGCCGTGCCGAGCGCCACCGCGAAGACCGCGCCGACGGTGATCTCCGTCAGGCCCGCCTGGTCCGTGCCGATGCGGCTGCTGACGCCCCACAGGGAGTTCTGCGCCATCGACCAGCAGAGCATCGCGGCGGCCAGGACCAGGCCCGAGCGGCGGAAGGGGAGAGGACCGGCGGGCCCGGGCCGCTGCCCGGCCGGGGTGGGGAGCCCGGCGGTGCCGCTCTCCAGGCCGGAGGTCGCCGGCCATGTCGCCAGCGCCGTCAGCGCGATCGCCGCGAACGGCAGCGCGTGACCGGTGCCCAGGTGCGGCATCGTCAGATACAGCGCGCCCGCCAGCGCCGAGACGCTGAGCAGGCCCAGCGTCGACGCCCGGTGCGGGTCACGCTGCCCGGCGATTCCCGTCGCGGCGACGGTCGTCGCCGTGCCCGAGCCGAAGCCTCCGGCCATCGCGCCGATGACCACCAGCGGAACGAAGGACGTCGCCGCGGCCGCGCTGTATCCCAGCGCCGCGAGCAGCAGGCCCGCTCTCGCGAGGGTGCGGGGGCCCATGCGGTCCACACGGCCGGCGAAGGTGAAGCCCGCCGCGGCCGAACTCATCAGCAGCGCACTGCCGATGAGACCCGCCTGCGCCGGGGGGAGATGGAGGCTGTCGCCGAGACGGCCCACGACGGTGGGCAGCAGATACGGGGCCAGATAACCGGCCGTGAAGAGAGCGACAAGGGGCCGGGGAGTGCGGCGGGACACGGGCGTTCCAAGGCGTGGCGGTGTACGGGGATCAGGGCATGCGGAATTACGGGGATGCCTGAACAGGCAAGGGGATTGGGGGGTGCGCCGGGGCTCGCGATACGAGGGGGCGCGGCCAATTTGTATCAAGCACGGGGAGGGTGAAAACAGCCGGGCCGGTGTGATCTGGGCCACGTTCTGTTTGCGGGGTAGGAGTGGGGGTAAGCGAGCTTGTTTTTCCGGGGCGCCGGGTCGCGGCCCCGGCCCCGTTCCGGGGGCGCCGGCTGCCGTTCCGTACGCCGTGCTACGCGCGTTGTCCGGGGGGTATCAGGCACACTGTGCGGACCCTCACCACTCTGGGGAGCCCACCGTGAACTCCATCGACCCGGCGCATGTGGATCCGCTCGCCCGGCTGCGCACCCCCGCCGATCCGGCCTGCGACGTCTATCTGACGGGGACCGTCTTCCTCGACATCATCTTCACGGGGCTGGACAGCGCCCCCGTGCGGGGGACCGAGTCCTGGGCGCGCGGCATGGGGTCCAGCCCCGGCGGTGTCGCCAACATGGCCACCGCCCTGGCGCGGCTCGGACTGCGGACGTCGCTGGCAGCCGCCTTCGGGGACGACCACTACGGCGAGTACTGCTGGGACAGCCTGGAGCAGGGTGAGGGCATCGACCTGACGTCGTCGCGGACCGTCGCCGGCTGGCACTCGCCCGTCACCGTCTCCATGGCGTACGAGGGCGAGCGGACCATGGTCAGCCACGGTCACGAGCCGCCGCCGGAGGAGCCCGCCCCCCAGTGCCCGCCGCAGGCACGCGCCGCCGTCGCGTCGCTGGCCCCCGGGACGAGCGAGCCCTGGATCGCCACGGCCGCGGACCGCGGGACGCGGATCTTCGGTGACGTGGGATGGGACGACACGGGCCGCTGGGACCTGAGCTCCCTCGACGACCTGTCGCGCTGCGAGGCCTTCCTGCCGAACGCCGAGGAAGCCATGCGCTACACCCGTACGTCCTGCCCCCGGGCCGCCGCGCACGCACTGGCCGAACACGTGCCGATGGCCGTGGTCACCCTGGGTGCCGAGGGCGCCTACGCCGTGGACGCGGGCAGCGGGGAGACCGCCTCCGTGCCCGCCATCGAGGTCGCCGCCCTGGACCCCACCGGGGCCGGTGACGTGTTCGTCGCCGGGTTCGTGACCGGGACGCTCGCGGGGTGGCCGCTGGCCGACCGGCTCGCCTTCGCCGGACTGACCGCCGCCCTGTCCGTGCAGGAGTTCGGCGGATCACTGTCCGCGCCCGGCTGGTCGGAAATAGCTGCCTGGTGGCGGCATGTGCAGGCCTACGACGACCAGGAGCCCGCCGCCCTGCGCCGGTACGCCTTCCTGGAGGCGCTGCTGCCCGAGGCCGGCCGGCCGTGGCCCCTGAGGCGTGCGGTGCCGACGATCGGCTTCGGGCGGTCCGTGTAGGCCCGCGGAAAAGGCCTACGGCGTTGTCGGTGCACCGACGTACCCTGGGCAGTGCAAGGCTGTCGACGCGGCGCGAGCCCCCGCACGAGGAGGATGAGCAGGCCTTCAGTGCCGGCCCATGACTCAGACACCCACCGCTCAGGCGCGAGCGCATTTCACGGTCCCGGCGAACCATCCCATGGTGACCGTCCTCGGATCGGGCGACGCGCTCCTTCGCGTGATCGAGAAGGCCTTCCCGGCGGCCGACATCCATGTCCGGGGCAATGAGATCAGCGCTGCGGGCGACGCGACGGAAGTCGCCCTCATCCAGCGCGTGTTCGACGAGATGATGCTGGTGCTCCGCACCGGACAGCCGATGACGGAGGACGCAGTGGAACGCTCGATCGCCATGCTCAAGGCGAGCGAGAACGGGGAGGGTGACGGCCAGGAGACCCCGGCCGAGGTTCTCACTCAGAACATTCTCTCGTCGCGGGGCCGGACCATCCGTCCGAAGACCCTCAACCAGAAGCGCTACGTCGACGCCATCGACAAGCACACCGTCGTCTTCGGGATCGGCCCCGCCGGTACGGGCAAGACCTATCTCGCGATGGCCAAGGCCGTGCAGGCCCTGCAGTCCAAGCAGGTCAACCGCATCATCCTGACCCGGCCCGCCGTGGAGGCGGGGGAGCGGCTCGGATTCCTGCCGGGCACGCTCTACGAGAAGATCGACCCCTATCTGCGCCCCCTGTACGACGCGCTGCACGACATGCTCGACCCGGACTCCATCCCCCGCCTGATGGCCGCGGGCACGATCGAGGTGGCGCCGCTGGCCTACATGCGAGGCCGCACGCTGAACGACGCCTTCATCATCCTGGACGAGGCGCAGAACACGAGCGCCGAGCAGATGAAGATGTTCCTCACCCGGCTCGGCTTCGACTCGAAGATCGTGGTCACGGGTGACGTGACGCAGGTCGACCTGCCGAGCGGCACGAAGAGCGGCCTGCGGCAGGTCCAGGACATCCTGGAGGGCCTCGACGACGTCCACTTCTCGCGGCTCACGTCCGAGGATGTCGTCCGGCACAAGCTCGTCGGCCGTATCGTCGACGCGTACGAGAAGTACGACAGCCAGCACGGCACCGAGAACGGCTCGCACCAGGGCCGCGGCAGAGGGAAGTAGCAAGCACCGCATGTCGATCGACGTCAACAACGAGTCCGGAACCGAGGTCGACGAGCAGGCGATCCTCGACATCGCCCGCTACGCGCTCGCGCGGATGCGCATCCACCCGCTCTCCGAGCTCTCGGTGATCGTCGTGGACGCCGACGCCATGGAGCAGTTGCACGTGCAGTGGATGGACCTGCCGGGGCCCACGGATGTCATGTCGTTCCCGATGGACGAGCTGCGGCCGCCGTCGAAGGACGACGAGGAGCCCCCGCAGGGCCTGCTCGGCGACATCGTGCTGTGCCCGGAGGTCGCGAAGAAGCAGGGCGAGGACGCGCCCACGCAGCACTCCATGGACGAGGAGCTCCAGCTGCTCACCGTGCACGGGGTGCTGCACCTGCTCGGCTACGACCACGAGGAGCCCGACGAGAAGGCCGAGATGTTCGGGCTCCAGGCGGCCATCGTGGACGGGTGGCGTGGCGACAAGGGCCTGACCGGTCCGTCCCCCGCGCCCACCGTCTCATGAGTCCTTCGCTCGTCGCGGGCGCCGTCGCCCTCGTCGTGGTCGCCTGGCTGGCGGCCTGCGCCGAGGCCGGCATCGCCCGCACCTCCAGCTTCCGCGCCGAGGAGGCCGTCCGGTCCGGGCGGCGCGGCAGCGACCGGCTCGCCCAGGTGGCCGCCGACCCGACCCGCTATCTGAACGTGGCCCTGCTGGTCAGGGTCGCCTGCGAGATGGCCGCCGCCTCGCTGGTCACGTACGCCTGTCTCCAGGAGTTCGACGCGACCTGGGAGGCGCTGGCCGTCGCCATCGGCGTGATGGTGCTCGTCTCGTACGTGGCCGTCGGCGTCTCGCCCCGCACCATCGGGCGCCAGCACCCGCTGAACACGGCCACGGCCGCCGCGTACGTGCTGCTGCCGCTGGCCCGCGTCATGGGCCCCATCCCGCCGCTGCTCATCCTCATCGGCAACGCACTGACCCCCGGAAAGGGGTTCCGGCGCGGGCCCTTCGCCTCCGAGGCCGAGCTGCGCGCCATGGTCGACCTCGCCGAGAAGGAGTCCCTCATCGAGGACGAGGAGCGCCGCATGGTGCACTCCGTCTTCGAGTTGGGGGACACCCTGGTCCGCGAAGTCATGGTCCCCCGCACCGACTTGGTCGCCATCGAGCGGTACAAGACGATCCGGCAGGCGCTCACGCTGGCGCTGCGGTCCGGGTTCTCCCGCATCCCGGTCACCGGCGAGAGCGAGGACGACGTCGTCGGCATCGTGTATCTCAAGGACCTGGCCCGCAAGACGCACATCAGCCGGGACGCCGAGAGCGAGCTCGTCTCGACCGCGATGCGGCCCGCCACGTTCGTGCCCGACACGAAGAACGCGGGCGACCTCCTGCGCGAGATGCAGCAGCTGCGCAACCACGTCGCCGTCGTGATCGACGAGTACGGCGGCACCGCGGGCATCGTCACCATCGAGGACATCCTCGAGGAGATCGTCGGCGAGATCACCGACGAGTACGACCGTGAACTGCCGCCCGTGCAGGACCTCGGCGACGAGCGCTTCCGCGTGACGGCCCGCCTCGACATCGGCGACCTCGGCGAGCTGTACGGCATCGAGGAGTACGACGACGAGGACGTGGAGACCGTCGGCGGGCTCCTCGCCAAGGCGCTCGGCCGCGTGCCGATCGCGGAGGCCTCCTCCGTCGTCGAACTGCCCGACGGACGAGCGCTGCGGCTCACCGCGGAGGCCGCCGCGGGCCGGCGCAACAAGATCGTGACCGTGCTCGTGGAGCCGGTGGGCGAAGAGGGGGAGTGACGTCGTGACGCCGCAGGAGCTGCGCGCCTTGTGTCTGTCGTTCAACGCGGCCGTCGAGGAGTTCCCCTTCAACCCCGACACGTCCGTCTTCAAGGTCCTGGGCAAGCTCTTCGCCCTGACGAACCTGGACGCGCGGCCCCTCACCGTCAACCTCAAGTGCGACCCCGAGGACGCGGTGCGCCTGCGCGCCGAGCACGACGCGATCGTGCCCGGCTGGCACATGAACAAGCGGCACTGGAACACGGTGACCGTCGGCGAACTCCCGGACAGGATGGTCCGGGAGCTCGTGGAGGACTCGTACGACCTCGTGGTGGCCGGCCTGCCGAGGGCCGAGCGCCTCAAGCTCGACCGTGGCTGACGAGGGCAGGGCGCACCGCGGCGGGAGCTGCGCGCGTTCCCGACGAACCGCCGCGCTGCGACTGCGTGATGGACAACGACACGGCCGCGACGCCGGAGTGGCCGGCGACGTCCGAGGGGCGGCGTGGGGCCGTGCACCCCGTTGCCGGGCTGCCGTCGTGGCGTTCCTTATGCTCACCCCATGACTGAGAGCAACGACCTCACCGCCGAGGACCGCAAGATCGTCACGCTGGCGCGCAGCGCCCGCGCCCGCAACGGTGTGCCCGAGGGGGCCGCCGTACGGGACGAGACGGGGCGCACGTACGTGGCGGGCACCGTCGCGCTGGACTCCCTGAAGCTCTCCGCGCTGCGGACCGCCGTCGCGATGGCCGTGGCGTCGGGGGCGCAGTCGCTGGAGGCCGCCGCCGTCGTCTCCGACGGTCCGGAGGCCGACGCGCAGGACCTGGCGGCAGTACGGGATCTCGGAGGCGCGGGTACACCGGTGTTCCTCGCGGGGCCCGACGGCGTGGTGCACGGGGCCGTCGCCGCAGGCTGAGCCGGCGGCCACGGGCCGGAACGGCTACAACGCGTCCGGCCCCCGCTCGCCCGTCCGTACGCGGACGACGGTCTCCACCGGGACCGCCCACACCTTGCCGTCACCGATCTTCCCGGTCTGCGCCGCGCCGACGATCGCGTCGATGACCGGGTCGAGGTCCGCGTCCTCGACGACGACCTCGATCCGGACCTTGGGGACGAGGTCGATCCGGTACTCGGCCCCTCGATAGACCTCGGTGTGGCCGCGCTGGCGCCCGTACCCGCTGGCCTCCGTGACGGTCAGACCCTGCACGCCGAGCTCCTGGAGGGCGGTCTTGACCTCGTCCAGGCGGAACGGCTTGACGATCGCGGTCACGAGCTTCATGCGGAGGGCTCCTTCGGCGGGGCGGAGTGGGCGGTGTGCGGGGCGGTGTGTCCGGCGTGGACGCCGTGATCGTAGGCGGTCTCCGCGTGCACCGTCTGGTCGAGGCCCGTCAGCTCCTCGTCGGCGGAGGCCCGGAAGCCCATCGCCCGGTCGATCGCCTTGCCGATCCCGTACGTCACCAGGAACGTGTACGCCGCGACGGTGAGCACGGCGACCGCCTGCCTGCCGAGCTGTCCGAACCCGCCCCCGTAGACCAGGCCCTCTTTGCCGCCGGTCATCGTGGCCGTCGCGAACAGGCCGATCAGCAGGGTGCCGACGACACCGCCGACGAAGTGCACACCGACGACGTCCAGCGAGTCGTCGTAGTCGAAGCGGAACTTCCACGCGACGGCGTACGAGCAGACGACGCCCGCCACCAGACCGACCACGCAGGCGCCCAGCACGCCGACCACGCCGCACGCCGGGGTGATCGCGACCAGGCCGGCGACGGCACCGGACGCCGCGCCGAACGTCGTGGGGTGACCGTCGCGCTTGTGCTCCACGAAGAGCCAGCCGAGCAGGCCGGTGCAGCCCGCGATCAGCGTGTTGAGGACGGACGCGGCCGCCAGGCCGTTCGCGGCGAGGGCCGAGCCGCCGTTGAAGCCGAGCCAGCCGAACCAGAGCAGCCCCGCGCCCGTCATCACCATCGGCAGGTTGTGCGGGCGCATCGCTTCCTTCTTGAAGCCGAGACGCGGGCCCAGGATCAGGCACAGGGCCAGACCGGACGCGCCCGAGGCGATCTCCACGACGAGTCCGCCCGCGAAGTCGAGCCCGCCGAGCGACTGCGAGATCCAGCCGCCGGGGCCCCACACCCAGTGCGCCACGGGAACGTATACGAGCAGTGTCCACACCGGCACGAACACCAGCCAGGCCGCGAACTTCGTGCGGTCCGCGACCGCGCCGCTGATCAGCGCGGCCGTCAGGAACGCGAAGGTGAGCTGGAAGGTGGAGAACAGGAACGTGGGGACCGTGCCGGTCAGGCTGTGCGGGGTGATGCCCGCCATGCCCGCGTGCTCCAGACCGCCGATGAGGCCCGCGAACGCGTCGTCGCCGAACGCGAGCGAGTAGCCGGCGACCAGCCAGACGACGGTGACCAGCGCGATCGACACGAACGACATCAGCAGCATGTTCAGGACGCTCTTCGTGCGGACCATGCCGCCGTAGAAGAGGGCCAGGCCGGGCGTCATCAGGAGGACGAGCGCGGTCGCGGCCAGCAACCACGCGGTGTCGCCGGTGTCGAGGCCGGTGGCGGCGGCCAGCGGCGCGTTCTCGGTCTGCACGGGGGTCTCCTCGGGCGTGGGGGCGGACGACGAGCCTCACCGTCGCGCGTTTCCGTTCGCTGACCCGCGCGTTTCCGCGGTGTTTCGTGTTGCGCGGGGGTTTCGGGAGCCTCACGACGGACCTGCTTGCCCCGCAGGTGCGGCAGGGCGCGGAGGATCAGGGACAATGGGCGCCATGAGCGTTCGTACCCAGTCATCCGAGCCGTCCGGGGAAGCGTCCCACCGGGCCGGCTTCGCCTGCTTCGTCGGCCGCCCCAACGCGGGCAAGTCCACCCTCACGAATGCTCTGGTCGGCAAGAAGGTCGCGATCACCGCGGACCAGCCGCAGACCACGCGGCACACGGTGCGCGGCATCGTGCACCGGCCCGACGCGCAGCTGATCCTGGTCGACACCCCGGGCCTGCACAAGCCGCGCACGCTGCTGGGCCAGCGGCTCAACGACGTCGTGCGCACGACGTGGGCCGAGGTCGACGTCATCGGCTTCTGCCTGCCCGCGAACGAGAAGCTCGGCCCCGGCGACCGCTTCATCGCCAAGGAGCTCGCCTCCATCAAGAAGACGCCGAAGGTCGCGATCGTCACCAAGACCGACCTCGTCGACAGCAAGCAGCTCGCCGAGCAGCTCATCGCCATCGACCAGCTCGGCAAGGAGCTCGGCTTCGAGTGGGCGGAGATCGTGCCCGTCTCGGCCGTCGGCGACAAGCAGGTCGGCCTGCTCGCCGACCTCCTCGTCCCGCTGCTGCCGGAGGGTCCCGCGCTCTACCCGGAGGGCGACCTCACGGACGAGCCCGAGCAGGTCATGGTGGCGGAGCTGATCCGCGAGGCCGCGCTGGAGGGCGTGCGCGACGAGCTGCCGCACTCCATCGCCGTCGTCGTCGAGGAGATGCTGCCGCGCGAGGACCGCCCGGCGGACCGGCCGCTCCTCGACATCCACGCCTTCGTCTACATCGAGCGCCCCAGCCAGAAGGGCATCATCATCGGCCCGAAGGGCAAGCGCCTCAAGGACGTGGGCATCAAGTCCCGCAAGCAGATCGAGGCACTCCTCGGCACCCCCGTCTTCCTGGACCTGCACGTGAAGGTCGCGAAGGACTGGCAGCGGGACCCGAGGCAGCTGCGCAAGCTGGGGTTCTGAGGCAGGGCGGGCGGGTCGAGGCGCTTTTCGGCACGCCTGCCACGCGGCGGCAGTCGCGTATTGACGGAGTCCGGACGTGCACGTGAAGGTCGCGAAGGACTGGCAGCGGGACCCGAGGCAGCTGCGCAAGCTGGGGTTCTGAGGCAGGGCGGGCGGGTCGAGGCGCTTTTCGGCACGCCTGCCACGCGGCGGCAGTCGCGTATTGACGGAGTCCGGACGTGCACGTGAAGGTCGCGAAGGACTGGCAGCGGGACCCGAGGCAGCTGCGCAAGCTGGGGTTCTGAGCCGGAATCCGCGCCGGCTGCGCAGGCTCGGCTTCCAGGTTCGGCAGGCGCTAGCTCTCGTACGTGCTCGGGGTCAGGTCCTGGAGGCCCACGACCCTCAGCAGCTCCAGGCGTTCGTACGCCTCCGTGCCCGGTCGTGCCGAGTGCACGACGAGCTGCTGGTCGTGGCCGTCGCTGAGCAGTACCTCGCAGTCGAGGTCGAGGGCGCCGACCACGGGGTGCAGGAAGCGCTTCGGTGAGGGGCGGCGCACCACGACGTCGTGCGACTGCCACAGTTCCTCGAACTCCCTCGACCCGGCGCGCAGTTCGGCCACGAGGGCGGCCGGCCCCGGGTCGTCGGGGCGGGCCGCGGCGACCTTCCGCAGGCTCGCCACGTGGGCACGGGCGTGCGCCTCGTGGTTCTCGGGCGGGAACATGGGCCGGGTCGCCGGGTTCGTGAACCAGTCGCGGATCACGTTCCTGCCGGTGTGGTCGCCGGTCAGGGCCACCGACATCGTGTTCTGGGCGAGCATCTCGCCCCAGTCGCTGATCACCGACGCCGGCAGGTCGTGCAGCCGGTCCAGGATCAGAAGCAGGCCCGGCCGCACATGCCCGGACGAACGGCCAGGACGGGGCGGCTCCTCGCCCGCCAGATGGAACAGGTGGTCGCGCTCGGCGTCGTCGAGCCGCAGCGCACGGGCCAGCGCCGTCAGCATCTGCCGCGACGGATGGGAGCCGCGGCGCTGCTCCAGGCGCGTGTAGTAGTCCGTGGACATCCCGGCGAGCTGCGCCACCTCCTCGCGGCGCAGCCCCGGCGTGCGGCGCCGCGGGCCCGCGGACAGGCCCACGTCGGGGGGCGCCAGGCGGGCGCGGGAGCGGCGGAGGAAGTCGGCGAGTTCGGCTCGGTTCACCTCTTCAGGATCGCTCGGAACCGGTCTCGTAACCAGGGAGCGCCAGTCCCCGGACAACCGCGTCTCTCCCGCCCGGCCCGCCACGCGCGCAGGCTCAGGACATGGCTACGAACACGAGGAGGCAGCCATGCTGACACTGGTCACAGGTGCGACGGGCAAGGTCGGACAGAGGTTCGTGCCGCGACTGCTGCAGAACCCGGCGCCGGGCGACCGGGTGCGGGTGCTCGTACGGGACGCGGCACGCGGCGAGCGGTTCGCCGCACTGGGCGCGGACGTGGTGGTGGGCGACCTGCGGGACGCGGACGTGCTCGGCAAGGCGACGGCCGGGGCGGACGCCGTGGTGAACGTCGCCGCGGCCTTCCGCGGAGTGCCCGACGAGGAGGCGCGGGCGGTCAACAGGGACGCCGCCATCGAGCTGGCCCGGGCCTCCGTGGCCTCGGGCGTGCGGCGGTTCGTGCAGGTCAGCACGGGTCTGGTGTACGGCAGCGGGCGCGGCAGGCCGCTGGTCGAGGACGACGAGACGGTGCCGGGCGGTCATCTGTGGGGCGCCTACCCCGAGTCGAAGGGGGAGGCGGAGCGCGCGCTGCGGGCAATGGACGGCCTCGACGATCTCCGCATCGCCCGGCTGCCCTTCGTGTACGGGGACGGGGATTCCCACCTGGCCGACGTGACGCACATGGCGTCGAACTGGCCGGCCATGCAGCGTCTGCACATGGGCCACCACGCGGACGTCGCCCAGGGGCTGCAACGGCTCCTGTACGCGCCGGGCGCGCACGGCGTCTACAACATCGCTGACGACGCTCCGGTCACCTTGGTCGACGTGCTCCAGCTCAACGGCGTGCCGGTGCCGCCGGAGGCGTACGACAAGGTGGACCCGGACCCCTGGGCCGGCGTCATGTCGACGGCCCGCATCCGCCGCGAGCTGGGCTTCCGCCCGCTTTTCCCGTCCGTGTGGACGGCCCTGGACGCCGGCGCGCTGTAGCGCCGGCCCGTCAGGCCACCGACCGGATCCGCCGCACCAGGAGCGCCCCCGCGAGCCCGATCACCGCCGCGACCAGGTACAGGACGCGGTAGCCGCCGAGGTACGTGACGATCGGCGCGGCGAGCGCGGGCGCGGCGACCTGGGGCAGGGAGTTGGCGACGTTGATGACGCCCAGGTCCTTGCCCCGGTCCATGGCCTTGGGCAGGACGTCCGTCATCAGGGCGAAGTCGACCGAGGTGAAGACGCCGAAGCCGACGCCGAGGACCGCCGCCGCGACGATCGCGCCGGGCCAGGTCTGCCACCCGGCCAGCGCGGCCGTCGCCACGGCCATCAGGACGCCCGACCAGATCACGAAGGGTTTGCGGCGCCCCACCCGGTCGGAGGCGACCCCGGCCACGACGACGGTGCACAGCAGGGTCACGCCGTTGACCGCCGTCAGGATCAGCACGCCCTGGTCGGGGTCGCCGTAGTGGAGGCGGTCGCGCAGGTAGTAGAGGAGGTACAGGAGCACCAGCGCGTTGCTGAGGTTGATCAGGAAGCGGGTCAGCCAGGCCCACGCGAGGTCGGGGTGTCGGCGGGGGCTCAGCCAGAACCCGGCCAGGAAGGTCCGCCAGCCCCACGGCGGCCGGTCCGCCGGGGCGAGCCGCAGGTCCGGATGGCGCAGCACGTACGGCAGGACGCCCACCAGGGCGAACACCGCGCACGCCGTGTACCCGGCGCCGATCCCGCCCACGACCGTCGCGAGCCCCGTGCCGACGACCACGCCCAGGATCTGCGCGGCCCCCAGCCAGCCGCCCACGGCGCCGCGCTGGAGCCGCGGCACCCGGTCGGGCACGGCCGCCGTCACCGCCGCGAACGCCGCGTTCAGCGTCAGCTGCACCAGGCACCAGCCGGCCGCCATCGTCCACACGGACCCGGCCCCCGCCAGCAGGAGCAGCGCACACGCGCCGCCGCCCGCGCCCGCCACGATCCACGGCGTACGCCGCCCGAACCGCGACACCGTACGGTCCGAGAGCGCGCCGAAGAACGGGTTCGCGGCGAGCGACACCACGGCGCCCGCCCCGGTCACCCACGCGAGCAGCGTCTCCTTGGACATGCCGGTGCCGGGCGCGAAGTCCTCGGCCTGGAGGGCGAGCAGGATCTGCAGGGGCCCGTACCAGCCGACCCAGATCGCCCCGTTGGCCAGCGACAGCGCGGCCGTCCAGCCGCGCCCGACCCGCTCGACGGGCTCGTCGAGCGCCGCGACGGCGGCTGTCATGCGCGCTGCGCCCGCAGCACGTCCCGCAGCCAGTGGTACGACGCCTTCGGCGTGCGCTCCAGAGTCGCGTAGTCGACGTGGACGAGGCCGAAGCGGCGCGCGTAGCCCTCCGCCCACTCGAAGTTGTCCATCAGCGACCACACGAAGTAGCCGCGCACGTCGACCCCCGCCTCCAGAGCGCGGTGCAGGGCCCGCAGATGGCCGCCCAGGTACGCGATCCGCTCCTGGTCGTCCACACCCTCGTAACTGCAGCCGTTCTCGGTGATGACCAGGGGCGGGAGCCGGTCGCCGTAGCGGTCGCGGAAGGCGAGGAGGAGCTCGGTGAGCGCTTCGGGGACCACCGGCCAGCCGAAGTCCGTGACGGGGTATCCCTCGATCTCCCTCGGGGAGAAGGGGAGTTCGGGCGGCAGGGTGAGGCCGGAGAACTCCGTCGCCTCGCCGGAGGTGAGCGGCGCGCCCACCTTGGTCGGCTGGTAGAAGTTGATCCCGTACCAGTCGACGGGCTCCGCGATCACCTTCAGGTCGGCGTCCACGTCGCCCGGCATCAGGTCGCCGATCCCCTCCGGGTAGGCGCCGAGGAGCAGCGGATCGGCGAAGAGCCGGTTGAGGAGCACGTCGTAGAAGTCCGCGGCCTCACGGTCGGCGGGGTCGTCGGAGGCGGGCCAGGTCGGGCCGTGCGAGTTCGCTATCCCGATGTCCGTGGCGCCTGCCGCGCGCAGCGCCCGTACGGCCAGTCCGTGGGCGAGGAGCTGGTGGTGGGCCACCGGCAGCGCGTCGAACAGGAGCTGCCTGCCGGGCGCGTGCTGGCCGAGCGCGTGGCCGAGGAGGGTGTGCTCGGCGGGCTCGTTGAGGGTGATCCACTTCCGTACGCGGTCGCCGATACGGTCCGCGACCTGGGCCGCGTAGTCCGCGAAGAGCGACGCCGTGTCCCGCTTCAGCCAGCCGCCCGCCTCCTCCACGGACAGCGGGGTGTCCCAGTGGAAGAGCGTCGGCACGGGCTGTACGCCCGCCGCGCACAGCGCGTCGACGAGCCGGTCGTAGAAGTCGAGGCCGCCCGGCGACATGACGCGCGGCCAGGAGACGGAGAAGCGGTACGCCCCGACCCCGAGGCCGGCGATCAACTCCACGTCCTCGCCGTAGCGGTGGTAGTGGTCGCAGGCGACGGCGGCCGTCGAGCCGTCCTTCACCCGCCCGGGCTGTGCCGTGAACGCGTCCCACACCGAGGGGAGACGCGCGTCGATCGCGCCCTCGATCTGGTGGGCCGAGGTGGACACGCCCCACAGGAAGTCGTGCGGGAACTGAGGTACCGGTTCGCTCGCTGCCATGCGCGCGATCATGCGTACCGGCGGTAACGGAAGTCAACGCCCCTGCAGGAAAAGGTCGTTGCACCCCCGAAACGCGGCTATGCCCCTTCCTTCAGGACCCGCGAGATCAGCCCCCGCTGCTCGTCCGTGAGCCGCGGGTCCGCGCAGTACACGGTCTTCCCGTCCACCGTGATCGTGTAGCTGAACCCGTCCGGCACCCCTACCGGCGGCGTGCCCCGGCCCGCGGCCAGCGCCCGCTCGGCCAGGGCGTGCCACTCGTGGGCGTCGGCGCGGCCCGAGGTGTCGACCTCGGCCCGCCGCTCGATGCCGGCGAATCCTCCGGTACGGATGACCTGAATACGCATGGGACCTGTCTACTCCAGCGGCCGCCCGCTGCCCAGCCGGGCGGCCGCCGAGCCCTGTGCCTGAGCCGGCTCTACTCCGTCGGCACGCCGACCTGCGACCAGGCCTTCTGGACGGACTCCAGCTCCTCGCCGCCCTTGAAGCGGGTGCGCGCCGCCTTCACCGTCAGCTTCGCGAAGTCCGCGAAGGACGCGTCCTGTGCCAGCTCGCCGCCGGTCAGGACGTCGTACCAGATCTGCCCGGCCCGCTCCCACGCGTTGCCGCCGAGCGCCACGGCCAGCAGGTAGAAGGCGTGGTTCGGGATGCCGGAGTTGATGTGCACGCCGCCGTTGTCGCTGCTCGTCCGCACGAAGTGGTCCATGTCGGCGGGCTGCGGGTCCTTGCCGAGCACGTCGTCGTCGTACGCCGTGCCGGGCGCCTTCATGGAGCGCAGCGCCTTGCCGGTGACGCGCGGCGCGAGGAGGCCCGCGCCGATCAGCCAGTCGGCGTCGGCGGCGCTCTGGCCGAGCGAGTACTGCTTGATCAGGGAGCCGAAGACGTCCGACACCGACTCGTTCAGGGCGCCCGGCTGCCCGAAGTAGGTGAGGTTCGCCGTGTACTGGGTGACGCCGTGCGTCAGCTCGTGGCCGATCACGTCGACCGGAATGGTGAAGTCGAGGAAGATCTCGCCGTCCCCGTCGCCGAACACCATCTGCTCGCCGTTCCAGAACGCGTTGTTGTAGTCGTTGTCGAAGTGCACGGACGCGTTCAGCGGCAGACCGCTGCCGTCGATGGAGTCGCGGGCGAACTTCTCCAGGTACAGCTCGAAGGTCGCGCCGAGGCCCGCGTACGCGCGGTTGACGGTCGCGTCCTTGCCGGGCTCGTCCCCCTCGCCGCGGACCTTCGTGCCCGGCAGCTCGGTGCGGTGGCCCGCGTCGGAGACCGTGCGGTGCGGCTTGTGCTCGACGGCGCCCGCGGGCGCGGCCACCGAGGGGGCGCCGATCACGGTGGTCAGACGGCGGCGCGTGCGCTCCAGGGCGTCGCGTTCCAGGGTGCGGCGGGCCGGCGCCGAGAACGCGGGGTCGGCTGACCGGGCGGCCTTGTCGAGGATGTGGGGCGGCACGATGGTGCAGAAGACGGGCTCGAAGCCCGTACGGTTCGCGGTCATGGCGGCAATGTGGCACTGCGTGATCTCACTGTCACTACCCGCAGCCAGAATTCATGAAATAGAGGTATTCGTCACCTCTTGCCCGTTACCTGGCGTCGGTCCCGCATACTGATACACACCCGCGTCCCTCCCACGGCTGGGTTAGGCTGCGACGCATCATGCGTTACGGGCTGCTTCTCCTTAGCTGCCGCGGCGAGGGCCTGTAGTCGAGGCCGACCCCCTCCCCGCGGAGTTCGGTGTTGCGCTTAGACCGTCGGCCGTCCTTCCGGACACACCCGAGGAGCCCCCGCACATGCCGAACTTCCAGCGCCCCACTTCCATGCCGGTCCACAAGTACGGGCAGTACGAGCAGGTCGACATCCCCGACCGCACGTGGCCCGGCAAGCGCGTCACCGTCGCCCCCCGCTGGCTCTCCACCGACCTGCGCGACGGCAATCAGGCGCTGATCGACCCGATGTCCCCGGCCCGCAAGCGCGAGATGTTCGACCTCCTGGTCCGCATGGGCTACAAGGAGATCGAGGTCGGCTTCCCCGCCTCCGGCGAGACCGACTTCGCGTTCGTACGGTCGATCATCGAAGAGGGCGCGATCCCGGACGACGTGACGATCTCCGTGCTGACGCAGGCGCGCGAGGAGCTCATCGAGCGCACGGTCCAGTCCCTGAAGGGCGCCAAGCGCGCGACGGTGCACCTGTACAACGCGACGGCGCCGACCTTCCGCGAGATCGTCTTCCGCGGCTCCAAGGAGCAGATCAAGCAGATCGCCATCGACGGCACGCAGCACGTCATGGACTACGCGGAGAAGATCCTGGGCCCCGAGACGACCTTCGGCTACCAGTACAGCCCCGAGATCTTCACCGACACCGAGCTGGACTTCGCACTGGAGGTCTGCGAGGCGGTCATGGAGGTCTACAAGCCGGGTCCCGGCCGCGAGATCATCCTCAACCTGCCTGCCACGGTGGAGCGTTCGACGCCGTCCACGCACGCGGACCGCTTCGAGTGGATGCACCGCAACCTGTCGAACCGCGAGTACGTCTGCCTGTCCGTGCACCCGCACAACGACCGCGGCACGGCCGTCGCCGCCGCCGAGCTGGCCCTGATGGCCGGCGCCGACCGCATCGAGGGCTGCCTGTTCGGCCAGGGCGAGCGCACCGGCAACGTCGACCTGGTCACGCTGGGCATGAACCTGTTCTCGCAGGGTGTCGACCCGCAGATCGACTTCTCCGACATCGACGAGATCCGGCGCACCGCCGAGTACTGCAACCAGATGGAGGTCCACCCGCGCCACCCCTACGCGGGCGACCTGGTCTACACGTCCTTCTCCGGCTCCCACCAGGACGCCATCAAGAAGGGCTTCGAGGCGATGGACGCGCGGGCCGAGGCGGCCGGCAAGTCCGTCGACGACATCGAGTGGGCGGTCCCGTACCTGCCCATCGACCCGAAGGACGTCGGCCGCTCCTACGAGGCCGTCATCCGCGTCAACTCGCAGTCCGGCAAGGGCGGTATCGCGTACGTCCTAAAGAACGACCACAAGCTGGACCTGCCGCGCCGCATGCAGATCGAGTTCTCGAAGATCATCCAGGCGAAGACGGACGCCGAGGGCGGCGAGGTCACGCCGAAGGAGATCTGGTCGGTCTTCCAGGACGAGTACCTGCCCAACTCCGAGAACCCGTGGGGCCGCATCCAGGTCAAGGCCGGGCAGAGCACGACCGACACGGACGGCGTCGACACGCTGACCGTCTCGGCCGACGTCGACGGCGAGGCCACCGTCCTGACGGGTACGGGCAACGGACCGATCTCGGCGTTCTTCGACGCCCTGCAGGCCGTCGGCATCGACGCCCGCCTGCTGGACTACCAGGAGCACACGATGAGCGAGGGCGCCTCCGCGCAGGCCGCCTCGTACATCGAGTGCGCGATCGGCGACAAGGTCCTGTGGGGCATCGGCATCGACGCGAATACGACACGCGCGTCGCTGAAGGCCGTGGTCTCCGCGGTCAACCGCTCCGCACGCTGACCCAGGTCACCGGCACCTTCACCGGCCCCGTCCGCCCTCGTGGCGGGCGGGGCCGCGTCGTATACCGGCCACGGTCCCGTACAAGGTGATGACGCCGTATCAACAATGTGGCTAACATCACGCCCAACCAGGCGATGTGGCCTGGGGGTCGACGGAGGTGTGCGACGTGCTGCCGATTTGGGGACGAACCGACCGTAACGGGCTTGCTGGTCAAGCATCGCTTCCAGTGGCGCGTCCCCTGTCGCGTGTCATCGGCGTCCGCACCGCGTGGACCACCGTCGGCGACGGGGAGTTCTTCTGTCCCGGTTGCGGCGGTGACCGCAACTACCGCCGCCGCACGGGCCGTCGCCGCTTCGTGCTCCTCGGCATCCCGCTCGTCCCGCGCGGCGCCACCGGCCCCGTCGTCGAATGCGCCGCCTGCGAGGACCGGTTCGCCGCCGACGTCCTCGACCACCCCACCACGCACCGCTTCTCCGCGATGCTCCGCGACGCCGTCCACACCGTCGTCCTCGCGGTCCTCTCCGCGGGCGGAGCTTCCTCCCGTACGGCCCTCGAGACCGCCGTCGCGACCCTGCGCGGCGCCGGGTTCGACGACTGCACGGACGTCCGACTCGCCGCGCTCGTCGAGGCGTTGCTCACCGACGCGGGCCGCGTCCCCGAGCACTGCGGGCCCGGCGCCGGACTCGCCATCGAACTCCACGAGGCCCTCGACCCGCTCGCCCCGCACCTCGCCCCCGCCGGACGCGAGTCGATCCTCCTCCAGGGCGCCAGGATCGCGCTCGCCGACGGGCCCTACACGCCCGCCGAACGCGACGTGCTCAGCACCGCGGGCGCCGCCCTCACCATGTGCACCGACGAGGTGTCCCAGCTCCTGGAAGCGGCCCGCACCCCGTCGTGACGCCGTACGGCGGGCTCGTACTCCCCAGGGAGTATCGAGCCGCCGCACGCACCCCCGGCAGTACCCCGCACCTCGCCCTCACGCCCGACGAACCGAGGCCTCCCCGACGGGAGTCTGGAGACGTCCTGTCCGACCGGACGGCGACACCGGACACCGTGATGTGAGGGAGGCCCACCGATGGGGGGCGTACCGACAAAGAGGCGCCGGGCAGCCGTGCCCTGGACGCTGCTCGGCCTGTGGATCGTCCTGCTCGCGATCGCCGGACCCTTCGCCGGCAAGCTGAGCGACGTCCAGCACGACCGGGCCGTCGACTATCTGCCGGCCGGCGCCGACTCCACGCAGGTGGCGAAGATCCAGGACGAACTGCCGGGCGGCGAAAGCACCGAACTCGTCCTCGTCTACCACCGCGACGGCGGACTCACCGCCGCCGACCGCACCACGGCCGCCGCCCAAATCGCCCGCGTCGACCGGACCTTCGACCTCACCGCGGTCCCGAAGGGCGTACCGTCCCATGACGGCGCCACCCTCATGTACCCGGTCGCCAGCACCACCCCGGGGCACGACGAGAAGGCCCGCGACGCCTTCGTCGACGACGTGCGCGACATCGCCCACGACACCGGAGGGCTGAGTGTCGACACCGGCGGGGCAGGCGCACTCGCCACCGACGCGAGCGAGGTCTACGGCTCGCTCGACGGCCCCCTGCTCTACACGACCGTCGCCGTCGTCGCGATCCTGCTCATCCTCATCTACCGCAGCCCCTTCCTGTGGCTCGTGCCGCTCGTCGTCGCGGGCGTCGCCGACTTCCTGTCGATGGGCGTCGCCTACGGGCTCCATCAGGCGTTCGGCACCACCGTCAGCGGCCAGAGCTCCGGCGTCATGACGATCCTCGTCTTCGGCGCGGGCACCGACTACGCGCTGCTCCTCGTCTCCCGCTACCGCGAGGAACTGCGCCGTGTCGAGCGGCCCCACGACGCGATGCGGGCCGCCCTGCGCGGTTGCGGGCCCGCCGTCCTCGCCTCGTCGGGGACCGTCGCCGTCGGCCTGTTCTGCCTGCTCGCCGCCGACCTCAACAGCAGCCGCGGCATGGGACCGCTCGGCGCCGTGGGCGTCCTGTGCGCGCTCGTCGCCATGCTGACGCTGCTGCCCGCCGTCCTCGTCCTGCTCGGAAGGCGCGTGTTCTGGCCGCTCGTCCCGGCGTACGGCTCCACGCCCAAGGCCCGCAGGTCCCTGTTCGCGGCGATGGGCAGCTCGGCCGGGCGCAGGCCGCTGACCGTCCTCGCCTCCGGCGCCCTGCTCCTCGGGGCGCTCGCGCTCGGCGTGTTCAGCCTGCCCGGCAGCCTCAAGCAGGAGGACACCTTCACCGACAGGCCGGACTCCGTCGTCGCGATGCAGACCCTCGCCGCCGCCTACCCCGAGCGCGGCACCCAGCCCATCAGCGTGATCACGCCGACGGGCCGCGCCGGCGAGACGCTCGCCACCGCGCGCGACGTGCCCGGGGTCGCCGCCGCCGAGCGCGTGCGCAGCGGACACGGCTGGACGGAGATCTCCGTCACCGCCTCCGCCCCGCCCCAGTCCACGGGCGAGACCACCACCATCGAGACCCTGCGCGACCGGCTCGACGGCAAGGGGTCGTACGTCGGCGGACAGAGCGCCCAGCAGCTCGACCTGAAGGACACCAACTCCCGTGACCGCAAGGTCGTCGTGCCGATCGTCCTGGCCGCCGTCCTGCTGATCCTCGTCGTGCTGCTGCGCAGCCTCGTGGCGCCGCTGATCCTGCTCGGCGCGGTCGTCGCCGTGTGGGGCGCCTCGCTCGGCATCGCCGGGCTCGTCTTCGGGCCGCTGTTCGGCTTCCAGGGCACCGACCCCGGACTCGGCCTGCTGACCTTCGTGTTCCTCGTCGCCCTCGGCGTCGACTACGGCATCTTCCTCATGCACCGCATGCGCGAGGAGTCCCTCGCGGGCGCCGAACCCGGAGCCGCCGCGCTGACCGCGCTGCGCACCACGGGAGGAGTGATCGCCTCGGCGGGACTCGTCCTCGCCGCGACCTTCTCGGTCCTCACCAACATGCCGCTGGTGTCGCTCGTCGAGATGGGCTTCGTCATCGCGGTCGGCGTGCTCCTGGACACGTTCCTCGTCCGCACGTACCTGGTGACGTCGGCGAGCATGGCCCTCGGCCGTACGGTGTGGTGGCCCGGGCCGCTGTCCAGGAAGCCGCAACCCCTGCCACCGGCGGAGGAACCGGAGCGCACCCTCGCGCCCACACCCTGACCGCCCCGCGGACCCCACGGCGCCCCTCTCTCCCCGGAGGGGCGTCCTCCGTGCCCTCCTGACGGAAGATGAACCGGTGGACGTCAAACACATCCTGGTCCCGGGCCTCGGCCGGCGCGACGTCAGCGCCGCCCGGACCCTGCGCGAGGACACGCTCCTGGCCGCTGCCGCGGCGGTCGCCGCCGTCGTGATCGCCCTGACGACGAGCGGCAACGGCCGTCACCCCGACGCGCTCGGCTGGGCCCTGCTCCTGGCCGCGCACGTCCCGTCGGCGTTCAGGCGGCGGGCGCCGGTACGGGCGTTCCTCGGCCTCGTCGTCTGCGTAGCCCCGTACCACGCGCTCGACTACAACCACACGGCGCCGATGGTCGTCTCCATGACCGCCCTCTACACGGTCGCATCGACAGGGCGCCCCCTGCGCACCCTGTTCCTCGGTGCCGGCGTCCTCGGCATCATGCTCGGCGTCAAGTTCGGCGAGGGCATGACCGAGGGCACGGAGGCGCTGCGGATCTCCGGCTGGATCGTCGCGTTCCTGCTGGTCGGCGTCATCGTCCGGGTCCACCGGCAGTACGTCGCCTCGGTCGTGGAGCGTGCCGAGCGGGCCGAACGCACCCGCGAGGAGGAGGCGCGGCGCCGGGTCGCGGAAGAGCGGCTGCGCGTCGCCCGCGACCTGCACGACCTGCTCGCCCACAGCATCACCCTCGTCGGCGTCCAGACGTCGGTGGCCGCCCACGTCCTGCACGCCGACCCGGACCGCCTGGACCGCGCCGCCGTCGCCAAGGCGCTCGACGACATCGCCGAGACCTGCCGCACCGCCCGCGGCGAACTGCGCGCCACGCTCGAAGTGCTGCGCGCCGGCCCCGACGACAGCCGCGGCCCGCTCCCCGGGCTCGACGGGCTGCCGGACCTCGCCGAGGCCGCCCGCACCGCCGGAGCCACCGTCGACCTGTCCGTCGAGAACGTGGAGGCGCCGCCCGCCGTGGGCGCCGCGGCCTACCGCATCGTCCAGGAAGCACTCACGAACGCCGTCCGGCACGGCGGCCCCGGACTCACCGTCCGCGTCGGCATCCGCAGCCTCGGCGACGCCCTCCACCTGCGCGTCGCCGACGACGGCACACCACCGGCCACGTCCACGTCCACGTCCACGGCCACGTCCTCGTCCGAGCCCGACCGGCCCGCTGGCTTCGGCCTGCTCGGCATGCGCGAGCGGGCCCGCAGCGTGGGCGGCACCCTCGACGCCGGGCCGCGCGCCCAGGGCGGATTCGAAGTCGCGGCGGTCCTGCCGACCGGGGTGGCCCGGTGACCGGGGCCCAGCCCGTGCGCGTACTTCTCGCCGACGACCAGACCCTCGTGCGGGCCGCGTTCGCGATGCTCGTCGAGTCCGCGCCCGACATGGAGGTCGTCGGCCAGGCCGGTACCGGCCGCGAGGCCGTGGAACAGGCCCGCACGCACCGTGCCGACCTGATCGTCATGGACATCCGCATGCCCGACCTCGACGGCATCGAGGCGACCCGCCTGCTCGCCGCCGACGAGGACCTCGCGGGAGTCAAGGTCCTGATGCTGACGACGTACGACACCGACGAACACGTCGTCGAGGCGCTGCGGGCGGGCGCGTCCGGGTTCCTCGTCAAGGACACCAAGCCGGCCGAACTCCTCGACGCCATCCGTACCGTGGCCGCCGGCGAGTCCCTGCTGTCGCCCGGCCCCACGGCCCGCCTGATCGCCCGCGTCCTGCGCGCCCCGGCCGAACCCGGGCCCGTCCCGCCCGGCCTCGCCGCGCTCACCGACCGCGAGCGCCAGGTCCTGACCCTCGTGGCGCGCGGCCTCACCAACACGGAGGCGGCCGAGGTCCTCGGCCTCAGCCCTCTCACGGCGAAGACGCACGTGAGCCGCATCATGGGCAAGCTGGGCGCGCGCGACCGGGCCCAACTCGTCATCGTGGCCTACGAGTCGGGCCTGATCGAGCCGGGAGGCGCCTGACCGCTCGGCTACAGCAGCCCCGCCGCCGCGAGGAACTTCCCCACCCGCTCGATCTCCTCCTCGGACAGCGGGATCTGCGGATCCGCCGTCAGCGGGCAGTCGATCACGCCCCGCAGATACAGGGCCGCCTTGAACGCCCCGAGCGCGGACGAGCTCCCGCCCATCCGCGCCGGATCCCCCACCCGCACCATCCGGAACAGCGCACACAGCCGCTCCTGCTCGACCCGCGCCCGCTCCCGGTCACCGGCCCGGCAGTACGCGTACAGCCGCGCGTAGCCGGCCGGATCGACGTTCCCGAGGCCCGGCACCACCCCGTCCGCACCCATCGCGAGCGCCGAGTCCACGGTCAGCTCGGACCCGGTCAGGACGCTGAACCCCGTGATGTCGGTGCGGGAGCGCGCGCCGACGACGACCTCGCGGAACGCGCCCTCGTCACCGCTGGAGTCCTTCAGGCCGGCGAGCGTCCCGTCTGCGGCCAGGTCGAGGACGAGGTCGGCGCCCAGCTTGGAGTGCACCGACACCGGCAGGTCGTAGGCGAACACCGGCAGGCCGCACCGCTGGGCCAGGAGCCGGAAGTGGCGGGCGATCTCGGCCGGGTGGGTGCGCGTGTAGAAGGGCGCCGTGGCGACGATCGCGTCCGCGCCCGCCTCCGCCGCCGTACGGGCGTGGTCGAGGACGCGCAGGGTCGCCATGTCGATCGCCCCGGCCAGGACGGGCAGCTGACCGGCGACATGACCCACGACGGTGTCGACGACCACTTTGCGGTGCCGGTCGGGCAGGAAGGCCGCCTCGCTGGAGGAGCCGAGCACGAAGAGCCCGTCGACGCCACCCGCGACGAGGTGGTCGACGAGGCGCACGAGAGAGCCGACGTCCACCTCGTGGTCCGGGGTCAGGGGGGTGCAGACGGGCGGGACGACTCCGGTCAGCGGGGTGTGTGGCGTCATGAGATCTCCTGGACGAGTTCGTGCGTGGACTGGCCCTCGCGCACGGGATGGTGACAGCGGAACCGATGCCCCTCACCGCCCGGCTCGAACTCCGGCATCGCCTCCGCGCACACCTCGTCGGCCTTCCAGCACCGCGTACGGAACGGGCAGCCGCTCGGCGGACGCGTCGCCGACGGCACCGGGCCGACCAGCGGGATCGGGTCGATCGGGTCGAGCAGCCCGGGCGTCGCCGAGAACAGCGCACGGGTGTACGGGTGCCTGGCCCGGTCGAGCACGTCGTCCGACGGCGACTCCTCCACGATCCGGCCCAGATACATCGTGATCACGCGGTCGCTCATGCGCCGCACGGTCTGGATGTCGTGCGAGACGAACACGAGGGCGAGGCCGAGGCGTTCCTTGAGGTCGAGCAGCAGATTCAGGATCTGCGCCCGCACCGACACGTCGAGCGCGCTCGTCGGCTCGTCCGCCACGACCAGCGCGGGTTCGAGGGCGAGGGCGCGGGCGATCGCCACGCGCTGGCGCTGCCCGCCCGACAACTGCCCGGGCAGCGCCCCGGCGAGCGCGCCCGGCAGTCCGACCAGGGACATCAGCTCCCGTACGCGTTCCGCGCGTGTGGCGGGTGTGCCGCGGCGGTGGACGTCGAGGGGGTCGCGCAGGATCTGGCGGGCGGTCAGGCGCCGGTTCAGGGCCGTCGACGGATCCTGGAAGATCATGCCGACGCCCTCGCCGACGGTGGCGCGCCGCTCGCCCGGCTTCATGGTCCACAGGTCGTGGCCGTCCACGACGACCGTGCCGGACGTCGGGCGCTGCACCCCCACGAGGACCTTGGCGAGCGTCGACTTGCCGCAGCCCGACTCGCCGACCACGCCGACCGTCTCGCCGCGCGCCACGGACAGGTCGGCCCCGGTCAGGGCGTACACTCGGTCGCGGGCGAACAGGCCGCCGGAGCGGGCCCGGTGCACCACGTGGGCATCCCTCAACTCGACCACGGGATCCGTCACTTCAGAGCCTCGCTTCCCCGGGGAGCCGGAACCGTGGGCGGCGGGACCACCGCCGGATGGTGACAGGCCGACGCGTGCCGCCGGCCGCCGAGCAGGTCGGGCGCCGTCGTCCGGCACACCTCGCTCGCCATCGGGCACCGGTCGGCGAACCGGCAGCCCGCGGGGAAGTCGGCCGGTGACGGCACGACGCCCCTGATCTGCGTCAGCCGGTCCGCCGCCGTCTCCAGCGAGAGGACCGAGCCGAGCAGCCCGCGCGTGTAGTGGTGGGTGGGCGCCTCGACGAGGTCCGCCGTCACGCCCGTCTCCACGATCTGCCCGCCGTACATCACGACCACCCGGTCCGTGACGTCGGCGACGAGCGCCAGGTCGTGCGAGACGAGGATCAGCGCGAAGCCCAGCTCCTCGCGCAGCCGCAGCAGCAGCTCGATGACCTGCGCCTGCACGGTCACGTCGAGCGCGGTCGTCGGCTCGTCGGCGACGATCAGCTTGGGGCTGCGCGACAGGGCCATCGCGATCAGGACGCGCTGGCGCTGGCCGCCCGACAGCTCGTGCGGATAGCTGCGCAGGGTCCGCTCGGGGTCGAGGCCGACGAGGGAGAGCAGCTCGGCCGGGGTGCGCCGGCCACCGCGGCGGACGACCTGCTTGAGCTGGGAGCGCACGGTCATCGCCGGGTTCAGGGACGACAGGGCGTCCTGGTAGATCATCGCCATGTCGTGGCCGAGGAGCCGGCGCCTGGCGCCCATCGAGCGGCCGATCAGCTCCTGGCCGTCGAAGGTGACCCGGCCGCGGATCCGCGCGCCCGTGGGTTCGAGCCCCATCACGGTCAGCGCGGTCAGCGACTTGCCGCACCCCGACTCGCCGACCAGGCCGAGGACCTCACCGGGCCGCACGTCGAACGTGATGCCGTCGACGATGTCCACGCCACCGTGCCGCGCGTCGAAGCCGATCGCGAGATCGGTGACCTGGAGGACGGGGTCACCCTCGGGCAGGGGCCGGGCACGGGACCTCAGCCGGGTGGCGGCCTCGGTGAGGCCGGGCAGTTCGAGGACGGTGCCGCTGCCGGGCTTCGGCGCTTCGAGACGGTCCGCCTCCACGCCGGACACGTCGCGCGCGGCGGGCGCGGCCCACGCGTCGGACACGCCCTCGGACAGGACGTTGAGCGCGAGCACCGTGAGCAGCATCAGCAGGCCGGGGAAGACGGTCGCCCACCAGCCCCCGATCAGGACCATGTTCTTGCCGTCCGCGATGACACTGCCCCAGGACGGGTCGGGCGGCCGGACCCCCGCCCCGATGAACGAGAGCGACGCCTCGAAGACGATGGCCTCCGCGACCTGCACCGTGCAGAACACCAGGACCGGCGCCGCGCAGTTGACCGCCACGTGCCGCAGCACGATGTGCGGCGTGCGCGCTCCGATGACCCGCTCGGCCGTCACGTAGTCCTCGCCGTACTGGTCGAGCACGTTGGCCCGTACGACACGGGCGACCGGCGGAGTGAACAGGAACGCGATCGCGCAGATGAGTACGGGGATGCCGCCGCCGAACACGGCGACGAGGACGGCCGCGAGAGCGATCCCGGGGAACGCCATCACGACGTCGAGGCAGCGCATCAGCGTCTCGTCGACCGCCTTGCGCGACGTCGCCGCGATCGCGCCGAGCACCGCGCCCACCACCAGCGCGAGCAGCGTCGCGCCGAGCCCGATGGCCAGCGACCAGCGCGCCCCGTACATCAGCCGGCTGAGGATGTCGCGGCCCAGGCTGTCCTGGCCCATCCAGTGACTGCCCGACGGGTGCCCGGTGCCGTCGGTCTGCGACTGCTGGTCGAGCGGGTCATGGGGTGCGAGCAGCGGCGCGAACAGCGCCATGAGGACGACGACCGCGACGACGGCGACCGCGATCCGGGACAGGACGGGCAGCCGGCGCAGGGAGCGCAGCCGGATGCCCGGCCGGGACAGCGCCTCGGCGAGCGCTCTGCGGGAGGTGACCATCTAGCTCTGCGCCCCCCTGAGCCGCGGGTTGACCATCAGATACAGGATGTCGATGGCGAGGTTGACGACGACGAACCCGACGGCCGTCGTGAGGACGACCCCCTGGACGACCGCCGGGTCACCGTTCTTCACCGCGTCGATCATCAGCTTCCCCATCCCCGGCAGGGAGAAGATCGTCTCCGTGACGACCGCCCCGCCCAGCAGATAGCCGACCCGCAGTCCGAGCACGGTCAGCGGATTGATCAGGGCGTTGCGCAGCACGTTGCGCCCCACCACGACGACCGGCGGCAGCCCGCTGCCGATCGCCGTACGGACGTAGTCCTTGTCCAGCTCCTCGACCACCGCCGTACGCACGATGCGCGTCAGCTGCGCCGCGACGGGCAGGGACAGCGAGAGCGCCGGGAGCGTCATGCACTTGAGCCAGCCCGTGAAGGAGTCCGCCGGGTTGATGTAGCCGCCGGTCGGGAACCAGCCCTGCCCGACCGCCAGATACTGGATCATCAGCAGCGCCAGCCAGAACCCGGGCGCCGCCACGCCCGTCAGCGACACGACGCGGATGATCTGGTCGAGGAGCCGGTCGCGGTGGATGGCGGCCGTGACACCGAGCACCAGGGACACGACGACCGCGACCGCGAGGCCGAGGAACGTCAGCTGCAGCGTCAGCGGCAGCGCGGTGGTCACCTGGTCGACCACCGGCTGCCGGGTCAGGGCGCTGACGCCCATGTCGCCCCGGACGAGATCGCCCACGAAGTGGAAGTACCGCACGGGCAGCGGATCGAGCAGCCCGTTGCGCTCCCGGAAGTCGTGCAGCTGCTGCGGCGTCGGATTGGCGCCCTGGAAGAACGCCGACGCCGGATCGCTGTCCGAGAACCGCATCACGAGAAACACGAACAGGACGATGCCGAGCAGCAGCGGCACGAGCAGGACCAGGCGGCGGGCCAGAATTCTGGCGATCACGACCACGGGCACGAACTCCCTTGCGAGAAAGCCGCGTTACGCGGGCTTGGCCTTGAGCACGTTGATCCCGGGATAGGGCTGCGCCTGCACACCGGTGATCTTCTTCGGGTCCCAGGCCGTCATCAGCTCGTTGTGCACGACCGGGTAGAGCACGGCCTGCTCGGCGACGATGTCGATGTACTCCTGGATCATCGTCTTCTTCTTCGCCGGGTCCGGCTCGCGCGTGGCCTGGTCCATCAGCTTGAAGAGGTGCTTGGCGTCGGAGCTGCCCGCCCAGCGCGCGTAGCCCATCCACAGGTTCGAGGGGCCGTAGTTGTAATGCATGATCAGGTCGGCGTCGAGCCCGAACTGGTTGGGGTTCGAGGCGGCCGCCACGACCTGGTAGTCCTTCTTCTGGTCCATCTTCGTGAAGACGGCCGTGGTCTCCTGCGGGTCGAGCGTGGTCTTCACGCCGATCGCGTCCCACGACGCCTTGATCGTCGGCAGACAGTCCATGATCCATGAGACGTTGACGGACATCAGGGAGACCGAGAGCCCGCTGACCCCGGCGTCCTTGAGGAGCTTCTTCGCCTTCTCGGGGTCGTAGTCGTACACCGTCTTCGCCGGCCGGTGGTCGGGGTTGCCCTCGTTCAGGAACGAACTCGCGCCCTTCCCGTGCCCCTTGAGCGCCACCTCGATCATCTTCTGCTTGTCGATGGCGTAGTGCAGGGCCTGACGTACCCGCACGTCGTCGAACGGCTTGTGCGCGGTGTTGAACATCAGGAAGAGGTTGTTCATCCCGGCCCCGCCCTCGACGGTGAGGCCGCCCTTCTTCAGCTGCGTGATGTTGGCGTACGGGATGTTGTCCGCGATCTGCGCGTCCGCGCTGCCACCGGAGATCTTCGCGACGCGGGGCGCCGCGTCGACGATGGTCAGCCAGTTCATCTTCTTGAACGACGCCTTGCGCGGCCCGTTGTAGTCCGCGAACGCCTCGAAGGTGGTGTTCGTCTTCGGCTGGTGCGAGGTCTGCCGGTACGGGCCCGAGCCCACCGCCTTGCCCTTGGTCGCGTCGTCCCAGGCGCCCGGCTTCGAGAACACGTGCTTCGGCATGATCTTGGCGAGGGTCAGCCGCGCGGCCCCGTCCGGGAACGGGAACTTGAGGACCAGCTCGACGGAGTCGTCACCCGTCTTCCTGACCTCCTTGAGCCAGCTCTCGAAGAAGCCCTTGGCGAGCGACTGCGTGCCCGGGTCGAGGATCCGGTCGAAGACGAACACCACGTCGTCCGCCGTGACGGGCTTCCCGTCGTGCCACTTGGCGCCCTCGCGCAGGGTGAACTTCCAGGAGGTGGTGGCCAGTTCGGCGTCCGTCGGCACCTTCGTGGCGAGCGCCGCGTACGGCTCGCGCGTGATCGGGTCGGTGTCGAGGAGACCCTCGTAGATGTGCTGGTTGCCGGCCATGGCGAAGGCCGACGCGGTCTGCGTCGGGTCCCAGCTTCCGTCGTTGCCGTACCCGATGACGGCGGTCAGCGAGGATCCGCCGCCTTTGCCGCCGCCCGTGTCGTTGGTGGACTTGGGCCCGGACGAACAGGCCGACAGGGAGGTGGAGATGGCAGCGGCCGCGCCGAGGGCGCCGGTGTACTTGAGGAAGGATCGGCGGCCGGTCGGCTCGTGGTCGCTCATGGTGCCTCCAGAGAGGGAGATGCGCGGGAGATCCAACGTCCTACGTCTTGGTAGCGACGTGACCATAGGAGCGCCACGAGAGCCGGTCAAGAGATCGCGCAGAGAAGCCCGGAGAGCTCCGGGTGCCGGGCGGGAAAGAGTTTGGTCCTGACGTGGGACGTGGGACGTCTGCTGCGCCTACGATGCGGCGCATGTCTGAGGAGCCCAGGAACCCGGCGATACGGCACCGCCGTGTCAGCCAGCAGGTACAGCGCGCGGTCACACAGCTCATCCTGGACAGAGGGCTGCGACCCGGCGAACTGCTGCCCACCGAGGCCGAGTTGATGGAGTCGCTCGGCGTCAGCAGAAACTCCGTACGCGAGTCCCTCAAGGCCCTCCAGGCACTCGACATCGTCGAGATCAGACACGGCTACGGCACCTACGTCGGCCAGGCCTCCCTCACCCCGCTCGCCGACGGCCTCACCTTCCGCACCCTGCTGCGGCCCGCCTCCGACGCGCACGCCCTCGCCGAGATCCTCCAGGTCCGCGAGATCCTCGAGGAAGGCCTGATCCGCAGGGTCGCCGCGGCCCCGCTCCCGGCGGAGATCCTCGACCGCCTCGACGACATCGTCCGGAAGATGGCCGCCGCGGGCCAGGCCGACGAACCCTTCGCCGACCTCGACAGGGACTTCCACGAAACCCTCTACCGCTCGCTGGGCAACGAGCTGATCCCGCAGCTGCTCGGCGCGTTCTGGCACGTCTTCGACCGCGTCGCCGGCGCGCGCTCCTGGTCCAGCGACCCCGACCCCGACGTCACCGTCAGCCGCCACCGCGACATCGTCACCGCCCTGCGCGCCCAGGACGCGGCAGGCGCGCAGCGGGCCATGGCGCATCACTTCCGGGGCATCGAGGCACGCGCGGAACAGGAGACGAGAGGCGTCGAGTGAGCGCGCTGGATTTCTGTGGAGCTATGCGCGCACATTCCCCCCGATTCAAACAGCATCGAGCATCCCCGTTCCGAATGGTGTGTTCGAATTAGCCCGCGCCGCATAGATCCCAGAGGTCGTTCTCACTCTAATTGGCACGCGTACCCGCCGGTGCGGTAAGGGTGAAATTCGACGGCGGCGGGGAGCCACCTGACGTGGGCGGAACGGCGGTCCGGGCACGCGGTCCCAGGCGCGGGAAGAGCTGGGTGAATACCCGCAGCGGAGTTCGGGAATTGCTTCTCGCGTCACACCGCCGACGATTCAGCGCCACGTCCCGTGTCCGCTCGTGGAAGGGGGCCGTTGTTTCGGTGACGCCGCCGCCCGCCGGGAAACGCACGGAACGTATGGACAGGAGCCAACGCCGATGAAGCCGCCAATCGGTTCTTACGCCGTCGACATCAGCACCGGACAGGTGGGCCGGGTCATGGGGCACGAGGGTCCTTACGTTCAGCTCCGTCCCTTCGGGGGCGGCCGCGAATGGGACTGCGCACCGGACACGGTGCGGGTGGCGACGACGTCCGAGCGGCTGCGGGCGGCAACCGCCTACGCGAACGCCAGGAGCCGCGGCGAGGTCCCCTGACCCCACCCCTTCACAGGTCCCCCGACTTCACCCCTGCGGCGTAGGCGAGAATGGGCCCATGAGCCTGTTCCGCGACGACGGCATCGTGCTGCGCACCCAGAAGCTGGGTGAAGCGGACCGCATCATGCTGTTCCCTTCCGGGGAGCGCCCCCCGTACCCCTGGCCGGAACCCCGCGGGGGCGCGCGATGAGTCTCTTCCGCGACGACGGCATCGTGCTGCGCACCCAGAAGCTGGGCGAGGCGGACCGCATCATCACGCTGCTCACCCGCAACCACGGGCGCGTACGCGCCGTGGCCCGTGGTGTGCGGCGCACCAAATCCAAGTTCGGCGCCCGGCTCGAACCGTTCTCGCACGTCGACGTGCAGTTCTTCGCGCGGGGCAGCGAGCTGATCGGGCGCGGGCTGCCCCTGTGCACCCAGAGCGAGACCATCGCCCCCTACGGCGGCGGCATCGTCAGCGACTACGCCCGCTACACCGCCGGCACCGCCATGCTGGAGACCGCCGAGCGCTTCACCGACCACGAGGGCGAGCCGGCCGTCCAGCAGTACCTGCTCCTGGTGGGCGGACTGCGGACCCTCTCCAGAGGCGAGCACGAACCCCACCTCGTCCTCGACGCCTTCCTGCTGCGCTCCCTCGCCGTGAACGGCTACGCCCCGAGTTTCGGCGACTGCGCCAAGTGCGGCCTCCCGGGCCCCAACCGCTTCTTCTCCGTCGGCGCGGGCGGCTCGGTTTGCGTCGACTGCCGGGTACCGGGCAGCGTCGTACCCTCACCGCAGGCCCTCGTCCTCCTCGGCGCGCTGCTGACCGGCGACTGGGAGACGGCGGACGCGTGCGAGGCACGCTTCGTGAGAGAGGGCAGCGGACTGGTGTCGGCGTATCTGCACTGGCACCTGGAGCGCGGACTGCGCTCCCTGCGTTACGTAGAGAAAAGCTAGAACTGAGCTAGGGGAGAGCCCACATGGCACGTCGCGGAATCCTCGGACGGTCCCGCCGTGAGTACAAGACGCCCGAACCGCACCCGACGGGCGCGCGGCCGCCGAAGATCCCCGGCGAGCTGGTGCCGGAGCACGTCGCCATCGTGATGGACGGCAACGGCCGGTGGGCGAAGGAGCGCGGGCTGCCGCGCACGGAGGGCCACAAGGTCGGCGCCGAGCGGGTCATGGACGTCCTCCAGGGCGCCATCGAGATGGGCGTCGGCGCGATCTCGCTCTACGCCTTCTCCACGGAGAACTGGAAGCGCTCGCCCGACGAGGTCCGCTTCCTCATGAACTTCAACCGCGACTTCATCCGCAAGACCCGCGACCAGCTCGACGAGCTGGGCGTACGGGTGCGCTGGGTGGGCCGCATGCCCAAGCTGTGGAAGTCGGTCGCCCAGGAGCTGGAGATCTCCCAGGAGCAGACCAAGGGCAACGACAAGCTGACCCTGTACTTCTGCATGAACTACGGCGGCCGCGCCGAGATCGCGGACGCCGCGCAGGCCATCGCCGAGGACGTGAAGGCGGGCCGCCTCGACCCGTCGAAGGTCAGCGAGAAGACCTTCGCGAAGTACCTCTACTACCCGGACATGCCGGACGTCGACCTGTTCCTGCGCCCCAGCGGCGAGCAGCGCACCTCCAACTACCTGCTGTGGCAGAGCGCTTACGCCGAGATGGTCTTCCAGGACGTCCTGTGGCCCGACTTCGACCGCCGTGACCTGTGGCGCGCCTGCCTCGAGTACGCCTCCCGGGACCGCCGCTTCGGCGGAGCCATCCCGAACGAGGAACAGATCGCCAACAGCTGATCGGACGACTGTGGGGGGTACTCGGAAGTACCCCCCACAGCACACGCGAGAAACGGCGCTCAGCTCTCCGCGGCGGCGCCCGCGCACTCCGCGCACGTACCGAAGATCTCCACCGTGTGCGCCACGTTCACATACCCGTGCTCCGTGGCGATCGCCTCGGCCCACTTCTCCACGGCCGGGCCCTCGACCTCGACCGCCTTGCCGCACACCCGGCACACGAGGTGATGGTGGTGCTCGCCGCTGGAGCAGCGCCGGTAGACGGCCTCGCCGTCCGACGTGCGCAGGACATCGACCTCGCCCGCGTCGGCGAGGGACTGCAGGGTGCGGTAGACGGTCGTCAGACCCACCGAGTCACCCTTGTGCTTGAGGACGTCGTGGAGCTCCTGGGCACTGCGGAACTCGTCCACCTCGTCGAGCGCCGCCGCCACGGCCGCACGCTGGCGGGTCGACCTGCCTCGAACCGGGGCTCCCACTGTTGCCTCCTCGGATTTACTGCCGGCGGCCCATTGTGCCAGGCCGCACGGTGCCCGGGTCAGACCTCGGCCCCGGCCTGACCGGGGATCCGGCCTGGAATAGCGCACTCCGCCGGGTCACCGGCCGCGCTCGCCGCCGCCCGCGCCCTGCGCCTGGCCAGCGGCGTGGCGATCAGGCTGAAGACGATGAACGCCGCGATGGTCAGCAGCACGATCGTCGCGCCGGGCGGGATCTCGACGTAGTAATTGGTGATCGTGCCGCCCAGCGTCGTGGTGACGCCGATGGCGACGGCGATCGCGAACGTCGCCGCGAAGCTCCGCGTGAGCTGCTGCGCGGCCGCCACCGGGACCACCATCAGCGCGGACACCAGGAGCAGACCCACGACGCGCATCGCGACGGTGACGGTCGCCGCCGCGGTCACCGCGACGAGCAGGTTCAGGACGCGCACCGGCAGACCGGTGACCCGGGCGAACTCCTCGTCCTGGCTGACCGCGAACAGCTGCCGGCGCAGACCGATCGTGACCACGGCGACGAATCCGGCGAGGACACAGATCGACACGAGGTCGCTCTGCGAGACGGTCGACAGCGAGCCGAAGAGATAACTCTGCAGGTTCGCCGTGGAACCGCCGGGGGCGAGGTTGATCAGCATCACGCCGCCCGCCATACCCCCGTAGAAGAGCATCGCGAGCGCGATGTCGCCGCGCGTCTTCCCGTACCAGCGGATCAGCTCCATGATCACCACGCCGACCACGGAGACGGCCATCGCCATCCACACGGGCGACGTAGACAGCAGGAAGCCGAGGCCGACGCCCGTCATCGCGACATGGCCGATGCCGTCACCCATCAGGGCCTGCCGGCGCTGGACGAGATAGATGCCGATCGCCGGGGCGGTGATGCCCACCAGGACCGCGGCGAGCAGGGCCCGCTGCATGAAGGCGGAGTCGAGGAATTCCATGTCAGCTCAGCAGTCCTGTGCGTACGGGGGTGAGATCCGAGGTGTGCGGGTGGACGTGGTCGTGGCCCGGCAGCGCGTGCTGACCGACCGCCTCCGGCGGAGGCCCGTCGTGCAGGACGCAGCCGTCACGCAGCACGACCGCACGGTCGATCAGCGGCTCCAGCGGACCCAGCTCGTGCAGGACGAGCAGCACGGACGCGCCGGCCTCGACCTGCGCCCGCAGCGTCTTCGCGAGGATCTCCTGGCTCGCCAGGTCGACGCCCGCCATCGGCTCGTCCATGATCAGCAGCTCGGGTTCGGAGGCCAGGGCGCGCGCGATGAGGACGCGCTGGTGCTGGCCGCCGGAGAGCGCGTCCACCGAGTCCTTGGCACGGTCGGCCATCCCGACCAGCTCCAGCGCCCGGCGCACCGCCTCACGGTCCGCCTTGCGCAGCAGCCCGAACCGCGCCCGCGACAGCCGCCCCGAGGACACGACCTCGGTGACCGTGGCCGGCACCCCGCCCGCGGCGGTCGTCCGCTGCGGCACGTAACCGACCCGCGCCCAGTCCCGGAACCGCCGACGCGGCGTACCGAAGATCTCGACCTCGCCGCCGCTGACGGGCACCTGGCCGATCACGGTGCGCACGGCCGTCGACTTGCCCGAACCGTTGGCGCCGAGCAGGGCCACGACCTCACCGCGGCGCACGGTCAGGTCGATGCCGCGCAGCACGGGACGCGAGCCGAGCTCGGCCGTCACGCTGCGCAGGGCTATGACGGGCTCGCCGGCCTTCACCGATGCGTCCATGCCGCTGTCCTCCGTGGTCACTTGGCGCCGAGCGCCGTCTGCAGGGCCTTCAGGTTCGACTCCATGACCTGGATGTAGTCGTCGCCCTCGGACTTGTCGGTGATGCCCTCGAGCGGGTCGAGCACATCGGTCTTGAGGCCCGCGTCGCCCGCGAGAGTCTTCGCGGTCCTGTCGCTGACGAGGGTCTCGTAGAAGACCGTGGTCACCCCGTCGGCCTTCGCCATGTTCTGGAGGTCCTTCACGCGCGCCGCGCTGGGCTCGCTCTCCGGGTCGAGACCACTGATGGCCTCCTCGGTGAGCCCGTACCGCTCGGCGAGATAGCCGAAGGCCGCGTGGGTCGTGATGAACACCTTCGAATCGGTGTTCTTCAGCCCGTCCTCGAACCGCGTGTTCAGCCCGTCGAGCTTGCCGACCAGAGCCGCGGTGTTCTTCTTGTACGCCGCCGCGTGATCCGGGTCGGCCTTCTCGAAGGCCTTGCCCACCCCCTCGGCGACCTCGGCGTACTTCACCGGGTCCAGCCAGATGTGCGGATCCCGGCCGCCCTCGCCGCCGTGCTCGTGGTCGTGCTCCTCGGCGTGCCCGCCGACCTCGGTGCCGTGCTTCTCCAGATGCGTCAGGGAGGCGGCATCGACCTTGGTCTTGATCCCGGACTGCTGTATCGCGTCGTCGACGGCCGGCTGGAGGCCCTTGAGATAGAGGGCGACACCCGCTTCCTGCAGCTGCGCGGTCTGCTTCGCGCTGAGCTCCAGGTCGTGCGGCTCCTGGCCGGGCTTGGTCAGATTGGTGACGGCGACGTGGTCCCCGCCGATCTGCTCCGCGAGGTACTGCATCGGATAGAACGACGCCACCACCGCGAGCTTGCCGTCGCTGTTCCTGCCGTCACCCGAGGAGGCGGAGCAGGCCGACAGGGCCGTGATGCCGAGCACGGTGACGGAGGCGACCGCGGCGGTGGGTATGAGGCGTCGTACGTTCATGACACTCATTTTCAACAAATCTGGAAACGATTGTCAACAAGCTGTCGCCGCGATCACACCGAAACGGGCATCCCACCCCAGCCCGGGCTCCGGACCCCCAACCGATTTGATCCGGAGCCCTACGCCGCCGGTAACCTGAAGCATTCGCATTCGCTCTGAAGCAGCAGCTTCGTCGTCGTCGTAATGAAGAGAGCACCGTGGCCGCCGACAAGATCGACACCATCGTCAGCCTCAGCAAGCGCCGTGGCTTCGTCTACCCGTGCAGCGAGATCTACGGCGGCCAGCGCGCCGCCTGGGACTACGGGCCGCTGGGCGTCGAACTGAAGGAAAACCTCAAGCGCCAGTGGTGGCGCTACATGGTCACCTCGCGCGAGGACGTCGTCGGTATCGACTCGTCCGTGATCCTGGCGACCGAGGTCTGGCAGGCCTCCGGTCACGTCGCCACGTTCACCGACCCGCTCACCGAGTGCACCTCCTGCCACAAGCGGTACCGCGCGGACCACCTGGAGGAGGCGTACGAGGCCAAGCACGGCAAGCTGCCGGAGAACGGCCTCACCGACCTCAACTGCCCCAACTGTGGCAACAAGGGCACCTTCACCGAGCCCAAGCAGTTCTCGGGCCTGCTCTCCACGCACCTCGGCCCCACCCAGGACAGCGGCTCCATCGCCTACCTGCGCCCCGAGACCGCCCAGGGCATCTTCACCAACTTCGCCAGCGTCCAGCAGACCTCGCGCCGCAAGCCGCCGTTCGGCATCGCCCAGATGGGCAAGAGCTTCCGCAACGAGATCACGCCCGGCAACTTCATCTTCCGCACCCGCGAGTTCGAGCAGATGGAGATGGAATTCTTCGTCAAGCCGGGCGAGGACGAGAAGTGGCAGGAGTACTGGATGGAGCAGCGCTGGAACTGGTACACCGGCCTCGGCATGCGCGAGGAGAACATGCGCTGGTTCGAGCACCCGGCGGAGAAGCTCTCCCACTACTCCAAGCGCACCGCTGACATCGAGTACCGCTTCCGCTTCGGCGGAAACGAGTGGGGCGAGCTCGAGGGCGTCGCCAACCGCACGGACTACGACCTCTCCGCGCACTCCAAGGCCTCCGGCCAGGACCTCTCCTACTTCGACCAGGAAGCCGGCGAGCGCTACACCCCGTACGTCATCGAGCCCGCCGCCGGTGTCGGCCGCTCCATGCTCGCCTTCATGCTCGACGCCTACGTCGAGGACGAGGCGCCCAACGCCAAGGGCAAGATGGAGAAGCGCACCGTCATGCGCTTCGACCACCGCCTCGCCCCGGTCAAGGTCGCGGTCCTGCCCCTGTCCCGCAACCCGGAGCTGTCCCCGAAGGCCAAGGGACTCGCCACCGCGCTGCGCCAGAACTGGAACATCGACTTCGACGACGCGGGCGCCATCGGCCGCCGCTACCGCCGCCAGGACGAGATCGGTACGCCGTACTGCGTCACCGTCGACTTCGACACCCTCGACGACAACGCCGTCACGGTTCGCGAGCGCGACACCATGAAGCAGGAGCGTGTCTCCCTGGACCAGATCGAGGGCTACCTGGCGACGCGCCTCGTCGGCTGCTGATCACCCCTCGGGGAACCAGGCACCACAGAAGCGGCCCAGGAGCGTGCACATCGCGCTCCTGGGCCGCTTCCGTCGTTCCCGGGCGGCCGAGGACGCCGGCGAGACGCACAACGCACCACGGAAACCCCCCTGTTGATATTGCTCTTGCTGCACACTCCTTGCGGAACGCGCGCCCACAGGGGCCGCGGAGGAGGCGTCATGCTGCCGAGCACCACCACGAGCAAGGTCAGTCGCTGGGACCAGCACGGCCGGGAGCACACGGTCCGGGTACAGCGCTCGGGCCCGCGCCGCACCATCAGATGCGACACCTGCGGCTGGCGAAAACCCGCCCAGTTCCTGCCCTGGCTCAAGGCCGAGGAGCACCTCGCCCAGGAGCACCAGGCGACGGTGGACCCGTCGGCCCAGGGGCCCCAGTAAGGCCGAATTGACACGGGGCCCGGAGATCTCTAGAGTCCTCCGAGTTGTCACCCGGCCAACCGGCCCCGCGACAGCACCTCCGCCGCTCAAGCGGCACCCAAACAAGCAGCACGATCTCCTACCGGGAGTGAATTCGGCACGCCCGAATTCAATTCGCGGTGGACTCGCCGGCCCGATTAGGCGCCGCCGGGGGAATCCGCTAAAGTTTGGGACGTCGGAACGGCCCAACAGCCGCGAAGACAAACCCGCTGACTGGGAATCAGGCCCGAAAGGATCTGATAGAGTCGGAACCGCCGGAAAGGGAAACGCGAAAAGCCGAAAGGCCGGAGCGGAAACCTGAAAGGCACCGAGGAAATCAGACACGAAAGCGTCTGATAGAGTCGGAAACGCAAGACCGAAGGGAAACTGCCCGGAGGAAAGCCTGAGAGAGTATCTCGGGTGAGTACAAAGGAAGCGTCCGTTCCTTGAGAACTCAACAGCGTGCCAAAAGTCAACGCCAGATTGACAACCCCGGCCCACTTTGTGGGTTGGAGGTTCCTTTGAAGAAGTCCTCACTCCCACACCGGGGTGAGGCGCACTAGCGAGGACGCAGTGAATCGTGGGGATTATTCCTCCCGACGGTTCCGCTCTCGTGGTGTTCACCGGGATATCCCGGAAACATTCACGGAGAGTTTGATCCTGGCTCAGGACGAACGCTGGCGGCGTGCTTAACACATGCAAGTCGAACGATGAAGCCCTTCGGGGTGGATTAGTGGCGAACGGGTGAGTAACACGTGGGCAATCTGCCCTGCACTCTGGGACAAGCCCTGGAAACGGGGTCTAATACCGGATAACACCCCCTCTCGCATGGGAGGGGGTTGAAAGCTCCGGCGGTGCAGGATGAGCCCGCGGCCTATCAGCTTGTTGGTGAGGTAGAAGCTCACCAAGGCGACGACGGGTAGCCGGCCTGAGAGGGCGACCGGCCACACTGGGACTGAGACACGGCCCAGACTCCTACGGGAGGCAGCAGTGGGGAATATTGCACAATGGGCGAAAGCCTGATGCAGCGACGCCGCGTGAGGGATGACGGCCTTCGGGTTGTAAACCTCTTTCAGCAGGGAAGAAGCGAAAGTGACGGTACCTGCAGAAGAAGCGCCGGCTAACTACGTGCCAGCAGCCGCGGTAATACGTAGGGCGCAAGCGTTGTCCGGAATTATTGGGCGTAAAGAGCTCGTAGGCGGCTTGTCACGTCGGTTGTGAAAGCCCGGGGCTTAACCCCGGGTCTGCAGTCGATACGGGCAGGCTAGAGTGTGGTAGGGGAGATCGGAATTCCTGGTGTAGCGGTGAAATGCGCAGATATCAGGAGGAACACCGGTGGCGAAGGCGGATCTCTGGGCCATTACTGACGCTGAGGAGCGAAAGCGTGGGGAGCGAACAGGATTAGATACCCTGGTAGTCCACGCCGTAAACGGTGGGAACTAGGTGTTGGCGACATTCCACGTCGTCGGTGCCGCAGCTAACGCATTAAGTTCCCCGCCTGGGGAGTACGGCCGCAAGGCTAAAACTCAAAGGAATTGACGGGGGCCCGCACAAGCAGCGGAGCATGTGGCTTAATTCGACGCAACGCGAAGAACCTTACCAAGGCTTGACATATACCGGAAAGCATCAGAGATGGTGCCCCCCTTGTGGTCGGTATACAGGTGGTGCATGGCTGTCGTCAGCTCGTGTCGTGAGATGTTGGGTTAAGTCCCGCAACGAGCGCAACCCTTGTTCTGTGTTGCCAGCATGCCCTTCGGGGTGATGGGGACTCACAGGAGACTGCCGGGGTCAACTCGGAGGAAGGTGGGGACGACGTCAAGTCATCATGCCCCTTATGTCTTGGGCTGCACACGTGCTACAATGGCAGGTACAATGAGCTGCGATGCCGCGAGGCGGAGCGAATCTCAAAAAGCCTGTCTCAGTTCGGATTGGGGTCTGCAACTCGACCCCATGAAGTCGGAGTTGCTAGTAATCGCAGATCAGCATTGCTGCGGTGAATACGTTCCCGGGCCTTGTACACACCGCCCGTCACGTCACGAAAGTCGGTAACACCCGAAGCCGGTGGCCCAACCCCCTTGTGGGGAGGGAGCTGTCGAAGGTGGGACTGGCGATTGGGACGAAGTCGTAACAAGGTAGCCGTACCGGAAGGTGCGGCTGGATCACCTCCTTTCTAAGGAGCACTTTGGCTGCCAGGTTTCACCTGGTGGTCCAAGAGCCATTTCGTCGGCAAATGTCCGACGGTGGTTGCTCAAGGGTGGAACGTTGACTATTCGACCGGGTTCTCGGGTCGGAGGCTGTGAGTACTGCTCTTCGGAGCGTGGAAAGCATGATCTCCGGGCGGAAGCGGGTCGGGCACGCTGTTGGGTGTCTGAAGGTACGGCCGATTGGTCGCCTTCAGTGCCGACCCCAGTGCACTCGAATCTGCTGGTTCGGGGTGATGGGTGGTTGGTCGTTGTTTGAGAACTGCACAGTGGACGCGAGCATCTGTGGCCAAGTTTTTAAGGGCGCACGGTGGATGCCTTGGCACCAGGAACCGATGAAGGACGTGGGAGGCCACGATAGTCCCCGGGGAGCCGTCAACCAGGCTTTGATCCGGGGGTTTCCGAATGGGGAAACCCGGCAGTCGTCATGGGCTGTCACCCATACCTGAACACATAGGGTATGTGGAGGGAACGCGGGGAAGTGAAACATCTCAGTACCCGCAGGAAGAGAAAACAACCGTGATTCCGGGAGTAGTGGCGAGCGAAACTGGATGAGGCCAAACCATATGCGTGTGATACCCGGCAGGGGTTGCGCATGTGGGGTTGTGGGATCTCTCTTTCACAGTCTGCCGGCTGTGAGACGAGTCAGAAACCGTTGATGTAGGCGAAGGACATGCGAAAGGTCCGGCGTAGAGGGTAAGACCCCCGTAGTCGAAACATCAGCGGCTCGTTTGAGAGACACCCAAGTAGCACGGGGCCCGAGAAATCCCGTGTGAATCTGGCGGGACCACCCGCTAAGCCTAAATATTCCCTGGTGACCGATAGCGGATAGTACCGTGAGGGAATGGTGAAAAGTACCGCGGGAGCGGAGTGAAATAGTACCTGAAACCGTGTGCCTACAAGCCGTGGGAGCGTCGCGCAAGGAACTTGTTCCTTGCGTCGTGACTGCGTGCCTTTTGAAGAATGAGCCTGCGAGTTTGCGGTGCGTTGCGAGGTTAACCCGTGTGGGGAAGCCGTAGCGAAAGCGAGTCCGAATAGGGCGATTCAGTAGCGCGCTCAAGACCCGAAGCGGAGTGATCTAGCCATGGGCAGGTTGAAGCGGAGGTAAGACTTCGTGGAGGACCGAACCCACCAGGGTTGAAAACCTGGGGGATGACCTGTGGTTAGGGGTGAAAGGCCAATCAAACTCCGTGATAGCTGGTTCTCCCCGAAATGCATTTAGGTGCAGCGTCGTGTGTTTCTTGCCGGAGGTAG
The DNA here is from genome assembly GCF_020616555.1 of Streptomyces longhuiensis. NCBI lineage: Bacteria > Bacillati > Actinomycetota > Actinomycetes > Kitasatosporales > Streptomycetaceae > Streptomyces > Streptomyces longhuiensis. Next base: position 3,543,596 of record NZ_CP085173.1, on the reverse strand, counting down.
AGCACTGGATAGGCGATGGGCCCTACCGGGTTACTGACCTTAGCCAAACTCCGAATGCCGGTAAGTGAGAGCACGGCAGTGAGACTGTGGGGGATAAGCTCCATGGTCGAGAGGGAAACAGCCCAGAGCATCGACTAAGGCCCCTAAGCGTACGCTAAGTGGGAAAGGATGTGGAGTCGCACAGACAACCAGGAGGTTGGCTTAGAAGCAGCCACCCTTGAAAGAGTGCGTAATAGCTCACTGGTCTAGTGATTCCGCGCCGACAATGTAGCGGGGCTCAAGCGTACCGCCGAAGTCGTGTCATTGCGATATATACCCCCAACGGGGATCGTGATGGGTAGGGGAGCGTCGTGTGCCGGGTGAAGCAGCCGCGGAAGCGAGTTGTGGACGGTTCACGAGTGAGAATGCAGGCATGAGTAGCGATACACACGTGAGAAACGTGTGCGCCGATTGACTAAGGGTTCCTGGGTCAAGCTGATCTGCCCAGGGTAAGTCGGGACCTAAGGCGAGGCCGACAGGCGTAGTCGATGGATAACCGGTTGATATTCCGGTACCCGCTGTGAAGCGTCAAACATTGAATCAGGCGATGCTAAGTCCGTGAAGCCGTTCCGGACCCTTCGGGGAAAGGAAAGTGGTGGAGCCGACGGACCAGACTTGTAGTAGGTGAGTGATGGGGTGACGCAGGAAGGTAGTCCAGCCCGGGCGGTGGTTGTCCCGGGGTAAGGGTGTAGGCCGTGTGATAGGTAAATCCGTCACACATAAGGCTGAGACCTGATGCCGAGCCGATTGTGGTGAAGTGGATGATCCTATGCTGTCGAGAAAAGCCTCTAGCGAGTTTCATGGCGGCCCGTACCCTAAACCGACTCAGGTGGTCAGGTAGAGAATACCGAGGCGTTCGGGTGAACTATGGTTAAGGAACTCGGCAAAATGCCCCCGTAACTTCGGGAGAAGGGGGGCCATCACTGGTGAGAGGACTTGCTCCTCGAGCTGGGGGTGGCCGCAGAGACCAGCGAGAAGCGACTGTTTACTAAAAACACAGGTCCGTGCGAAGCCGTAAGGCGATGTATACGGACTGACGCCTGCCCGGTGCTGGAACGTTAAGGGGACCGGTTAGTGCACTTTCGGGTGTGCGAAGCTGAGAACTTAAGCGCCAGTAAACGGCGGTGGTAACTATAACCATCCTAAGGTAGCGAAATTCCTTGTCGGGTAAGTTCCGACCTGCACGAATGGCGTAACGACTTCTCGACTGTCTCAACCATAGGCCCGGTGAAATTGCACTACGAGTAAAGATGCTCGTTTCGCGCAGCAGGACGGAAAGACCCCGGGACCTTTACTACAGTTTGATATTGGTGTTCGGTTCGGCTTGTGTAGGATAGGTGGGAGACTTTGAACTCTGGACGCCAGTTCAGGGGGAGTCGTCGTTGAAATACCACTCTGGTCGTGCTGGATGTCTAACCTGGGTCCGTGATCCGGATCAGGGACAGTGTCTGATGGGTAGTTTAACTGGGGCGGTTGCCTCCTAAAGAGTAACGGAGGCGCCCAAAGGTTCCCTCAGCCTGGTTGGTAATCAGGTGTTGAGTGTAAGTGCACAAGGGAGCTTGACTGTGAGACCGACGGGTCGAGCAGGGACGAAAGTCGGGACTAGTGATCCGGCGGTGGCTTGTGGAAGCGCCGTCGCTCAACGGATAAAAGGTACCCCGGGGATAACAGGCTGATCTTCCCCAAGAGTCCATATCGACGGGATGGTTTGGCACCTCGATGTCGGCTCGTCGCATCCTGGGGCTGGAGTCGGTCCCAAGGGTTGGGCTGTTCGCCCATTAAAGCGGTACGCGAGCTGGGTTTAGAACGTCGTGAGACAGTTCGGTCCCTATCCGCTGTGCGCGTAGGAATATTGAGAAGGGCTGTCCCTAGTACGAGAGGACCGGGACGGACGAACCTCTGGTGTGCCAGTTGTCCTGCCAAGGGCATGGCTGGTTGGCTACGTTCGGAAAGGATAACCGCTGAAAGCATCTAAGCGGGAAGCCTGCTTCGAGATGAGTATTCCCACCCCCTTGAGGGGTTAAGGCTCCCAGTAGACGACTGGGTTGATAGGCCAGATCTGGAAGCCCGGTAACGGGTGGAGGTGACTGGTACTAATAGGCCGAGGGCTTGTCCTCAGTTGCTCGCGTCCACTGTGTTGGTTCTGAAACCACGAACAACCCCACGTTTGTCACAGAGCGTGGTGCGGTTGACAGTTTCATAGTGTTTCGGTGGTCATAGCGTGAGGGAAACGCCCGGTTACATTCCGAACCCGGAAGCTAAGCCTCACAGCGCCGATGGTACTGCAGGGGGGACCCTGTGGGAGAGTAGGACGCCGCCGAACTATTTTTGTAGAAAACCCCCGTAACGGATGAGAATCCTGTTACGGGGGTTTTCTGCGTTTGGGGGTTGGTCGGGGGCCGGTCCCCGTTTTTTCGGCCGGACCCCTTTTCAAGGCCCGGCCGAATATCGTGCGGGTGGTGCGGTTAGGAATTCAGGCCGCGGAGCACGAGATCCGTGAGGGCCCTGAACTCTTCGTCGATGCCGGCCTTCTGCCATTCACCCGCGTACGCCGGATCGTGGAAACGGTTGGTCGCGTCGAATACCGCGCGGGCCGTCAGAGCGGGGTCGGGGTGAGGAAGGCTGAACTGCCCCTTGGCGATGCCGTCCTGAATGATGTGGTCGAGCTGCATGATCAGCTCACCGACGTGGAGTTCGACCACCCGGCTGTTCTCAGTGATCAGTACTTGGTACGTGGCGAAGAGCTGCGGATCGTCGCCCGCCTTGCGGCGCTTGGCCGCGAACAGTGTCGCGAGCCATTGGCGCAACATGGCGGGCGCCGTCAGCGAGCCGTCTGTCATGAGCAGTTGCAGTTCGTTCGTGGTGCGGTCGAGCCAGCGCTTCGTGACCGCCTCGCGCAACTGTGCCTTCGTACCGAAATGCCGGTAGACGCTGCCGTGACTGACGCCGAGCGCGCGGGCCACGTCGACGACGTTCGCCTTGGCGGGACCATGCTGGCGCAGTACCTCCTCGGTCGCTTCGAGGATGCGCTCGGTGGTCAGGGTCTCGGTTGCCATGATGCCGACCGTACCGGGCGGTGGTCAGCGCTCGCTGTCGAGGTGTGCCATCTGTGCCTCGGGATAGCGGTCACCCGCGGCGGCACCGGCCGGGACGGCCTCCTCGATCGCGGCGAGGTCCGCCGAGTCCAGGTTGATGTCGAGAGCGCCGAGCGCCTCCGTCAGCCGGTCCCTGCGACGGGCGCCGACCAGGGGGACGATGTCGTCTCCGCGGCTGAGTACCCAGGCGATGGCGACCTGCGCGACGCTGGCACCCTTCTGCTCGGCGATCTTGCGCAGCGACTCGACGAGGTCGAGGTTGTGCTGAAGGTTCTCGCCTTGGAAGCGCGGGCTCATTCCGCGGAAGTCGTTCGCGGCGAGCTTGCGGTCCCGGCCGAAGTGCCCGGAGATCAGGCCGCGCGACAGGACCCCGTACGCGGTGATGCCGATGCCCAGCTCACGGGTGACCGGCAGGATCGCCTCCTCGATGCCGCGGGAGATCAGCGAGTACTCGATCTGCAGATCGGAGATGGGGGCGGTGGCGGCGGCCCGCCGGATCGTGTCGGCGCCGACCTCGCTCAGGCCGATGTGCCTGACGTGTCCCTTCTCGACGAGCTCGGCGATGGCGCCGACGGTCTCCTCGATCGGTACGTCGGGGTCGACACGGGCGATCCGGTATACGTCGATGTGGTCGACGCCGAGGCGCTGGAGCGAGTACGCGGCGAAGTTCTTCACGGCGGCAGGCCGGCCGTCGTAGCTGGACCAGCCGCCGTCCGGGTCGCGCAGAGCGCCGAACTTCACGCTGGTCAGCGCCTTCTCGCGGTGTGTGGCGGGGGCGGTCCGCAAGGCCTCCCCGATGAGCATCTCGTTGTGCCCCATCGCGTAGAAGTCCCCGGTGTCGAGCAGGGTGATGCCGGCGTCGAGGGCCGCGTGGATGGTGGCGATGGACTCGCCCCGGTCGGCCTCGCCGTAGAGCGCGGACATCCCCATGCAGCCGAGCCCGATGGCGGAGACCTCGGGACCGGTGGAGCCTAGAAGGCGAGGGTGGAGGGTGGGGGAGGTGGGAGTGGTGGGGGACATCAGGCGCTCCTTAGATCGGTGCCGTCAGTTCGATGGTTCTGTGTCTCGCTGCCCACGATGACATGACAGCTGACAGATTTCAATATCTGTCAGCTGTCATCTGTTATCCGTCATCTGTTATCTGCCAGGTGTCACCTGTCACCTGTCACCCGCTACCCCTGCCATGCGATGGCCGGGAGCAAGTGCTGGTCACCCCCGGTCGGCCGCGCTCACCCCCGGCCATCGCGGGCTGACCGGGCCAGCCCCGGCTCAGCTCACCAGCCGTGGCAGCCTCAAGCTCAGTGCTGTTGTCAGGGCTATGCCCGCCAGTTGCACCAGCAGGGTTGTCACCAGTGCGTCTCGCATGCCCAGGCTCGGGGTCAGGGTGAGGAAGAGGGAGCCGAGTGTGGCCACGCCGAGGGCCAGGGCCGACTGCTGCGTGGTGATCATGACGCCGCTGCCCACCCCCGCCCGCGTCGCCGGCACCTCGGACAGGATGAGCCGGAACAGGATGGGGAGTTGGAGTGCCTGGCCCGCGCCCGCGAGTGCGGCGCCCGGCATCAGTTCGAGGACGCCCAGGTCGGGCCAGGTTCGCCAGGCCGCGAGGGCGATGAGGGCCACGCCGACCCCCTGGATGATGCCGCCCGCGGTGACGATCCGGGTGCCGTAGCGGGCGATGAGGCGCGGGCCCGCGAGGGATACGCCGAAGAAGACCGCGGCCATCGGCGCGAGGGCCAGGCCCGCCGGTACGGGGCCGAGGTGTTCGCCCTGCTGGAGTGCCACCGCGATCACGAACATGAAGCCGCTGAACCCGATGGAGAACGGCACGATCATGATCAGGCCGCGGCGCAGTGACACCAGGGCGAAGAGGCTCGGTGGGACCAGTGGGGTGCGGCCGTGCCGGTCCGCCCGGCGTTCCACCTGGTAGAAGGCGTACGCGACGAAGGGGAACACCGCGAGCGAGAGCCATGTCCACAGGGGCCAGCCGGCCGCCCTGCCCTCGGTCAGGGGTGCGAGGAGCGTGAGCAGGGACGCCGCGAGGAGTACCGTGCCGGGGCCGTCGACCGGTTCGGGGTGCGGGGAGCGGGTTTCGGGGACGGTACGGGTCGCCAGGAAGAGGCCGACCAGGACGACGGGCACGTTCACCAGGAACACCGACCGCCAGCCGGTCCCGAAGACGTCCGCTGCGACGAGGACGCCGCCCAGGATCTGGCCGACGACCATGGACAGGCCCGCCGTGGCCCCGTACAGGCCCATGGCCTTCGCCCGGCGCCTGCCTGTCGTCGTCGACTGGATGGTGGCGAGGACCTGCGGGAGCATCGCGGCCGACGCGGCGCCCTGCGCGACGCGCGCGGCCACGAGGGTCCAGGCGTCGGGGGCGAGGCCGCAGGCCAGTGAGGTCAGGCCGAAGGCGATCATGCCGCCGAGGAAGAGCCTGCGCCGGCCGAAGAGGTCGCCGAGCCGTCCGCCGAGGACGAGCAGGACGGCGTACGCGAGTCCGTAGCCCGCGACGACGAGCTCGAGGAGTGCCTCGCCCGCGGCCAGGTCGTGGCCGATGGTGGGCAGGGCGACGTTGACGATGAAGAAGTCGATGAGGGGGAGCGCCGCGCCGACCAGCACGGTGAAGAGCCCGAGTCCGCCGAGTGCCGGTGGAACCGTGGCGGTGCGGGCTGTGGTGGAGACAGAGAGGGAACGGGTCCCGGTTCCGGTCATGGGTACCAGCGTCGTCCGGAGCTCAGACTGGTACCAGAGTGTTCTTATCCTGGTAGAAGGACTACCTGGCAACAGGCTCCTTGGCGCGGCAGGCTGGAGGCATGACCACGATGGCGCGGACGACGAAGACGACTGCGGCACAGGCACAGGCACCGACGCAGGCACAGATGCAAGGGCTGGCGCAGGTGTCGGCGAAGGGGCAGGGGCAGGCCGGTGGAGCCCCGCGTGAGTCGCCCAAGCGGGAGTCCGAGATCCGGCGGCATGAGCTTGCCGACTTTCTGCGCAACCGTCGCGCCCGCATCACTCCCGAGCAGGTCGGCCTGCCGCGTGGCCGGCGCCGGCGTACCCCTGGGCTGAGGCGTGAGGAGATCGCGCAGCTGTCCGCCGTCGGGGTCACCTGGTACACGTGGCTCGAGCAGGCGCGGGACATTCAGGTGTCGGTGCAGGTCCTGGACGCGCTGGCGCGCACGCTGCTCCTCGACGCGAGTGAGCGCGCGCATCTCTTCCAGCTCGCCGGGGCCGTCGATCCGTCGCCCGCGGCGAGCTGCCAGACGGTCACGCCGGCGCTGCGGCTGATGCTGGAGAAGCTGGAGCCGCTGCCCGCGTGCATCCAGAACAGCCGGTACGACATCCTCGCGTACAACCGCACGTACGGGCGGCTGCTGTGCGATCTGGACACGGTGGCGCCCGAGGACCGCAACTGCATGGTGCTGATCTGCACGAACGAGCAGTGGCGGAAGTCGTTCGTGTTCCTGGAGGACACGATCCGGCTGATGGCGGCCAAGTTCCGCGGGTCGATGGCCGGTCATCTGGGCGAGCCCGCCTGGGAGTTGCTGCTCAAGCGGCTCGAGGACGAGTCGCCGGAGTTCCGTGAGGCGTGGCAGCTGCACGAGGTGGTGGGCACGCGCAGCAAGACGAAGTACTTCCGCAACGCGCACGTCGGACCGCTGTCCCTGGTCCACACCGATCTGTGGCTCGGCCCGGACCAGGGGGCCCGTCTGGTGACGTACACGCCCGCCGACGAGGAGTCCCGCGAGGGGCTCGACCGGCTTCAGGAGCTGGCGCCCGCCGTGACCTCCTGATTTTCCCGGCGGCCACGGGTATCGGGCGGTCGGTGAGGAGGCCGATCAGGGGTGTGGTGACGTCGGAGCCCGCGAGGATCCTTCAGGCCGCGCGGGTTCTGGCGCAGGCCGCTTCAGGAGCTTGCGCCCGCCGTGGCCCCCTGGATTTCCGGCTGTTCCAGGCAGAGGGCGGTGCGCTGGGCGGTGGAGCGTGCCCAGCGGCCGCTGGTGAGGAGGCCGACCAGGAGGACGGCGACGCCGCAGCCCACGATGATCCACCAGCCGCCGCGGCTCGCGTCGACGAACGTGGTCGCGTACGCGGGCGTGCCGACGCCCGACGCGATGCCCGACGCGAGGACCGCGCCGATGACGGCGACGCCGAGGGTCTGGCCGATCTGCCGGCTGGTGGAGGCGACCGCGGCGGCGACGCCGGCCTGCGCGCGGGGCATGCCCGAGACGGCGGTGTTGGTGATGGGGGCGTTGACGAAGCCGAAGCCGAGGCCGAACAGGACGTAGCCGATGAAGCGGGTGACGTTCGAGGTCTCCGCCTCGAACGCGGCGAACAGGACGCCGCTCGCCGTCATCGCGATGCCCGCGACGAGCAGCGGGATCCTGGGGCCGCGGTTGCCGACGATGCGGCCGGAGATCGGGGCGCACACCAGGGTCATGGCCGCCATCGGCAGCATCCACAGGCCGGCGTCGAGGGCGTCGAGGCCGCGTACGTTCTGCAGGTAGAGCGTCGAAAGGAACAGGAAACCGCCGAGCGAGGCGAACGCGCTGATCGCGATCACCGTGGCGCCGCTGAAGGGTGCCGAGCGGAAGAAGCGCAGGTCGATGAGGGGTTCCGCGCGGCGTGGCTCGTAGGCGATCAGGCCGGCGAGGGCCGCGAGGGCGAGCAACGCGAACGTCACGATGACGGGGGACCTCCAGCCCGCGGCGGGGGCCTCGATGATCGCGTAGGTGAGGGAGCCGAGGAGCGTCATGACGAGGAGCTGGCCGACCGGGTCGGGGCGGCGCGGCTTGGGGGCGCGGGACTCGGGGACGTAGCGCATGGTCAGCAGGAGGGCGGCGAGGCCCACCGGCAGGTTGATCCAGAAGATGGAACGCCAGCCGACCGAGTCGACGAGGACGCCGCCCACGATGGGGCCCGCGGCCATGGAGATGCCGACGACGCCGCCCCAGACGCCGATGGCCCGGGCGCGCTCCCGGGGCTCGGTGAACGTGTTGGTGATGATCGACATGGCGACGGGGTTGAGCATCGAGCCGCCGACCGCCTGGACCATGCGGAACGCGATGAGCGACTCCAGGTTGGGCGCCACGGAACACAGCACCGAGCCCACGGTGAAGATCACCAGGCCGGCCTTGAATATCCGGCGGCGACCGATCCGGTCGGCCGTCGAGCCCGCCAGCATCAGGAGCGAGGCGAGGACCAGCGTGTACGCGTCGATGGTCCACTGCATGCCGGAGACGCTCGCGCCGAACTCCTTCTGCATGCTCGGCAGCGCGACGTTCAGGACGGTGTTGTCGAGGCTGACGATCAGCAGGCTCATGCAGCAGATCGCGAGGACGAGCATCCGCCGGCGGTGGGTCAGTGGAGGGGGCATGTAATCGACGGTAGCCCCACCGCGGGCGGGGCCGCCCGCCAGGTGGGGGACAATGGAGAGCCGTCCCTGCCCGCCGCCCCACGTTTTCGGAGAGCCCGCCCGATGTCCCAGCAGCTCACCATCGGTCCGCACCTCGTGCAGCCGCCCGTGGTCCTCGCGCCCATGGCCGGGATCACGAACGCGCCCTTCCGCACCCTGTGCCGGGAGTATTCCGGCGGCAAGGGCCTCTTCGTGAGCGAGATGATCACGACGCGGGCGCTGGTCGAGCGCAACGAGAAGACCATGCAGCTCATCCGTTTCGACGCGAGCGAGCAGCCCCGGTCGATCCAGCTGTACGGCGTCGATCCGGCGACGGTCGGCAAGGCCGTCCGGATGATCGCCGAAGAGGATCTCGCGGATCACATCGACCTGAACTTCGGCTGCCCGGTCCCGAAGGTGACGCGCAAGGGCGGCGGCTCCGCGCTCCCGTACAAGCGGAATCTGCTGCGGGCCATCCTGAAGGAGGCCGTCAGCGGGGCCGGGGACCTGCCGGTCACGATGAAGATGCGCAAGGGCATCGACGACGACCACATCACGTTCCTCGACGCGGGCCGGATCGCCGTCGAGGAGGGTGTCACGGCGATCGCCCTGCACGGGCGCACCGCGGCCCAGCACTACGGCGGTACAGCCGACTGGGACGCCATCGCGCGTCTGAAGGAGCACGTCCCGGAGATCCCGGTCCTCGGCAACGGCGACATCTGGTGCGCCGACGACGCGGTGCGGATGATGCGCGAGACCGGCTGCGACGGCGTCGTGGTGGGGCGCGGCTGCCTGGGCCGGCCGTGGCTGTTCGGGGATCTCGTCGCCGCCTTCGAGGGCACGGGCGCGCCCGCCGCGCCCGACCTGCGCAAGGTCGCCGACGCGATGGTGCGGCACGCGGGGCTGCTCGGCGAGTGGATCGGCGACGAGGCACGCGGTGTCATCGACTTCCGTAAGCACGTGGCCTGGTACCTGAAGGGCTTCTCGGTCGGCTCCGAGATGCGCAAGCGGCTCGCCGTCACGTCGTCGCTCGCCGAGCTGCGCGCGGGGCTCGACGAGCTGGACCTCGACCAGGCGTGGCCCGTGGGCGCGGACGGGCCTCGCGGCCGTACGTCCGGCAACAACCGGGTGGTTCTGCCGGACGGCTGGCTCAGGGACCCGTGGGACTGCGCGGGTGTCAGCGAGGACGCTGAGCTGGACACGTCCGGAGGGTGAACTGGTCGCGGGGGAGTTGTTTCTCACCGACCCGCCCCACCTTGTCCTTTCGCCGTTTCCTCCAGCCCAGCCCAGCCCAGCCCAGCCCTTTCCCGGAACCGGGGGCTCTGCCCCCGCACGCCCCCGGCCGCCAGGAGACCTAAAAGACCGCCGTGAGCAGCGCGAGCGGCGCCGCCGCCGAGCGTGACTCGCGCTCGCACGCGTGCGGGTACGGGACGGGCGCCGGGTACGCCTCCCGCGCGTACCCGGCGAGCACCTCCGGCAGCCGGTGGCCGGAGGCCGCGGCCGCCTCCACCAGTGCGTGCGCCACCGTCCGCGCCTCGTCGTGCAGCCCGTAGCGGGCGAGCCCGAGCGCGATCAGGGCGTTGTCGTGCGGCCACACCGAACCCCGGTGGTAGGAGAGCGGGTGGTACGCGGCCTGACCGGCAGCGAGCGTGCGCACCCCCCAGCCGGAGAAGAAGTCGGGCTCCAGGAGGCGCCGGCCGACCACCTCCCCGTACTCCTTGTCGAGCAGGCCCGACCACAGGAGATGGCCCGCGTCGGACGCCAGCGCGTCGACGTGCCGGCCGTCGCCGTCCAGGGCGAGCGCGGGGAACGCACGGTCCGCCATCCAGAAGTCCCGCTGGAAACGGTCCCGCAGATCGGTCGCCGCCTGCTCCAGGAGGTCCGCGTACACCGGGTCGTCCCAGGCCGTGCGGGCGAGCGTGGCGGTGCGGCGCAGGGCGTCGTACGCGTAGCCCTGGGCGCCCGCCGCCGTCACGGGGCCCGTGGGGCGGCTGCCGTCGGCCGAACAGATGGCGCCCGGTGAGTCCTTCCAGTTCTGGTTGGCGAGGCCGCCTCGGTCGGCTCGGTAGACGAGGTAGCCGCGTGAGGTGAGGCCGCCGTGGTCGAGCATCCAGCTGACGGCGGCCCGCGCGTGCGGTTCGAGGCGGCGGGCCGTCGCCAGGTCGCCGGTCCGGTCCGTGTACGCGCCGAGCAGGACGAGGAACAGGGGCGTCGCGTCGACCGAGCCGTAGTAGCGGGCGAACGGGACCTGTCCGAAGTGCGCCAGCTCGCCGTGCCGCACCTCGTGGACGATCTTGCCGGGCTGGGCGACGGCGTCCTCGGTGGACTCCGTGGCCTGCGTAGCGGCGAGCACCGGGAGCGTCGCGGCGGCCAGGCCCGGCCGGTACGGGAGGGCGAACAGCGAGGTCAGAAGGGCGTCCCGGCCGAGGAGTGTGAGGAACCAGGGGACGCCCGCGCCCGGCACGCTCAGCCGCTCGCCGTCCGGGCCGGTGGCCGGGACCTGGAGCACGGCCAGGTCGGCGAGGCCCTTCGTGCACGCCGCGGCGAGACCGGGCCAGGCGGCGGGCAGTGTGATGTCCCGCGTGAACTCCTCGGTGCGCGCGGCGAGTTCGGCCGCCGCGTCGGCGGGGGAGGCGGGGACCGGGGCGCTGGGCGCGCCGTGCGGGCGGGCCGCGACACGCAGGCTCAGGTCGGCCGTGCCGTGCCCGGCCAGTTCGAGGGCCCAGACGAGGCGGCGGGCGCCGGTGCCGGTCTCCTCGACGGCGTCGGGCGCGGGTTCCGCGGTCACCGTGGTCGACGAGCGCCACTCGCCCCGCCGGTAGCCGAACCGGACCCCGTCCTCCAGGGCCGACCGGGAGCGGACGGCGCCGGTCTTCGTGTAGGTGCGGTGGTCGGCGCGCAGCTCGAACTGGTCGGTGAAGTCGGCGTCGACGGTCAGCGCGAGCCGTACCGTCGTCGGCGCCGCGCGGTTGGAGACGACCCGCAGGGTTTCGACGAACGCGCTGTCCGCCACGGCCTGTTCGCGGAAGAGCGTGTACGCGGGCGGCTCCAGGCGGCCGCCGCGCGGCACGAGCACACAGCGCGCCACGCCCTCGCCGGCGCCGGTCCGCCCTGCCGCGTCCCCGCCCGGTGGTCCGGCGGGGGTGAGCACCTCGGGCGCGGCGCCGTCCGCGGTGAGCTGCCAGCGGCTGAGGTGCCGGCCGTCGCGCACGAACAGGCCGTCGGGCGAGCCCGATCCGCGTACGCCGCTGATGTCACCGCTCGGGCCGATCGCCGCGAACGTGGCGCCCCGCACGAGCAGTTGATGCTGTCGGTCCGTCATCCCCAGGTCCCTCCCTCGTGCCGCTCCCGCGGCTGCTGCAGCAGATCCAGGGCGAGCGCGGCGCTCCAGGCGAAGCCGCGCGCGCCGCAGCCGCGTCCCGTGTACGGATCCACGTATTCGGCGAAGGCCGTGTCGAGCGCGGTGCCGAGCAGCGCGGTGCGCAGGCGTTCGGCCTCGGCGTGCTCGCCGTGGAGGCGCAGGCCACGCTCGATCAGCCAGTTCGTGTTGAACCAGGCCGGTCCGCGCCAGTAGCGGTGCGGGTCGAAGGCCGGTCCCGTCAGGTCGTAGCTCGGCACGAGCCGCACCGCCGTACCGAGGCCGAAGCGGGGGCCGCGGGCGGTGCGCAGCAGGCCGTCGGTCACGTGCCGGGGAAGCGTCGGCAGGATGAGCGGGATCAGGCCCGAGACGCCGTACTCCGGGACCAGGGCCGGGGGTGGTGACATCTGCCCGGTGGTCGTCCGGGACGTGTCGTGTCCCGGTGCGCGGGATGCGGGGTGGCTGTCGGTCGCGTGCAGGTCGCGGCAGAAGAACATGCCCGTCGCCGGGTCCCACAGGCGCTCGACCAGGGCTGCCGTGAGGCGTTCGGCGCGGTCGTGCCGGGCCGTGCCCGTGGCGCCGAGTTCGCGGGCGATGCGGGCGAGGGCGTGCTCGGAGGCGATCAGGAGGGCGTTGAAGGAGGGGTCCTCGACGGCGAACTCGCCCTTTCCGTCGGCGTACCGTCCGTCGCGGTAGTCCGTCGCGAGGCGTACGTACCGGCCGTAGTCGAGGTCGGTGGGCCGGTCGTCGGGCGTGCCGTGCTCCAGGTCGGCGCGGTGGAACGCGTGCGCGGGAGCCGGGGCGATCCGGCTCAGCGGGGCGTCCCAGCAGGGGCTGTTGTCCATGCCCTGCTCCCAGGGATGGATCACCGAGGCGAGGCCGCCGCCGCCCAGGTCCCTGCGGTGCAGGAGATAGCGGTGCCAGGCCGCGAGCTTCGGATGGATGCGGGCCAGGAACGAGCGGGACCGGGACAGCCCGGGGTCGGCGCGGTGCACGAGCCACGCGGCCAGCGCGTGCACCGGCGGCTGCACGATGCCGGAGGTCTGCACGGCGCGCGGCGCACCGGCCGCCCGGCCCGAGGTGGAGGAGCGCCAGAAGTCGGGGCTGGGAAAGTAGGCGTCGAGGGGGACGGAGGGGTTGAACACGATGTGCGGCACCCGGCCGTCGTCCCACTGGGCGGCGAACAGCGTCTCCAGCTCCAACTGGGCGCGCAGCGGCGACACATGGCGTGACCCGATGGCGACGAACGCGGAGTCCCACGACCACTGGTGCGGATAGAGGGTGCGGGAGGGGACCGTGGACGTGCCCGTCCAGTTCGTCTCCAGGACCCGCGCGGCCCGCTCGCGCAGCGCGGCCCGCTCGCGCTCGCGCGGGGGAGCGGCGGCATCGGAGGCGTGGCGCAGAGCCGCACCGGTCCGCCGGGTTGTGCGGTCCACACGAACTCCCACGGTCTGTCAGTTAAGCCGTATCCAGCATAGAGTTACGTCTACTTGACCAGCAAAACCCAATATGTAACGCGCAGTTGACGAACGCAAGGGGTGCGAATGGCCGGGGACCGGACGAGAGAGCGGCCGCGGAGCCAGGCGAGCGCCGGGGACCTGCTGCACCTCGTGCGCAGCGGCCGGGCGATCACGCGCGGCGCGCTCCAGGAGGCCACCGGGCTCTCCAGGGCCACCGTCGGCCAGCGCCTCGACCGGCTCTTCCGGGCGGGCTGGCTGCGTGAGGGCGCGGGCGGTCCGGCAGGGTCGCCGACGGGCGGTCGGCCCTCCCTGCGCCTGGAGTTCGACGACGCCCACGCGGTCGTCCTCGCCGCCTCCCTCGACACCCGGCACGCGCGCGCCGCCCTCCTCACGCTCACCGGTGAGCTGCTCGCCGAGCGCTCCGGCGCCCTGTCCGTCGACGAGGGGCCGGAGCGGGTGCTCGGCGCGCTCGGGGGCTGGTTCGCCGGGCTCCTGAAGGAGGCGGGCCGGAGCGCGGACGCGGTGTGCGGCATCGGGCTCGGGGTGCCGGGTCCCGTCGACACCGCCACGGGCCGCGTCGTGCAGCCGCCGATCATGCCGGGCTGGGACGGCTACGACATCAGGGGCCGCCTGGGCCGCTCCTTCGCCGAGCAGACGGGCGGCGCGGGTGGGTCGGGTCGCTCAGGTGACGCGGCCGGCGTCCCGGTTCTCGTCGACAACGACGCCAACCTGATGGCCTACGGCGAGCAGCGCACGGGTCACCCGGACTGCGCGGCCTTCGTCCTCGTCAAGGTGTCCACCGGCATCGGCGCGGGCGTCGTCGTCGGCGGCCAGATCTACCGGGGCATCGACGGGGGAGCGGGCGACATAGGGCATGTCCGGGTGCCCGAGGGCGCGGGCGCGCTGTGCCGGTGCGGCTCGTACGGGTGCCTGGCCGCGGTGGCCGGCGGGCGCGCCCTTGCGCGGCGGCTCACGGAGGCCGGGGTGCCGGCCGAGTCGGGGTCGGATGTGCGGGAGCTGCTCGCCGAGGGGCACCCCGAAGCGGTGCGCCTGGCACGGGAGGCCGGGCGCAGCGTGGGCGAGGTCCTGGCGACGGTGGTGACGCTGCTCAACCCCGGGGTCCTGATGATCGCCGGGGATCTGGCCGGAACTCCCTTCCTCACGGGCGTACGCGAACTGCTCTACCAGCGGGCCCTGCCGCGCTCCACCGCTCATCTGGACGTGGTCGGCGCGCGGCTCGGTGAGCGGTCGGCCCTGGTCGGGGCGGGTGCGCTCGTCGTGGAGCACCTCTACGCGCCGGACAGGGCGGAGGAGCGGCTCGCGGCGCTCGGCCTGTGACCCCCCGTTTTCCGTCCGGATGCTGACATCGAGGGGCCCGGAAACGGCGTGATTCTCGCCACCCCTGATAGGGGTGGCGCTCAGATGAGCATGTTGAGGCCGGTTGTACGTTTCTAAGGCATGGCACTGAGTGCCACTGCTCGATCATTTATGACTTGAACTCACATGAGCCTTGAGCCCGCTCACCTGAGCGATATCCGGGGTCTACGGGGGTTGCGTGTTCAAGAAATGAAGACAAGCCTTCGAGTGTCGCTATCCATTAGTTACTTTCGATCTAGCGGCGGACGGGTGGTTACGGCCGTATGACGCACAAGTGGACGTACCCAGATGCCTTCGATCTGGGTATGTTCCTCGCCGTCAGGGCAGCCACCGAGTCATCGAGGAGTCGAGACCCGTGTCGGAAAACAAAGATCCCCACGTAGTGAAGTTCGTTTACGACTTCACCGAGGGAAACAAGGACCTCAAGGACCTCTTGGGCGGGAAGGGTGCGAACCTCGCCGAGATGACCAATCTCGGTCTGCCGGTTCCTCCTGGTTTCGTCATCACGACTGAGGCTTGCAAGGTCTACCTCGACAGTGGCGATGAGCCGGTGGCACTGCGTGACGAGGTGAGTGCGCACCTCGACGCCCTTGAGCAGAAGATGGGCAAGAAGCTCGGCCAGGCCGACAACCCCCTTCTGGTGTCGGTGCGTTCGGGCGCGAAGTTCTCCATGCCCGGCATGATGGACACCGTCCTCAACATCGGACTCTCCGACAAGTCCGTCCTCGGTCTGGTCAAGCAGTCCGGCGACGAGCGGTTCGCCTGGGACTCCTACCGGCGCCTCATCCAGATGTTCGGCAAGACCGTCCTGGACGTCGACGGAGAGCTCTTCGAGGACGCCCTCGAGAAGGCCAAGGCCGCCAAGAAGGTCACGGTCGACACCGACCTCGACGCCTCCGACCTCAAGAAGCTGGTCACCCGCTTCAAGAAGATCGTGAAGACCGAGGCCGGCCGGGACTTCCCGCAGGACCCGCGCGAGCAGATGGACCTCGCCATCCACGCGGTCTTCGACTCCTGGAACACCGACCGCGCCAAGCTCTACCGCCGCCAGGAGCGCATCCCCGGCAACCTCGGCACCGCGGTCAACATCTGTTCCATGGTCTTCGGCAACCTCGGCCCCGACTCCGGCACCGGCGTCGCCTTCACCCGTGACCCCGCCTCCGGCCACCAGGGCGTGTACGGCGACTACCTCCAGAACGCGCAGGGCGAAGACGTCGTCGCGGGTATCCGCAACACCGTGCCGCTCGCCGAGCTCGAGTCGATCGACAAGAAGTCGTACGACCAGCTCATGCAGATCATGGAGACGCTCGAGACCCACTACAGGGATCTCTGCGACATCGAGTTCACGATCGAGCGCGGCCAGCTGTGGATGCTGCAGACCCGCGTCGGCAAGCGCACCGCCGGTGCCGCCTTCCGCATCGCGACGCAACTCGTCGACCAGGGCCTCATCGACGAGGCCGAGGCGCTCCAGCGCGTCACGGGCGCCCAGCTCGCGCAGCTGATGTTCCCGCGCTTCGACGAGAGCGCGAAGGTCGAGAAGATCGGCCGCGGCATCGCCGCCTCGCCGGGCGCCGCGGTCGGCAAGGCCGTCTTCGACTCGTACACCGCCGTCAAGTGGTCGCGTTCGGGCGAGAAGGTCATCCTGATCCGCCGCGAGACCAACCCCGACGACCTCGACGGCATGATCGCCGCCGAGGGCATCCTCACCTCGCGCGGCGGCAAGACGTCGCACGCCGCCGTCGTCGCCCGCGGCATGGGCAAGACCTGTGTCTGCGGCGCCGAGGACCTCGAGGTCGACACCAAGCGCCGCCGGATGACGGTCGGCGGGCAGGTCATCGAGGAGGGCGACGTCGTCTCCATCGACGGCTCCACCGGCAAGGTCTACCTCGGTGAGGTGCCGGTCGTCCCGTCCCCGGTCGTCGAGTACTTCGAGGGCCGCATGCACGCCGGCGCCGACGACGCCGACGAGCTCGTCGGCGCCGTGCACCGGATCATGGCGTACGCGGACCGCGTCCGCCGGCTGCGGGTGCGCGCCAACGCGGACAACGCCGAGGACGCGCTGCGCGCCCGTCGCTTCGGCGCACAGGGCATCGGCCTGTGCCGCACCGAGCACATGTTCCTCGGTGAGCGCCGCGAGATGGTCGAGCACCTGATCCTCGCCGACACGGACACGGAGCGCGAGGAGGCCCTCAAGGAGCTTCTTCCGCTCCAGAAGAAGGACTTCGTCGAGCTGTTCGAGGCGATGGACGGGCTCCCGGTGACGGTGCGCCTGCTCGACCCGCCGCTGCACGAGTTCCTGCCCGACATCACCGAGCTGTCGGTGCGCGTCGCGCTCGCCGAGTCCCGCCAGGACTCCAACGAGAACGACCTGCGCCTCCTGCAGGCCGTGCACCGCCTGCACGAGCAGAACCCGATGCTGGGCCTGCGCGGTGTCCGTCTCGGCCTCGTGATCCCGGGCCTGTTCGCCATGCAGGTACGGGCCATCGCCGAGGCCGCCGCCGAGCGCAAGAACGCCAAGGGCGACCCGCGCGCCGAGATCATGATTCCGCTCGTCGGCACCGTCCAGGAGCTGGAGATCGTCCGCGAGGAGGCCGAGCAGGTCATCGCCGAGGTGCAGGAGCAGACCGGCGTCGAGCTGAAGCTGGCGCTCGGCACGATGATCGAGCTGCCCCGCGCCGCGCTGACGGCCGGGCAGATCGCCGAGGCCGCGGAGTTCTTCTCCTTCGGCACGAACGACCTGACGCAGACCGTCTGGGGCTTCTCCCGCGACGACGTGGAGGCCTCGTTCTTCACGGCGTACCTGGAGAAGGGCATCTTCGGGGTCTCGCCGTTCGAGACCATCGACAAGGACGGCGTCGGCAGCCTCGTACGCAACGCCGTGGAGGCCGGCCGCGCCACGCGGCCCGACCTCAAGCTCGGCGTCTGCGGCGAGCACGGCGGTGACCCGGAGTCGGTCCACTTCTTCCACGAGGTCGGCCTGGACTACGTCTCCTGCTCGCCGTTCCGTATCCCGGTCGCCCGCCTCGAGGCCGGCCGCGCAGCGTCGACCTCGACGGGCAGCGACCACCGGTAGGAACCGGTCCGCAATACTCCGGAGCCGTTGTCTGGGTGCCCGACCCTCACGAAAGGCAGCGGCTCCGGTGCACCGAAGGAGAGGGCGGTACCCCTTGTGCGGGGGGTGCCGCCCTTTCGCGTGCGCGGGGCCGGCGCTCTTGGGGGTTCTGTGATGTCCGTTCCCTTGTGAGGCCCTGGAGGCAAGTGGTGTAGTCCATTTCATGCCTCCGAGTAACGGTACGACTTCACCGCGTCTGTCACGCCGCTCGTTCGTCACCGCCCTCGCGGTGACCTCGGCAGCCACCGCCCTGCCGCTCGGGCTCGGACCCGCCGCCGCGCGTGCCGCCGGCCGGAGCGCGGTCAACGAGCGCCCCGTCGTCATCCCCGCCCTCCAGAACTGGGCCGGATCCACGGGACGGTACCGCCTTCACGCAGGCGCACCGATCGTCGTGCAGACCGCGAAACCGGGTGAGCTCCTGCCGCTCGCCCGGCAGTTCGCCGACGAGATCGAAGAGGTCACCGGCATCAGGCCCGGCGCGCCCCGCGCCGGCCACGGAGTACGGGGCGGCCTGCGACTCGTCCTCGACCCGGCCGACCGGCACGCGCCCGGCGGCGACCGGTACGCCGAGGAGGGCTACACCCTCACCGTCACCGCATCCGCCGTCACGGTCACCGCACCCACCCGCACCGGCCTCTACTACGGCACCCGCTCGGTCCTGCAGATCCTCCTGCGCTCCGACGGGCGCCGCGAACTGCCGACCGGCACCGCCCACGACTGGCCCGACTACGCGCTGCGCGGCTTCATGCTGGACGCGGGCCGCCGCTACTTCACCCCGGGCTTCGTCCGCGACCAGCTGCGCCTGATGGGCTGGTTCAAGCTCAACGACCTGCAACTGCATCTGAACGACAACGAGATCAGCCCGGCAGGCGGCGACTGGTCGAAGGCCTACGACGCGTTCCGGCTGCGCAGCGACAAGCCCGAATGGGCCGGGCTCGCCGCGTCCGACGGCTCGTACTCGCGGGAGGACTGGGACTCCTTCGAGGACACCGCCGCCGCGCACGCCGTCCAGCTCACCCCCGAGATCGACGCGCCCGCACACGCCCGCTCCTTCGTGCGCTTCCGCCCCGAACTCGGTCTGAAGGGCGGCAACTCCGACCATCTCGACCTCGCCAAGCCGGAGACGACGGCCTTCATGAAGAAGGTCTTCGACGAGTTCGCGCCCTGGTTCCGCAGCCCCGAGATCCACTACGGCGCCGACGAGTACACCGGACCCGAGGAGCAGTACCGCGGCTACTTCAACGCCATGGCCGCCCACATCCGCACCCTCGGCAAACACCCCCGCGCCTGGGGCAGCCTCACCGAGATGGCGCCCTCCGGCACGTCCGGCTACGACCGTGACGTCACCATCCACAGCTGGAACAACGGCTGGTACGGCCCCAAGGCGGCCACGGCCGACGGCTACGAGATCGTCAACACGAACGACGGGCTCCTCTACGTCGTCCCGTTCGCCACCTACTACCACCCGCTCGGCCTCGACGGCCCCTACCTGTACGAGAGCTGGGCCCCGCACGTCTTCCCCGGCGATCAGAGCCTCCAGCCGCACGACCCGAAGCTGCGCGGCGCCATGTCCGCCGTGTGGAACGACCTCGTGCACGCCACGTACACCCAGCAGGCCGTCCACGGTCTGGTCGAGAAGACCTTCGGGACGCTCGCTCAGAAGATGTGGAGCGGGTCCGGAGCGGGCCTGAGCTACCGGGACTTCACCGCCGAGCTGCGGCGCGGGATCGCCGGACCCGGGCTCACCACCCTCACGCCCACCCTCGCCGAACCCGACCAGATCTCCCTGGACGCGCCGGCCACCGCCTCCTCCACGGCCGCGGGGTCCCGCCCCGCGTACGCCACCGACGGCAGCCCGGTCACCCGGTGGACCAGCGGCCGCGAGCGGGCTCCCTGGCTGGCCGTCGACCTCGGGCGGAGCCGGCCCGTACAGCGCGTGCGCGTCGAATGGGGGCAGGAGCACGGCACCGCGTACGCCGTCGAGGTCTCCGACGACGGCGTCGCGTGGCGCACCGTCGCCGAGCGCACCGGCCGCGACCGCGCGGGCTGGGACGAACTCGGCTTCCCGGCGACCACGGCCCGCCATGTACGCCTGCGCGGCCGGGAGCAGGCGAGCACGCGCTACTCGGTGTGGAGCCTTCAGGTGTACGACATCCCCGACCTGGCGCTCGGCCGACCCACCACCGCGTCGTCCGCCGAGACGGCCACGCTCACCGCGCCCAACGCCACCGACGGCGACCCGGGCACCCGCTGGGCCTCGAAGTACACGGACGGCGAGTGGATCGAGGTCGACCTGGAGCAGACGCGCACCGTGCGGCGGATCGTCCTCGACTGGGAGACGGCCGCCGGACGGGACTACGACCTCCAGGTCTCCGCCGACGCCACCGGCTCGTCCTGGAGCACCGTCGCCGCACGCCGCGACCGCACCACGGCCGGGGTGGACACGGTCGACCTCGACGCCGTGGAGGCGCGGCGCGTACGGATGCTGGGCGTGAAGCGGCAGACGACGTACGGGTACTCGCTCTACCGGTTCGAAGTGCGGGGCTGAGCACAGGGCGAAGGGGTACGGGGGAAACGAGGGTGCGGGGTTCCGCATCTACTGGCCGGTAAGTACAGTCGGGCACCCCCGTACCCCCTCGTCCAGGGAGCACAGCCATGACCGGCTGGAACGCGAGCGACATACCGGACCAGAGCGGCCGCACGGCCGTGGTCACCGGCGCCAACAGCGGCATCGGCTACATCACGGCACGCGAGCTGGCCCGCAAGGGCGCCCGCGTCGTCCTCGCCTGCCGCAGCGAGGCGCGGGGCACGGCCGCGCTGGAGCGGCTGCGCTCCGAGGTGCCGGGCGCGCAGGCCGAGTTCGAGCAGCTCGACCTGGGTGACCTGTCGTCCGTGCGGAAGTTCGCCGGATCCCACGGCGGCGGCGAGCCGCTCGACCTGCTGATCAACAACGCGGGCGTGATGGCGCTGCCCCAGGGGCGGACCGCCGACGGCTTCGAGACGCAGTTCGGCGTCAACCACCTCGGCCACTTCGCGCTGACCGGCCTGCTCCTGCCGCGGCTCCTCGACACGCCCGGAGCGCGCGTCGTCAGCGTCTCCAGCGGCTTCCACGCCCTCGCCGACGTCGACATCGCCGACCTCAACAGCGAGCGCCGCTACCGGCGCTGGATCGCGTACGGCCGTTCCAAGACGGCGAACCTGCTGTTCGTCCACGAGCTGGCGCGCAAGCTGGCGGCGCGCGGGTCCGACGTCGTCGCGGCGTCCGCGCACCCCGGGTACGCCTCCACGAACCTCGCGACGCAGGGCGTGCGCATGGAGGGCCGCAAGGCCGTCGAGCGGGTCATCGAGCTGGGCAACCGGGTCATCGCCCAGTCCGCCGAGGCCGGCGCGCTGCCCACGCTGTACGCGGCGACGGCTCCCGGTGTGCTCCCGGACTCGTTCACCGGCCCGTCCCTGATGATGTGGCGCGGGGCGCCCGCGAAGTCGTGGCGGGCCCGGCGGACCCTCGACGACGTGGCGGGGGAGCGGCTGTGGGCGGCATCGGAACAGCTGACGGGCGTGACGTTCTAGGAGACGGTCCGGGGGCTGCTTCAAGCCGCCCGACCGACGGTTCGGCCGACCGGCCGGCCGGGCTAGTCGAGTTCAGAGGCGTCGAACACCGCGCGGGCCGCGTCGCCGTCGACGCGGGCCGCGAGGCGGTCGATGACCGGGGTGCCGCAGCGGAGCAGTCCGTTCGCGCGGGCCCGGCGCGCGCCCGTCTCCAGGCGGTGCCACAGGACGGGGTTGTCGGTGAGCACCTTCGGGTCCAGCTCCACCCGGCCGCCGAGCGCGTCGCGCAGCACGAGCCGCGGCGTCACCCCGTCGCTGTGGCGCACCGATGTCAGCAGGTCCGTGCAGACGCGCCGCGTGCCCCAGACGCCGCGCACGGCGAGCCAGCCGGGGCCCGCGCTGACCAGCGGCGGATGCAGCACGGCGTGCAGCAGCACCGAGAGCCCCGCCCACAGCCCGACCCGCGCCGCGCTCAGCGTGCCGTTGGCCGTGTCGATCACCAGGATCAGGCAGAACAGCGTGAGCGCGCAGAACACCGCCGCCCGCAGATCGGCGGCCCACCGCCGGTCCCGCACCACAGCGTCCTGCACGGACGGCGCCGCCGCCCGCCCGCGGGATCCAGCCCTCGTATCGCGTCCCATGCAGCGCACCGTAAGCCCGTGCGGCGCCCCAGGTCAGCACTCTTGACGCGTCGCTGATCCGCCCGCCGCGCACGTTGACGCCGTGCTGACGGGAGGGCCGACATACGGCTGTAGTCCCACTGTCGTAATCCCGCCGCATGGTTGATCGTTGGGCCGTCGGAATCCGTGGACCGAACGAAGCGGGCGTACGAACAGCAGGGGGACGATCAATGACCATCAGTCGCAGGGGACTGCTCGGGACCGGCGCCGCGCTGGGGCTGCTCACCGCGTGCGGCTCCAACACCGGCCGGGACGACGGAGGCTCGGGCGGCGGGCCGGAGCTCTCGCAGTGGTACCACCAGTACGGCGAGCAGGGCACCGAGCAGGCCGTGAAGAAGTACGCCGCCGCGTACGACAAGGCGCACGTCACCGTCCAGTGGCGGCCCGGCAACTACGACGAGCAGACCGCCGCCGCCCTCCTCACCGACTCGGGCCCCGACGTCTTCGAGGTCGACGGGCCCACCCTCGACCAGATCCAGGGCAAGCAGATCGCCGACCTCACCGGCCTGTTCGAGGGGGTCAAGGACGACTTCAACCCGGCGGTCCTCGCCCCGAAGACGTACGACGGCAGGATCTGGGCGATCCCGCAGGTCATCGACATGCAGATGCTCTACTACCGCAAGAGCCTGCTCGCCGACGCGGGCGTCGAGCCGCCGCGGACGCTCGACGAGCTCGTGGACGCCGCGAAGAAGCTCACCTCGAAGAAGACCAAGGGCCTCTTCCTCGGCAACGACGGTGGCGCCGGCGTCCTCGGCGGCACGCCCCTGTACGCGGCCGGCCTCGAACTCGTCACCGAGGACGGCAAGGTCGGCTTCGACGACCCGGCCGCCGCCCGGACCCTCGGCAAGATCCATCAGCTGTACGCCGACAAGTCGCTGCTCCTGGGCGCGCCCTCCGACTGGTCCGACCCGTCGGCGTTCGTCCAGGGCCTGACCGCCATGCAGTGGTCGGGCCTGTGGGCGCTGCCCACCGTGCAGAAGGAACTCGGCGACGACTTCGGCGTGCTGCCCTTCCCGAAGGACGGCGCGGGCGAGCCGTCGGTGCCGGTCGGCGCGTACGGCGCGGCGGTCTCCACCCGAGGCAAGCACCAGCAGGCCGCGAAGGACTACCTCAAGTGGCTGTGGATCGACCGCACCGAGTACCAGGAGGACTTCGCCCTCGCGTACGGCTTCCACATCCCGGCCCGCATCTCGCTGGCGAAGAAGGCCGGGAAGCTCAGGAAGGGCGCGGCGGCCGACGCCGTCCGCTTCACGACCGACCACGGCTACGCCCAGCCTCTGCGCTGGACACCGGCCGGCCGGACCGCCTACCAGGACGCCCTCAGCCGCATCATCAAGGACGGCGCGAGCCCGGACGGCGAGCTGAGGAAGGTCGTGCGGAAGGTGTCGGCCGAGCTCGACCGCGTGAAGAAGAAGTGAGCCTCCGGCAGGAGGGCCGCCGCCAGGCGATCCCTCGGCAGAGAGGGCGCCGCCAGGGCGACACGGCACGGAAGTGGGCCGGTGTCCAGAACCGCACCCTCTGGTTCTGGATCTTCGTCGGGCCCTTCCTCCTCGGCCTCGGCGTCTTCACGTACATCCCGCTCGGCTGGAGCGTCTACCTCAGCTTCTTCGACGCCCACAACACCGTCACCCCGAGCGACTTCGTCGGCCTCGGCAACTACACGGCGATGCTGAAGAACGAGGCGTTCACCGACAGTCTGTCGACGTTCCTCGTCTTCTCGCTCCTCATCGTCCCCGCCACCTACGCGCTGTCGCTCGCCCTCGCCCTCATGGTGAACCGTCAGCGCCGCGCCCAGGCGTTCTTCCGCTCGGTCTTCTTCCTGCCCGCCGCCTGCAGCTACGTGGTGGCCGCCCTGATCTGGAAGATGTCGCTCTTCAGCGGGGTGCGGTTCGGGCTCGCCAACACCGTCCTCGGCTGGTTCGGCGGCGACCAGATCGCCTGGCTGTCGACGACCGACCCGCCCTGGTACTGGGCCGTCATCGTCACCGTACGGCTCTGGCTCCAGGCCGGCTTCTACATGGTGCTGTTCCTCGCGGGGCTCCAGCGCATCAGCCCCACCCTCTACGAGGCGGCGGCCGTCGACGGGGCGCGGCCCGGCTGGCAGGTCTTCCGGTACATCACGTTCCCGCAGCTGCGGGCCACCTCCGTGGCGGTCGTCCTGCTCCTCGTCATCAACGCCTTCCAGGCCTTCGACGAGTTCTACAACCTGCTCTCGGACGCCCGCGGTTATCCGCCGTACGCCAGACCCCCGCTCGTCTACCTCTACTACACGGCGCTCGGCCAGGGGCAGAACCTCGGGCTCGGCAGCGCGGGCGCGGTGCTGCTCGCCCTGATCATCGCGGTGGTGACGGTGGGGCAGGCCAAGTGGTTCGGCCTGGGCCGGAAGGAGGCGCAGTGAGGGACGACTCCCGGGTCAGGGCGGGCCGCGCCCTGCGCCTCGCCCTGCTGATCGCACTCGCGCTCCTGTTCCTGATCCCCTTCTATCTCCTCGTACGCAACGGGCTCGCCGCCGAGAGCGACATCACCTCCCCCGAGTGGACCTTCTTCCCGTCCTCGCTGCACTGGGGGAACGTGAGGGAACTCTTCGGCGACACATCCGTCCCCTACGCCCGCTCCCTGCTCAACTCCGCGCTCATCGCGGTCGCGACGACGCTCGGCACCCTCCTCCTCGCCTCGCTCGCCGGCTACGGCCTGGCCCGCATCCCGTACCGCCACGCGAACAAGGTCTTCTACGCGATCCTCGGCACCCTGATGGTCCCGGCCGCGGTCACCTTCGTGCCCAGCTTCGTGCTCGTCTCGTCGCTGGGCTGGATCTCGACACTGCGCGGGCTGGTCGTCCCGACCCTGTTCTCCGCGTTCGCCTGCTTCGTCTTCCGGCAGTACTTCCTGGGATTTCCCGGGGAGCTGGAGGACGCGGCGCGCGTCGACGGGCTCGGCTACTGGCGTACGTACTGGCGGGTGGTCGTGCCCAACTCCCGGCCCGTCTTCGCGGCCGTCGGCACGATCGTCTTCATCGGCGCGTGGAACTCCTTCCTGTGGCCCCTGGTCATCGGCCAGGACCGCAACGCGTGGACCGTCCAGGTGGCTCTGTCGTCCTTCACCACGTCCCAAGTGGTGCGGCTCCACGAGCTGTTCATCGCGGCGGCCGTCTCGATCGTGCCGCTGCTCGTGGTGTTCCTGTTCTTCCAGCGGTGGATCGTGGCGGGGGTGGAGCGCTCGGGCATCGACGACTGACCCACCCCCGTCTCTCCTCGGGCTATGCCGCCGCGCCGCCGTCGATCACCAGGTCGGCGCCGACCACGGCCGCGGCGTCCTCGGACGCCAGGTACAGCACGGCGGCGGCCACCTCGTCCGCCGCCGCGACCCGGCCGAGCGGCGACTCCTCCTTCATGCGGACGGCCCGGTCGGCCTCGGTCTCGCCGGGGCGCAGGGACATGGCGGTCGCGGAGGGACCCGGGCTGACCGCGTTGACACGGACCCCGTCACCGATGTGGTCGAGGGCGGCGCCCCTGGTCAGGGCGGAGACGGCCGCCTTCGACACGGCGTAGCCGGTCACGCCCGCGCGGGACTTGTGAGGGCCGAGGTTGGAGGAGATGTTGACGATCGCGCCGCCGTGCTCCTGCGTCCGCATCTGCGCGATTTCGGCCTGGAGGGCGAGGAGTACGCCGGTGACGTTGATGTCGAGCAGCGCCTGCCAGTCGTCGGCGGCGAGTTCGGCGACGAGGCCCGCGCCGCGGAAGACGCCCGCGTTGTTCACGGCGACGTCGAGCGACCCGAACCGCTCGACGGTGGCGCGCACCAGCTCATGGAGGTCCCCGGCCCGGCTCACGTCGGCGGTGTGCGCGACGGCGGTGCCGCCCGCCGCCTCGATGAGGTCCACCGTCGCGTCGAGGGTGGCGCGGGTCCGCCCGGCGACGACGACGCGTGCGCCCTCGGCGGCGAAGGCGAGCGCGATGGCCCGCCCGAGCCCGGTGCCGGCTCCGGTGACGAGGACGCTCTGACCGGCGAAGCGACTGCGGGACATGAAGGGCTCCTTGGGTGGTGGGTCGACGCGTGGATCAGATATTTCTAGAACGATCGGTTCAGTATGCGGGCACGCGAAAGAGCCCGACGGACGAGTCAGGAAAACAGCCCCACGGCCCCACAGCCCTTCGGCCCCTCGGCTCCTCGGCTCCTCAGTCCAGAAGGCCGAGTGCCTGCTCGGCCGCGTCCCGTATGCGCGCCGGGTCCGGTGACGCCTTCCCGACGACGCGCATGCCCTGCATGAGGACGAGCAGCAGGCGGGCCAGGGCTCGGGGATCACGGTCGGCGGGCAGCTCGCCCTGGGCCCGGGCTCGCGTGAGTGTGGCGCGCAGCAGCGTCTCGACATGCTCCCAGCTGTGCTCCACGCGGCGCGCCGCCGCCGTGTCGTGCGGGGCCAGCTCCGTCGCCGTGTTGGTGACGAAGCAGCCGGTCAGGCGCCGTTCGTCGGTCGTCGCCTCGGCGGCGAAGCGCCGGACGAGCGCGCGTACGGCCGGCAGTGCGGGGCCGCCGGCCGACAGGTCCGCGAGGATGGCCGCGTCGGCGGACTCGGCGTACCGGTCCATCGCCTTCAGGTACAGCTCGTGCTTGTTGCCGAAGGTCGCGTAGATGCTGGCGCGGCCGATGCCGAGATGGTCGACGAGGTCCGCCATCGACGTCGCCTCGTAGCCGCGCCGCCAGAACAGCTCTAGGGCCGACTGGAGCGCGGCGTCCGGATCGAATTCCTTGGTCCTGGCCACGGGAAGGAGACTAGGCGTAAGCGGAACGATCGGTCAAGAAAACGATCGGTCAAGAAATACTCGGCGTGGGTCAGATCGCGCCGGTGTGGGTCAGATGGTGCTCGGCGTGGTCTGCACGGCGTACGTGGCGACCGCGTACGCCTCGTCGTCGAGGCAGGCGCCGCTCTCCAGGTCGAAGCGCTGCTTGAGCAGCGGCGACGCGACGAACGGGCGGCCCTCGGCCGAGCCGATCAGGCCGCGCGAGAGGACTGCGGCGCCCGTGAACGGGTCACGGTTGCCGACCGCGTAGAGGCGGCCCGTGCGGTCCAGGAACACGGCGGCCTGCCGGCCGTCGGGGAGCAGCGCCGCGACCCCGCGGCCCGGGGTCAGCCGGTCCAGTTCGCAGACCGTGAACCAGGCGTCCTCCAGGTGGAGTTGCACCATCACGGCGGTCTTCTCGGGAGCGACGGTCATGACGTCACCGATCCTTCCAGGGGGCGGGAGCCGATGGACAGCAGGGGCAGGTCGGGCTTGATCTGGTCGCGCTCCGGGACGAACCGCACGAGCGGGTCCGGCGCGTCGGGCGCGTTCACGAAGGACACGAAGCGCTCCAGGCGCTCCGGGTCGTTGATGGTGTCGGCCCACTCGTCGCGGTAGTGCGCGACGTGGTCGGCCATCAGGGCCTCCAGCTCGTCGCAGAGGCCGAGGGAGTCGTGCACGACGACGTCCCGTACATGGTCGAGGCCGCCCTCGATCCGCTCCAGCCAGCCCGCCGTACGCTCCAGACGGTCGGCCGTGCGGATGTAGAACATCAGGAACCGGTCGATCAGCCGGATCAGCTCGGCGTCGGACAGGTCCTGCGCGAGGAGGTCCGCGTGGCGCGGGGTCGCGCCGCCGTTGCCGCCCACGTACAGGTTCCAGCCGTTGGCCGTGGCGATCACCCCGAAGTCCTTCGACTGGGCCTCCGCGCACTCGCGCCCGCAGCCCGACACGGCCGACTTCAGCTTGTGCGGCGCCCGCAGCCCCCGGTAGCGCAGCTCCAGGTCGATCGCCATGCGCACCGAGTCCTGGACGCCGTAGCGGCACCACGTCTGACCCACGCAGGACTTCACCGTCCGCAGCGCCTTGCCGTACGCGTGACCCGACTCGAAACCGGCGTCCACCAACCGCGCCCAGATCAAGGGAAGTTGCTCGACCCGCGCACCGAACAGGTCGATGCGCTGACCTCCGGTGATCTTTGTGTAGAGGCCGAAGTCGCGCGCCACCTCACCGATCACGATCAGCTTCTCCGGGGTGACCTCGCCGCCGGGGATGCGGGGCACGACCGAATAGGAGCCGTTCTTCTGGAGGTTGGCGAGGAAGTGGTCGTTCGTGTCCTGGAGCGCCGCCTGCTCGCCGTCGAGGACATGGCCCTCGGCGCCGATCGTCGGGGCGAGCGAGGCGATGATCGAGCCGACGGCCGGCTTGCACACCTCGCACCCCTCGCCGCCACGCGCGCCGTCACGCCCGTACGCGTCGAGCAGCTCCGCGTACGACGCGATCCGCTTGACCCGGACGATCTCGTACAGCTCGGCGCGGGTGTGCGGGAAGCAGCCGCACAGGCCCTTGTCGCCGCTCTGCGGGAGGAGCTGGCCGATCAGCTTCACGCAGCTGCCGCAGCCCGTGCCGGCCTTGGTGCACTTCTTCACCTCGGGCAGCGTGGCGTGCGCCTGGACCGCCTCCTTGGTGACGTTGTGGCAGGAGCAGATCACCGCGTCGCCGGGCAGTGCCTCCGGGCCGAGCGCCACCGGCGCCCCCGCACCGGCGGGCAGCACCAGCTGCTCGGGCGCCACGGGCGGCACCGAACCGGTCAGCGCGCGCAGCGTCCCGTACGCCTCCGCGTCCCCGACCAGGATCCCGCCGAGCAGCTCCCCCTCCGGGCCCACGACGAGCTTCTTGTACGTGCCCGAGCGCGAGTCCGAGTAGACGACGTCCAGGCAGCCGTCGGCCGCGCCGTGCGCGTCGCCGAACGACGCCACGTCCACGCCGAGCAGCTTCAGCTTCGTCGACAGATCGGCACCGGTGAACTGCCCGTCCTGCGAGGCGAGCGCGGCGGCCACCGTCTGTGCCATCTCGTAGCCCGGCGCGACCAGGCCGTACACGCGGCCGTCCACGGCCTGCGCGCACTCGCCGATCGCGTAGACGGCCGGGTCGCTGGTGCGGCACCGCTCGTCGACGGTGATGCCGCCGCGCTCGCCGACCGTGAGCCCCATGTCGCGGGCGAGCTGGTCGCGCGGCCGAACGCCCGCCGAGAACACCACCAGGTCCGTCGCCAGCTCCGAGCCGTCCGACAGCTTCACGGCGCGCACCGCACCGTCCTCGCCGCCGGTCAGGATCTCCTGCGTGCCGACGCCCGTGTGGACGCTCAGGCCCATGCCCGTGATGGTGCGCAGGAGGGCCGCGCCGCCGCCCTCGTCGACCTGCACCGGCATCAGACGCGGCGCGAACTCCACGACGTGCGTGTCGAGGCCGAGGCCGCGCAGGGCGCCGGCCGCCTCCAGGCCGAGCAGCCCGCCGCCCACCACCGCGCCGGTGGTGGCGCGCCGCTTCGCGTACTCCTCGATCGCGAGCAGGTCCTCGATCGTGCGGTACACGAAACAGCCCGTCGCGTCCTTGCCGGGCACGGGCGGCACGAACGGGTAGGAGCCGGTGGCGAGGACGAGCGTGTCGTACGTGACCTGGAGGCCCGAGCGTGCCGTGACCGTCCGCGTCGCGCGGTCGATGTGCTCGGCCGGGTCCCCGAGGTGCAGCTCGATGCCGTGCCGGGCGATGAACGCGGCGTCCGTGAGTGAGAGTTCGTCCGGGGTGCGGCCCGAGAAGTACGAGGTGAGCTGGACCCGGTCGTAGGCGGGGCGCGGCTCCTCGCACAGCACGACGACGCGGTGCGTGTCCGTGAGACCGCGCTCGGCCAGGGCCTCAAGGAAGCGCTGGCCGACCATGCCGTGGCCGACGAGTACGAGTGTGGGCATGGTGGTCATCTCAGAGGCCTCCGTCGTGAGTGAGCAGGTGGAGCAGGGGTGCGCCGTCGTCGGGCAGCGGGTCGTCGGCCTCCCAGGCCCGGGCGAGCGCCCCGACCGTGCCGAGCTCGCCGACCAGGACTCCGCCGACGAGCCGGTCACCGCGGACGACGACCTTGCGGTACGTGCCGCGGGTGGCGTCGGCGAGCTGCACGACGTCGTCACCGGGCAGGGCCTCGGGCTCGCCGAACGCCGCGAGGTCGAGCGGCCCGGCCTCGTGCGGCAGGGTCAGCCGGGTGAGGGTGCGGGTGCCGGCGTAGGGGCGCCGCCGCCCGGAGAGCAGGTTGTCGGCGAGCGCGTCGGCCTGTTCGACGGCCGGGGTCGCGAGCCCGTAGACGCGGCCCGCGTGCTGGGCGCAGTCCCCGACCGCGCGGACGTGGGGGTCCGACGTGCGCAGCTCGTCGTCGACGACGATCCCCTCGCGCACATCGAGCCCGGCCGCCGCAGCGAGACCCGTCCGGGGACGGACACCGCAGGCGAGGACCGTCAGATCCGTGTCGAGGACGTAGCCGTCGGCGAGCTCGACGCGGCGGACCGCGCCGTCGACGACGCCCACGCCCCGTACCCGGCACTGCGTGTGCACCTCGACGCCGAGCGCGGTGAGGTGCTCGTGCACCAGGTGCGAGGACCGGGGGTCGAGCTGGCGCTCCATGAGGCGCTCGGACTGCTGGGTGAGCACCACCTGGGCGCCGCGAAGAGCGAGCGCACGGGCCGCGGACACCCCGAGGAGCCCGCCACCGACGACGACGGCGCGTACACCGGGAGCCACCGCCCGCGACAGGGCCAGGCAGTCGTCCATGGTGCGGAAGGCGTGCACACCGTCCGGCAGCTCCGCCGCGCCCGGCGCGAACAGTCCGCGCAGCGGCGGCAGGACCGGGTTCGATCCGGTGGCGAGCACGAGGGTGTCGTACGGGACGTCGGAGCCGTCCTCGCAGCGCACCACGCGCTCGGCGCGGTCGACGCGGACGGCGCGGGTGCGCAGGTGGGTCCCGGTGTGACGGGGCAGCGCGATGACGTCGGCGCCGTAGCTGCCCGCGAGGACCTCGGCGAGCAGCACCCTGTTGTACGGGGCGTGCGCCTCCTCGCCGACGAGTACGGCGGCCGAGCCCAGGCGCCGGGCGAGCCGGGTACCGGCGAGGCCGGAGCCGATCACCACCACGCGCCCAAGGTCCGTCGAAAAGGTCATGCACCGAAGCCTGCGGGGCCGGTGTTACCCGGCCGCATCCCTCCCGTTTCCCACGGGGAACGCTGCGCTCAGCGCGCGAGGGGAGTCGGTGTGAGGGCTCAGCGGCTGCCGGTCAGATGGGCGAACACCACGACGTTGCCCCGGTAGCCGGTCTGCTTCGAGTAGCCGCCGCCACAGGTGATGACGCGCAGTTCGGGCCGGTCCGCCGCGCCGT
Organism: Streptomyces longhuiensis; assembly: GCF_020616555.1. NCBI lineage: Bacteria > Bacillati > Actinomycetota > Actinomycetes > Kitasatosporales > Streptomycetaceae > Streptomyces > Streptomyces longhuiensis. The sequence goes on along the minus strand of NZ_CP085173.1, from coordinate 3,512,336 downwards.
ACACCTTCTTGTCGGGGAAGGCGTTGGCGTCGTAGACCTCGACGGCGTCGACGGTGAACACGGCGACGGAGCCGTCGCGGCGGTCGACCTCGATGGTGCGGCCCTTGGCGAGGGCGCCCAGGTCGTAGAAGACGGCGGGGCCGTCGGCGTTGTCGACGTGGCCGGCCACGATCGCCGTGCCGCGGACGCCGGGCGCGGTCCCGGCCTCGTACCAGCCGGCCAGGTTCTTCTCCTGCGGCGGCGGGACGTCCAGGCTGCCCTGCGGGGTCAGGCCGAGTCCCATGAGCGGCGCGTCCACCCGGATCGACGGGATGCGGATGCGGTCGGGCGGCGAGGGGGAGAGGGGGGCCGCGCCGGGCGGCTCGTGGCCGGTGCCGGGGTGCGCGGACGCGGCCTGCGCGGCGGACGGCTGCGGCGGTCCCTGCGTCTCGGTCCCTTGGTACAGCAGCCAGGCGCCCAGGCCCAGGGCGAGAGCGGTGACCGCGGCTATGAGTCCGCTGACGGCTCGTCGGAGGGGCACCTGTGGCATCGGGTTCTCCAGGTCGAAGCGGGTGGGGGCGCCTTCCTCCCCCGGCCGCGCGAGGGGGTGCGCGGCCGGGGGAGGAGAGGACAAGCGGTACCAGGGGGCCGGAGGGACAGCGGAGGTCGTCCGTCCGGCCCCCGTCAGATCCCTTCGCCTCTCGCCCGGCGATGCAGGAGCCAGGTACCGCCCGCGGCGGCGACGGCAAGCGCTGCCACTCCCGCCGCGGTCTTCACGGGGTCGGTGCCGAGCGCGCCGCCGACCCCCGTCTTCACATGGCCCTTCGGGGGGACCTGGTCCGAGGAGGAGGCGAGCGCGACGATCAGGTCGCCCGTCACCTGCCCGCCGCCGGAGCACTTCGCGACGATCTCGTACGTTCCGGGCTGCGCCGACGGAGGCACCTGGAAGCGCCCCTCGGCGTCCTTCGCGTGCTTGCCCGGGGCGAGCATGAAGGGGCCCGCGCCGACCGCGCTCGCGTCCCCGGCGGCGGCGCGAGCAGCACCGCACGCGGTGGTGTTGACGGTGACCGTGGCGCCCGCGACGGCGTTCGCCGGGTACACCGTGAGGCCGCCCGAGCCGGCGTACGCGGGCGCGGCGGTCAGCGCCGCGGCGGCCGCGGCGAGCGCGGCAGCGGGCAGCAGGCGGGATGTGCGCATCGTGTCGTGCTCCTCCGAGGGGGCACGGCCCGCGGCACCCCCAAGTGCCGCTGCGTCGGTCACGCCCCTGCCCTACCGAGGTAAGTGGCACTCGCCCCGGGACGCCTCCTGATGCACCATCAGAAAACTGGTGAAAGGGCGTCATCTGACATCCCGGCAGGAACGTTCCGGCAGGTCACCGGCGTGTCGAAGAAAAGAACCCGCAGGTGGAGCCCGCGCCGGTGAACGGGTGACCGGACTCCCGGGGTGCCCGCTTGACCTCAACCAAACTTCAGGTACGAGGCTTGCGCCATGAACACCACAGCCGCACCGTCCGCCGCCCCCGTTTCCGCCCGTACCGAGGCCCCCGTCCGGGTCGCCGTCGTCATCGGCAGCAACCGCGAGGGCCGCTTCGGCCCCGTCGTCGCCGACTGGCTCATGTCCCTGCTCGGGGAGCGCCCCGACTTCGCCGTCGACGTGATCGACGTGGCCGCGACCGACCTGCCCACCGCGCTCTCCTACGACCCGTCCCCCGAGGTGCGGGCCGAGCTGGCCCAGGTCACCCCGAAGCTGGCCGCGGCCGACGCCTTCGTCGTCCTCACGCCCGAGTACAACCACTCCTACCCGGCGGCCCTCAAGAACGTCATCGACTGGCACCACGCCGAATGGCAGGCCAAGCCCGTCGGCTTCGTCTCCTACGGCGGGATCTCCGGCGGCCTGCGCGCGGTCGAGCACCTGCGCACCGTCTTCGCCGAGCTGCACGCCGTCACGGTGAGGGACACCGTCTCCTTCGCCAACGCGGGCAGCCACTTCGACGCGACCGGCGCCCACCGGGACCCCGAGGCGCCGGCCGCCGCGGCGAAGTCGATGCTCGACCAGCTGGCGTGGTGGGCGAAGGCGCTGCGAGAGGCGAAGGAGGTGCGCCCGTACGGCAGTTGAGACCGGACGGACGAAGGTCCCCGCGGCCGTCGGCGGCGGGGACCCTCGGTCACACAGGTGCGATGTCAGCCCACGGACACGGCCGACCAGGTCGCGGCCACGGCGGCGTACTCCGCGCTGCCGGCCCCGTACAGGTCCTTCGCCGCGCTGAGCGTCGCCGTGCGGGCGCCCGCGTAGTTCGTCGAGGACGTCATGTAGACGGTCAGGGCCCGGTACCAGATCTTGCCGAGCTTGTCCTTGCCGATGCCGCTCAGCGTCGAGCCGTTGCACGTCGTGCTGTTGTGCTGGACGCCGCCGATGACCTTGGGCCCGCTGCCCTCGGCGAGCAGGTACGCGAAGTGGTTGGCGACCCCGGACGAGTAGTGCACGTCGAGGTTGCCGACCGACGAGCTCCAGCAGTCCGCGGAGTTGCCGTCCTTGCTGGGCTTGTCCATGAAGCGCAGCGCCGGCTGGCCGAAGCCGGGCTTCACGATCTTCTCGCCGATGAGCCAGTCGCCCGGGTCGGACGCGTTGTTCGCGTAGAACTCGACGAGCGTGCCGAAGATGTCGGACGTCGCCTCGTTCAGGCCGCCGGACTCGCCCGAGTAGGTGAGCCCCGCCGTCTTCGACGTGACGCCGTGCGACATCTCGTGCCCGGCGACGTCGAGCGCCACCAGCGGCCCGAACGTCGAGCCGTCACCGTCGCCGTACGTCATGCAGAAGCAGGTGTCGTCCCAGAAGGCGTTGTTGTAGTTGCTGCCGTAGTGGACGCGGTTGTACGAGCCCTTGCCGTCGCCGCCGATGCCGTTACGGCCGTGGACGTTCTTGTAGTAGTCCCACGTCGTGTCGGTCCCGTACTGGGCGTCCACGGCGGCCGACGAGCGGTCGGCGTTCGCGCCGGTGCCCCAGTGGTTGTCGGCGTCGGTGAACACCACCGCGGGAGCGCGGCTCCAGCAGATGGTCAGGATGCAGCCGTCGGTCTTGTTCTGCGCGTCACCCGAGTAGGTGCCGCCGCGCGTCGCGTCCTTGAGCTGGTACGTCGACCCGGACTGGGTCGTCTCCAGCGGCACCGTGCCCGAGTAGAGGGACTTCCCGTCGCCGGTCGCGGTCTCGATGCTGTCCCAGGCGTCGATCTGCTTGCCGGTGGTGGCGTCGGTGAGGACGACACGGGCGACCGGGTTGCCGAGCGAGTCCTTGCCGGCGGCGTCGGTGCGCCAGGCCAGCTTCGGCGCGCCGTGCAGCGCGTCCACGACGAGCGCGGGCTTGGCGACGACCTTGCGCAGGAGCTCGCCCGGGTTGGCGGCGCGCAGCGCCGTGGCGGCGAGGTCGGCGGCCTTCGGGGCGGGGAGCGCCGGCGTCACGCTCGGCACGGCGAGGTCGCCGCGGACCGCGCGGTTCGCCGAGCGGTAGCCGCCGTCGCGGTTCAGATGGACGACGAAGTCACCGCCGAGGACGGGGAGCTTGCGGAAGGTGCGGTTGTAGCGCACGTGCTGGGTGCCGTCCGGGTCGACGACGACGTCCCGCACGGAGGTGCCCTGAGCCGAGGTGAGCCCGAGGTCCCCGGCCACCGCGTGCAGCGCGGCCGCGGCGTTGCGGACGGCGTCGGCGCGGGTGGGCGGGGCGGTGTCGGCGCCCGCGGTGGGGGCGAGGGCGGCGGCCAGGAGGGTGGCGGCCGCCGTGGCTATGCCGGCGGTGGTGAGTCGCGATGTGGTCCGGGCAGGTCTCATCGGGCTCCTAGTGACGGCGCGCGGGCGCGCTGAGGGGGGTCACACTGATGACGCCTCAGATTTAAGGGTCCATGACATGTCATGTCCATAGCGCCTCTGTGGTGGAGCTGTGAATAGGTGTTCACGTGCAGAATCAGGTGTGCACGGCCCGCGAAAGGAACGGACATGAACGCACTGGCCCTGACGGTCCTCACCACGACCGACGGCGAGGCCAAGGCCCGCGCCCTGGCCGCGGGAGCGGTCGAGGCGCGCCTGGCGGCCTGCGCCCAGATCGCGGGCCCGGTCACGTCGGTCTACCGCTGGCAGGGCAACACGGAGACCGCCCAGGAGTGGCAGGTGCTCCTCAAGACCACGGCCGACGGCTACGCGGCCCTGGAGTCATGGCTGTTGGAGGCGCACGACTACGACACCCCGGAAATCATCGCGACGCCGGTGGTACGGGGGAGCGCCGCGTACCTGGCGTGGATCGAGGGGGAGACGGGCGGGGCCTGAACGGCACGGGCCGGAAAGCCCGCCGGCCCGAGCGCGCCGGCGCCCGGGCCACCATGACTTACCGACTCGCGGCCGACCACCGCTCACCAGCAAGCCGGCTCACGGTCCAACTCACCGGAACCAACCAACCAACTCGCCAACTCACAGCCGCACGTCACCGATACGCGGCCGCACGTCACCGATCCACGGTGTCACTTACGCAGCAGCAGGGTGATCCCCGCAACCACCACACCGAGCGCCACGGCGCCGACGCCGTATCCGAGGCGGTGGGACCGGAGCCCCGGCAGGAAGCGGTCGACGGCGATGCGCCCGGGGCCGGTCAGGGCGAGAGCCACCGCGCCGAGTGCGATCAGGAGCTCGTACTCGATGCCCTGCGGCGCGAAGAATCCGCCGCCCCACTTCACGGCGATGGCGTTGACCAGGGTGCCGGCCACGGCCGCGGCGGCCAGCGGGGTGAGCAGGCCGAGCACGAGGCCGAGCCCGCCGAGGGTCTCGCTGAACCCGGCGACCGCGGCGAACGCCTTGGGTGACGGGTAGCCGGAGGCGGCGAAGAACTGCCCGGTGCCGTCGATTCCGCCCCCGCCGAACCAGCCGAAGAGCTTCTGCGTGCCGTGCGCGGCCATGGTCAGGCCGAGGGCGAGGCGCAGTACGAGAAGACCGAGGTCATAGGCGTGGGCGGGCGCGGCAGGGGTGGGGGTACCGGGCGCGCGAAGCGGACCGAGCTGGTTCGCGAGAGAGGTCACGTGGGGTCTCCTGACTCGGAAATCGATATGCTTGAACTTTCAAGCTACAGCCCCAAGCTAACCGCACGGCCGCCGTGTTTCAAACTTGAACCACATCGCCCGGGCGGTCACCGGAACCGGTGCCGGCCGCCTCGACGCGTACCGCGCACACTTTGAACTCCGGCATCCGGGACGTCGGGTCGAGCGCGGGGTTGGTCAGGTTATTGGCGCGCCCGGCGCCTGACCAGTGGAACGGCATGAACACCGTGTCGGGCCGGATTCCCGTGGTGATCCGGGCGGGCGCCTCGGCCCGCCCGCGCCGGGAGACGACGGCGACCGGCTCGCCCTCAGCCACCCCGATCCGCGCGGCGAGCCGGGGATGCAGCTCCACGAAGGGGCCGGGCGCGGCGGCGTTCAGCTCGGCCACGCGCCGGGTCTGCGCACCCGACTGGTACTGAGACACGACGCGCCCCGTCGTCAGATGGACCGGGAACTCGGCGTCGGGCTCCTCGGCGGCCGCGCGATGCGAGACGGCGACGAAGCGGGCCCGTCCGTCCTCGGTGGCGAACCGTTCCAGAAAGAGCCGGGGCGTCCCCGGATGTTCCTCTTCCGGACAGGGCCAGAACACCCCGTCCTCCTCGACGAGCCGCCGGTAGGAGATCCCCGCGTAATCGGCGGCTCCCCCTTCCGAGGCCCGCCGCAGCTCCTCGAAGACCTCCTCCGGATCGGCGGGGAAACCCTTCTCCACCCCCAGCCGCCCGGCGAGCTCACGCAGCACCTCCAGATCGCTGCGCACCCCGTCCGGAGGCATGACGGCGCGACGCCGCAGCAGCACGCGTCCCTCCAGGCTGGTCACGGTCCCCGTCTCCTCGGCCCACTGGGTCACGGGCAGCACCACATCGGCGAGGGCGGCGGTCTCGGAAAGCACCACATCCGCCACGGCCAGAAAGTCGAGCGACCGCAACCGCCCTTCCACATGGGCGGCACGAGGGGCCGAAACCACCGGATTCGACCCCATGACCAGCAGCGCCCGTACGTCATGCCCCAGCGCGTCGAGCAGCTCGTACGCGGAACGGCCGGGGCCGGGAAGGGAGTCGGGGTCCACGCCCCACACACCGGCCACGTGCGCACGCGCCGCCGGGTCGGTCAGCTTGCGGTACCCGGGCAGCTGGTCGGCCTTCTGCCCGTGCTCGCGCCCGCCCTGCCCGTTGCCCTGCCCGGTCAGGCACCCGTACCCGGAAAGGGGCCGCCCTGCTCGCCCGGTCGCGAGGCACAGGTTGATCCAGGCGCCCACGGTGTCGGTGCCCTTGGACTGCTGCTCGGGCCCGCGCGCGGTGAGCACCATGGCGGCCTCGGGCTCACAGAACATCCGCACGGCCTCGCGCAGTTGAGGCACGGAGACCCCGGTCACGCGCTCCACGTACTCGGGCCAGTGCGCCATCACGGCGGCCCGCGCGTCCTCCCAGCCCCGCGTCCGGGCGCGCACGAACTCCTCGTCGACCCGCCCCTCGGTCACCACCAGATGCAGCATCCCGAGGGCCAGGGCGAGATCGGTCCCGGGCCGGGGCGCGAGATGGAGGTCGGCGAGCTCGGCGGTGCGCGTACGGCGGGGGTCGATGACGACCAGCGTGCCGCCGTTCTCCCGCAGTTCGTTCAGATAGCGGACCGCGGGGGGCATGGTCTCGGCCATGTTCGACCCGACCAGAACCACACATCCCGTACGAGGAATGTCCTCCAGGGGGAACGGCAGCCCGCGGTCGAGCCCGAACGCGGCGAGCTGCCCCGCCGCGGCGGACGACATGCAGAACCGGCCGTTGTAGTCGATCTGGGAGGTCCCGAGCACGACCCGGGCGAACTTCCCGAGCCCGTACGCCTTCTCGTTGGTGAGCCCGCCCCCGCCGAAGACCCCGCACGCGTCCGGGCCATGAGCCGAACGCGTACGGGAAAGCCCGTCGGCGACCAGGCCGAGCGCCTCGTCCCACGAGGCGGGCTCCAGCACGCCGCCCCTGCGGACCAGCGGTCCCGTCAGCCGCACGCCGGGTGCCAGCACGGCAGCGGCCGTACGCCCCTTCCCGCACAGGGCGCCACGATTGACCGGGAACCCGGCACGCTCCTCGACCCCGACAACACCAGAGGCGGTGGGGACGAGATTCATCCCGCACTGGAGGGAGCAGTAGGGGCAGTGGGTGGGCGTGACAGTGAGCATGGGCCCACCTTGCGCGCATGCTGTTACGCGACAGCCCACGCCCGATTACACGCAGGACACGACGCCCTCTTAGCGCTACTGGCGGGCGCGTGAGAACAACGCCGGATGAGCCGCGAAACCGCTGCGAGGAGACGCCTCACCGGCGGACCGGTGAGAAACGAGAAACGGCGGATCAGCCGCAAAACCGTCGCGAGGGGACGTGGGGGTGTGTCCGCCCGCAGCACGGAGGTGCGGGCGCCGGTCAAGGTACACAGGGCGGAGGCGCCGCGATGGCGAGGACGGACACACCCCCGCGGCCCCGCCCCACGGCACACGAGGCGCATGAGCGAGTCCGCACCCGCTGGACGAAGCCCAGCGACGCCTCACCTCCAGAGCGAGGCTCAGCGACGCCTCACCTCCGGAGCGAGGCTCAGCCACGCGCCACCTCCGGAGCGAGGCTCAGCCACGCGCCACCTCCAGAGCGAGGCTCAGCGACGCCTCACCTCCGGAGCGAGGCTCAGCGACGCCTCACCTCCAGAGCGAGGCTCAGCGACGCCTCACCTCCAGAGCGAGGCTCAGCGACGCCTCACCTCCAGAGCGAGGCTCAGCGACGCCTCACCTCCAGAGCGAGGCTCAGCCACGCGCCACCTCCGGAGCGAAGCTCAGCGGCGCCTCACCTCCAGAGCAACGCTCAGCGACGCCTCACCTCCACAGCAACGCTCAGCGACGCCCCACCTCCAGAGCGAAGCTCAGCCACGCCCCACCCCCAGAGCAACGCTCAGCGACGCCCCACCCCCAGCGCCTCCCGAACCCCAGGCTCCTTGTCCCCGAGGAACCGGGGATCGGGCCGGAACACGGAATCGAGCACGGCCTTGCCCGCCGCGAACACCTCACGGGCCCCGCCGTAATACCAGGTCACGTCGTGCCGGTCGTCGACACCGACGCCGTACGAGGAGACGCCCGCGGCCTCGCACAGGGCGACCGCGCGCCGGATGTGGAAGCGCTGGCTGATCAGCACGGCCCGGTCGACCCCGAAGATCTTCTTGGCCCGCACGCAAGAGTCCCAGGTGTCGAACCCGGCGTAGTCGCTGACGACAGCCTTGCCGGGCACCCCGTGCCGGGTCAGATAGGCCCGCATCGCGTCGGGCTCGTCGTAGTCCTCGCGGCTGTTGTCGCCGGTCACGAGGACCACCCGGATCCGCCCGTCGCGGTAGAGCTGGGCCGCCGCGTCGAGCCGGTGCGCGAGATAGGGCGACGGCTCGCCCTCCCACAGCCCGGCCCCGAACACGACGGCGACATCGGTGCGCGGCGCATCGTCGACCGTGCGCAGCCGGTCCCCGGTCACGACGAACAGCCACGTCGCCGGCAACAGCGTCAGCACACACACGGCCATCGCGCCCTGCACGAACCGCCGCCACCCCCGCCGCGTACGCGGCAACCGGATCCGCACCACTGACCACCCCTGCTCGAAATCGTCGTCGCACGACTGGACGCACGTCTACGCCGGCCGGTTCACAGGGCAGGCGAGGACCCCGACCCCGACCACCTCACATCCGCCCGAACACCCGGTGAGCCCCGGGGAAGCGACGCGTCACCGCCCCGCAACGACGCCGCAACCTCCCCCGGGCAGGATCAATTCATGACGGCGTCGAAACACCATCGCGACGAGCCCACCGGCACGGCCCACCTCGACAGTACGGCGCAACTCATGACCAGGATCACCAGCCAGCTCGGCACCCAGCTCAGCCACGTCCGCCTCGACGGCAGCCGCCGTACACCCCCGCAGGCACCGCCCGCCCCACCCGCCCCGCACACCCCGCCCGCCCTGGTGGTGGTGGCGCACGGCAGCCGCGACCCGAGGGCGCTCGCCACGGTCCACGCCCTGCTCGACAAGGTGCGCGAGGAACGCCCGGGACTCCCCGTCCACCTCGGCCACATCGAGCTGAACGAACCGCTCCTGACCGACACCCTCGCGGGCCTCGCCCCCGGCAGGGCCGTCCTCGCCCCGCTGCTCCTGTCGCGCGGCTACCACGTCAAGCAGGACATCCCGGCAGCCCTGGCCACGGCCCCGCACCTGACGGCCCGCGTCGCCCAGCCGCTGGGCCCCCACCCGCTCCTGGTGGAAACGCTGTACGCGCGTCTGGTGGAGGCGGGCTGGGACCCGCGCCCCGACGCCCGCACGCGCAGGACGAGCGGCGTGGTCCTCGCGGCGGCGGGCTCCCGCGACCCCGATTCGGCCGTCGACACGGCCCGCACGGCCGCGCTCCTGGCCGAGCGGCTGGGCGTCCCGGTCGTGCCCGCCTACGCGAGTGCCGCCGCCCCCACGGTCCCGGCCGCGTTGCGTGCCCTCGCCGTCAGAGGAAGGCACCGCGCCGCCGTCGCCGCGTACTTCACGGCGCCGGGCCGCTTCGCCACCCAGTGCGCGCAGGCCGCCCCCTGGATAGCCGCGGCCCCGCTCGGCGCACACACGGCGATGGCCCGCCTCCTCCTCCACCACTACGACGGGACCGTCGCCTCCCTGGCGGCCACCCCCTTGCAGCGGCAACTCACGTCGGCCTGACCGTTTGTCACCGCATGCCCTTACTGTCAGTCCATGGAAGGCACGCACGAGACACCCGCAGCGAAACACGGGACACCCGCAGCCAGACACGAAGCACCCGCACCACAACACGAGACACCCGCAGCGAAATCGAACCCGACCGCCCCGACCGCCCCGACCCACGCCACCGACCCGTCCGGCTATGACGCCGCGTCGGTGGAGCGCTGGGCACCCGAGCCCGACAAACGCCCCGGCCGCACCGCCTTCCAGCGCGACCGCGCCCGCGTCCTGCACTCCTCGGCACTGCGCCGCCTCGCGGGCAAGACCCAGGTCGTCACCCCGGGCACGATGAACCGCGCCTGGGACGCCAGCCCCCGCACCCGGCTGACGCACTCCCTGGAATGCGCGCAGGTGGGCCGGGAGCTCGGCGCGGCACTCGGCTGCGATCCGGACCTCGTCGAGACGGCCTGTCTCTCGCACGACATGGGCCACCCGCCCTTCGGGCACAACGGCGAACAGGCGCTGAACGAGGTGGCGCAGGACTGCGGCGGCTTCGAGGGGAACGCGCAGTCGCTGCGCCTGCTGACGCGTATCGAACCCAAGCGCTTCGTCCACAGCGCCGACACGGACGAGCTGGTCAGTGTGGGACTGAACCTCACGCGCGCCGCGCTCGACGCCGCGACGAAGTACCCGTGGCCCCGCGGCGGCCACCCCACCGACCCGGCCTCGCCCAAGTTCGGTGTGTACGAGGACGACCGCCCGGTGTTCGACTGGGTCCGCAAGGAGTCACCCGAGCGCAGGACCTGCTTCGAGGCGCAGGTCATGGACTGGTCGGACGACGTCGCGTACTCGGTGCACGACCTGGAGGACGGGCTGCACGCCGGCCACCTCGACCCGAACATGCTGCACGCGGAGCCCGAGCGCCGGGACATCTACGCGGTCGCGATCGGCCGTTACGTACCGGCGGACACGGACCCCGAAGAGCTCGCGGCGGCGCTCGACCGGCTCCTCGACCAGGAGTGGTGGCCGCACGGCTACGACGGAACGGCCGTCGCCCAGGCCCGCCTCAAGGACGCGACGAGCCAGCTCATCGGCCGCTTCTGCCTCGCGGCCGAGGCCGCCACCCGGGCCCGCCACGGCACGGGCCGCCTCACGCGCTACGAGGCCGAACTGGTGGTGCCGCGCGAGGCCCGGCACGAGTGCGCGGTCCTCAAGGCGGTCGCCGACCGGTACGTGATGCAGCGCCCGCAGCAGGAGCGGCTCCGCGCCGACCAGCGCATCGTCGTGGCGGAACTCGCCGAGGCGCTCACCCGCCGCGCGCCCGACGGTCTCGACCCGCAGTTCCGCGCCCTGTTCGACACGGCGGGCGACGACCGCGCCCGCAAGCGCGTGATCGTCGACCAGATCGCCTCCCTCACCGACGCCTCGGCCCGCGAGCTGCACGCACGGCTCACCGGGCCCCGTCCCTGAGGGGCGCTCCCGTGCACGGTCGTCCTGGGCGTCCCACTCGTCGCGAAACCGGCCATCGACCACTGGGCGTGACGAAAAGATGCCCTGTTCGGGCCATGCCCCCTTCCCGCATCACGCTCCGTGCGGGACGCTCGCATATGGCGCCATGGCAAAGAGGAGGCATCACGTGGTCGACGCGGATCAGACGTTCGTCATTGTCGGAGGCGGGCTCGCCGGAGCGAAAGCGGCTGAGACGCTGCGCTCCGAGGGCTTCAACGGCAGAGTGATCCTCATCGGGGACGAGGGGGATCATCCGTACGAACGCCCACCCCTGTCCAAGGGCTATCTCCAGGGCAAGGAGGAACGGGACAGCGTCTTCGTCCACGAACCGGCCTGGTACGCACAGAACGACATCGAGCTGCACCTCGGCCAGACCGTCGTCGCGGTCGACCCTGCCGTGAAGAACGTCCGGCTGGGCGACGGCACGGTCGTCCACTACGACAAGCTGCTCCTGGTCACCGGCGCGGAGCCGCGCCGCATGGACATCCCGGGCACCGATCTCGCCGGCGTGCACCATCTGCGCCGCCTCGCCCACGCGGAGCGCCTCAGGGGCGTCCTCGCCTCCCTCGGCCGGGACAACGGCCACCTCGTGATCGCGGGCGCGGGCTGGATCGGCCTGGAGGTCGCCGCGGCGGCCCGCGAGTACGGCGCCGAGGTCACCGTCGTCGAGCCCGAGGCGACCCCGCTGCACGCGGTCCTCGGCCCCGAGATCGGCCAGATCTTCGCCGACCTGCACGCCGAGCACGGCGTCCGCTTCCACTTCGGGACCCGCCTCACCGCCATCACCGGCCAGGACGGCATGGTCCTCGCCGCCCTCACCGACGACGGCGACGAGCACCCGGCCCACGACGTGCTCGCCGCGATCGGCGCCGCCCCGCGCACCTCGCTCGCCGAGTCCGCCGGGATCGAACTCGCCGACCGGTCGAGCGGCGGCGGCATCGCCGTGGACGCCTCGCTGCGCACCTCCGACCCGGACATCTACGCGGCCGGTGACGTGGCGGCCGTGCAGCACCCGCTCTTCGGGACCCGGCTGCGCGTCGAGCACTGGGCGAACGCGCTCAACGGCGGCCCGGCGGCCGCCCGGGCCATGCTGGGGCAGGAGGTGACGTACGACCGTGTGCCGTACTTCTTCTCCGACCAGTACGACGTCGGCCTCGAGTACTCGGGCTGGGCGCCCCCCGGCTCGTACGACCAGGTCGTCATCCGCGGGGACGCGGGCAAGCGGCAGTTCATCGCGTTCTGGCTCAAGGACGGGCGGGTGCTCGCCGGGATGAACGTGAACGTGTGGGACGTCACGGAAAGCATCCAGGCCCTCATCCGCACCGGGGTCAGGCCCGGGGCGGAGCGCCTGGCGGATCCGTCCGTCGCGCTGACGGAGCTCCTCGAGGGGGAGGACGGGTGACGTGAGTGTCGGCGGGCCGCCGTAGAATCCTTGCGTGGCAGGCAGGATCAATGACGAGGACGTGAAGGCGGTCCGGGACGCGGTCCCGATCGACGCCGTGGTGTCCGAGTACCTGCAACTGCGCAACGCGGGCGGCGGGAACCTGAAGGGCCTGTGCCCCTTCCACGACGAGAAGTCGCCGTCCTTCCAGGTCAGCCCCAGCAAGGGCCTCTTCCATTGCTTCGGCTGCCAGGAGGGCGGCGACACCATCACGTTCGTGATGAAGGTCGACCACCTCTCCTTCTCCGAGGTCGTCGAGCGCCTCGCCGGCCAGGCGGGCATCACGCTGCGGTACGAGGAGGGCGGCTACAACCCCTCGCACCAGCGCGGTGAGCGCATCCGCCTGGTCGAGGCGCACAAGGTGGCCGCCCAGTTCTACATGGACCAGCTGGAGAGCGCCGAGGCGGAGATCGGCCGCAAGTTCCTCGCCGAGCGCGGCTTCGACCAGGCCGCCGCCGCGCACTTCGGCGTCGGCTACAGCCCGGCAGGCTGGGACCACCTCACGCGCTTCCTGCGTGGCAAGGGCTTCACCGACAAGGAGCTCATCACCTCCGGGATCTCCCAGGAGGGCCGCCGCGGGCCCATCGACCGCTTCCGCGGCCGTCTGATGTGGCCCATCCGCGACATCGGCGGCGAGGTCGTCGGCTTCGGCGCCCGCCGCCTGCGCGAGGACGACAACGGCCCGAAGTACCTGAACACGCCGGAGACGCCGATCTACCGGAAGTCCCAGGTCCTCTACGGCATCGACCTCGCCAAGAAGGAGATCGCCAAGTCGAGCCGCGCGGTCGTCGTCGAGGGCTACACGGACGTCATGGCCTGCCACCTGGCCGGCATCACGACCGCCATCGCGACCTGCGGCACCGCCTTCGGCGGCGACCACATCAAGATCCTGCGCCGCCTCCTCATGGATAACGGCAGCGCCCGCGTGATCTTCACCTTCGACGGCGACTCGGCGGGCCAGAAGGCCGCCCTGCGCGCCTTCGAGGACGACCAGAAGTTCGCCGCCGAGACCTACATCGCCGTCGCCCCTGACGGCATGGACCCCTGCGACCTGCGCCTGGCCAAGGGTGACGAGGCGGTCGCCGACCTGGTCGAACCCCGCACCCCCCTCTTCGAGTTCGCCCTGCGCCACATCGTCTCCCGCTACGACCTGGAGACCCCCGCAGGCCGCGCCGCCGCGCTCGACGAGGCCGCCCCCGTCGTCGCCCGCATCAAGAACAGCGGCGCGCAGCACGAGGTCGCCGTCCAGCTCGCCGGCATGCTCGGCATCCTCGACACCCAGTTCGTCGTCAAGCGCGTCTCGCAGCTCGCCCGCTGGGCCCGGGACCGCGGCGGCCGCGGCCCCGCCCCGGCCCGCCCGCAGCAGCCCTACGAGGCCGCGGCGACCCGCGCGTCCGCCGCGGGCCCCGCCCTCACGCTGCGCAACCCCGTGTACGCCACCGAGCGCGAGCTGCTCAAACTCGCCCTCCAGCGGCCCGAGTTGGTCTCCCCGGCCTTCGACGCGTACGGCGTGGACGAGTTCACCGCCGCCCCGTACGCCGCGGTGCGCGAGGCGATCATCGAGGCGGGCGGCGCCGACCTCGGCACCCAGGACCCGCAGGCATATCTCGTACGGGTACGGGAGGCGGCCCCCGACGACGCGGTGCGCGCCATGGTCACCGAGCTCGCCGTCGAGGCCATCCTGCGCAGGTCCGTCGACGAGGTCTACGCGGGCCAGCAGCTCGTCGCCGTGCGCCGCCGCGCCGTCGACCGGCGCATCCGGGACGTACAGGGCTCCCTGACCCGTCTGGGCACGCACAGCGACCCGGCACGCCTGTCCGCCGTCCAGGAGGAGCTGATGGTCCTTCAGCGCTACGACAGGGCACTGCAGGACCTCGGCGCGCAGGCGCTCTGAGCGCCGCGCCCCCTTCGGTCCGGGGCGAGGCCCGCCCGGCCGGTTTCGTCCCGCCCCGCGGGGGCAGGCGTTGTGCACGGTAACCGAGCGGTCACGGAACGAACTCAAAAAGTCGCCGCACGCCCCTCGTGGCGGCGTTGTGTCGTACAGCACACTGGGTCCGGTGCCTGAGTCCTCGGAGCGCGGCCGGAACCCCGACAACGGGTCCGACACCCCCGCGGTTCCGCCCAACGCGTACGGGACGGACAGCGGTGTGGCCGCCGTCGCCGATCCCGGTGTACCCCTGCCGCACGCCTCAGCAGCGATCACCTTGGAGGTCGCCCCCGTGCAGACCCAGACCCTCAGCCAGACCGGTGCCGCACGTCAGAGCGCCCAGGGCGCCCCCGCGCCGGACACGGACGCGGAGGCACTCCCGGCCGTCCCCCAGCAGCGGGGGCCGGAGAACCATCCGGACTCCGACCCGCCCGACGATCCCGCCGGCACCCCGCAACCGGCCGATACGGCCGAGCTGGCCGAGCCGGATGCGGAGTCGGAGTCGGACCCGGAACCGCGGCAAGCCGGTGCCCGCCCGCCCGTCGCCCTCCTCCTGGACACGGTGGACTCCGAGACTCCCGAGCCGCCGCCCTCGCGCGGCCGCACCGACACGGGCGGCCCCTCCTCGGACCTGTTCCGCCAGTACCTGCGCGAGATCGGACGGATCCCGCTGCTCACGGCCGCGGAGGAGGTCGACCTGGCCCGCAAGGTCGAGGCCGGTCTCTTCGCGGAGGAGAAGCTGACGGGCACCCCCGACCCGGACTCCCAGCTCGCCATCGACCTCGACAAACTCGTCGTGATGGGCCGGATGGCCAAGCGCCGCCTCATCGAGGCCAACCTGCGCCTCGTCGTCTCGGTCGCCAAACGTTACGTGGGCCGCGGCCTGACCATGCTGGACCTGGTCCAGGAGGGAAACCTCGGCCTGATCAGGGCGGTCGAGAAGTTCGACTACGCCCGCGGCTACAAGTTCTCGACGTACGCGACCTGGTGGATCCGGCAGGCCATGTCACGGGCCCTCGCCGACCAGGCCCGCACGATCCGCGTCCCGGTGCACGTCGTCGAGCTGATCAACCGGGTCGTGCGCGTCCAGCGCCGCATGCTCCAGGAACGCGGCTACGAACCCACGCCCGAAGAGGTCGCCGCCCATCTCGACCTGCCGCCGGAGCGGGTCAGCGAAGTCCTGCGCCTGGCCCAGGAACCGGTGTCGCTGCACGCGCCCGTGGGGGAGGAGGACGACGTCGCGCTGGGCGACCTGATCGAGGACGGCGACGCGGCGTCCCCCGTCGAGTCGGCCGCGTTCCTCCTCCTGCGCGAACACCTGGAGGCGGTCCTCTCCACCCTCGGCGAACGCGAACGCAAGGTGGTCCAGCTCCGCTACGGCCTGGCGGACGGCCGCCCCCGCACGCTGGAGGAGATCGGCCGCATATTCGGGGTGACCCGGGAACGCATCCGCCAGATCGAGTCCAAGACCCTGAACAAACTCAGGGACCACGCTTTCGCGGACCAGCTGAGGGGCTACTTGGACTGAGGGCGGCCCCCCAAAAAAGAGGCGCGGGGAACGGCGCGCTCAACCCCTACAGCCCGCAGTCGAACCATCGGGGGCGCGGGGAACGGCGCGCTCAACCCCCACAACCCGCAGTCGAACCATCAGGGGCGCGGGGAACGGCGCACTCAGCCACGAACGACCCGCACGCAGAACCCCACCCCCCCCATGACGCGGCTACTCCACCTCCACCACGGCCTGCGCGAACTGAGCCTCGTACAGCCGCTCGTACGCCCCACCCGCGGCGCGCAACGCATCGTGGGTGCCCTGCTCCACGATGTCTCCGTTCTCCATCACCAGGATGGTGTCGGCGTCGCGGATCGTGGACAGCCGGTGAGCGATGACGAAGCTGGTCCGCCCGTGGGCGAGCCGCGCCATCGCCTTCTGGATGAGCACCTCGGTACGGGTGTCGACGGAGCTCGTCGCCTCGTCGAGGACGAGTATCACCGGGTCCGAAAGGAACGCGCGCGCGATGGTGATGAGCTGCTTCTCACCGGCGCTGACCCCCGACCCCTCGTCGTCGATCACGGTGTCGTAGCCCTCGGGCAGCGTCCGGATGAACCGGTCCGCGTGGGCGGCCCGCGCCGCCTCCTCGATCTGCTCCCGGGTGACGTCCTTCGCCGCGCCGTACGCGATGTTGTCCGCGATCGTGCCGCCGAACAGCCACGTGTCCTGGAGCACCATGCCGATCCCGGAACGGAGTTCGTCGCGCGACATCTTCGCCACGTCGACCCCGTCGAGGGTGATGCGCCCGCCGGTGACCTCGTAGAAGCGGAGCAGCAGGTTGACCAGGGTCGTCTTGCCGGCGCCCGTCGGGCCGACGATGGCGACGGTGTGCCCCGGCTCCACGGCGAGGGACAGGTCCTCGATGAGGGGCTTGTCCTGCTCGTAGCGGAAGGACACGTTCTCGAACTCGACGAGCCCGCGCAGCAGATCGGGCTTCTCGCCCGGCACCGGGTCGGCCTCCTGCTCGTCCGCGTCGAGCAGTTCGAAGATCCGCTCGGCCGACGCGACGCCCGACTGCACCAGGTTCGCCATCGAGGCGACCTGCGTCAGCGGCATGGAGAACTGCCGCGAGTACTGGATGAACGCCTGGACGTCACCGATCGACAGCGAACCCGAGGCGACCCGCAGGCCACCCACCACGGCGACCAGCACGTAGTTCAGGTTCGACACGAAGAACATCAGCGGCTGCATCATCCCGCTGTTGAACTGCGCCTTGAACCCGGCCTCGTAGAGCGCGTCGTTCTGCTCGGCGAACGCCTTCGCCGACTCCTCCTGACGCCCGAAGACCTTCACCAGGTTGTGGCCGGTGTACATCTCCTCGATGTGCGCGTTCAGCTTGCCGGTGGTCTTCCACTGCTGCACGAACTGCGGCTGCGACCGCTTGCCGACCCGCGTCGCGATCAGGAACGACAGCGGCACCGTCACCAGCGCCACCAGCGCGAGCAGCGGCGAGATCCAGAACATCATCACCAGCACGCCGATGATGGTGAGCAGCGAGTTGATGAGCTGACCCATCGTCTGCTGGAGCGTCTGCCCGATGTTGTCGATGTCGTTCGTGGCGCGGCTGAGGACCTCACCGCGCTGCCGCTTGTCGAAGTACGACAGCGGAAGGCGCGACAGCTTCGCCTGGATGTCCTCGCGCATCCGGAAGACGGTCTTGTTGAGCGCCCGGTTGGACAGCCGTGTCGCCACGGCCATCAGCAGCCCGGCCCCGAGGAACGTGAACAGGGCGATCCCGAGCACGGAGCCCACGGCCCCGAAGTCGATGCCCTGGCCGGGCGTGAAGTCGATCCCGGAGAGCATGTCGGCGACCCCGGAGTCGCCCTTGGCCCGCATCCCCTCGATGACCTGCGCCTTGCTGCTTCCGGCGGGCATCTGACGCCCGATGATGCCCGCGAAGACCAGGTCGGTCGCCCGGCCCAGGATCTTCGGGCCCAGCACCGACAGGCCCACACTCAGGACGACACACGCGACCATCGCGTACATCGTCGTCCTCTCGGGCTTGAACTGCCTGATGAGCCGCTTGCCCGAGCCCTTGAAGTCCATCGAACGCTGGTCCGGGCCCCCGGCCATCATCCGCCCGCCTGGCCCCGCCATCAGGCCGCCTCCGCTTCCGTCAGCTGGGAGAGAACGATCTCCCGGTACGTCTCATTGCCGGCCATCAGCTCGTGATGGGTGCCCGTGCCCACGACATGGCCCTCGTCGAGGACCACGATGCGGTCCGCGTCGCGGATGGTGGAGACCCGCTGGGCCACGATCACCACGGTCGCCTCGGAGGTCTCCTGACCCAGCGCCGCCCGCAGCGCGGCGTCCGTCGCGTAGTCGAGCGCGGAGAACGAGTCGTCGAAGAGATAGATCTCGGGCCGCTGCACCAGCGTCCGCGCGATCGCGAGCCGCTGGCGCTGACCGCCGGAGACATTGGTGCCGCCCTGCGAGATCGGGGAGTCGAGCCCGTTCTCCAGCTTCTTCACGAAGTCCTTGGCCTGTGCCACCTCCAGGGCGTTCCACAGCTCCTCGTCGGTCGCGTCGGGATTGCCGTACCGCAGATTCGTCGCGACCGTCCCCGCGAAGAGGTACGGCTTCTGCGGCACGAGCCCGACGGTCCTGGCGAGCAGCGCGGGGTCGATGGTGCGCACGTCGACGCCGTTCACCAGGACCTCGCCGTCGGTCGCGTCGAACAGGCGCGGCACCAGGCCGAGAAGGGTGGACTTGCCGCTGCCGGTCGAGCCGATGACGGCGGTCGTCTCACCGGGGCGCGCGGTGACCTGGATGGCCTTGAGCACCGGCTCCTCGGCGCCCGGATAGCGGAAGCCCGCGTCCCGGATCTCCAGGTGGCCGTGGTCGCGCAGCTCGCGCACCGGCGAGGCCGGCGGCACGACGCTGGACTCGGTGGAGAGGACCTCCTGGATGCGCTCGGCGCAGACCTCGGCGCGCGGCACCATCATGAACATGAAGGTGGCCATCATGACGCTCATCACGATCTGCATCAGATAGGCGAGGAACGCGGTGAGCGCGCCGATCTGCATGCCGCCGCTGTCGATGCGGTGCGCGCCGAACCAGACGACGGCGATCGACGAGATGTTCACCACGGTCATGACGATCGGGAACATCAGCGCGAGGAGCTTGCCGGTGCCGAGGGAGACCTCGGTCAGATCGGCGTTGGCCTCGCGGAAGCGACCCTTCTCGTAGTCGTCGCGGACGAAGGCGCGGATGACGCGGTTGCCGGTGATCTGCTCGCGCAGCACCCGGTTCACCGTGTCGAGCCGCACCTGCATGGTGCGGAACAGCGGCCGCAGGCGGCGCACGATCAGGCTGACGCTGATCCCGAGGACCGGGACCACGGCGAGCAGCACGCCCGACAGGGGCACGTCCTGGCCCAGCGCCATGACGATGCCGCCGACACACATGATCGGCGCCGACACCATCAGCGTGAACGTCATGAGCGTGAGCATCTGGACCTGCTGCACGTCGTTCGTCGTGCGGGTGATCAGGGACGGCGCCCCGAACTGGCCCATCTCGCGCGCCGAGAAGGACTGCACGCGGTCGAACACGGAGGCCCGGACGTCCCGTCCGAGCGCGGACGCGGTGCGGGCGCCGTAGTACACGGCGCCGATGTTGCAGACCATCTGGACCACGGTGATCGCGATCATGATGGCGCCGAACGTCAGGATGTAGCCCGTGTCCCCCTTCACGACACCGTTGTCAATGATGTCCGCGTTCAGGGTGGGCAGATAGAGCGAGGCGCAGGTCTGCAGGAACTGCAGCAGCACCAGCACGCCGATGGGTTTCTTGTACGGACCGAGGTAGGTCCGCAGGAGTCGTATGAGCACGCTCGGTCTCTCGAAGTCGGCCGGTGAGGGGTCAGTGGTGCACGACCCCCATCGTCCGACACTCCACCCGCGTTACCTCAACCGATTTAGCCAAGAGCCCGCCAAGAAACCTACGTGGAGCGGGACGAAGCGGTCACGCCCCCACGGAATCGAAGGCTCCGGGGTGCGTCTGTTCCCGTACGGCGGTGAACTGCTGTCGCACCGCCTGCCCGACGGGCAACTCCTCGCCCGGCTCCAGAACCTGCGCCGCCGCGCCCTGCCACTGCGGCAGCTGCCCGTTCAGCGCCCACGCGGCCTGCCGCGCCGCACCGAGCGCCGCGTAGTCCGCGGGCTGCGGCACCACGACCTGCGTCCCGAACAGCATCGGCGCCGCGGCCTGCACCGCCGGCAGCTCGGCCGCCGCGCCGAGCAGGAAGATCCGCCGCACCTCGACCCCCCGCGCGCGCAGTACGTCCATGGCGTCCCCGAGCCCGCACAGCATGCCCTCGAACGCGGCCCGCGCGAGATGCTCCGGCTTCATCGACTCCCGCCGCAGCCCACTCAGCGTGCCCGCGGTGTGCGGCAGATTCGGCGTCTTCTCGCCCTCCAGATACGGCAGCAGGACCAGGCCGTGCGACCCGGGAGTCGACTTCATCGCCAGGTCGGACAGCTCCTCGATCCCGGAGAGCCCGAGCATGTCGGCCGTACCCCGAAGGGCCCGCACCGCATTGAGCGTATGGACGACGGGCAGATGCATGCCGGTCGCGTCGGCGAGCGAGGTGATCATCCCGGACGGATCGGCCAGCGCCTCGTGGTGCACCGCCATGACCGACCCCGAGGCGCCGAGCGACACCACGGCGTCGCCCTGACGCACCCCGAGCCCGAACGCCGCGGCCATCGTCTCGCCCGTACCGGCCGAGATGATCAGCCCCTCCGGAGTGGTGCCGGCCGCGTCCCCCGGACCGAGCACCTCCGGCAGCATCGCCTGATGCCCGAGCGCCAGCTCGACCAGATCAGGACGGTACGAGCCGCTCGCCGCCGACCAGTAGCCGGTGCCCGAGGCCCCGCCCCGGTCGGTGGTCCGCCGCGAGGGCCGGCCGAGGAGCTGCCACACCAGCCAGTCGTGGGCCTGGAGCACGAGCGCGACCCGCTGCGCGGCCTCCGGCTCGTTCCTCGCCAGCCACCGCAGCTTCGTCACGGGATGCATGGCCTGCGGCACACACCCGACGGCCTGTGCCCACGCCTCGCGCCCGCCGAGCCGGTCGATGAGATCCGCGGCCGCGGCCTGCGTCCGCTTGTCGCCCCCGGGCATCGCGGGCCGCACGGTGTTGCCCTGCGAGTCGAGCGGCACCAGCGCGTTCTGCTGCGCGGAGACCCCGATGGCCTGCACGCCTTCGAGCAGCCCGCCGCCCGCGGCCTCGCCGAGCGAGAGGAGCCACGCCTGTGGGTCGACATCGGCGGGACGGCCACCGCCCTCGCCGGGTTCGAGAGGGTGCGGGGCATAGCCCTGCTTGAGCACGGCACCGGAGTCCGCGTCACAGACCACGATCCGAGTGAAATCGGGCGAACTGTCCAGCCCGGCGACTATCCCCATGACTGAATTCTGCCGCACTCCGCCCCGGCCCCGTCCCGCGGGCCGGGGCCGGGCCGAGGACCCGCTCTCGCCAGGGCCGTGGGGCTCAGGTGTTGCTGGTGCCCCAGTCGTCCTCGAAGCCGTCGCCGCCCTGGCCGCGCTCCCGCAGCGAGCGGACCCGGCCGGCCACCGACTCGGGGACCCGGCTCTCGACCTTCTCGCTCACCGAGTGCAGCGCTTTGCCCGCGATCTGACGCGTCTGCTGGGCCGCGGACTCCGCCGTGTTCCGGACGGCAGGGTTCTGCGCGAACTCGCGGGCGGACTTCTTCAGCTGCTCGTAGCGCTCGCGTCCGGCCCGGGTCCCGAGCACGTACCCCAGGGCCAGACCGGCGACGAATGTGAGCCGGTAGCGCATGGCTGCCACCCTTCCCTTGTGATCACCGGGGGAACCGATTGGCGGAGCACCCCCCTGCTTGCGCTAATGTATGTGTCGCAGCGAGCGCACGCCCCCTGGCGAGTGCCAAGGTAGGTGCGTTCGATGCACGAGACATTCCCCTGTAGCTCAATTGGCAGAGCAGCCGACTGTTAATCGGCAGGTTACTGGT
Organism: Streptomyces longhuiensis; assembly: GCF_020616555.1. Taxonomy (NCBI): domain Bacteria; kingdom Bacillati; phylum Actinomycetota; class Actinomycetes; order Kitasatosporales; family Streptomycetaceae; genus Streptomyces; species Streptomyces longhuiensis. Next base: position 3,490,185 of record NZ_CP085173.1, on the reverse strand, counting down.
TCGAGTCCAGTCGGGGGAGCTCGATCTCCTGTAGCTCAATTGGCAGAGCAGCCGGCTGTTAACCGGCAGGTTACTGGTTCGAGTCCAGTCGGGAGAGCTGACGAACAAGACCCCCGGGAACCCCGGGGGTCTTTTCGTGTCGTCTTCTTCGCCAGGTGGAACCGTACGCGGGCGCGCGGAGTCCTCTACCCCGAGCAAGGCCGACCATCCGGAGCAGGAGATCGTATGAGCGGCTATGCTGCGGCAGACGGCGCGCACACATGTACGCGCCACGCCGAAACGGGGCGGTAGCTCAGCCGGTTAGAGCAGCGGACTCATAATCCGTCGGCCGTGGGTTCGAGTCCCACCCGCCCCACACAGCCTTCTCCCAGAAGGAACGTTTCTAGCTGCGACTCAAGCATCCCGTAGTGGTTCCGCGCGTCAGGCAAGGCACGCCCGAAGGTCGCTAGCTCGGCCTACGTTCGGCCGAAACGCAGGCGATCAACGCCGCCCGGCCCAACGCTCTGACGGAGTACACGACATGGAGAAGCCCCGGCCGGATCATCCGGCCGGGGCTTCTCCATGCGCCCGACAGCTACGGGGCACGACGCACGGAGTGTCGGGCGACCGCGCCCACTGCTCGCCGTGCCGGTTGCCGTCGGTGTTCGCCTCGTTGTCCGGCGGCAGCGCGGTCTCGTCGACGATGGCGCGCAGCACGTCGTCGTCGCCGAGGCCGGCATGGTTGGCGCGGCCGTAGCCGACCAGGTGCACGCGGCCGTCCTCGGCGATGTCCCCGTGGCGCAGCGGCCGGCCAGGTCGCTGTGACCGTTGCGACAGATGGCGACCGCGGAGGCGGTGCTCTTGGCGACGGTGCAGTGGATCGGCACGCCGTTGACCGGGCCCCACAGCCCCTTGTGGTTGCGGTTGTGGTGCTGCCGGTCGCCGACCTCGACGACGGTGACGCACTCGGCGCGGAGCGCGTCGATGAACGGGGCAGGGGTCATGGGCGGTGCCATGGACTTTCCAGAAATGAGGAAGGCCCCGGCCGTATGGCGCGGGGCCCGGAGGGTGCGTGCGGCTGGTGGTCCGAGGTGATGCCGACGAACTGAGCGTGCTCCAGCGGCCAGGGCTGGTCGTGGTCCTGCCGGACCTCGACGCCGACGGGCATTCGAGTCTGTCCGGCGAACGCCCAGCTCACTGGGCCTCGATGGAAAGGCGGACCTGATCGCCGATGCCCCCATCCCGACCCAGCCGTGGCGCCGCCTGAGGTGATGGCTTCGACGTCCCACACGGGGGCTCCGGTCTGGATGACTGCCAGGGATTTGAGGGCGTGCGCGGTGAGTTGGCTCGGGTCGGTGATCCCGGATGCCGGGGTGCGGCGGTAGATGTGGCGGGGCCAGCCGCCGGCCTCAAGGGCCGTGGCGACTTGAGGCCGGGCTGGACAGGCGGGCGTCGCCCTCGCCCTCGCCGCGGGCCGTGACGACGGTGGTGCCCCTGCCCTGCTCGTAGGGCTCGGTGAGCGTGTACGTGGAGACGCAGCCTGGGAGGTCGAAGACTGCTTCCGGGGCGGCGGCCTGGCTGCCGATCATCGGGCGGACACGGACAGGAGGTGAGAAGCCCGGGTGAGCGGCGTCTGACCAGGTCACGTCTGCGGTCCACTCGGACCCGCCATCGAGGGCCATCACCTCCTGCATGGCACTGAGGCTGTCTTGTCGTCGGAGTCGAGGCTGGAGTGGTCCATGAGGACACCGGCGCTCGGTGCGAGCCGGCAGTCGGAGATAGATCAGTACCTGGTGCCCGTCAGTGCCATGCCACCAGCCAAGACTCGATCCAGGCCGGACGGGCAGGTCTCGAACCGGCCCGGTCCATGTGGTGATGGCCGTTACTGCCGAAGGCGCCCCGAACGCCCGGGGCATCCGACCGACTTCAGGTTTCCACCGAGCTGCACAACCCCGGACGAGGCCACTCTCGACGCGGTTCAGCGGTTCGACACAGCGTCGGCGAGCCTCGCCCCCGACCGGTCAGGGCCGTGGGTGACGGCGCGCCACGCGGAACCTGCGACACGGCTTCAGGAAATTTGAGCAGCTGACAACGGGTCGCTGGGCAGGGCTCACGAGCCATCAACTGCCGTACAAAAAAGGGCAATTGAGAGTCGAAGGAGCATGCCTCAGCCGACGGGAGCCTTCGCAGAGATACGGCCACACGGATTAATTTTCGGATATTCAGCACGTCCTATAAGTGATGAATGAGGTGATTTCTGTATCTTCTTTCGCAGAGCGGCTGTCCGGCCGATCTCTCCGAGAAGGAAGAAACTGACATGAGCAAGCGTTCCATTGCTGTCACCGCTGCTATCGCGGGCGCTGCAGCTCTTGCTGCCACCGGCATCAACTACGCCGCTGCTGCCGGCACGGAGGCGGCTCCGGCTGCTCCGGCTGTTCGTCAGGCGGCTGCTCCCGCGGCGGCGCCCCTCGGTGGCGACTCCGGCCAGGGCAAGGAGAAGGGCGGCAACCACCACTACTACGAGGGTCGGATCCACTTCAACGAGCGGTCCTACTCGGCCAGGACGGATGGCTGCATCACTGTGGTGAGCGGTCTGGGCGCCCGCAGCTTCAACGTCCGCAACGACAGCTGGAAGACTGTTGAGGTCTTCCGTGGTGCGACCTGCGACAACGGGTCTCCCGTTGCCACGGTCGGACCGTGGAGCACCAGCAACAGCGTCTCCCCCCACAAGATCCGTGGCGGCGTGTGGGTCAAGAACGGTGTTGTGGGCAGCTTCCGTGTAGTCGACGACTTCCGCGGGCGTGGTGGCTACGGTGGCGACCACGGCAAGGGCGAGTGGTAAATCCTGCCGCGGGAATAGTTGAGGCCCCGGCCCGTCGGAATCGGGCCGGGGCCATCAACGAAAGCTTAATCCAGCCGGGCATGCCGCGCCCGAAATGGCCTAATGCTTACACGGAGCGCCTCGCGCCCCGTGCCCGCACGAAGGTCATTTCGGGCGCTCGCCGGGCTGCGCCGCGTTTCGTCGAAGGCGCTTCAAGGCGGGTCCGGTTCGCGGCAGTGTCTCGAGATGGGCTCGTGGGCGGTCCCGGAATGTTGCCAGACTGCATGCTCGCTCCTCTGCTGAAGCGGCTTCGCTCCGGCGCCGAACGGACCGAGATCGGCGAGTTTCCGCGGCAAAAGCTGGAAAGTCACCTCGGCCTCGATCCTCTGGGCCTGCGGCCAGGCGCCATGGCCGTTCGAGTGACCGGCTGGTGGAACTCGGCCGGCTCGACAGATGACATGGCCGGCGCACAGCCGCTCCCTTCCCGTCGTCTCATCGCTGGCCTGGGTGTGCCGTTGACTGACGCGTAGGGGGCACGGTCCAACCGTTGCTCCCGGTGGGACACCGAAGCGAGGTGGTCGGTGGCGCGATCACCTTGAGGTGATCGACGCGATCGCATGGAATTCCAGACCGGATCACGGTGGGTGCATCTGCACGAGAAATACGGCAACTGGCGGGGCGTCTGCAACCGGCTGCAGATGTGGGCCCTCGATGGCGCCTAGGAGCGGATGTTCACCGCTCTGATGGCGCAGGCCGACGCCGATCAGGTCCTGGAGTGGCTCGTCGCGGTGCACTCCACGATCGTGCGTGCTCACCAGCACGCGGCCGGAGCCCCCTTTTGCGGGCTCCGGCCGCGTGCTGGTGAGCACGCTATCGGCAGGTCCCGTGGCGGACTGACTACCAAGATCCACCTCGCGGCCGACGGCGCCTGCCGACCCCCGGCCTTCCACCTCGCTGGCGGACAGCAGGAGACGCGCCCGCCTTCCCGGACGTGATGACCCGCCTCCGCGTTCCCCGCCCGCGCGGGCGGCCCCCGGACCCGGCCAGAGGTCCTCCTGCCCGACAAACCCATGCGCCTGTCCGGTCAAGCAGCCGCAGCGAGTGTTGACGGCATCGGTGGGGAGAACGTGATTGCCTCATCAGATCTCTGGCGGAAGGTCAGGCGTCGGCGGAGCTGACCGAGCATGCGGTTGAACAGGTGGCGGAGGGCCGCGTAGTAGCGGTCGCCGGTGTCCCGTCGATGGTTGTGGTGGGGGCGTGGGCACCTGGAGGTGAGTGCAGCGAAGGCCCAGTGTCTGCCGGTCGCGGCCGAGCGACTGTTCTTGACCCGGTGGTGCCTGACGCGACGGCTCTTGCTGGACTCCCGTGTCACCGGGGCGCTTCCGGCATACGCCTTCAGGTCCCGGGCCGCGTTGAACCGGGTGCGGTCGTCGCCTGTCTCGGCGGGTATCCGGGCACCGGTAGGCACGGCGTGACCGGGGAACCTCATGATGATCTCTGCGTCGGGATGCTGGAGAAAGAGTTCTTCGCTGTCGCGTGCCAGATCGCCGCAGGCTCGGCAGGCCGCCTCGCGTTGGGTGAGCAGGGCGAGCGGCCGGCGTCCCATCGCTGTCTCCACCAGGGCCGGTTGGCGGAGCCATGTCCGGCGGATCACCTTGAGCAGCCGGTCGGTCTCGTCCTCGATCCGGCGCCGGCGGCCGGCCTTCGTGGCATCGGCCTTGAGCCTTTGGCGGGTAAGTCCGATGGCCTCGGCCGGAGTGGGGGCGATCGCCAGGACCGCGCGGGCCTCACGGGACACCAGCCGCACGCGCTTGATGTGAACGCCTCCAGAACCGCCGGGTAGCACTCGCGTAGGTGCGAACGCAGCCGATTGTGGGCCCCGATGTGGTCCCAGACCGCGTCCTGTCGGGCTCTGGCGAGGACGGCGATCGCTCTGACCGGGTCGGAGTCGTCCGACAGCGGCCGGTGGAGCTCGGCGTCGGGCCGCAGGATGTCCGCCAGGACTGAGGCGTCCTGATGGTCCATCTCTTGCGGGAGACGACGTGCCGGTCGCGTGGCGGGCCACGGCCATCGGGTTGATCGCGAAGACCCGGCGCCCGGAGGCCCGCAGACAGGTCACCAGAAGTCCCCGCGAGGTCTTGATCGCGATCGGGATCGGCTTGTGCGGGCTGTCGCCGTGCTCGGCGAGCAGCCGCAGCAGGTCCTGGAAGCCCGCTGCGTCGTCGCTGATCCTTGGCTTGCAGGGCAGTCGGGCATCGGAATCGACCATCGCCACGTCAGGGTGGTCCTCAGCCCAGTCGATTCCGCGGGTCACGTGCATGCGCGCCCCTTTTCGAGCCTTCACCGTCCGCCGGCGTCGAGCCGCGGCGGGATCACTCGGCGACCTCATTCAAGTGCCACCGGCGCACCACCCCATCAGCCGTCCGTGGCCCCAGCTGTCCCCAAGGCCTCGCTCTCGCGAAGAGCTTCATGGCTCCGGCCGACCGGGAGGCGGCCCTGCGAACGGCTCGGACCACGGCACCGTACGGCGGCCGAGTCCCCAACGGCAGGGGCCGCGCGTGCATCCCTCTTGTCGGTGCGCTCCCAGGCGCTGCATACACGCCAGACGTCCCGCTCGGCCCCTGCCAGAACTGACCCAGCAGCGGCCCTCGACGCCCATGGGGCGTATTCATCTCGCGCTGTGCGCGCATCTGCGAAGACGCGGTATCCGGGCAGTGATCCCCGTCCCGGCGGAGCAGCGCAGCCACCGGTTTCGGCGCGGCCGCATGGGTGGCAGACCGCCCGCCTTCGACCGCGATGCAGACAAGCAGCGCAACACAGTCGAGGGGTGCATCAACCGCCTCGAACAGCGGCGCGGCGTCGCCAGGAACGTTTTGACCTGCGACACGCCGGAGCGTCCACCGTTCGGCGGACGTGATTCCCCGTCAGGTAGACCGTCGGCCACCCGCTGCCGACGCGAAGAGCCGACGCGAAGAGCCGACGCGAAGAGCCGGCGGGAAGGCCGTTGGGGGCAACCTCCGACACCTGGCTCGGGAGAAGCGCGAGCAGGTCGCGCGGGTCATCCATGGCGATGGCCCCCGGCGCCTCAGGGGAGGGGTGGGGAGGGGTCTGGGTCTCCAGGTCTTGGGCGGGGCCGTCGCTCCCTTCAAGCTGGCGGGGATACGTTCACGGGCGCACCAGGCTGATGCAAGATCGGCGATCTGACCGATCTGCCCCCTTTCCCTCCCCCCTTCCTTCCCTCCTCCCGTCGGCCCACGCGCCGGCTGCTCTGCTTCGCCGTAGCTTCCCGGCGCCCCCGCATCGGGTTCGCCGCCGAGGCGCTGAACCTGCCTGCACGGGGTATCGCACGCGCGGTAGGGGGTGTCCGACACGCGGAGGATCGAACGAGGTGGTGCTCTCCCTCATGCGCAACGAGGGACGACGTCGGCGTCAGGACCAGGACGGGCGGATCGCGAGCCCAGGTCGGTCTGCGCGGTGACGGCCGTGGCCGCCGAAGGCGCTCGGGACTCTCAGGACACCCGAGACGCACAGGGCATCCGGCTTCACGTGTTCACCGAGCTGAAGAAGCCGGACGAGGCCGCCGCCCTCCAGCCGCTCCAGTGGGTCGACATGGCCTCGGCGGGCCTCGCCTATACCGGCCGGTGACGCGAGCGACGGCGCGCCACGCGGAACCTGCGACACGGCTTCAGGAAATTTGAGCAGCTGACAGCGAGTCATCGGGCAGGGCGCGCGAGGCATCAACTGCCATGTGTAAGTGGGCAATTGGCGATCGGTGCGGATGCCTCGGGCGGTGTGCGCCTCCGTGGCCATACGGCCACACGGCTTATTTTTCGCATTTTCAGCACGTCTGATAAGTGACGAATGAGGTGATTTCTGTATCTTCATTCACAGAGCGGCTGTCCGGCCGATCTCTCCGAGAAGGAAGAAACTGACATGAGCAAGCGTTCCATTGCTGTCACCGCTGCCATCGCGGGTGCTGCAGCCCTTGCTGCCACCGGCATCAACTACGCCGCTGCTGCCGGCACGGAGGCGGCTCCGGCTGCTCCGGCTGTTCGTCAGGCGGCTGCTCCCGCGGCGGCGCCCCTCGGTGGCGACTCCGGCCAGGGCAAGGAGAAGGACGACGACTACAACGGCGGCTACCGGCACGAGGGTCGGATCCACATCAACGAGCGGTCCTACTCGGCCGGCTCGGACGGCTGCATCACCGTGGTCAGCGGTCTGGGTGCGAACAGCTTCAACGTCCGCAACGACAGCCGCAAGACTGTTGAGGTCTTCCGTGGTGCGACCTGCGACAACGGGTCTCCCGTTGCCACGGTCGGACCGTGGAGCACCAGCAACAGCGTCTCCCCCCACCGGGTCCGTGGCGGCGTGTGGGTCAAGCACGGCGTCGTGGGCAGCTTCCGCGTGGTCGACGACTACCGCCGTGGGGGCAAGGGCAGCTGGTAGTACCTGCTGCTGAAATAGTTGAGGCCCCGGCCCGTCGGAATCGGGCCGGGGCGGTCAACGAAAGTTTAACCCAGCCGGGCACGCCGCGCCCGAGATGGCTTAATGCCGGCATGGATCGCCTCAATTCCGTGCCTGCATGAGGGTGATTTCGGGCGCTCCCATGGACATGTCGCGCTTCGTCGAAGACGCGCCGAGGTATGTCCAGTTCTTCTGGCTCGATCGAGGCCCGACGCAGGGCCTCGATCGAGTCCGAAGCTTCCCAATCGGGGTGCCTCGCAGGGGTCCGGCAACCTGAAGGACTTCGCACCGTTCCATGCCGAGTTGCTCGTCAGGAACGCGCAGGGTCTTCGGGAAGTCGTAAGGGCGGGCGAGCTGTACACCCGTACTTACGTTCGGATATTCGGGAAAGTCACCTGTCAGAGTCACGTCGGCTGCCGTCGGTCATGTTGCACATTGCGTATACGGACGGGGGTATGCGAAATGGCTCCATGGCCGACCAGCCGAACACCGCAGTGGGTGGGATTGCGGGCTGTGCACGGGCTGAGCGTTCACCAGGCCGCGGACCTCCTTGCTCCGTCGATCCGTGACGCCGAATCCGCCTCTTTGGACTCGAGGGATGCATGAAAATGCCGCAGAGCTCGCTCAGAAAATCAAAGACTCCGGCCGCCGCGGCAATCTCGCAAAGACTTGAAGAGACCATCGAAAGCTCCGAGTACTGGGCAAGGAGGATGCCGCGCGAAGCCGTCCGCCTGGTACGCAAGGAGCGCCTCTACGGCGTCGCCGCCGGAGGCGTCAGCCTCCTCACCGGACTTCTGGCCTGGCCTCTGGTCGCCGAGTCCTCGATGCTCACGGCGCAGGTTCTCATCTCCGGGCTGTCGGGCCTCGCGGCGCTGGCCGTCGCCGCCCCCTACGCGAGCGGCCTGAGTGATCGCGGCGAGGACTCCATCAAGCTGGGCAGTGCGTACGGGGAAATGCATCGCGAACTCCTGCGCGACAGGGAGCAGATCGTCGAGGGACTCGAGAAGAACGCGTCTCACCTGTCCGGGTTCTACCAGCAGTTCGACTACATCGAAGAACGCAGGGATTCCCTCGGAATTCGCTCCAGGCCGTCAAGGCTGAGCGCATCCGGTGTTCCGCCGGCCGGTGAGTTCGCGGGGCGAGAGCAGGCCGTTCCGATCGCACCGGGAAGGTGTTCAAGGAGTTCGGCCCCCGCGGAGCCGGTGAGCAGTGCTCGTACCGTGGTCGTGGATCAGGACGCGGTCGCCACGCTCATCTACCTCGTGGCGAATCAGTTGACGTCGCAGAACCAGGCTTCGACAGCGGAGTTCGCCCGTCGCCCGTCTTCGTCTCAGCCCGAGATCTGCGAACAGGGTTCGACAAGGCGTCTCGAGCAGCATTGGCAGCCCGCCTTGCCATTCGACACCCCACGGAGTCCGGACTCGGGAAGGCGTGACGAAAACCGCCTCACGGCAACATCTCAGGCGTTTCTCTCGAAGCTGTCCGGTCCGGCGGGGCCACTGCGACGATTCAGCCGTTCGTGACGGTGTGTCCGGGCACGAACGACGAGTCATGCGGCGCCGGCCGAATGCTGCCGCCGAACGACTTCGCTCTCCCGAGCTTGATCTTCGATGTCCGTAGCCGAATGGCAGGCCGAACTTGAGCATTCGGTTCGGCCACCGGCCTACACGGTCACGGGCTGGCACGGAGGCGGTCCTCGGCTGGGCATGTGCTCCGACCTAGGAACACACACGTCCAGCACGAAGGCGTGGGGATGAGTCTGCTGGGTCACGACGCGAGGCAGGACCCGCCGGCACCCCCGCCCGCGTCCGCCGCGACTTTCGGCACATCCGCCCCAAGGCCGGCTGCCCGGCCCAGGTACCGAGACCGAAACCGTTCCGCCCCGGCCCCTGACCCATCGTCGGATCAGGCCCCGGCGCCGAGCGGATCACCTCACCCCGCCCTGGCCGCCTCGCGGCTGAAACGACGGCACCCGCGCATCGAGGGGACGCAGTCAGCCGATCGGCTGAGCGGAAGTGCCCGGCGAGCCCTTGCGTCCGTCACACACAGGGGCTCGGCCCGGCTGAACCGAGCGGTGCAAGCGGCCTGGCGAGTCGCCAGGTGATCAGGTGGTCCCGGGAGCTGTATCCGTAGGCCAACCCGCTTGGTGGGTGCGGCACATGAGGGCGCGCGACCGCGACGGCCGGACGCCGCCGCAGTCCGCCACACCCCCGGACGGACCGTTCCCCGACGCCGGTCGCGGCGCGGCCTCGCGTCACTGTTGATGTGGCCGGTCACGCGAACAGAGCAACATCCTCGCCGCAGCCCACGCGCGCGGGATCGGCCGGTCCGTAGCACCGTTCGCCGTATGGACTCCACGCCGATCGTCGTGCACCCGCCCACCCCCACCGGGGGCCGGCGGGTGGTAATCCAGGGGCACATCGCCGGGATCGCCCGGAGTGATGCCGACCTCGTCGCATTCCTCTGTCAGGCCGGCGTGACGGTTCACAGCGCACTTCTCGACGACGAGACATGGGTGAAGTGGCGGGGAGGGCGAGCCCACCACTACGCGGCACGATGAACATCGTGGACCCGCCGAGGGCAAGCGGGTCTTCCGGCCTCCGCAGCCATGCCTCTGCGCGCGTGCGGAGGTGAGCCCCCCGTCCCGGCCGCCGGAGCTCCCGCTGTTTTGCTCGGGCAGGCCTTCGCTGCCGGACTGATCGGCACCTGTCGCCACCGGGCCGGCCCCGATGCTGGTGCGTCGCGACTCATCCGTGGACTGCTCACGCCCGCCCGCCTGCGCACCGGCCCAGGGGCTCGGTGCGCACGGCGGTGAACCGGCTCGCCCGCATCAGGTCGATTTCGTGCCGGGGGACCAACTCCTGCTGTACGCGGACGGCGTGACCGAGGTCCGCGACGCGCACCGGCAAGGACGTCCCCGCGCCGCGGCGACCCCGGTCGGCGGAATCAGCCGGCCACCGGGGTGAGGGTGAGGGGCTGGACCTTGCCCTCCAGCATCGCGCCGAGGCCGAGGACCGCGCAGATGTCCGGGCGTTCGGCGATGTGGATCGGCACTCCCGTGGCCTCGCGCAGCATCTGGTCGAAACCGGGCAGCAGCGCGCTGCCGCCGACCATCATGATGCCGCGGTCCGCGAGGTCGGCCACCAGGTCGGGCGGGCAGTCCCGCAGGACCTGGCCGATGCCGTCGAGGACGGCGGTCAGCGGGGTGTGGATCGCGTGGCGCACGGCCGCCGTGTCGACGTGCACCGAGCGGGGCAGGCCCGTCGCCACGTCCCGGCCGTGGATCTCCGTCGACTCCGGGCCGTGCGGGGTGAGGCCGTTGCCGCTGAGGGCGATCTGCAGGGGACGTACGGACTGCGACGGGAGCATCAGCTCGTGGTGCTGGCGCAGGTGCTGGACCACCGCGTGGTCGATGGCATCGCCGCCGACCGGGATGCGCTCGGCGGTCACGATCGAGCCCAGGGAGAGGACGGCGATCTGCGTCGTGGCCGCCCCGCACACGATGATCATCGTGGCTTCCGGGCGCTCGACGGGCAGGCCGCAGCCGACGGCGGCGGCGATGAGGGTGTCGACGAGTTCGACGCGGCGCGCGCCGAGTCCGACCAGGGTCTCGACGGCGGCGCGCTGCGCGAGCGGGTCGGCGTCGTGCGGGGTGCAGGCGGCGGCGCGCAGCCGGGGCTTGCGGCGCAGCGTGCGGCGCAGCTTCTCGCCGAGGAGGTGGCGCAGCATGCGCTGGGCCATGTCGATGTCGACGACGGTGCCGCCGGAGACGGGGCGCATGACGCGGATGTAGTCGGGGGTGCGGCCCGTCATCTTCTCGGCGAGCTCACCGACCGCGATCAGGGCGCCGGTGCGGGTGTTGACGGCGGCGGCGCTCGGCTCGTCGACGACGAGGCCCGCGCCCTTCACGAACACCCGGGTCCGCGCGGCCCCCAGGTCGACGGCGAGATGGCAGCGGCGCAACTGCTCCAGACTGACGGTCATGGCAGATCCTCCCGAGAGCGCAGACCGTGACGGGTCGTCAAATAACGGCCCTTCTGGAATCCTCCGGCGGGGTGGCTCCGGGCGCGCGCTGGAATGAGCCGGGCGGGGTTCCGCCGGACGGGTGATCTTGCCGGGCGTTGTTAGCATCCCGTGTGACCAGCACCCCCTCCTCGCCGGACCAGGCAGACGCTTCCGAGGCCCCTGCGATACCCGCCTCCGCACCGGTGAAGGGCCCCGCGCCGGGTGGGCGCCGCCGGATTCTCGCCGATCTCACCCCGCTGCGTATCTCCGTCGACTACCGGCGCCTGTGGGTCGGCAACACGGTGTCCTGGACGGGCCAGGCGATGACCGCGCTCGCGGTGTCCCTCCAGGTGTACGACATCACGCGCTCCAGCTTCTCCGTGGGCCTCGTCGGCCTGTTCTCGCTGGTCCCGCTGGTCGTCTTCGGCCTCTACGGGGGTGCCATCGCGGACACGATGGACCGGCGCAAGCTCGGCCTGTACAGCGCGTCCGGTTCGTGCGCGCTGTCCGTGGCACTGGCCGTCGCGGCGCTCGCCGGCTATCACCGGGTGTGGCTGCTCTACGCGGTCGTGGCCCTCCAGGCGGTGTGCGGGGCGCTCAACTCCCCGGCACGCACGTCGATGATCCCGCGCCTGCTGCCGTCGGAACACCTGCCGGCGGCGAACGCGCTCAACTCCATGACGAGCACGGCCGGCACCCTCATCGGCCCCATGCTGGGCGGGGTCGTGGTCGGCCTGTGGGGCTACCAGACGGCGTACCTGATCGACGCGGTCGCCTTCTCGGCGGCTCTGTACGCGATGTGGCGGTTGCCCGCGATGCTGCCGGACGGGCCGGAGGGGGAGCGGCGCAAGCGGGCCTCCGTCGTGGACGGCCTGCGGTTCCTGGCCGGGCGGCCCAACCTCCGGATGACCTTCTTCACGGACATGTGCGCGATGGTCCTCGCGTATCCGCGGGCGCTGTACCCGGCCGTCGCGCTGCTCTGGTACGGCGGCGACGCCCGGACCACCGGCCTGCTCGTCGCCGCTCCCGCGGTGGGCGCTCTGCTGGGTGGGGTGTTCTCCGGCTGGCTCGGCCGCGTGCACCGGCACGGCCTGGCGGTCGTGATCGCCGTGTGCGGGTGGGGCCTCGCCATCGCCGTCTTCGGCCTGACCAGAAACCTCTGGCTCGGCCTCTTCTTCCTCGCGCTCGCCGGCTGCGCGGACACGGTCTCGATGGTCTTCCGCGGCACGATGCTCCAGGTCGCGGCCCCCGACGAGATGCGCGGCCGCCTCCAGGGCGTCTTCATCGTGGTCGTGGCGGGCGGCCCCCGCCTCGGCGACTTCGTCGCAGGCTCGACGGCCGACCTCGCGTCCCCCACGGTGGCGATCACGGGCGGCGGCGCGGCGTGCGTGGTGGCGGTCCTGCTCCTCGCCCTGAAGTGGCGCAAGTTCCTGAGCTACGACGCCAGGAGGCCTACGGCGTGAGGGCGCTCGGGGTGTCACGGCGGCGGGGCGCGCAGCGGTACTCCGGCGAGCGGCCGCGGATCTGCGTGCGGTCGTGTTTCGAGCCGGGGACGAGTCCTTTGCCGGTGGCGCCGCCCGCGGCCTGAGGGGCGTCAGCGGTGCAGGGCGTCGAGGAGATCTGTCAGGTTGCGGACCAGGTGGTGGGCACCGGCGTCGGTCAGGCAGGTGGCTGTGCGGCGGTTCGGGGCGTAGCCGATGAAGGGGAGGCCTGCCGTCCGGGCCGCGGTCAGCTCCGCGGGGGACGAGCCGATGAGTACGCCGTGCGGGGTGGGGGAGCCCGGCTGGTGCAGGGCGCGGTGCGGGACGTCCGGGTTCGGCATGAGCAGGCGGGGGTCTTCGGAGCGGCCGTGGACGCCCGCGCGGACGGCGAGGGCACGGTTCTGGAGATGAGCCGAGACGGCGTGCGGTGACACGTCGCTGACCACGGACACCGGGCGGCCGGTGGAGTTGAGCGTGCGGATCAGGAGGTCCGCGTCGCGGGTGGGCCGACGGGGCGCGCCGTCCTCGGTCTCGTACTCCACCAAACCGTCCATGCCACCCCCGTGAAACCGGTCGAAACGTGTGACACGTGCCTAACACCATGGTGAGCGAGGGGTGTTGGGGCTGTCAGGCGCACCCGGAGGCCCGCATGGAGATGGCATCGCGACGGCGTCCGGGTCGCGTCCGGGTCGCGTCCGGGTCGCTCCCTGGCGGGAAGGCGCCAGGGCAGCTTCCCGCCAGGTCCCGTCAATGTCGCTGTAACAGTGGGCACTTCACACTCTTCGCAGTGCTCGGGTAACACCCCGACCCGAGGCTTACGAAGAGAGGCAACGATGACCAGAGGACCAGCGAGACGGGGCGCGGCCCTGCTGTCGGCCGGGCTCGCGCTAGCGCTGCTTCCGGGCGGGCAGGCCGTCGCCGGTGACACCACCACCCCGGCGGCCCACGCCACCACGCCCGCCGCCCGAGCCGCTCACACAGTGACCCTGGTGACCGGTGACAAGGTGACCGTCACCGACCTCGGCGGCGACAAGAAGGCCGTCACCGTCGACCGCGCGAAGGGCGCGACCGGCGCCGTCAGGACCCAGGTGAACGACGGCAGGATCAGCGTCGTACCCGACGAGGCGCGTGCCTACCTGGCGGCCGGGACTCTGGACGCCCGGCTCTTCGACGTGAGTGAGCTGATACGCCAGGGCCTGTCCGACGCCAAGGCCGACGCGACCCCGCTCATCGTGTCGTACAGCGGGAAGAGTGCCCGTTCCGCGGCGCGCACCCCGAAGGGCGCCGACCGGACCCGCGCTCTCGCCAGTATCGGCGGCGCCGCCGTGGACGCCGGCAAGGGCCGCACGTTCTGGAACGCCGTGACCGCCCCCGAGGGCAAGGACTTCGCCGACGGCATCGGCAAGATCTGGCTCGACGGCCGCGTCAAGGCCGACATGGCCGAGAGCAACGAGCAGATCGGCACCCCGAAGGCCTGGGAGGCCGGGCTCACCGGCAAGGGCGTGAAGGTCGCCGTCCTCGACACCGGCTACGACGCCACGCACCCCGACCTCGCGTCCCGCGTCACCGAGTCCAAGTCCTTCATCGAGGGCCAGGAGGTCGCGGACCGCAACGGCCACGGCACCCACGTCACCTCGACCGTGGGCGGCAGCGGAGCCGCCTCCGACGGCAAGGAGAAGGGCGTCGCCCCCGACGCGACCCTCGCCGTCGGCAAGGTCCTCAGCAACGAGGGTTCCGGCAGCGAGTCGCAGATCATCGCCGGTATGGAGTGGGCCGCCAAGGACATCCACGCCAAGGTCGTCTCGATGAGCCTCGGTTCGTCCGAGGCCAGCGACGGCACCGACCCGATGGCCGCCGCCGTGAACTCCCTGTCCAAGGAGACCGGCGCCCTCTTCGTCATCGCCGCGGGCAACTCCGGCGCCCCCGGCTCCATCGGCTCGCCCGGCGCCGCCGACTCCGCCCTCACCGTGGGCGCCGTCGACTCCTCCGACCAGGCCGCCTACTTCACCAGCAAGGGTCCCCGCTTCGGGGACAACGGGCTCAAGCCCGACCTGTCCGCGCCCGGCGTCGACATCCTCGCCGCCCGCTCCTCGCTGGTCTCCGGCAGCGGCCCGTACACCACCATGAGCGGTACGTCGATGGCGACGCCGCACGTCGCCGGTGTCGCGGCCCTGCTCGCCCAGAAGCACCCCGACTGGACGGGCGAGCAGCTCAAGGACGGGCTGATGTCCACGTCCGAGGAACTCGCCGACTCCGCCTACGACCTGGGCTCGGGACGCGTCAGCGTGCCCGACGCCGTGACCGCGGACGTCACCGCGACCGGCAGCGCCGACCTCGGCTATTACAAGTGGCCGTACGAGAGCAACAAGCCGGTCACGAAGACGGTCATCTACAGCAACTCCTCCGACAGCCCGGTGGAGCTGACGCTGGCCGCGGAGGGCGCGGCCGACGGCGTCGTCTCGCTCGCCGACAGCAAGCTGACGGTGCCGGCACACGGCACCGCCTCCACGACTGTGACCGGCGACGGCGCCAAGGCCGCCGTCGGGAACACCAGCGGGCGCATCGTCGCGTCCGTGGCCGGGAAGCCCGTCGCGCACACGGCGTTCGGCCTGGTCAAGGAGGAGGAGCGGTACACGCTCACCGTCCATGTGAAGGACCGGGACGGCGCCGCGACGGCCGCGTATCTCGGCGTGCAGCAGCTCGTCGGGAACACCGATCCGTTCCCCGCCACGGTCGGTGACTCCGGCACCCTCCAGCTGCGCCTGAAGCCCGGCTCGTACTACGTCGAGTCCTACCTCGACGTGCGCGGCAGCCACGGCAAGGACTCCCTCGGACTCGGCTACCTCGCCGACCCGGAGATCAAGCTCGACCGGGACCGCGAGATCACCCTCGACGGGCGGCAGTTGAAGGAGATCAAGGCCGACGTCGGCCGGACGGCCCAGACCCGCCAGCTCCTCATGGAGGCCGACCGCAAGGCGGGCGGCGCCGACTACATGAGCGCGGTCCAGCTGCCCGTCAAGTACGACAGCGTCTTCGCCGCGCCGACTCACAAGGTCACCGACGGGTCCTTCGAGTACCGCACCGTGTGGCGCCTCGGGAAGCCCACGCTCCAGGTGGACGGGCTCCGCGATGCCGTCGTCCAGCCTGGCTCCACCCTGACCGAGGGCCGCAGCAAGCTCGCGGTCGTGGACGCCGGCGCCGGTGCGCCCACCGACTACACGGGCAAGAACGTGCGCGGCAAGGCCGTTCTCGTCCGCCGCACCGACGCGCTCTCCCCGGCCGAGCTCGCCCAGGCCGCGCAGGACGCGGGTGCCAAGGCGCTGTTCGTCACCGACGACGCAGCGGGCAGGCTCAACGCCTGGTTCGGCACGGACGACGGCGCCGACCGTCCGCTCCAGATCGCCACGGTCGACTCCGCGGACGGCGCGAAGCTCGCCGCGGCCGCGAAGGCGGGCCACAGCGTCGCGATGACCGGCACCCGCAACACACCGTGGGTGTACGACGTCACCGACGAGCACAAGGGTGCCGTCCCGGGCGGCGACCTGACCTACCGGCCCGGCAAGTCCGAACTGGCTGTCCTGGACGCCAAGTTCCATGCGGTGAAGCCCCAGGCGGGCGGCGAGTTCCGCTACTCGATCACCGACACCTTCCACATCGGCCTCGGCTTCCTCGAGAAGATCGACTACCCGGCCGAGCGCACCGACTACGTCTCCACCGGCACCGGCCAGAAGTGGCACGAGTCCGTCCAGACCGGCCCGACCGACCTGGAGCAGCGCAGCGGCCTGATCACCTACAAGGGCGGCAAGCACTCCGAGCTCGACTGGTTCAAGCCGGTCTGGCACCCGTGGCTCGGCACCGGTCTCGGCTGGGGCCAGCAGCGCTCCGGCGACACCCTCCAGTTCAACGTGCCCGGCTGGGGCGACTCCGGCCCCGACCACACCGGCTTCGGCGACGTGTGGAGCGACAGCACCCAGACGCAGAACACCGAGGTGTACGTCGACGGGGTGCTCAAGGACCGCAAGAAGAGCTCCGCCGTGTATGTGTGGGACGCCGACCCGGCCGAGCACACCTACAAGGTCGTCACCGACACGGCGCTCGACCCCGCGCGCTGGAAGCTGGCCACGAAGGGCCACTCCGAGTGGACGTTCAAGTCCGCCGAGACCCCCGACGACCGGTGGACGTTCCTGCCGCTGCTCAACCTCGGCTTCGACGTCGACACCGACCTCGCGGGCAACGTCCGCGGCGGACACCGGATCCCCGTCGGCATCTTCTCCGAGTACGTCAAGGGCGCCCCGGACACCGGGAAGATCGGCGGCGGCACCCTGGAGGTGTCGTACGACGACGGCAAGACCTGGACGAAGGTCGCGCTCGACGGGCACGGCGCGTCCTGGAAGGGCACGCTGAAGGTGCCGGGCGACGCGGAGTACGTGTCCCTGCGCGCCTCGGCGAGCGACGACCGCGGTGGCAAGGTCACCCAGGAGATCATCCGGGCGGTGGGGGTCAAGTAGCCCTTCCGGTACCGATGTTCTGACCGGTACGGGTGCACTGACCTGTACGGATGTCTGGCCGAAGGCCCGGCACGGCAGCCAGCCGCGCCGGGCCTTCGCGTGCGTCTCGGCGCCCTCGACGTCCACCCAGTGATACGTCGCTGTCCGCCATGCGGGAACGCCCTTGTGGGGGCGCCGTGGCCGCGGACAGGATGCGTGCATGGCTCCGGTACTCGTCTCGCGCGTGCTCGTCTCGCGCCGCCACGTGGATCTTCTGCGTGTGTCGACGATGCTCTGTCCGGCCGCTTCCGGCCCCGACGCCCTTTCCTGAGGCGCTCCGGGGAGGCGTTCCCTCGCCCGGTCCGCCCGCGTCCCGTGTCCTTCGAGCCGCCCCGGCGGCCCCGCGTCCGTTCCCGCAGTAGTCCACGCCCCCGCGCGATTCCCGAGGTGTCGTCATGCCCGAGAACCATCCTCTGCTGCACTGGTACCTGCCGGCCCGGCGGCCGGCCGACATCGACTCGCTGGCCCCCACGGCCCTCGCCGCGGAGCGTGCCGGGTTCGACTCGCTCTCGATGCCGGCCGGCGGCCCCGACCCGTGGGCGCTCGCGTCGGGGCTCTGTCGTCAGACCGAGCGGATCGGCTTCCTCGTCGCGCTGCCCACGGGCAGCGCGGGACCCACCGTCATCGCCCAACAGGCCGACGCGTTCCGCCGGTTCGCGGGCGGCCGCCTCAGGCTCGACGTCGGCGCGCACGGCGCCGGGCTGACCCACGACCAGCGTTACGGGCGCACCGACGAGGTGATGGCCGTCGTGCGCGACCTGCTCGACGGCAGGCGCATCGACTTCCAGGGGGAGCATGTGCAGGTCGAGGGCGCCCAGTTGAGCGACCCGGCCGTCGAGCATCCGGTGCCGCTCTACTTCGGGGGCGAATCCCCGGCCGCCGACGGCATCGCGGCCCGGCGGGCCGATGTGCGGCTGGTGAGGAGCGCGCCGCCGGCCGTCGTCGCGGAGCGCGTCGCCCGCTCGCGGGACCGTAATCCGCGGCTGCGGTACGGGCTCCGCCTGCGCCTGGTGGGCCGCGCCGAGGAGTCCGAGGCGCGGGACGCGGCGGACCGGATCGTGGACGACGGCCGGAGCGGACCGGCGGGGGACACGGTCGTCGGCACGTACGACGAGGTGGCGCGGCGGCTGTTCGCCTACCGGCAGCTCGGCATCGACGAGTTCGTCCTCTACGGCTGTACGGGTCCCGGCGAGCCGGCCCGCGTAGCCGGTGAGGTCCTTCCGCGGCTGCGTGCCCTCACGGACGCGGCCGCGGTGTGCGGGGCGTGACGCGCGGCGGCGCCGCCTCCCCGTGGGACCGGGGAGACGGCGCCGCCGCGGTTGACTCCGCGTGACCTGCGCGGCCTGGCGTCAGACGAGCCAGCCGACGAAGTGGACGAGGCCGGCGAGGATGTCGGTGATCAGGTTCATGGTGGCGCGTTCTCCTAGCGGTGTTGCACGTGTGGGACCAACTCCCCGGCCACGTATGGGACATGGACCGGGCCCGCAATTACGGTCTGCAGCCCGTTGCTTGCGCACCGTAAGCATCGTCGGTCACCGGCGCCTCAGGCAATTCCTCGCGGAACGATCACCTGTTCCAGGGAACAACTGCTCCCCTGTTCGTATTTGCGAGTCCTCGTGATGCCCCGCCCTGCCGTGCGGACTCGCTCACGGCGCCGTCCCCGCGATCCCGCGCACCACTCCCAGCTCCACCAAGTCCTGTGGCCTGAGGCGGAGTTGATCGGCCGTCGCGTCCACCTCGTCCGGGTCGCGCTTGAGGATCGCGGCGGCGAGTTCGGGCGCGATGACGGAGAAGTAGCTGTCCGGTGTCGCCCAGGTGTTCTCCGGTGCGGCCAGGGCGAGCGCCCCGCCCGAGCCGCCCTCGCCCACGACCAGCGTGGTGACCGGGACCGGCGACGCGGCGAGCGCCGTGAACAGGTCCGCGATGGCGGCACCCGCCCCGGACCGCTCCGCCTCCGCGTCGTTGGCCGCGCCCGGCGTGTCCACCAGCGTCAGCACGGGCATGCCGAGTCGCCCGGCGAGCCGCACCAGGCGCGCCGCCGTGCGGTAGCCGGCCGGCCGGGTCGCCGTACCGAGCTGTGCGGCGTACGCGACCGTTCTGCCGTCCCGGGCGCTCTCCCCGAAGCCGCACAGCACACCGTCGTCGGTGCCGCCGCAGCGGTCGCCGACGACCGTGACCCGGGACGCGAAGTAGGCGTCCAAGTAGGCCTCCGCGCGCGGCCGTTCGGTGGACCGGGCGCGGCGGACGGCGTCGCGGCCCGTGGCGGGCAGATCGCCGCGGCCGAGCGCGTAGGGGACCGGGGCGGGGTCGTCGGACGGGCGCGTGAGCAGCCGCAGCCAGCGGGCGAGGGTCTCCGTCAGGTCGTCTCGGCGCACCACCGCGTCGACGGCGCCGGCCGAGAGCTGGCCGCGTGCCGAGTACGCCGCCGGGTCCGCGTCCGCGGGCCTCACCCGCGAGCCCGCGAAGCCCACCTGCGCCGACTCGAGCGCCAGGATCACATCGGCGCCCGCGCCGAGCGTCGCCCAGCCGCCGCCCGTCGTGGGGTCGCGCAGGACCGCCACCTGCGCCAGGCCGGCTTCCCGCGTGAGCGCCGACTGCCGTGCCACGCGCTGGAGTTGGACCAGCGCCCGCATGCCCTCCTGCATCCGGCTGCCGCCCGTCGCGACCAGGGGCACGACGGGGAGCCGGTGCGCGCGGGCGAACGTGTACGCGGCCTCTATGCGGTCGCCCGTGCGCTCGCCGAGCGAGCCGCCGAGGAAGCCGAACTCGAAGGAGACCAGTACGGCCCTGGTTCCGCCGACCGACGCCGTCCCGCACACCACGGACTCGGCCTCGCCGGTGCGGGCGGCGGCCCGTGCCCGCGCCGCGTCGTAGCCGTCCCAGGAGAGCGGCCCGTCGGGCGCGTACGTGCCGTCGGGGGCGGGCAGTTCGGTGAAGGTGCCGGGGTCGGTGACGGCGGCGAGGGCCTCGCGGGCGGAGAGCCGCACGGTGTCAGCCACGGGGGAGCGCCCGCTTCATGATCTTGCCCATGTCGTTGCGGGGCAGCGACTCCAGGCAGCGCACCACGCGCGGGCGCTTGTGCGGGGCGAGGCGGTCGGCGACGTGGGAGGCCAACTCGTCCGCTGCCGGGGGATGTTCGGCGTCGGCCGGGACGATCCAGGCCACGATGCGCTCGCCGAGGTCGTCGTCGGGCTCGCCGGTGACGGCGGCCTCGCTCACCCCGGGGTGCTCCAGGAGCGCGTTCTCGATCTCGCCCGCGCCGATCTTGTAGCCGCCGCTCTTGATGAGGTCGGTGGCCTTGCGGCCCACGATGCGGACATAGCCGTCCGGGTCGCGGACCGCCATGTCGCCGGTGCGGAACCAGCCGCCCTCGGCGAACGCGCCGGCCGTCGCGTCGGGCCGGTTCAGGTACTCGGTGAAGAGGTTCGGGCCCCTGACCTGGATCTCGCCGACCGCCTCCGGGTCTCCGGCCGGGATCTCCGTGACGCCGTCCTCCTCCACGAGCCGCACCGAGACGCCCGGCAGCGGCACGCCGACCGTGCCCGCACGCGCCTCGCCGTCCGCCCGCACGCTCGTGTTCATCAGGGTCTCCGTCATCCCGTACCGCTCGATGACGCGGCGGCCCGTCGCTGCGGCGATCCGCTCGTGGTCGTGCACGGGCAGCGCCGCGGAACCGGACACCAGGAGCCGCGCCCCCGACAGGGCCTTCACCAGCTCCGGCTCGACGGGCAGGGCCTCGGCGATGCGGTGGTACATCGTCGGCACCCCGAACAGCATGGTCGCCCCACTGCCCAGCTCGCGCGCCACGCCCTCCGTGCTGAACCGGCCCAGGTGGCGCACCGATCCGCCGCGGCGCAGCGGGCCGAGGATGCCCAGGATCAGGCCGTGCACGTGGAACAGCGGCAGGCCGTGCACCAGGACGTCGTCGCCGGTCCACTCCCACGCGTCCTGGAGCGCGTCCAGGGTCGAGGTGACCGCGCGGCGCGGAAGGACGGCGCCCTTGGGCGGGCCCGTCGTGCCGGAGGTGTAGACGACGAACGCGGGCGCCGACGCGTCCGGCTCGGGCCACTCGCGGGCCGGGCCCGACGCGGCAGTCGTGTCGACGTCCGTGCCGACGAACGTCAAGTCGCCGAGCGCGTCCGGGAGTTCGGTCCCCGGCGCGGCGAGCACGACGTCCGGGGCGCTGTCGGCCACGATGTGCGCCAGCTCGCCGCTGCCGGACTTCGGGTTGAGCGGCACGGCGGGCACGCCCGCGAGCAGCGCCGCGACGACGCCGACGGCGGTCTCCAGGGTGGGTGTCGCCCACACGGCGGCCCGGCGCGCGCCGTCGAGGCGCGCGGCCAGGGCTCCGGCCGCCGAGGCCAGCTCCCCGTAGGTGAGGGAGCGGTCGCCGAAGCGCAGGGCGGGGCGGTCGGGGTCGTGGGCCAGGGCGGGGAAGAGCAGGGACACGGGTGGCGCTCCTAGCGGCGGTCGACAGGGACGGCAGTGGCCAAGTGGCTGAACCAATGTGCGGGTGGCGTCGCCCCTACGTCAAGGATGCGCCCGAAGATTGGTTCAGCCACTGGGCCATTCCTTCGGTCCGCTGTTACGCTGCGGAACCCCAGGGAGGAGGGCCCCATGACCGACGCACTGCGGCCGATGACGGCCAGGCCGCGCCTGTACGAGCAGGTCCTCGACCGGCTGCGCGCCTACGTCGCCGAGGGCGGCCTGCGCGCCGGTGACCGCCTCCCGCCCGAGCGCGACCTGGCCGCTCGCCTGGGCGTGAGCCGCGCCTCCGTGAAGCAGGCCATCGTCGTCCTGGAGGTCCAGGGTCTGGTGGAGGCCCGGCACGGCGGCGGCACGTACCTCATGCGCGACAGCCTCGACGCGGAGCCCGTCGAGCACATGGTGGAGCGCAGGCGCCGGCTGCCCGACGTCCTGGAGGCCCGAGAGGCCCTGGAGACCAAGCTCGCCGAGCTGGCCGCCGAACGCCGCACCGACGAGGACCTCGCCGCCCTGCACACGGCGCTCGACCGCATGGCCGCCGACATCGAGGAGGGCGGCCACGGCGTCGAGGGCGACCGCCTCTTCCACGCGGCCGTCACCGCGGCCGCCCACAGCGCGCTTCTCGCCGAGTTCATGCGGTCCATCGCCGACCAGGTCACCGAGTCCCGCACCGAGTCCCTGCGCCAGCCGCGCCGCCCCGCCCGCTCCCTCGCCCAGCACCGGGCGATCCTCGAAGCGATCGAGACGGGCCGCCCCGCACAGGCCGCGGCGGCGATGCGCCGCCATGTGCGGACCGTGGCGAAGGTGCGGCTCCTGGACTGGGACCCGGACGAGGGTGAGTAGCCGGTCCCTGCCAGGGGGGTTGTTAGCCTGCGGAGCGCTATTCGTACGACCGCACCGACGTATGGAGTTCCCGTGGCAGACGCCCCCAACGGCAGCACGAGCCGGATCGCTCTGGTCACCAGCCGGCCCGGCATCGAGATCGACGGGGACCTGCCGCTGCTCGCGAAGGCGCTGAGTGAGCGGGGCGCCGAGGCCGCGACCGTGTTCTGGGACGACCCCGAGGTCGACTGGGCCTCGTTCGACCTCGCCGTCATCCGCTCCACCTGGGACTACAGCTGGCGCACCGCCGAGTTCGTCGCGTGGGCCGAGCGGTGCTCGACGCTCACCCGGCTCGCCAACCCGGTGGACGTCGTGCGCTGGAACACCGACAAGCGGTACCTGGGCGAACTGGCCGGACGCGGCGTGCCCGTCGTCCCGACCCGCTACTTCGCGCCGGGCGACACTCCCGAGCTGCCCGCCGACCGCGCGTACGTGATCAAGCCGACCACGGGCGCGGGCGCCCGGCTGGCGGGCCGCTACCGGCCCGAGGAGCGCGACACCGCCCTGCGCCAGCTCGCCCGCATGCACGGCGACGGCCTCACCGCGATGGTGCAGCCCTACGTCACGGACATCGACGTCACCGGCGAGCGCGCCGTCGTCTTCTGCGGCGGACGCCTCCTGCACGCCATACGCAAGGGCGCCGTCCTCGCCGAGGGTGTGGCCTACGACGCGCACAAGACGCCCCACCCGGCGCTGGAGCCCTGGGAGCCCACGACCGCCGAACTCGACGTGGCGGAGCGGGCGCTGGCCGCCGTGCCGGGCGCCCCCGAACTGCTCTACGCGCGCGTCGACCTGGTCGACGGTAACGACGGGAAGCCGTGCGTCATGGAGCTGGAGCTCGTCGAACCCAACCTGTTCCTCGGCACGGTCCACCCCGGCTCCCTGCCGGTCGTCGCCGACGCGATCATCGAGGTGGCCACCGGCGTCAGCCGGTGAGCGTCCAGCGCTGGAGCAGCCCGTAGGTGAACTCCGCCCTGACCTCCCGAAGCGTCCCCTCCGCGTCCGGCGCCGCGAAGGCGAGGCCCCAGCGCGTGGGCGCCGAGCCCTCCAGCGGGCGGGCCGGCGGGAACGCCCCGGACACCTCGTCCACGGTGCAGGACCAGGGGACGAGGTCGTCGAGGGTGCGGAGCGCGGGCGCGGGTGCGCCGGGGGCCCGGACCAGCCACTCGTTCCACACCGCGCCGTTCGGGCCGGCCAGCGCCTCGAAGAGCAGACCGGGCCAGAGCGGCACACGCCATTGGAGGGCCTCACAGGTCAGGTCCCCGATCTGCCGGGTGACGGTCTGTTCGGGAGCGCCGAGGAGCGAGCGGTACAGGGACCGCGTGGTGAGCGGGCCCCTCACATGGCGCCTGGCCTGGTAGCGGCGGTTCGCCTCCCGCATCTGCGCCACCGACGCGCCGAGTTCCCGGCGCGCGTCCTCCACCAGTTCCGGGTTGTGGTCCGCCATGCGGCGCAGCAGGACCAGCTGGAAGTCGGTGACCGTGAAGGGCTCACCGGTGGGGGCGGGCCCGCGTCGCGCTGACATACGGTCCATGGTCGCGCACGGCGGCCGCGCCGTCAGGGCGACATCCGATCGAGCAGCCGCTCGTGCTCGTCCTCCGGGACCTGCTCGCCCGACGAGGGCAGGAGCTGGGGGATGCCGTCGACGATCGGGTAGCGGCGCCGCAGCCGGGGGTTGTAGAGCGCCTCGCCCGGCAGGAGGGCGTCCTCCTCGGGCGGCAGGAGGTGCAGCGGGCCCTTGTCGAGCGGGCAGGCCAGGATCCTCAGCAGCGGGTCATCGGGCTTCACGGTGGGCCAACTCCTTGGAGGGCGAGGGTGGTGGGGGCGGCCGGTCGTCGTGCTTCGGCATGAGGAGGAGTACGGACACGGCGAGGACCGTGCCGGTCAGGCGCAGCGCCAGGGGCACCGGCTCGCGCGGCAGTGACTCGCCGAACGCGAGCGTGCCGAGCACGGCCGTGAACAGGCACGTCACCGTCGAGCACACCGGCACGATCAGGGAGGCGCGGCACCGCTGGAGCGCCGCCTGCGACATGACGAGCCCGAACCCGCCCGTGCACAGCAGGAGATAGGGGTAGGGCGAGGTCAGCAGGTGCAGCGCGGCCGCGCCGGGCCGGTCCGTGGTCAGATACCCGGCCACCCCCTTGATGGCCAGCGAGCTCACGCCGTAGAGCAGGCCCACCGCGACCCCGTACTCGACGCCGGTCGTCGGGAGGCGGTGCCGGCGGCGCGTCCTGCGCTCGGCGAGGCCGTACAGGAGGAGCCCCGCCGCGAGCGTCGGTACGCACACCCCGAGGATCAGCGCGGCGGGTGCGCCCTTGCTGACGGTGTCGCTGCCCTGGCGCAGGGACAGTACGACCATGAGGAGCGCGGCGAGGATCGCTCCGATCGCGTACCGCTCCCGGCCCGTCGTGCGTTCCCCGAGGAGCGCCGAGGACAGGAGCAGCAGGAGGACGAGGCCGGAGACGAAGATGGCCTGCGCGGCGGCGATGGGCAGCGTCCGGTAGACCGCGAGCTGTGCCCCGAACCCGGCGGCCAGGGCCAGGGAGCCGCCGAGCCACAGGGGGCTGCCCGCGACGAGGCGCACCAGGTGGGCCGGGCGGCGCACGCTGACCTGCGGCAGCGCGGCGAGCGCTCGCTTCTCCAGGACGAACCCGGTGCTGTAGAGGACGTTCGCGAGCAGCGCCGCGCCGACGCCCCACCACATGGCGGTCATCCCGCTCACGTCTTCCTGGCGTGCAGCAGGAGGATCGAGGAGAGGGACGGCGCCGCGCAGGCGAGCCGGTCCAGGGGGCGCAGCGGGCGCGGCACCCCGTGGAAGGGCGCGCCCGTGACCCGTACGACGTCGAAGCCCGCCGCCGCCACGAACGAGCGCAGCGCGCGGGCGGTGTACAGCCGCAGATGGCCCACGACCTCGCTGCCCGGGCGGCCGTGCACCCCGCGCAGGCTGACCTCGGAGAAGACGGGCTGCACCCCGGCGAGCAGCAGCGCGCGGTTGTACCAGGCGGCGAGGTTCGGCGTGGACAGCATGAGATGGCCGCCGGGGCGCAGGATCCGGCGGATCTCGTCCAGCGCGGCATCGGGGTCGACGAGATGCTCGATCACCTCGCTGAACAGGACGGCGTCGGCGGATCCCGCCGCGAACGGCAGCCCGCTCGCGGTGAGTTCACCGCGCA
This sequence comes from Streptomyces longhuiensis, assembly GCF_020616555.1. Taxonomy (NCBI): domain Bacteria; kingdom Bacillati; phylum Actinomycetota; class Actinomycetes; order Kitasatosporales; family Streptomycetaceae; genus Streptomyces; species Streptomyces longhuiensis. The sequence continues at coordinate 3,464,348 of NZ_CP085173.1, read as the reverse complement.
CCACGTCCGGGATGCGGGCCCTGGCCCGCTTGAGGGCGTCCTGCGACCAGTCGACGCCGACGATGCGGTGGCCCGCGAGGAGCGGCGCGGCGGTGGCGGCGGCCTGTCCGTCTCCGCAGCCGATGTCGACGACGGTGGCGGGGACGGGCGCGGGCCGGCCGAGCGCGACGGCGAGCGCGCGGGCCTGGCGGTGGGAGCGCTGTTCGCCGGAGGCGACCGGGGTCGCCGGGTCCTCGTAGAAGTCCCGCAGCCCGGGCGGGGCGGACGTGGTGGTCATGGCGTCGCCTCCTGCGTCGCGTGCAGGTAGTGCTCGAACAGGTCCCGCAGCCGGTCGCCGTCGCCCGGTCCGAGCAGGGTGCGCGACCAGCGCAGGGCGAGGTGCAGCCGGCCCGCCGTGGACGCGGTCGTCACGGTCAGGCCGCGCGGCATGCGCGCGGGGGCCGAGAACCAGACGGCGTGGGCGCGGCCCGCGTCGCCGAAGTCGAGCGGGTAGGGGACGCGGCCGATGTTGCTGAGCAGCGTGGTCGACGTCCAGGGTGCGGCGGCCCTGCGCAGCCCGCGGGTGACCGCGGCACGCCAGGCGACCGGGGCGAGCGGAGCGGTCAGGAGGGCGGCGCCGTGACCGAGCTGGGGCCGGTCGAGGGCCTTGAGCGCGCGGGTGCGCACCGAGGTGCGGTGCAGCAGGAGCGGAATGCCGGTGGCCGTCAACTCCTCTGGTTCGAAGGTGACTTCGACGAGCCGGGTGCCGTTGCCGATGGGCATGTCCGCGCCCCGGGGCCGGTCGTCCACCGGCATCGTGATGCGCAGGGGGCGCGGGCGCGCGCCCCGCTCCCGGTTCCAGTGCGTGATCATCAGGGCGGTGGCGGCCATGAGCTGGTCGTTGACGGTGTACGGGGCGCCGGCGGGCCGGTGCGGCACGGGCAGGTCCGCGACCAGGAGGCCGTTGCCGGGCGGGACGGCGGGGGAGGTGTCGGGGGTGCCGGGGGCGACGCGGGCGGGCGGGGTCCACGGCGAGGGCCCGCGCAGGGCGGGCCCCGGCGCCCCATGCGGCGCCCGGTGCGGCGCGGGCGAGCCGGGGGCGTCGTCGTGGCCCCCGTAGATCTCGGCCGCCGTCGCGAGGACGCGCAGGCAGGCCGGGCCGTCCAGAGCGGTGTGGTTGATGGTGAGGAAGAGGACCGCGGCACCGTCCTCCCGCTCCCGCACCACCTCCAGACGGATCGGCGGCGACGCGGTCAGCGGCGGGGCGTGCGTCAGCGCGCGCGTCCTGGCGTCCTCGAGCGCGTCCGGTCCCGGCGGCGGGAAGGTGACCACGTCCACATCGGGTCCGCGGGTCAGCTCCCACTCGTAGCGCCGCCGGTACCAGGGGCCCGCCGCCTCCCGCATCAGGATGCGCGGATGGCGGCGCAGCGCCTCGGCGAAGGCGGCCGTCAGCCGGGCGGGGTCCGGGGCACCCGGCAGGTGGACCTCGATGTGGACGGTCTCCGGCTCCTCGTCCTGGAGACAGTGCCGGGCGACCTCGTCGACCACGGGGAACGGGACGCGCCGCGGCGCGACGGGGGCCGGCACGCTCATGCCGATCCTTCCTGCGAGGGGCCGCCGGGCGGCCGCGACGGATCGGCCGGGGTCCTCGCCGGCCTGCGAGTGGTCGTCAGTGCCGCGAACAGGGCGACCAGCGCGAGGAGTTGGGCCACCGGGCCGAAGGCGCCCACCGACGACCGGGACGGCTCCCCGGATCCCGCCGCGGCGGCGATGCCCGCGCCCGCCATCGCCAGGAACGCGATCGGGACGAGGAGCGCGTGCCGCCGCCACGCCACGAGCGCGAGCGCCGGGACGAGCAGCGCGAGCGGACCCGCGATCACCGCGCCGACCAGGGTGAGCGCCACCGTGCCGAGCAGCAGCCCGGGTGGCGGGGCGGGCGGCGTCACATCCGTGGTCGTGGCACGCCGCCGGAAGAGGGCGATCCCGGCGAGCGCGAGCACGCCCGCGGCCCCGCCGAACAGCCCCGCCTCGTACGTCCGCGCCGGTTCGTAGCTCAGCCTCACGGTGCCGCCCGCGCCCTGGGGGACGAGGAAGCCCTGCTGCCAGCCGTCCAGGCGCAAGGGCGTCAGCTCCTTGCCGTCGAGGGTCGCCTTCCAGCCGTCGTTGACGTTCTCGTACGTCGTCAGATAGGTGGCGGGGCCGGAGCCGACGGTCACCTCCCTGCGGTCGCCGAGCCAGTCGCGGATGCGCAGGGCGCGACCGGCGGGCGGGGTGGTGGAGGGTGCGTCGGTGCGGGTGAGGGTGGCGTCGGTGAGGCGGAGGGGGCCCTTGTCCTGCGGTGTCTCCAGGGTGTGGGTGCCGGCGGGGAGCGTCAGCGGCGCGGGGGCCTGTCCGCACAGCGTCACGTCGATCGGGCGGCGCTCCACGAGGTCCCTGACCGTTCCCTTCGCGCCGGTCCGGTGGCGTGTGCCGTCGACCGTGACGTCCGGGCCCTTGCCGCACGGCAGGCTGAACGTGCGGGTGGGCGACGGCTGCGGGGTGCGGTACTGGTCGAGCGCCGGGAGGTACGCCTCCGTCAGGCCGACCGGCAGTTGCAGATCGGCGTCCGCCACCGGGTTGTGGACGGTGAGGGGAGCCGTCGCGGTGACGGTGATGTCCAGGCGGTCCGTGGTGATCGGGTCGAAGCGGGCCACGCCGTTCTCGTCGACGCCCGCCACGGCCGCCCCGTCCGGCGAGCTGATCTCGATCTTCTCGGGGCGGGTGGACAGGCCGCCCGCGGCGGCGAGTACGACTTCTCCCACCGGCTGCTTGTCCGGCCAGCGCAGATGGATGGTGGGCCGGTCGCCCGCGATCCACGCCGTGGTCAGGTCGCCGTCCGTGAGATTGCGCGCCGACAGGTCGCCGCCGAGCGCGGACGTGGAGTCCGCGGTGGCCGTGAGGCGGCGGCGCTGATCGGGCGCCACCTCGTAGAGGAGCTTGTCGAACGCGTCGCCCGGAGCGGGCCGCGCGCTCGCCCTGAGGGTGTACGTGCCGCCGTCGGCGGTCGTGAACCGGCGTCCGAGGTTCGGCTCCTCGCCGGTCGTGTGGAAGCTGAACTGCTGCGCGTCCGTGGAGTCCTGGGGCAGCCGAAGCAGCCGGGTCACCCGGACGCCCGGGATGTCGACGTCCGAGAAGCCCGCTCCCGCGAGACCCGTGTGTCCCGCCTGCGCGCCCAGGATGGTGATCCGCAGCCAACTGCTGACGCCCGCGGGCGCCTTGACGGTCTGGCGCCTGCCGTTCGGCTGGAGGGTCGAGGTGGCCGAGCCGGATTCCGTCTGTATGCGGATCCGGGTCGGCGCGGCCCTGACTCCCTCCTGCGGCAGGGGAGTCACCCGGAGCGTGCCGGGCACGGGTGTCTTCGAGGAGAACGCGATCCGCAGCCACTGCCCGTCGGGCGTGCCCGGTGTGCCCTCGGCCCACGCCGTGTCCGGGTTCCCGTCGAACGCGTTCACCGGGTCGTACTGCGGCAGGTGGAACAGCCAGTTCCCGCTCGACGACGCCGTGACCTGCGCGGCGCCGCGCAGCACGGCGGTCGTCTGATGGCGGATCCCCTCGCCCGGCAGGATCTGCCGGGGCTTCGCCCCCGGGTCCTGCGTGCTGCCCGGGGAGTTCCGCTCGGTCGGCGTGTACGTGTACGAGGTGTTGGAGCCGACCAGCCCGAAGCGGGTGTCGGCGCGGCGCAGGCCGTCACCGGCCGTGCGCAGCGCGGGCGTACCGATGCCCGGGTGGTTGTCGCCGGCCAGGACGGTGGGCCGGCCGCGCATCGCCGGGTCGGCGGACAGCGGCAGGAGCGACTCGGGGCCGCCGCTGACCTCCGCCGTACCGGAGACCGGCAGCAGGGCGGCCTGCCCGGGGCGCCGCGCGGAGCCGGGCGCGTAGATCTCCACCGCCCGCTGGCGCGGATAGAGCCCCTCGACCTGGAGCGGGGTGCCCTCGGCGATGCGCCCACCGGTCGTGACGGGCCCGAACCCGGTGACGCGCCGGTACCCGGACTCCTCCAGGGTGCGCTTGACGGTCGCGGTCGGTACGTAGCCCAGCTGGTCGGGGTCGAGGTCATTGCGAACGACGACGAAGTGCAGGCCGGCCCGGCTCAAGTAGTCCTGCAGGCCGGGGACTTCACCGCCGGTGGTCAGGGCCTGCTCGACGGCGTCGAGGGCGCGGCGGTTGCCGGGCGTGCCGAACGGGACGTAGTCGCGCTGCGCCCAGCGCGAGTCGGCGAGGACGTCGAGGGGCTGGTCGATGGGGGAGCCCCAGGTGTAGATGCCGTGCGCGGTGGCGGGCACGACGAGGGCGCGCGAGTCGGGCGAGTGCTTCTTCAGCCAGTGCGCCGTCGTGTCCCAGTACGCGGGCAGGGAGCGGAACGAACCCGGTTGCAGGATCGAGCCGTTGAGGTACGGCCAGGCGAGACCCGGCAGGATCAGCACCGCCGCCAGGAGCGGCGCGTACCGGCGGTGGCGCAGGGGGCGGGCGCCGCGCGGCTCGGCCGCGACCGCCGTCACATGCATCAGCCCGAAGGCCAGGGCGAGCCCGAGTCCTGTCTGGAACTTGTAGATGTTGCGGAACGGGACGAGGCCGCCGTTCAGCCAGGACTGCACCGTGGAGTGGAAGGGTGCGCCGAGCGCGCCGCCGTAGCCCGCGAGGGTGATCAGCGCGACCGTGAGGACCGTCAGGACGAGCCAGCGGCGTTCCGGCAGATCGCGGCGGGCGAGCCCCGCGAGCCCGAAGGCCGCCGCGAGCGCCGAGCCGACGACGGTCACGGCCGCCGTCGCGACCGTCCAGCCCGCCGGCAGCCAGGCCTCGCCGAAGTGCAGGTACGCCACCCAGTTCCCGGCGCCGCGCAGGGACTCGGTGGCCGACATGGTGCCCGTCGTGGTCTGTGAAGTCTCCACGTACGGAAGGAAGTTCTCGCCGTAGATGCCCAGGAGGAGCAGCGGAAGGATCCACCAGGCCGTCGCGAGGATCACCGACGGGGTCCACCACGCGATCAGCTTGCGGCGGCGCGGGCCCGGCGGGCGGGAGAGGAGATAGAGGCCCACCGGGAGGAGGGAGGCGAGGGTGGCCGCCGCGTTCACCCCGCCCATGAACGGGATGAGGAGCGCCGAGCGCGTCGCCGCGACGCGCGCGCTCGTGCGGTCGTTCGTGAGCGGCAGCAGCACCCACGGCAGGAACGCGCCCGGCAGGGCGGCCGCCGACGTCGAGCCGACGACGATCGTGAATGCCGGCCACAGCGCGTACGCCACCGCGCCGAGCAGCCGGGTCCGCGGGCTGCCGATCCGCAGGCGCTCCGCGAGGCGCAGGGCGCCCCAGAACGCCACCGTCACGATGATCGACAGCCACAGCCGCTCGGCCAGCCACACCGGCAGATGCGTCAGCCGCGCGAGCCCGTAGTAGGGCAGCATCGGGAACGAGTAGCCCACGTACTGGTCGAAGATCCCACCGAAGCCCGCCCGGTCGTGCCACAGGTCGCCCAGGTCCGTGAGGAACTTCCACGGGTCGAGCGCGACACCCAGCTTCGTGTCGAACGTCATGCGCCCGGGCGACACCGCCACGAACAGCACGAACAGCGTCGCCCAGAAGGCCAGCAGCCAGCGCCGCGAGCGCGGCCCCCGCCCGTGTCCTGGCCGGGAGGGGGCGGGGCGGGCCGCCGCCGGGGGCGGCGCCTGGACCGTGCTCGTCATGGGGAACACCGCCGGAGGATGAGGAGGAGGTTCCAGGTGGCGAACTCGCGCACCCCCGGCACCTTCGCGACGGTCGCCGCGAGGAACGGCCAGTAGCGGGAGCGCGCGGAGACGACGGTGATGTCGTCACGGGCCCTGACCTGGCGCAGCGTCGGGCCGATGTGATGCGCGAAGAGGTTCTCGCCGAGCGTGTGCTTGGGCGGCCTGCCCGTACGCCGCTGGTAGCGGGCGCGGGCCCGGTCTGCGCCCAGGTAGTGCCAGGGCGCCCACTCGTGACCACCCCACGGGGAGAGCCAGTTGGTGAACGAGAGATAGACGATCCCGCCGGGCCGCGTCACCCGGACCAGCTCGCTGAGGAAGGTCTGCGGGTCGTCCACGTGCTCCAGGACGTTCGAGGAGAACGTGACATCGGCGGCGCCCTCCGCGAGCGGCAGCAGATAGCCGTCCGCCACGACAGCGGGCGCGCCCGGCCGCGCGCCCAGCTCCCGCGCGTCGGGCTCGAAGAGGAAGCCGTGCGCGCCGCGCCGCCGGAACTCCCGCGTGAAGTGGCCGGACCCGCCGCCCACATCGACGACGACCTTCCCCGCCACGCCCCCGCAGACCGCCTCGACCTGGTCGGCGGCGTCGCGGGCCAGCAGGGAGTAGCAGGCCTCGGGGTCCTGCTGTTCGCGCAGGAAGGCGCGGAACAGGGCGAGCGAGCGGCGTAGCGACGGGTCGGGCGGGGACGTGCGTGTCGAGTGCGTCATGACGCGGGACTCCTCACCGCCTCGGCGGCCACGGCTCTGAACTGCCGCACCGTGTGGGCCCAGCGGAAGGTCGCGGCGCGCTCCTCGGCGGCCTTGCCCATCAGCCGGCGCCGCTGCCCGGACAGGGCCAGGGCGCACCAGGCCGCCGCGAACGACGACTCACCGCGTGCGAGCAGACCCGTGACGCCGTCCTCGACGGAGTCGCGCAGACCCGGCACGTCGAAACCGATCGCCGGGGTCCCGCGCGCCGCCGCCTCCGTGACGACCAGACCCCACCCCTCCACGGCGGAGGGGTGCAGGAGCAGCCACGCCTCGCACAGCAGCCGGTTCTTCTCGGCCTCGGAGACATGGCCCATGAACTGGACGCCGGGGCCCGCGAGTTGTTCCAGCCGTTCCCGCTCGGGTCCGTCGCCGACGATGAGGAGCCGGCCGCCGGTGACCGGCCGCACCCGCTCCCACAGGCGCAGCAGCAGATCGATCCGTTTGTACTCGACGAGCCGGCCCATCGCGAGGAAGAGCGGTTCACGGGAGCGGTCCGCGCGCGGGCCCGGCTCCTCGACGCCGTTGTGGACGACGCGGATGCGTTCGCGTTCGATGCCGAGCGCCCGCAGCGCGGTGGCCGTCGACGGCGAGACGGCCACCAGCAGACCGCGGCGCTCGGCACCGGACAGCGCCCAGTGCTCCAGTCGTCGCCCGAGCCGCGCGGCCGGCGCGAGCGGCCCGCCGAAGCGCATGCGCCACAGATCGGTGTGGACGTGGTTGACCAGGCGCAGCGTCGGGCCGCGGTGCCACAGCGGCGCCAGATACGGCATGCCGTTGCACACCTCCACGAGCAGGTCGCAGTCGCCGACCTGGCGGGCGAACGCGGAGCGCGCCCGCAGGTAGTGGCCGAGGTCGCCACCGGCCGACACGACGCGGTAGTCGCGGAACGCGGCGGGCCCGCCGCACAGCAGCGTCACCTCGTGGCCCAGGCGGGTCAGCCCGTAGGCCAGCCGGTCGACGAGGAGTTCGGAGCCGCCCGCGGCCGGGTTGCCGAGGTCGCGGTGGGCGAGGAAGACGATCCGGCGCGGCGGTGGGGGAAGTGCGGGGTGGGGACGTGCGTCGCCCGGGTGGGGCGTGCGCAGGGGGGTGGGCACGTGCTGGGGCATGGGTGCTCCAACTCGTCTCGGGGTGCGGAACTGTGTGTGGGGGGACGTGTGCGCGGAGCGTTCGGGGACGACGCCTTTGCGGACGCCTTCACGGGGACTGGCTCAGGCTGCGGAACGGGGTGCCGGGGCGGCGGTCACGAAGGAGCTGTGCCGGGGCTGTGCGGGGGCCGTGCACGAACTGTGCGGGGGGTGGGGTGGGACAGTTTTCGCCGAGCTGTTCGATGCGGCTACTCACCGAGGTGACAAATTCTCAGCTTTCCGGAGCTGACGTCTCATCACATCGTGGAGGGTTCCAGCACTGTTGGGGACGAATCGGGATTCGACGGTCCGCTCCTGTCCGTACCGCCCCGTCCGCCCCTGCCCCGTACGACGAACACGGCACCCAGTGCCGCGAGCACCAGGCCGGCCGCGCCCGCCCCGAGCGGGAGCGTGGTGCCGAGGAGGTGGAGCCGGCCGCTGTCGTCGTCGGCGAGAGCGACCTGCTGCCGCTGGGTGGCCGGGGTGAACGCGATGCGCTCGCTGTCCAGGAGCACCACCGCGTCCTTCGCCGAACCGGGGGCGCGCAGCGTCTTGCGCGGGCCGATCGCCGCGTAGACGATCCGGCCCGTCCTGGGATCGGCGACCAGTTCGATGCCGTGGTTCGCGTACCACTCCTCGGCGAGCACCTGATTCCGCTTCGGCTGTCCCACGATCGTCCCGGGCACCAGACGCGACCCGGTCCTCGTGGCGGGGACGGTGCCGGTGAAGCGGTAGCCCTCGTACCCCTGGACCCTCTTCGTGCCCCGGTAGGAGAGCGTGACCGTCGCGCCGAGCGTGTTGTCCCACCAGCGGTAGGCGCGCTTCTGCACGTCGAAGGGGAACTTGAGGTAGGCCTCGCCCTCGAAGGACGGCTGCTCACCGCAGCAGTGCACCGGAGCGTTGGTCCTGCGGTCGGTGACCCAGCGCTCCAGGGTCCACTGGAGCGCGTCGTGCGGGTCCGCCGCGGGCAGCGACGCGTCGGTGTCGACGGACGTGGACACGTCCCACACCGCCCGGCCGCTCTTCTCGGACGCGGCGACGTCACCGCGCACCTGGCGCGTGACGGTGATCCTCCTGTCGTGCACGGTCTTCACCGCGCCGGTGTCGAAGTAGCTTCCGGTTCCGGTGAACACGGTCGTCGTGTCGACGTCGACGGGGGTGCGTTCGGCGCGTGGCTCGACGTACCACGCGAGCAGCGGGGCCAGGGCGAGCAGGAACGCGCCGAGACCCAGCGTGAGCAGGGAGAAAGGTGAGACTGTCCGACGCATCCGGCACTCCTGGGGGTGGGGGAGGGAGGTCTGGTGCGGGCGCAACGCGGCTTTGGGCCGGGAACCGTAGGCGCACCCTTGACGGAGTGTCAATGCATTGCAGAGACTGGGCACTTGCCGGAACGGGGCCCGGCACGCGCTGCGCACGGGTGGGGATTCGACCTCCAGAACGAGAGGCTGACCCTGCGATGAACCGACTGCTGGCCGCCGCCCTGACCGTCGCGGCAGGTGCCGTGCTCGCCCTCGGCGCCTCCCTGGGCGTCGTCGCCCTCCTGAACGCCACCCCGGACCAGCCGAACGTGCCGCTCGTGACGTACGAGACGGCCGGCCGGGAGCGCTGAGGGGTGCCCCCCGTTCCCGTCGGCGGCCCCGCCGCCCACAGCGGCGTGCGGCCCGAGCGCTCGGCCTGGCGCGATGTGCCCCGGCTCCAGGTGAAACGGTTCGCCGGGCTCGCCATGGCCGAGGCGCCCGCCCTCGCGGAGGACATCCTTCGGGAGATCCGCCGCGAATACCCCCACTTACCCCTTGTGCTCGACGAGTCCGGCGAGCCCATGGCGCTCGTCGGCATCCGCAGAGCCATCGAGGGCTTCGTGCAGCTCCAGCTCGCCGACGCGGAGGACCGGCCGCGCTCCCACCCGGCGGTCTTCCAGGAGTTCGGCCGCGGCCAGAGCCTGCACGGCCGCAGCCTCGACTCCCTCCAGGCCATGTACCGGCTCGGCGTACGCCTGGCCTGGCGCCGCCTCGCCGAACTCGGCCAGCGGGCCCTCATCCCGCCACCCGCCATGTACGAACTCGCCGAGTCGGGCTTCGAGTACCTCGACGGACTCGTCGACCAGTCCGTACGCGGCTACGCCGAGGCCGCCGCCCGGCAGGCCGGCGAACGCCTGCGCCTCCAGCGCAAACTCATCGACCTGCTGCTCACCGAGCAGACCGAGCACACCGGCCATCCCGAACGCGGCGGCACCGCCCCGCCCGACCCCGCGCGGGCCCTCGCCGAACGGGCCGCGCGGATCGGCTGGACCCTGCCCTGCCGGGTCTCCGTCGGCGTGCTCCTGCGCCCCGCGCGCGAGGCCGTCGCGCCCGCCGTCGGACAGGGCGTGCTCCTCGACATGGAGACCGAGCAGCCCCGCATGGTCGTGCCCGACCCCGACGCGGCGGGCCGCCCCGAACTCCTGCGCCGCGCCATGGCCGGCTGGTCCGGCGCGATCGGCCCGCCCGTGCCGCTGCCCGACGCGGCGAAGTCCCTGCGCTGGGCGGAGGCCGCGGTCCGGCTCGTGGAGCGCGGGCTGCTCCCGGCGGGCGAGGTGCTCCACTGCACCGAACACACCCAGGCCCTTGTGCTGCTCCAGCCCGAGGAACTCATCGACGACCTGTCGCGCCGCGCGCTCGCGCCCCTCGCCCACTGCGGCCCCACCCACGCCCGGCGCATGGCCGACACCCTCCTCGCCTGGCTGGAGACGCGCGGCGGCGCACCCGAGGTGGCCGCCCGGCTCGGCGTCCACCCGCAGACCGTCCGCTACCGGCTGCGCCAGATCCGCGAGCTGTGGGGCGACGAGATCGACGACCCGGACCGCCGCTTCGAGCTCGAACTGGTGCTGCGGGCGCGGCGGTTGAGGGATCTGCGCGGCGGGCCGTGACCGGCCCGTCAGTCCTTCCGCCGGCTGCGGGCCTGCCGCACCTCGCGGTCGACCGCCCACGGGTCCGACACCGGGCCCAGGTGCCCGAGCTTGTCGGGGTTGATCACCAGGCGGATCGTCTGGATCTGCCCGTCGAGCACGTCGAGGGTGACGGTGTTGAGGACCCTGCCGTCCCGGTCGCGCAGGATCGCGCCCGGCTGACCGTTCATCTCGTGCGGCTCGGACGTCACGTCGATCCGGAACATCACGGGGAAGACCGAAGCCAGCAGCCGGGCCACGTTGCTCGCGCCCGCGACGGGCCTGGCGAGCTGCGGGGCGTTGCCGCCGCCGTCGCCGACGAGGGACACATCGGCGGCGAGCAGCTCTTGCAGGCCGTCGACGTCGCCCACCCGCAGCGCGTCGAAGAACCGCGCCGCCAGTTGCTCCCGCTCCTGGCGGTCCGCCTCGAACCGGGGGCGGCCCGCGTCCATGTGGCGCCGCGCCCGCACCGCGAGCTGACGGCACGCGGCCTCCGAGCGGTCCACGGCCGCGGCGATCTCCGGGAAGCCGAACGCGAACACCTCGCGCAGCACGAACACCGCCCGCTCCAGCGGGCTGAGCCGCTCCAGGAGCAGCAGGGCCGCCATGGACACCGAGTCGGCCAGCTCCGCCGAGCGCGCCGGATCCTCATAGGGGTCGGACAGGAGCGGCTCGGGGAACCACGGCCCGACGTAGGCCTCCCGCCGCACGCGGGCCGAGCCCAGCACGTCGATCGAGATCCGGGTGACGGTGGCCGACAGGAACGCCTTGGCCGACCGGGGCTGTGTCGTGGACGCCGCGAAGCGCAGCCACGTCTCCTGCACCGCGTCCTCGGCCTCGCTCACGCTGCCCAATATCCGGTAGGCGATCGAGAACAGCAGCGGCCGCAGCTCCTCGAACTCCTCGAACTCCTCGACCCGTCTCACGCAAGTTCCTCCCCGTCCTCGGCGGACAGCCCGCACCCGTAGATCATCACCATGCGACGGGACCGAGGCGGTCGGTGAAGGTTCCGGTCGGCCCGTCGGCGTCGAGCAGCGCGAGCCGGACGATCGAGTCGGTGCCCTCGGTCACGGTCAGTGTGCCGGTGTGACCGTTCATGTCGGTGGCGGCGAACGTGCGGTTGGCGACTTCGCCGGGGGTGACGGCGTTGAACTTGATCGCCGGGAGCGCCTGCGCGTACCGGACGGTGAGCATGTTCAGCGCCGCCTTCGACGAGCTGTAGCCGAGCTCGTGGATCTTCGAGAAGGGCTGGTCCGGGTCGGTCACGGTCGCGAAGGAACCGCCGGCGCTCGACACCATCACCACCCGCGGGTTCCCCGCCGCCTGGAGCAGGGGGAGGAACGCCTGCGTGACCCTGATCGGTCCGTACACATTGGTGTCGTAGACGGCATGGATGTCGTCGGCCGTCGCGTCCGCCGGCGCGGTCCCCTTCCCCGGCGCTCCGGCGTTGTTGACGAGGACGTCCAGCCGGTCGGTGTGCTCGCGGACGAGCCGTACGGCCGCGGCCACCGACTCGTCCGATGTCACGTCCAGCGGGACCGTCACGACGTTCGCGCCGCCGGCGGCCAGCTTGTCGGCGGCCGCCCGCCCGCGGCCCTCGTCGCGCGAGCCGAGGAAGACCGTCCAGCCCAGTTCCCCGAGCCGCCGGGCGGTCTCCAGGCCCAGTCCCTTGTTGGCTCCGGTGATGAGTACCGAGATCTGCTCCGAGGTGTGCTCCGTGTTCGTCATGCCCCCTGAGACGATCGGGCCCCCTCGGCTGTGACACGCGTGCGGGGCATGTGAGCGTCGTCACAACGCTGCGGCCCGGTTCGCGGAGGCGCTTGCGGGCCCATTGCCCGCTCAACACGGCTGTGAGTAGCCTATGTTCGTGATACCGACCGACTGTTGAAATTTCGAACATCAGAGAGGGGGCCGGCCGTGGGGCGTCTCGTACCCGCCGTGACCCGGGCTCTCGACATACTCGAGCTGTTCCTGGACGGGGATGGCACTCTGTCCGCCCCGGACATCGTCCGCAAGCTCCAACTGCCGCGCACCACCGTGCACGAGCTGGTGACGACGCTGACCGCCCGCTCCTACCTCGTGACCGTCCCGGGCGAGCCCGGCCGCTACCGCCTGGGCGTGCGCCCGTACCAGCTCGGCAGCCGGTACGCGGAGCAGCTCGACCTCGCCGCCGAGGGCCAGCAGGTCGCCCGCGAGGTCGCCGAGACCTGCGACGAGACCGTGCACGTGGCGATCCTCGAGGACACCGACGTCATCTACATCGCGAAGGTCGACAGCACCCACGCCGTGCGGATGGTCTCCGCCGCGGGGCGCCGGCTGCCCGCGCACTGCACGTCCGTCGGAAAGATGCTCCTCGCCTCGCTGCCGCAGCCCGAACTGGCGGCCCGCGTCCCCGACGACGCCGAGCTGGCGGCGATGACGGAGAACAGCATCACCGACCCGGCCCTCCTGCGCGAGGCCCTCGCCGGCATCCGGGAGCGCGGCGTCGCCGTCGAGAGCCGCGAGTCCAACCCGGACGTCAGCTGTGTCGCCGCCCCCGTGCGCGACCGCTCCGGACGGGTCGTCGCCGCGCTCTCCGTGTCGGTGCCGATGATCCGCTGGAGCGCGCCCCGCGAGGAAGAGCTGACGCAGCTCGCCGTGAAGGGCGCCGCCGACCTCTCGGAGCGGCTCGGGTACCGGGGGGCCGGCCGATGAGGCCGGAGGTGGCCGTCCGCGCGGAGGCCACGCTCGGGGAGGGCCCCACCTGGGACGCGGAGGCCGGCCGGCTGATCTGGGTCGACATCCTCGGCAGCCGGGTCCACACGTACGACCCCGCGACCGGGCGCCGCACGGTCATGGCCACCGAGCAGCACGTCGGCGCGGCCAAGCCCCGGGCCGGCGGCGCGGGACTCGTCGTCAACCTCCGTGACGGCATCGGTCTGTACGGCCCCGGCGGCACCGACTTCCGGTGGCTGCACCGCGACCCCGTGCCCGGCCGGCGCGGCAACGACGCGGCGATCGCCCCGGACGGCTCGCTCTGGGCGGGCAGCATGGCGTACGACGAGTCGCCGGGCGGCGGCAACCTCGTGCGGATCGCCGCCGACGGGACCGCCACCGAGATCCTCGACGACGTCACGGTCAGCAACGGCACCGGCTGGAGTCCTGACGGCTCGCTCATGTACTACGTCGACACCCCGACGCGGCGCATCGACGTCTTCGACTTCGATGGCCGACAGGCCGTGCGACGCCGGGAGTTCGCGGTCGTCGAGGAGGGCGCGGGTCACCCCGACGGGCTGACCGTCGACGCCGACGGGTGCGTGTGGGTCGCCCTCTGGGACGGCTCGGCGCTGCGCCGCTACACCCCGTCCGGCGCGCTCGACCGCGTCGTGGAGCTGCCCGTGAAGCGCCCCACCGCGTGCGCCTTCGGCGGCGCGGACCTCACCGACCTGTACGTCACGTCGGCCCGCGTCGGCCTCGACGCCCCGTCGCCGTACGCCGGTTCGCTGCTCGTCCTGCGTGACCTGGGCCATGGGCTGGCGCAACCCGCGTTCGAGGGCTGAGCCCGGAGCGAGTGCCGACAGGTGCGGGACCCCCACGCGGGTGGGGGTCCCGCACCTTTGTGTTGCGCAACCCATTGACGTCGCCACGTCCCGAACCTACGGTCCCGTTCGAAGTTACGAGCATCATTCGATATATCGAACAGTAAGGGCAGGGAATGGGACGACCTGGCCTGAACCGCAGGCAACTCCTCGCCGGAATAGGCGGGTTGACCGTGGCGGGCAGCATCGGCTTCGCGGCGCTCGGTACCGGCGCCGACGCGCTCGCCTCCGGCGCGGACACCCGTGTGCGCTACTGGAACCTCTTCAGTGGCGGCGACGGCTACAACATGATCGCGATGCTGGACGCCTTCCGTAAGGCGAACCCCGGCATCGACGTGAAGGACTCGACCCTCCAGTGGGGCAACCCCTTCTACACCAAGCTCGCCATGGCGGCCGCGGGCAACCGCGCGCCCGACCTCGGCGTCATGCACCTGGGCCGTGTCACCGGCTTCTCGCCGGGCCGTCTCCTGGACCCCTGGGACATGGACCTGCTCGCCAAGTACGGCGTGAGGGAAGCGGACTTCAACCCCAAGCTGTGGAAGCGCGCCGTCATCGACGGCAAGCTCTACGCCCTCCCGCTCGACATCCACGTCCAGCTCTGCTTCTACCGCAAGGACGTCCTGAAGAAGACGGGCCTGATCGGCGACGACGGCAAGCTCGTCCCGGTCACGTCGGTCGACGAGTGGTTCGGCATGCTGAAGGAGGCCAAGAAGGTCACCAGGAAGGGACTGCAGACCATCGGTCTGTGGATCAACGACCAGAACTTCCAGTGGTGGTTCTTCGTCGCGTTCTACACCCAGCTCGGCGGCACCTGGTTCAACGCCGGCAACACCGAGGTCACCTTCGACGTCGACAAGGCCACCCAGGTCCTGGAGTTCCTGCGCCGGCACGTCGCCGACGGGTACGCGAACACGGGCATGGGGACCGTCGGCGCCGAACAGTTCGTCAACGGCACCCCCTTCACCTGGGAGGGCAACTGGTCCGTACCGGTCTTCTCCGGCGCGAAGCTGGAGTACGGCGCGACCCCGCTGCCGCCCGTGTTCGGCAAGCAGGCCACCCACGCCGAGTCGCACTCCTTCGTCCTGCCGCACCAGGCCGGCCGTGGCGGCGCCACCAACGAGGGCGCCCACCGACTCGCCGCGTACGTCGTCAAGCACGCCCGGCAGTGGGCGGCCGGCGGCCACATCCCCGCCTACACACCGACCCTGTCCACGGCCGCGTACAGGAAGCTCGAGCCGCAGCACGAGTACGTCGGCGCCATGAACCACCAGGCCAACGAGCCGAAGGTGTGGTTCGCGGGCTCCACCGGCATCCTCGCGCAGGAGGTCGGCCCGACCGTCGTCTCCTCGACCGTGGGCTCCGCCAAGCCGGCCGCGGCCGCCGCCCGCATGAGGAAGCAGCTCGCCGAGCTCCTCGCCATGAAGAACCCGATGGACGGGCACACCGCCGCACAAGGAGGTGCGGTCGCATGACGACGACCAGCGCTGAGACCGTCATCGCCCCGGCACGGGCGAGAACCGCCGCGGACAGTGCCACCGTCCGCCGCAAGCAGGGCTTCCAGCACGGCGGCTGGTTCGTGGCCCCGTTCCTTCTCCTCTTCGTCCTGTTCGTGACCTGGCCGCTGCTGCGCGGCGTCTACCTCAGCTTCACCGACGCCAACATCGCCGGCGACACCGCGAGCTTCATCGGGCTCGACAACTACCGCGAGGCCCTGCACGACTCGATGATGTGGGACTCGCTCGGCCGCAGCGCCTACTTCACGCTGCTCGTCGTCCCCTGCATCACGGTCCTCGCCTTCCTCCTCGCGATGCTCGCCCACCACATCGAGCGCGGAAAGTGGCTGTGGCGACTGTGCTTCTTCATGCCGTTCCTGCTGCCGTCCACCGTCGCGGGCAACCTGTGGCAGTGGCTGTTCAACTCCGGTACGGGCATGGTCAATTACGTCTTCGGCCTCGACACGCCCTGGCTGACCGACAAGTCGTACGCCATGCTCGCCATCGTCATCGAGACGCTGTGGTGGACGGTCGGGTTCGCGTTCCTGCTCTATCTGGCCGCGCTCCAGGGCATCCCCGGCCACCTCTACGAGGCCGCGAAGCTGGACGGCGCGAACGCCTGGCACCGCATGGTCCACATCACGCTGCCGATGCTGCGCAACATCACGGGTCTGGTCGTCGCGCTGCAGATCCTTGCCTCGCTGCAGCTCTTCGACCAGTCCGTCGTGATGATGGACTTCGGCCCGGGGCCGGAGAACAGCACACGCTCCTTCGTCCAGTACACCCTGGAAGAGGGCTTCACCAGCTACCGCGTGGGCTACGCCTCCGCCATCTCCATCATCTTCTTCGTGATCATCGCGGCCGTCGCTCTCGCGCGGATGTGGCTGCTGCGCAACCGTGAGGAGGGCGCGCGATGACCACCGACGCCGCGCAGATACGCATCAAGTCCCGTACGCGCAAGGCCTGGACGCCCAGTCAGATCGTGCTCACCCTCCTCGGCGTCGCCGTCTCCGCCGTCTTCCTGGCGCCGCTCGCCTGGGCCCTGTTCACCTCGCTGAAGTCGGAGACCGAGGCCGTCGAGGTGCCGCCGCACTGGCTGCCGAAGGAGTGGACCGGCCAGGCCTGGAAGGCGCTCTTCGAGACCGGCAACATCACCGACTGGTTCGTCAACTCCCTTGTGGTGTCGGTCTGTGTGACCTCGATCGTCCTGACGGTGAGCGCGCTCGCCGGCTACGGATTCGCCCGTACCGAGTTCCGCGGCAGGAACGTCCTGATGGGCGTCGTCATGGCCGGACTCATGGTCTCCCCGGCGGTCCTCGGCGTGCCCCTGTTCACCACCGTCCAGCAGATGGGGATGGTCGACACCTACTGGGGCATGATCCTGCCGCAGTGCGCGCCGGCCGCGATGGTCTACATCCTCTACAAGTTCTTCCAGGGCATCCCCAAGGAACTGGAGGAGGCCGCGTTCATCGACGGCGCCGGACGCTGGCGGGTCTTCTTCACCGTCGTCGTGCCGCTCGCCCGGCCCTCGCTCGCGGCGGTGGGCATCTTCACCTTCATCGCGTCGTGGAACAACTTCCTGTGGCCGTACATGGTCACCAACAACCCCGACCTGATGACCATGCCGAACGGCATCGCGACCGTCATGAACTCGTACGGCATCCAGTGGGCCCAGCTGATGGCCGGCGGCCTCATGGCGGGCCTTCCCCTGATCGTCGTCTTCGTCTTCTTCCAGCGCCAGATCGTCAGCGGCGTGGCCCACACGGGCCTGGCCGGCCAGTAAGGGAAGGAACCCATGCACACCGCACGCTTCACCCTCGACCCCGCCTTCACCGTCGGTGAGGTGGACCCACGCCTGTTCGGGTCCTTCGTCGAGCACCTCGGCCGCTGTGTCTACACCGGGATCCACGAGCCCGGTCACCCGGCCGCCGACGAGGCGGGCCTGCGCACCGACGTCCTGGCGCTCGTCCGCGAGCTCGGCGTCACCGCGATCCGCTACCCCGGCGGCAACTTCGTCTCCGGCTACAAGTGGGAGGACTCGGTGGGCCCGGTGGACGAGCGGCCCCGCCGCCTCGACCTCGCCTGGCGCTCCACGGAGACGAACCGTTTCGGCCTGTCCGAGTACATCGCGTTCCTGAAGAAGATCGGCCCCCAGGCCGAACCCATGATGGCCGTGAACCTCGGCACCCGAGGTGTCGCCGAGGCCCTCGAACTCCAGGAGTACGCCAATCACCCGGCGGGCACGGAGCTGTCGGACCGCCGCATCGCCCACGGCGACAAGGACCCCTTCGGCATCAGGCTCTGGTGCCTGGGCAACGAGATGGACGGGCCCTGGCAGACCGGGCACAAGACCGCGCAGGAGTACGGCAGGCTGGCCGCCGAGACCGCGCGCGCCATGCGCCAGATCGATCCCGGGGTCCAGCTCGTCGCGTGCGGCTCGTCGGGACAGGGCATGGAGACCTTCGCCGAGTGGGAGGCGACCGTCCTCGCGGAGACGTACGACCTCGTCGACCACATCTCGCTGCACGCCTATTACGAGGAGCACGACGGCGACCGCGACTCGTTCCTGGCCTCCGCCGTCGACATGGAGTCGTTCATCGAGAACGTCGTGGCGACCTGCGACCACGTGGGCGCGCGCCTCAAGTCGCAGAAGAAGATCAACCTCTCCTTCGACGAGTGGAACGTCTGGTACATGTCCCGGACCGAGGCCGAGGTCTCGGCGCTCGACTGGCCCGAGGCGCCCCGGCTCCTGGAGGACGTCTATTCCGTCACCGACGCCGTGGTCTTCGGCTCGCTGCTCATCGCGCTCCTGCGCCACGCGGACCGCGTCACCGTCGCCTGCCTCGCCCAGCTCGTGAACGTCATCGCGCCGATCATGACGGAGCCCGGCGGCCCGGCCTGGCGGCAGACGACGTTCTTCCCGTTCGCGGCGGCGTCGCGGTACGGGCGCGGCGAGGTCCTCGACGTCCGCGTGTCTGGACCGACGTACGACACGAAGCGCCACGGCACCGCGGACCTGCTGCACGCGACGGCGGTGCGCGCAAAGGACGGCACGGTCACGGTCTTCGCGGTCAACCGCGGCCAGAGCGAGGCCCTGCCCCTCGAAGTGGCCCTGAACGGTCTCGACCTGACGTCGGTCGTCGAGCACAGTGCCCTCGCCGACGCCGACCCGGAGGCCCGCAACACCCGTACGGAGCCGGAGCGCGTCACCCCGCACCCGGTCACCGGCACGGTCCTGGCGGAGGGCACCCTCACGGCCACCCTGGAGCCCCTGTCCTGGAACGTGATCAGGCTGGCCTGACACGCACGCGAAAGCGGGCCGGCCCCCCGTGGACCGGCCCGCTCTTGCGTGCGCGGATGGATCTACGAACCGACCTTGCGCTTGTTCCACACGTCGAAGCCCACCGCCGCGAGCAGGACCAGGCCCTTGATGACCTGCTGCCAGTCGGTGCCGACGCCGACGAGGTTCATGCCGTTGTTCAGGACGCCGAGGACGGTGCCGCCGATGATCGCGCCGAGCACCGTGCCGACGCCGCCGCTCATCGACGCGCCGCCGATGAACGAGGCGGCGATCGCCTCGAGTTCGAAGTTGACGCCCGCCTTCGGCGACGCGGCGTTGAAGCGGGCCGCGAAGACCAGGCCCGCGAGCGCCGCCAGCATCCCCATATTGAGGAAGACAGCGAAGGTGACCTTCTTGTCCCGGACGCCGGAGAGCTTCGCCGCCGGCAGGTTGCCGCCGATCGCGTACACATGGCGGCCGATCACCGCGTTGCGCATCACGTAGCCGAAGGCGACGAGGAGCACGGCCAGGACGATCAGTACCACGGGCGCGCCCTTGTAGCTGGCGAGCAGCAGGGTGAAGACGAGGACGGCGGCGACCAGCGCGGTGAGCTTCAGCGCGAACAGCTTCGCGGGCAGTACGTCGAGCGCGTACTCCTGCTGGCGCTTGCGGTCGCGCACCTCCTGCCACACGACGAGGGCGATGAGTCCGAGGCCGAGGAGCAGGGTGAGGTTGTGGTAGTTCGTGTCGGGGCCGACCTCGGGCAGGAAGCCGTTGGCGACCTTCTGCAGTCCTTCGGGGAACGGGCCGAGCGTCTGCCCCTTGAGGAAGATCTCCGTCAGTCCGCGGAAGAGCAGCATGCCCGCCAGGGTCACGATGAACGACGGTATGCCGAGGTAGGCGATGAAGAAGCCCTGCATGGCCCCGGCGACCGCGCCGACGGCGAGGACCGCGATCGCGGCCACCGGCCACGACCAGTGGTGCGTGACCATGAGCACCGCGGCGAGCGCCCCCGTGAACGCGGTGATGGAGCCGACCGACAGGTCGATGTGGCCCGCGATGATGACGATCATCATGCCGATCGCCAGGATCAGGATGTAGCTGTTCTGCAGCACCAGGTTCGAGACGTTGCGCGGCAGCAGCAGGTCGCCGCCCGTCCAGACCTCGAAAAGGATCACGATCAGGCCGAGGGCGAAGAGCATCCCGTACTGCCGCATGTTGCGGCGCATGCCGTCGATGATCAGCCGGCCGAGACCGGCCGCGTGCCCGGTGTCTCCGGACTCGTTCGGGGCCGCGGCGCCGGCCGGTGGCCCGGCCTTCAGGTTCGTGCTCATCGGTCCTACCTCTTGTCCTTGGTCATGTGCCGCATCAGCACTTCCTGGGTGGCCTCCGCTCGCGGGACCTCACCGGTGAGCCGTCCGGCCGACATCGTGTAGATCCGGTCGCACATGCCGAGCAGCTCGGGCAGTTCGGAGGAGATGAAGACAACGGCCTTGCCCTCGGCGGCCAGTTGGTCGATCACCGTGTAGATCTCGTACTTCGCACCGACGTCGATGCCGCGGGTCGGCTCGTCGAGGATCAGCACATCGGGCCCCGCGAAGATCCACTTGCTGAGGACGACCTTCTGCTGGTTGCCGCCGGACAGCCGGCCCACGGGCTCGGAGACGTTGGGTGCCTTGATGTTCATGGACTTGCGGAAGCCCTCGGAGACCTTCCGCTCCTCGTGCTCGTCGACGACCCCGCGCCGGGCGACCTTGCGCAGCGCGCTCAGCGAGATGTTTCGGTTGATGGAGTCGATGAGGTTGAGGCCGTAGTGCTTGCGGTCCTCGGTGACGTACGCGATGCCGTGGCCGACCGCCTCGGGGACGGTGCGGGTACGGATCTCGGTGCCGTCCTTGAGGACGCTGCCGCCCGCGTATTTCCCGTAGGCCCGCCCGAACACGCTCATCGCGAGTTCCGTGCGGCCCGCGCCCATCAGCCCCGCGATGCCGACGATCTCCCCGCGGCGCACGTTCAGGGACACCGAGTCGACGACCTTGCGCTGCTGGTCGATGGGGTGGAAGACGGTCCAGTCGCGGATCTCGAGGGCCGGCGCCGCCGTGTGGTCCTGCGGGTGCGGGGTGCGCTCCGGGAAGCGGTGGTCGAGGTCGCGGCCGACCATGGCGCGGATGATCCGCTCCTCGGTCGTCTCCGCGGCCTTCACGTCGAGCGTCTCGATGGAGTGCCCGTCGCGGATGACCGTCACGGAGTCCGCGACCCGGGCGATCTCGTTGAGCTTGTGCGAGATGATGATCGAGGTGATGCCCTGGCCCTTCAACTCCAGGATCAGATCGAGGAGTTTGCCGCTGTCCTCGTCGTTGAGCGCGGCCGTCGGCTCGTCGAGGATGAGCAGTTTCACCTCCTTCGACAGGGCCTTGGCGATCTCGACCAGCTGCTGCTTGCCGACGCCGATGTCGGCGACGCGGGTCTGCGGGTGCTCGTTCAGACCGACCCGCCGCAGCAGGTCCGTGGCGTGCTTCAGGGTCTCGCCCCAGCTGATCACGCCTCGCGTGGCGTGCTCGTTGCCGAGGAAGATGTTCTCGGCGAGTGAGAGGTACGGCACCAGGGCGAGCTCCTGGTGGATGATCACGATGCCGCGCTTCTCGCTCGCCCCGATGTCCTTGAACCGGCACGGCTCGCCCTCGAAGAGGATCTCCCCCTCGTAACTGCCGTGCGGGTGAACGCCGCTGAGGACCTTCATCAGCGTCGACTTCCCGGCGCCGTTCTCCCCGCAGACGGCGTGGACCTCGCCCGCGCGCACGCTCAGAGAGACGTCCGCGAGCGCCTTGACGCCGGGAAAGGTCTTGACGATCGAGCGCATTTCCAGGACGGGTCCCGCCATGGTCGTGCCTTTCTGCTCCGTGTGGACCGGTGGTGTGGGCGGGCTACTTGAGGTCGCTCGCCTTGATGTAGCCGGTGTCGATGAGCTCCTTCTGGTAGTTGCTCTTGTCGACGCTCACCGGCTGGAGCAGGTACGACGGCACGACCTTCTTGCCGTTGTTGTACGACGTGGTGTCGTTGATCTGCGGCTTCTTCCCCTTCAGCACCGCGTCGACCATGCTGGACGCGACCTTGGCCAGCTCCCGGGTGTCCTTGTAGACGGTCTGGGTCTGCTGGCCCGCGACGATCGACTTCACCGAGGCGACCTCGGCGTCCTGCCCGGTGACGACGGGCAGCGGCTTGCTCGCGGAGCCGTAGTCGTCGGACTTGAGCGCGGACAGGATGCCGATCGAGATGCCGTCGTACGGGGACAGGACGGCGTCCACCTTGGCCGAGGAGTAGGACGAGGTGAGCAGGTCGTCCATGCGCTTCTGCGCGGTGCCGCCGTCCCAGCGCAGCGTCGTCACCTTGTTGAGCGCCGTCTGGCCGGACCTGACCACGAGCTGCTTCTTGTCGATGTAGGGCTGGAGCACCTTCATCGCGCCGTTGAAGAAGTACTTGGTGTTGTTGTCGTCGTTCGAGCCCGCGAACAGTTCGATGTTGAAGGGCCCCTTCTTGGAGCCGTCCTTCAGACCCAGCTTCTCGGTGATGTACGTGCCCTGGAGCCGGCCGACCTTCTCGTTGTCGAAGGAGGCGTAGTAGTCGACGTAGGGGGAGTTGAGCAGGAGGCGGTCGTAGGAGATGACGGGGATGTTCGCGTCATGGGCCTCCTTGAGGACGTTGGAGAGCGCGTCGCCGTTGATCGCGGCGATGACCAGCGCGTCCACGCCCTGCGTGATCATGCCCTCGAGCTGCTGGACCTGCTGGTCGACGTCGTCCTCGCCGTACTGGAGGGTCGTCTTGTAGCCGGCCTTGTGCAGCGTGGTGACCATGTTCTTGCCGTCGGCTATCCAGCGCTCGGAGGACTTGGTCGGCATGGCGATGCCGACGGTCATCTCCTTCTTGTCCTTGGCTTCCTTGCTGCCGCCCTCACCGCTCTGCCCGCAGGCGGTCAGGGCGAGGGCGAGAGCGGCGGCTCCCGCCACGGCGGAAACGGCACTTCTGCGGTTGCGCATGGTCATCAGTCCTTGTCGGTCGCGTCGGGGGAGCGGAAACGTCAGCGGGAAACGCCGGCGGAGATTCAGTGGGAGACGGTCAGCGGGAAACGGTCGAGAGTGCCCGGCAGCCGCGAGCCGAGCGGCGACATGCCGCCGTCCGCGCCGTGCCGGGCCAGCAGGTCGAGGGCGAGCCGGCCGCGGCGCACACGCTCACGGGCGGTGTCGAGAGTGACGTCGCGCAGGTGGGCGCCGTACGGGTAGATGGCGGGGGCCTTCGCGAGCCCGAACTTCAGGTACAGCGGCGCCCCGCGGCGGATCAGTTCCGCGATCTCGTACATCCGTACATAGCCGCCGAGGTCGTCCGGCGCCTCGACGTACAGGTCCATGGGGGCGGCGGAGACCCGGCGGATCTCGGTGAGGTGGGCCAGTGTCAGGTCGCTCGGCACATTGAGCGAGTCGGCGCCGAGCCGCTCGAAGACGGCGTAGGAGGCCGGGTTGACCGGGCCGATGAGCGCGGAGACCTTGAGCGTGGTGTCACCGGGGATCACCCCCTGCTCGCGCGCCCGGTGCAGCGTCCACAGCACGCCCTCGTCGGCGACGAGCAGGCACTTCACGCCCAACTCCGTGGCCCGGACGGCGTCTTCCACGCATCCGGCGACGGCGTCGTGGCCACGGGCGCGCAGGCCGGCGCCGTGCGAGTCGGTGCGCACGGAGGCACCGGTGTCCCAGGTGCCGCGCGGTCCGGTGAACAGGCACAGTTCGATGTCCCGCTCGGCGGCCGACTCGACCATCTCGGTGATCTCGGCGTCGGTGAGCATCCACACGCCGCTGCCCTGGCTGATCCGGTGGACCGGCACGTCGAGGCGCGAGGACTCCTTGAGGACGACGGCCAGTGCCTCGGGGCCCTCGACGGAGGGGATCTCGGTGCGCCAGGTGCCGCCGTCGGGGAAGGCGTGCGGGGAGGTGTCGCTGTCGTCGGTGGAGGGGGCGGACAGGCCCAGGGCCGCGAGGGCGGGTTCGCCGGGGCGGCGGGGAGAGAGGGAGTCGGTCACGGGCAGTCCTTCACGTTCGGTGTTGTTCGGTATTCCGAACGAAGTTCGGATCGGTGGGTGCGGGCACGCCCGGAAGGTGCTGGGCGGCAGGGGCCGGTGGCAGGCCGGGGCTAGGGGCGCAGCAGCACCTTGCCCACCTTCGGGTCACCGGATCCCACCAGCTCGATGGCGTGCGGGAATTGATCCAGCGGCAGCTCGTGCGTCACCAGCGGCAGCGGATCCAGGAGCCCCGCACCGAAGACCCGCACGGCGTGCGCCCAAGCGGCCGGCGGCGCCCCGAACACGGTCCGCACCTCCAGCTGCCGCACGACGAGGCCGGTCGGATCGAGCCCCGCCGCACCGGACGCCGGGAGCCCGGTGAGGACGAGCCGCCCCCCGCGCCGCAGCAGCGACGCCGCGGTACGGGCCGAGTCCGCGGACCCGGCGGTCTCGATCACCACGTCGAAGTCGCCGGGCAGCCCCTGGCCGGGCGTACGGAAGTCCGTCGCTCCGAACTGCCGAGCCAGGACGGCCCGTTCGGGCCGGGTGTCGACGGTGAGGAGCTCGGCGGGGGAGTTCGCCGCGAGGAACTGCACGGCGAACATGCCGAGGGTGCCCGCGCCGACGACGGCGACCCGTTCGCCGGGCCGCGCGTCCGCCTTGAGCGCGGCCGCGGCGACGCAGGCCGCGGGTTCGAGCAGTGCGGCCGCCGTCAGGTCGGCGTCGTCCGGCAGGACGTGCAGGAGACGGGCGGGCAGGGTCAGCGTGGCGGCCATGGCGCCGGGCTGCGTGAACCCGGTCTCCTCGTACCCGGCCGTGCACAGCGTGGTCTCGCCGGCGTGACACCGGTCGCAGACCTGGCAGTTGCGAAAGCCCTCGCCGACGACCTTCCTGCCGACGAGCGACTCCGGGGCGCCCGGCCCGACGGCCTCGACGGTGCCGGACCACTCGTGGCCCGGGGTGAGCGGGTACCGCACGTACCCCTCGGGCCGGTTGCCCTGGTACACCTCGCGGTCGCTGCCGCAGATGCCCACGGCGTGGACGCGGACCAGCACCTCGCCGGCGCCCGGCGGCGTCGGCCCGTGAGGGACGATCCGGTGCGCGCCCGGCGCCTCGACGACGACCGAGCGGCTCACTTCGGTTGCCTCTTCTCCCAGCCCTCGGCCCACAGGTCGAACCGAGCCTGCTGCTGCGGGAACTCGGCCGCCGCGTCCACGTCCAGCTCCACCCCGAGCCCCGGCTCGTGCGACAGCTCGAAGCACCCGGTCTCCGGATCGACCTGCGGCGCGCCCTTCACCACCTTCTTGATGTCCGCGTCCGCGAAGTCGTTGAAGTGCTCAAGGACCTTGAAGTTCGGCGTGGTGAAGCCGACTTGGAGCGAGGCCGCGGTGAGCACGGGACCGCCCACGTTGTGCGGGGCGACCAGCACGTAGTGGGACTCCGCCGTCGCCGCCAGCTTCCGGGTCTCCCAGATGCCACCGATGTGGCCGACGTCCGGCTGGATGATGTCCGCCGCCTGGCTCTCGAACAGCTCACGGAACTCGATCCGGTCATGGATCCGCTCACCCGTGGCGACCGGGACGTCCACCTTCGCGGCCACCTTCTCCAGCGCCTTGAGGTTCTCCGGCGGCACCGGCTCCTCCAGCCACGCGGGTTTGAAGGGAGCGAGATCGCGCGCCAGCCGGATGGCGGTGGAGGGCGAGAACCGGCCGTGCATCTCCAGCATCAGCTCGGCGTCGGGCCCGATCGCGTCGCGCACCGCCTCGATCAACGACACGGCGTAGAGGCTCTGTTCGTGGTCCAGCTCGTAGTGCCCCGTGCCGAACGGGTCGATCTTCAGCGCCCGGTAGCCGCGCTCCATCACGGCCCGCGCCGCCTTGTGGTACGCCTCCGGGGTGCGCTCGGTGGTGTACCAGCCGTTCGCGTACGCCTTGACCCGGTCCGTCACCTTGCCGCCGAGCAACTGCCACACCGGCACGCCCAGCGCCTTGCCCTTGATGTCCCAGCAGGCCATCTCGACGACCGCGATGCCGGACATCACGATTTCTCCGGCCCGCCCGTAGTCCCCGTACTTCATGCGCCGCACGAGGTCCTCGGTCGCGAACGGGTCGGAGCCGATGATGTGGTTGGCCTGAGCCTCGTTCAGATAGCCGACGAGCGCGTCGGTGTGGCCCAGCATCCGGGTCTCGCCGACCCCGGTGATTCCCTCGTCGGTGTGCACCTGGACGTAGGTCAGGTTGCGCCAAGGCGTCCCGACCACGTGTGTGCTGATTCCCGTGATGCGCACGGCAGTTGCCCCCTGCGACGTTCGATATTTCGTCATGCGTTCGAAATCTTGGCGTGACAGTAAGGAGGCGCGTGCGAGGTGTCAATGGTTCGCGCACCGGATCGCCCGGTACGTCGTGCACAGAAGCCGTATGGAGGGTCAATTCTTCGGAACACGCGGTTCCGCACAGAACATTCACAGCACCGGCTTTTTCCGTTACCGGCGCTGCGCCTAGCCTCCATGCGTCATGGATTACTGCCACCCGTGCCGAAGGCACCTCAACGGCGCCCTCGCCTGCCCTGGGTGCGGCACGCCCGCCGAAGCCTGCCGCGAGCACGCGGAGGCGATCGCGGCACAGGAGTCGGCCGAGAACGCCGGCGCCCCCTACGCCGACGAGCCCACGCACACCCGCCGCTCCCGCAGGGAACGCCGTGAGCGCGGCGCCCGCAGGGCCCACCGGCGCCGGCGCAACAAGATCGTGATCGCCGCCGCGGGGCTCGCGCTCGCCGCGGGCGGCCTCAGCTTCGCGGAACTCGGCACCGAGTCGTCGGCGGACGGCGACGGGCGGGGCTCGTCCACGTCGGCCGAGGAGGCCGCCGACCAGGAGGCGGAGGCCGCCGCTTCCTCGGCGGCCGCCACCCCGACCGGCGCCGCGGCGGCCGAGGCGGACCCCCGGGCGTCGAGCGCATCGGCGTCCCCCTCCCCGTCCGCGTCGGAGTCCGAGGACGCGAAGGACGGCAAAGACAAGAAGACGGGGGAGACGGAAGAAGGGACCGAGGGGCGCGCCACCTCGGTGCCCGCCGCCACCCCGACCCCGGACACCCCGGCCGGCCCCGGCACGCCCGCCCCTGCGCCCACCACGACACCGCCCCCGCCGCAGCCCACCCCGACGAAGACGTGCGACCGCTTCCTGTGGTGGTGCACCTGAGGGCTGGGCCTGGCGGCCGACGTCGATTTCCCGGCGGGAGTCACGGCTTGTCGCCGGACGCCGCGGCCGGCGTCAGGCCGTGGCGTCGCCGTCCATCATCTTGGCGAGGAGCCTGCGCAGCGCGTCCCGCTCCTCGCCGGTCAGTGAGGCGAGGGCCCCGCGGGCGAAGCCCAGGTTCCCCTGCACGCCGCGCGCCATCCGCACGCCCTCTTCCGTCGGCGCGGCCAGCTTCACGCGCCGGTCGGCCGGGTCGGGGCGGCGCTCGACGAGGCCTCGCGCTTCCAGACGGTCGATGAGCCCGGTGATGTTCGACGGCTCGCAGTTCACCTGCTGGGCTATGCGCCGCATGGGCATCGGCTCGCGGGACAGCAGGTCGAGGACCCGCGCCTGCGCCGTGGTGAGTCCCTGGCCCCCGGCGGCCTGCTCGTACTCCTTGTAGTGACGTGAGACCAGCGTGCCGA
Organism: Streptomyces longhuiensis; assembly: GCF_020616555.1. Lineage (NCBI taxonomy): Bacteria > Bacillati > Actinomycetota > Actinomycetes > Kitasatosporales > Streptomycetaceae > Streptomyces > Streptomyces longhuiensis. The sequence goes on along the minus strand of NZ_CP085173.1, from coordinate 3,436,764 downwards.
TGAGCTCGACCAGGTCGGCGGTCACCGGATCGGCTGTCACGGGGTCGTCTGTCACGTGTTTCGGGGCGGAGCTGCTTGCGGCCATGTACTCCAGAGTACCCATTTACTTGACACTATGAAATATCGAGGAGCATGGTTGTTTCAGTAAGTGAAGCAATCAGGAGGCGCCCCGCCATGTCTGTCGACACCCCTCAGATCCCCGCCACCAGCCGCGAGTGGCACCTGACCAGCCGCCCGGTCGGCTGGCCCAAGCCCGAGGACTTCCAGCTCGCCGAGGTGGAGATCCCCCAGCCCGGCCCCGGCCAGGTGCTCGTCAAGAACCTGTACGTGTCCGTGGACCCGTACATGCGCGGCCGCATGAGCGCCGCCAAGTCGTATGTCGCCCCGTACGAGCTCGGCAAGGCGATGCAGGGCGGCGCGGTCGGCGCGGTCGTCGCCTCGAACGACGAGGGGGTGGCCGTCGGTGACCACGTGCTGCACTTCAACGGCTGGCGCGAGTACGCCACGTTCGACGCCAAGCAGGCCGTGAAGGTCGACCCGCAGGCCGCGCCCCTGTCGGCGTACCTCGGTGTCCTCGGCATGACGGGCCTGACCGCGTACGCGGGTCTCCTGCGCACCCTCTCCTTCAAGGAGGGCGACACGGTCTTCGTCTCCGGCGCGGCCGGTGCCGTCGGCAGCCAGGTCGGCCAGATCGCCAAGCTCCTCGGCGCCGGCCGCGTCGTCGGCTCGGCCGGCTCGGCCGAGAAGGTCAAGCTCCTCATCGAGGAGTACGGCTTCGACGCGGCGTTCAACTACAAGGACGGCTCCGTCTTCGAGCAGCTCAAGCAGGCGGCCCCCGACGGCATCGACGTCTACTTCGACAACGTCGGCGGCGACCACCTCGAAGCGGCGATCGGCCAGCTCAACCGGGACGGGCGCATCGCGATCTGCGGCGCGATCTCGGTCTACAACAACACCGAGGCCGCCCCCGGCCCGCGCAATCTGTCCCGCCTGATCCAGACCCGCGGTCGCATCGAGGGCTTCCTCGTCGGCGACCACTACGACCTCCAGCCGCAGTTCGTGCAGCAGGTCGGCGCCTGGATCCGCTCCGGCGAGCTCAAGTACCGCGAGACCGTCGTCGAGGGCATCGAGAACAACCTGGAGGCGTTCCTCGGGGTTCTGCGCGGCGACAACATCGGAAAGATGGTCGTCAAGCTGGGGGAGTGACCCCGGTCACGCTCATTCCTTCCGGGATTCGGTAATCTCTTTCCGCCTACCGGATCGAATGAGGGAGTACGGGATGCCCATCCAGCAGTCGGACGTCGTCTACACCGCCGTGGCCACCGCGGAGAACGGCCGTGACGGCCGCGTCTCCACGGACGACGGCAAGCTCGACGTCGTCGTGAACCCGCCCAAGGAGCAGGGCGGCAGCGGCGCCGGCACCAACCCGGAGCAGCTGTTCGCCGCCGGCTACAGCGCCTGCTTCCAGGGCGCGCTCGCCGTGGTCGCCCGCCAGGAGAACGCCGACATCTCCGGCTCGACCGTCACCGCGCACGTGGGCATCGGCAAGAACGACGAGGGCTTCGGCCTCATCGTCGAGATCGCCGCCAAGATCCCGAACGTGGACGAGGCCACCGCCAAGTCCCTGGTCGAGAAGGCCCACCAGGTGTGCCCGTACTCCAAGGCCACCCGCGGCAACATCACGGTCACGCTCTCGGTGTGACCGATGCGACCCGGTCCCGGCCCGCACCCCGCGCAAGGGGTGCGGGCCGGTCCCATAGGGTGGTGCCCATGCGTGATCTCGGGGCGGGCTTCGGCTACTTGATGAAGGGCCAGCGCTGGGTCTCCCAGCACGGCAAGCAGTTCGGCATGGGGCTCCTGCCCGGCCTGATCACCCTCGTCCTGTACGCGGCCGCGCTGATCTGCCTGGCCCTGTGGGGTGACGACTTCGTCACCTGGGCGACCCCCTTCGCCGACGACTGGACGTCGCCGTGGGCCGGCCTGTTCCGCGGCTTCCTGACCGCCGTGCTCTTCGCCCTCGTCCTGCTGCTCGCCGTCCTCGCCTTCACCGCCGTCACCCTCCTGATCGGCCAGCCCTTCTACGAGTCCCTGGCGGAGAAGGTCGACCTCGCCGAGGGCGGCCACGCGCCCGAGTCGGGCCTCCCGCTCTGGCGCGAACTGTGGGTCTCCGCCCGCGACAGCCTGCGGATCCTCGTGCGCGCCGCGCTCTGGGGCGTCCTGCTCTTCGCCCTCGGGTTCGTCCCGTTCGTCGGCCAGACCGTCGTCCCGGTGCTCGGCTTCTTCGTCACCGGCTTCTTCCTCACGGAGGAGCTCGCCGCGGTCGCGCTCCAGCGCCGCAGCGTCGAACTCCGCGAGCGCCTCGCCCTGTTGCGCTCCCGCAAGGGCCTCGCCTGGGGCTTCGGCACGCCGCTCGCGGTCGCCTTCCTGGTGCCGGTCGTCGCGGTGTTCCTGATGCCGGGAGCGGTGGCGGGCGCGACCCTGATGGCCCGGGACCTGCTGGGTGAGACGACCCCGGAACCGGCCCCGGAGCCCGGGGAACCGGCCACGCGCTGACGCGGAAGCCCGGGGAACCGGCCACGCGCTGACGCGGAAGCCCGGGGAACCGGCCGCGTGCCGGAGCCGGGCCTGGGGAACCGGCCGCCGCGCCGACGGCGGGCCCGGGAAACCGGCCGCCGCGCCGACGCCGGAATCCCGCGAACCGGCCGTGCATTGACGCCTCGGGGCGCGGGCACGGGCTAGCGTCGGAGCATGGAAAAGATCGCCTTCCTCGGCCTCGGCCACATGGGCGCGCCCATGGCCCGCCATCTCCTCGACGCCGGACACCCGCTGACCGTCTGGAACCGCACCCCGGCGAAAGCCGCCCCGCTCGTCGAACGGGGCGCCGTACTCGCCGACAGCCCCGCCGACGCCGTGCGCGACGCGGATGTGGTCATCACGATGCTCGCCACCCCGGACGCCGTGTCCGAGGTCGCCGACGCCATCGCGCCCGAGCTGCGGCCCGGCACCTGCTGGGCGGAGATGTCGACCATCGGGCCCGAGGCCGTACGGCAGCTGGCGGCCCGCCTCGGTGACGGGGTGACCCTCGTCGACGCCCCGGTCATGGGCAGCACCGACAAGGCCGAGTCGGGCGAGCTCGGCATCCTCGCGGGCGGCGACGCGGACCGGATCGAAGGCGTACTCGCCCACCTCGGTACGGTCACCCGCACCGGCGCGCCCGGCTCCGGCGCCGCACTCAAACTCGTCGTCAACACCGCCGTCATCGGCGGCGTCGGCCTGGTCGCCGAGGCCATGGCGCTCGCGGACGCCCTCGGCCTGCCCGAGGACGTCGCGAAGGGCGCCCTCGCCGCGGGCCCTCTCGGCGGAGCCGTCGCCCGTGCCTTCGCGCAGGGCGTGCACTTCGGCTCGGACCTCGCCGTCAAGGACATCGCCCTGGCCACCGGGACCACCGAACTCCCCGCGATGGAAGCCGTGTTGGGCCACTTCAAGAAGGCCGCGGCGGACCCGTCCCTCGCCCACGAGGACATCGCGCGAGCCGTCACCCGTATCCGCGAGCGGTAGGCCGTCAGGCCGGGGCATACTGCGCCCATGAAGACGGCGAACCTGGGTGTGCTCTTCCTGATAGAACTGGCGGCGCTCGGGGCCGTCGGGCGCTGGGGGTTCACCCGCGACGTCTCTGCCCCGCTCGCCTGGCTGCTCGGCCTCGGGGTCATCGCCGTGATGATCACGCTGTGGGCGCTGTTCGGGTCCCAGAAGGCGTCGTACAAGACGCGGGGTGCGGGACGGGTCGCCTTCGAGCTGGTGTGGTTCGGGGCGGGCGCGGCCGCGCTCCTGCTGGCCGGGGCCGTCGGCTGGGCCATCGCCTACGTCCTGGTGTGCGCGGTGAGCAAGACGCTCGCGGTCGTCTGGCGCCAGTAGCCGCCGCGCACACGGGAGTTCACCCGGGGTCTGCGTCCCCTGTGTCGCTCCTGTCACCCGGGTCGCCTTCGATGAGTGCCAGGAAGTCGCGGAACGCGCCCGGCATGTCGACCGACTCGGGGTCCAGCAGCCACTGGTACTGCAGCCCGTCCATCACCGCCACGAGCAGCGGCGCCGCCCGCTCGGGTGTGAGGCCGCCGGGCAGCCGCTCCCCGTACTCGGTGCGCAGCACGGAGGCCATGCTCTCCCGCACGTTCCCGTACCGCTGTGTGAAGTAGGGCCGTGCCGGGTGGTCCTCCGTGACGCTCTCGCCGAGCAGCGCGGAGAACGTCTGGACGATGCCGGGACGCATCGCGTTGTACTCGACCAGTGAGGCGAGCAGGTCGAGGCGCCACCGGCTGTCCGGCACCGCGTCCCACTGGTCGCGCTCCTCCAGGACCGCGACGAGCAGCGCCTCCTTGGTGCGGAAGTAGTGCAACAGCCCCTGCTGCGTGAGCCCGACGCGCTCGGCCACCGCCCCCAGTGTCGCGCCGCGGTACCCGCGTTCGGCGATCACCTCCAGGGCGGCACGGAGGATCTCCGCGCGCCGTTCTTCGCTCCTGGCGGTTCTCGTACCCATGCCGTCACCGTACGACATCAATCATAACGGCGAGATAACGAAACCTACCGATCTACAGGTAATGGGTGCAGGATGACGGACAAGGGCCGGACTTCAACGAGGAGGCGCCGTCGTGGCGGACACCCAGCAGGACCAGGCACGCGAGGCGGTCGTCGAGGCCGCACTCGGCAAGCTCGACCTCGACACCAAGGCGGGTCTTCTCGCCGGGCAGGACATGTGGTCCCTGCCCGCCGTCCCCGGCATCGGCCTCGCGTCCCTCGTGATGTCGGACGGCCCGATCGGCGTCCGCGGCATCCGCTGGACCGCCGACGACCCCTCGATCGCCCTTCCCTCGCCGACCGCGCTCGCCGCCACCTGGGACCCCGAACTCGCGTGCAGGGCAGGTCGGTTGCTCGCCCAGGAGGCCCGGCGCAAGGGCGTGCACGTGCTGCTCGCCCCGACGGTCAATCTGCACCGCGCGCCCGTCGGCGGCCGGCACTTCGAGGCATACAGCGAGGACCCGTACCTGACCGGCGCGATCGGCACCGGCTACGTACGCGGTGTGCAGTCCGGCGGAGTCGGCACCACCGTCAAGCACTTCGTCGCCAACGACGCCGAGACCGACCGCTTCACCGTGGACAACGTGGTCAGCGCCCGCGCACTGCGCGAGCTCTACCTCGCCCCCTTCGAGACGATCGTCGAGAACGCCCACCCCTGGGGCATCATGACCGCCTACAACACGGTCAACGGCACGACGATGACCGAGCACCGCTACCTCGTGAACGAGGTGCTGCGCGGCGAATGGGGCTTCGACGGCTTCAACGTCTCCGACTGGATGGCCGCCCGCTCCACGACCGGCGACATCGAGGGCGGCCTGGACGTGGCCATGCCCGGCCCGGAGACGGTGTACGGGCCCGCGCTCGCCGCCGCCGTCCGTGCCGGAGAGGTCGAGGAGTCCACCGTCGACGAGGCCGTGCGCAACGTGCTGCGCCTCGCCGCCCGCGTCGGCATCCTGGAAGGCGCCGAGCCCGTGGTCACCGACACCCCTGCCGAGATCGACGGCGAGGCACTCGCCCGCGAGATCGCCCGTCGCGCCTTCGTCCTCGTGCGCAACTCCGGTGCGCTTCCGCTGCGTTCGGACGGCAGTGTCGCCCTCATCGGCGCCGCCGCACGCGACGCCCGCGTCCTCGGCGGCGGCTCCGCCACCGTCTTCCCCGCCCACGTCGTCTCCCCGCTCGACGGACTGACCGGCGCGCTCCCCGAGGGCACGCTCACGTACGCGATCGGCGCCGACCCGAACGAGGAACTCGCCGCCGCGGGCGCCGGGTTCGAGCTGCGTGCCCGCTGCCTGGACGCCGCGGGCGACGTCATCGGCACCGCCTCCGTGCCCGGCGGCCGCATCCAGTGGATCGGCGCCGACCTGCCCGAAGGCGTCACCCACGACACCCTGGACACCGTCGAGTTCACCGGCACCTTCACCCCGCGCGCCTCCGGGCCGCACACCTTCGGCACCCAGGGCATCGGGGGCTTCACGCTCACCGTCGCCGGTCAGGTCCTCTTCGACGGGGAGCAGCCGCTCGCCTCCGCCGCCGACCCGTTCGCGGCGTTCTTCGGCAGCCCCGTCGGCCGCGGGGACGTCGACCTCGTCGCCGGCGAAACCGTCGACGTGTCCCTGCGCTACGTCGTCTTCAAGCCCGAGGGCGCCCCGCTTCAGGCCGTCGCGTTCTCGCTGGTCCACCGCGAGCCGCAGCGCGACCCCGACGAGCTGATCGCCGAGGCCGTCGAGGCCGCGCGTTCCGCCGACACCGCGGTCGTCGTGGTCGCCACGACCGAACGCGTCGAGTCCGAGGGCTTCGACCGCAAGGACCTGCGCCTGCCGGGCCGCCAGGACGACCTCGTCCGCGCCGTCGCCGCCGTCAACCCGAACACCGTCGTGGTCGTGAACTCCGGCTCCCCGGTGGAACTCCCGTGGCGCGAGGACGTCGCGGCCGTGCTCCTGAGCTGGTTCCCCGGCCAGGAGGGCGGTGACGCCCTCGCCGACGTCCTCACCGGAGCCGAGGAGCCCGGCGGCCGGCTGCCCACCACCTGGGGCACGTTCGACGACGCACCCGTCACCGAGGTCACCCCCACCGACGGCCGGCTGGCCTACACCGAGGGCGTGTTCATCGGCTACCGCGCCTGGGAGCGGTCGGGCGCCACCCCGTCGTACGCCTTCGGCCACGGCCTCGGCTACACCGACTGGACGTACGAGGGGATCGAGGTGCGGGACGCGGGCGCGACGGCCGTGGTCCGGGTGCGCAACTCCGGCGCGCGGTCCGGCCGAGAGGTGGTCCAGGTCTATCTGGCGCCCGAACAGGCCGACCCTGCCCGCCCGGCCCGCTGGTTGGCCGGCTTCGCGGGCGTCGAGGCGGCACCCGGCGAGAGCGTCGAGGTCACGGTCCCGCTGCCGCGCCGCGCCTTCGAGATCTGGGACGAGAACGCCGACGCGTGGGCCCACCAGCCGGGCACGTACGAGGTCGAGGCGGGCCGCTCGGTCGCGGACCGCCGTGTGAGCACGCGGGTCAAGGTCTGAGCGGATTCCGCCGGGGACGAGGGCGGGTGCGGGTGCCCGGGCTGGTGGGGGTGCGGGTTCCGGTGCCGGCTCTGGCTCCCGCGGTTCAGGCGCGGGTGCCGAACCCGTACACCGTCTCCGACCGGAACACCTGCCCCGGCCTCAGTTCCGTCGACGGGAACCGGGGCCGGTTGGGGGAGTCCGGGAAGTGCTGGGTCTCCAGGGCGATGCCGGCGCCGGGCGCGAACGGGAGTGTCTCGTCGAAGTGGTCGGCTGTGTACAGCTGGAGCCCCGGCTCGGTCGTCGCGACGGTCAGCGTCCGCCCCGACGCCGGGTCGTGCAGCTCGGCGACCTCCACCGGTGTCTCGGTGACTCCCTTGTCGAGCGCGTAGTTCCGGTCGTGGCCGAGCCCCGGCTTCCGCGGCTCCCGGAAGTCGAAGGCCGTCCCGTCCACCTCGGTGAAGTCGCCGGTCGGGATCAGGTCCCCGTCCGCCGCGGTGAACCGCGAGGCCGCGATCCGCACCTCGTGCCCGCCCGCCGCGTCACCGGAGTCCGCGCCGCCCAGGTTCCAGTACGAGTGGTTCGTCAGGTTCACGACGGTCGGCGCGTCGGTCACCGCCTCGTACGCGATCCGCAGCGCCCCGCCCTCGTCGAGCGTGTACGTCGCCGAGACCTCCATGCGCCCCGGGAAGCCCTCCTCGCCGTGCGGGCTCACCCGGTGCAGGCGCACACCGTGCTCCAGCTGCTCCGCGTCCCACACGCGCTTGTCGAAGCCGCGCTCGCCGCCGTGCAGCGCGTTCGTCCCGTTGTTCTGCGCCAGGTGGTAGATCCGGCCGTCGAGCGGGAAGCGGCCGCCCGCGATCCGGTTCGCGTACCGGCCGACCAGCGCGCCGAGGAAAGGACCCGGATGGGCGAGGTACCCGTCCAGTGAGGGAAACCCGAGTGCCACATCCGCCGTGGCACCGGCCCGGTCGGGAACCTCCGCCGACTGCACGATCCCGCCGTACGTCAGGACGCGCACCCGCACCCCGTCGCGTTCGAGGATCCAGCGGTGGACGGGCGTGCCGTCGGGGAGCGTGCCGAAGAGTTCGCTGCGCATGATCGAGACCTTACGCCCGGGAGCCCCTGGCTCAGGTGATCGGCTCCTTGGCCGTCACCCGGCGATACGCCATCGCGGCGAGCCGCGACTGGCCGTCCTTGCTGGGGTGGAACCAGTCCCAGTGACTCAGCTGCCGCCCGTCGAACCGGTAGTCGAAGACCGCCCCGCCGTCGTACCGGCACCGCCGGTCCTTCGCGCACACGTCCTGGAGCACCTCGTTGTACGCCACCACCCGGTCCTGCACCGACGCCCGGCGCCGCGTCGCCGCCGCGGCGAGGTCGTCCGGGTCGGCCAGCATCGACGAACAGATGCCGAGCTTCCACACCTGCTTGCCCAGCGGGTTCGTCCGGCCCGCCGACCACAGGCGCTTGAGGTCCGGCACGCTCGACACGTACACCTGCGCCTTGGGCACCTCGCGCCGCAGTGTGCGCATCGCGTCCTCGAAGTCGGCGCGGAACGTGTCGACCGGCGTCATCGAGGCGGGTGTCGGCCGGCACGCGTCGTTGGCCCCCGCCATCACCGTCACCAGGCCCGGCGACACCGCGGCCGCTTGCTCCATCTGCGCGGGAAGGTCAGCCATCCGGGCGCCGGTGCGCGCGTAGTTCCAACTGTGCGTGGCGGCTCGGTCCTTGCCCAGGAGCCGGACCGCGAGACTGCGCACCCCGGTGTCGGAACCGGTCGCCCACGACACCTCCGGGCAGTCCGTGAGGACCGAGCAGGCGTCGAAGCCGCGCGTGATGGAGTCGCCCACGGCGGCAACGGAGCGCGGGCTCGTGTCCCACGTGGGGGTGGGCTTGGGGGACGGCTTCGTACCGGCCGTACTGCCCTTCGGGACCGGGGAGTTGCCGCCGATCGCGTCGCACGCGGCGAGGCCCGCGGCGCCGAGCAGAACCGCCGTCACACCGGCGACGGCGGCCTGGACGGCAGCTGACCGGTGGCTTCGGATCCGCATCCCGTTGTCCTCTCTCACCGCTTCTGGCCGCTGCCGGCGCCTCTGTCGTCGAACGTGACGCCGTGCACCCCGCCGCGGTTGAGTCCCCGCGGGTGAAACGTCGGTGTTTGAGGGCGCCGGGACCGACGGTACGTCACACTCCTTGCGCCGCCACACGGTAGCCTCGCCCCGTGGCGGCCCGGCCACTGTTGTCACGGCAGCGACAGGGCGGTCGGCCGACCCGGTGACACCCCGCAGTACAGCTTCCGCTAAATTACATCACGTCACATCTGTCCCATTTTTCCTGGTTCCCCTGGTTCACCTGGTCTTTGGGGAAAACTGCTCGGCACGGGCGCGAGGTCGCCGGGGAAGGCGAACCTCGTCCCACACTGGAGGTCCCGGTGACGACACGTGGAGTCCTGTACGTGCACTCCGCACCGCGCGCGCTGTGCCCGCACGTCGAATGGGCAGTCGCGGGCGTGCTCGGCGCGCGCATCAACCTCGACTGGATCCGCCAGCCGGCGGCGCCGGGAACGTGGAGATCCGAGTTCTCCTGGCGCGGTGAGGCGGGCACCGCCTCCAAACTGGCCTCCGCGCTGCGCGGCTGGCAGCTCCTGCGCTTCGAGGTGACGGCGGAACCCTGCGCGACGGCCGAGGGCGAGCGCTACAGTGCCACCCCCGAACTGGGCATCTTCCACGCCGTCACCGGCATCCACGGCGACATCCTCATCCCCGAGGACCGGCTGCGCGCCGCGCTCGCCCGCTCCAAGAGCGGCGAGACGGACCTGGAGGCCGAACTCGCCAAGCTCCTCGGCAAGCCCTGGGACGACGAACTGGAATCCTTCCGCTACGCGGGCGAGGGCGCCCCGGTGCGGTGGCTGCACCAGGTGGTGTGAGGCGTACGAACGTAGTGGTTCGCAATAGACGCAATAGACGTAGTGGTTCGCAATAGCCGAAGGGGCCCCCACCGTGATGGTGGGGGCCCCTTCGGCTACGTACGTGTACGCGGGGGTCAGACCGAGCGGAACGCCAGCACGACGTTGTGACCGCCGAAGCCGAACGAGTCGTTCAGCGCGGCGATGCGGCCCTCGACGGGCAGCTTGCGAGCCTCACCGCGGACGATGTCGGCGGCAGCCTCCGCCTCCGGGTCGAGGTTCTCGACGTTGATCGTCGGCGGAGCCACCCGGTGGTACAGGGCGAGCACCGACGCGACCGACTCGATACCGCCGGCGCCGCCGAGGAGGTGGCCCGTCATCGACTTGGTGGCGGAGACCGCCATGTGGTCGGTGTCGTCGCCGAAGACCTTGCGCAGCGCCTTGAGCTCGGCCACGTCACCGGCCGGCGTCGAGGTCGCGTGCGCGTTCACGTGCACGATCTCGGCCGGGTCGAGGTCGGTGTTGTCGAGCAGGTTCTGCAGGGCCTGCGAGATGCCGCGGCCGCCCGGCTCCGGCTGGACGATGTCGTGGCTGTCGGCGGAGATGCCCTGACCGACTGCCTCCGCGTAGACGCGGGCACCGCGCTTGGCGGCGTGCTCGGCGGACTCGAGGACCAGGACACCGGCGCCCTCACCGAGGACGAAGCCGTCCCGGCCGACGTCGTAGGGACGCGAGGCGCCCTGCGGGTCGTCGTTGTTCTTGGACATCGCCATCATGTTGCCGAAGGCGGCGATGGGCAGCGGGTGGATGGCGGCCTCGGTGCCACCGGCGACCACGACGTCCGCACGGCCCGTGCGGATCATCTCGATCGCGTAGCCGATGGCCTCGGCGCCGGACGCGCAGGCGGAGACCGGGGTGTGCACACCCGCGCGGGCGTTCACGGCCAGGCCGACGTTGGCCGAGGGGCCGTTCGGCATGAGCATCGGGACGGTGTGCGGGGAGACGCGGCGTACGCCCTTCTCCTTCAGCACGTCGTACTGGTCGAGGAGCGTCGTCACGCCGCCGATGCCGGAGGCGATGACCGCGCCGAGCCGGTCGGGGGCGACGGCCGGGTCCTCACCGGCCTTGTCGGTGTAACCGGCGTCGGCCCAGGCCTCCTTGGCCGCGATCAGCGCGAACTGCGCCGAGCGGTCCAGGCGACGGGCCTGCGGGCGCGGGATGATCTCGCTCGGTTCCACGGCGATCTGCGCCGCGATGCGGACCGCTTGGTCGGCGGCCCACTCCTGTTCGAGGGGACGGACACCGGAACGACCGGCGACCAGACCCTCCCAGGTGGACGTCGCGTCGCCACCCAGCGGTGTGGTTGCGCCGATACCGGTGACGACCACGGTGCGATTGGTCGGGCTCACAGGAATTCTTTCTCCAACGGATGCGAGGGATTCAGCGGCGCCACCGCCGGGTGGCGGAGCGGCAGCACTAGGCGAACTGTTGATCAGGCCTGGTGCTTGACGATGTAGTCGGTGGCGTCACCGACGGTCTTGAGGTTCTTGACGTCGTCGTCCGGGATCTTGACGTCGAAGCGCTCTTCGGCGGCGACGACGACCTCGACCATGGACAGCGAGTCGACGTCCAGGTCGTCGGTGAAGGACTTGTCCAGCTGGACGTCCTCGACCGGGATGCCGGCGATCTCGTTCACGATCTCCGCGAGACCGGCGACGATCTCTTCCTGAGTGGCGGCCATGTTGGCGCTCCTTCTTATGTATCCAGAGGGTGTGGCGGCGTTTCCGCCCGGAGTGATCCGGACGGTCTGCCTAGGGGAGGGTAACGACCGTGGCGGCGTAGACGAGACCCGCCCCGAAGCCGATGACGAGGGCGGTGTCGCCGCTCTTCGCCTTCCCGGTCGCCAGAAGCCGCTCCATCGCGAGCGGAATCGAGGCGGCCGAGGTGTTGCCGGTGGTCTCGATGTCACGGGCGACCGTGACATGCTCCGGCAGTTTCAGAGTCTTCACCATCGAGTCGATGATCCGCATGTTTGCCTGGTGCGGAATGAAGACGTCCAGGTCGTCCGCGCTGATCCCGGCCGCGTCCAGCGCCTGCTGGGCGACCTTCGCCATCTCGAACACGGCCCAGCGGAACACCGCCTGGCCCTCCTGCGTGATCGCAGGGAACTTGATGTCGCCCTTGCTGTCGAGCGGCAGCTTCGAGACATCGCCGACGCGGAACTCGTCCCACGGCACGGTCTGCTTGATCGTCTCGGACTTGTCGCCCTCGGAACCCCAGACGGTGGGGCCGATGTGCGGCTCCTGCGAGGGGCCCACGACGACGGCGCCGGCGCCGTCACCGAACAGGAAGGCCGTCGCGCGGTCCTCCAGGTCGGTCAGGTCGCTCAGCCGCTCCACGCCGATCACCAGCACGTACTCGGCGCTGCCCTCGACGACCATGCCCTTGGCGAGGGTCAGGCCGTAGCCGAAGCCCGCGCACCCGGCGGAGATGTCGAACGCGGCCGCCTTGGCGGTGCCGAGCTTGTCCGCGATCTCGGTCGCGATGGCCGGGGTCTGCTTGAAGTGCGACACGGTCGACACGACCACGGCGCCGATCTGCTCCGCGCTGATCCCGGCGTCCGCGATGGCCTTGCCGGAAGCCTCGATCGACATCGCGGCCACGGTCTCCGCGTCGGAGGCCCAGTGGCGCGTCGCGATGCCCGAACGGGAGCGGATCCACTCGTCGGACGAGTCGATCTTCTCGAGGATCACCTCGTTCGGCACGACCCGGGTCGGCCGGTAACCGCCGACGCCCATGATGCGCGCGTAGGGGGCGCCCTGACTGGGCTTGATCTTCGACATGCTCTCGGGGCTCCTTGTCAGGCCGTCTGCGTGTCCGCCGCGGCGGAGGAGTGCTCGGCGATCAGGGCGCGGGCTGCGTCGAGGTCGTCGGGGGTCTTGAGGGCGAGGGTCTTCACACCCGGCAGGGCGCGCTTGGCGAGACCGGTGAGGGTGCCGCCCGGGCACACCTCGACGAGCGCGGTCACGCCGAGCTCCTTGAAGGTCTCCATGCACAGGTCCCAGCGGACCGGGTTGGCCACCTGGCCGACCAGTCGCGAGACGACCTCGGCACCGGTGGCGACCGTCCGGCCGTCCTTGTTCGACACGTACGCGACCGTGGGGTCGGCGGGCGTCAGGGCCTGGGCGGCCTCTTCCAGCTTCGCCACCGCGGGAGCCATGTGACGGGTGTGGAACGCGCCGGCCACCGTCAGCGGCACGACCCGGCGTACGCCCTCGGGCTTGTCGGCCTCGAGCGCGGCGAGCTCCTCGAGGGTGCCCGCGGCCACGATCTGGCCGGCGCCGTTCACGTTCGCCGGGGTCAGACCCAGCTTCTCCAGGTGCGCGACGGTGACCTCCGGGTCGCCGCCGAGCAGGGCGGACATACCGGTCTTGGTCACGGCGGCCGCATCGGCCATGGCCAGGCCGCGCTTGCGCACGAGCTGGAGGGCGGCGGTGTCGTCGAGAACCCCGGCGAAGGCCGCCGCGGTGATCTCGCCGACGCTGTGGCCCGCGACGGCGTCGGGAGCGATGTCGCCGAGTGCGGCGGCCGACAGGAGTCCGGCCGCGACGAGCAGAGGCTGAGCGACGGCCGTGTCGCGGATCGCGTCCGCGTCGGCCTGCGTGCCGTAGTGGGCAAGGTCGAGCCCGATGGCGTCCGACCACGCGGCGACGCGGTCTGCGGCACCGGGGAGGTCGAGCCAGGGAGTCAGGAAGCCGGGCGTCTGAGCGCCTTGGCCGGGAGCGACGAGTACGAGCACTCTCACACTCTCTCTTGTGGACGGCCACGGCCGCCCGTGGGGACAGGGACGAAGAACCGAAGGGGGAATTGTAGACCCCCGACAAAGGGCTACGACTGAGGATCTGCGTCGGCCAGGCGCCCCAGGATCAGCGCGATCCGCAGCGTGAACGCCGACCTGACATCGGAGGGTGACCAGCCGGTGACGTCTGTCACACGTCGGAGCCGGTAGCGGACGGTGTTCGGGTGGACGAAGAGCATCCGGGCCGCTCCTTCGAGACTGCTCGCCTGTTCCAGATAAACGCTGAGCGTCTCCAGAAGAGCCGAGCCGGCCTCCTCCAGCGGTCTGTAGATCTCCTCCACCAACTGCTCGCGCGCGGCAGGGTCGCTCGCGATCGCCCGCTCCGGAAGGAGATCATCCGCCAGAACGGGGCGTGGAGCGTCCTGCCACGCCCCGCACGCCTTGAGCCCGGCGGCCGCGGCCTGCGCCGACCTGGTGGCGGCGAGCAGGTCCGGCACCACGGGGCCGGCCACCACGGGACCCGCCGCGTACGGGCCGATCAGCGACTTCGCGACCTGGAGCGGATTGTTGTTGCCGCCCGCGATGACGACGAGACGGTCCCCGAGTACCCCGGTCAGGACCTGGAGCTTGGCGTGCCGGGCGGCCCGCCGGATGGCCTCGACCGTGAGCTCGCTGTCGCCTTCGGGAGCGGTGCCGAGCACCACGCACACGTGCTCCGGCGAGTTCCACCCGAGCGCCGCGGCCCTGCTGACGGCACCCTCGTCGGCCTCGCCCGAGAGAACCGCGTTGACCACCAGGGACTCCAGGCGGGCGTCCCACGCGCCTCGCGCCTCAGCCGCCTGCGCGTAGACCTGAGCGGTCGCGAAGGCGATCTCCCTCGCGTAGACGAGGAGTGCCTCACGCAGGATCGACTCGTCGCCGGGCGCCGCCACCTCGTCGATCGCGGACTCCATGACCTCGATGGTCGTGCGGACCATCTCCACGGTCTGGCGCAGCGTGATGGCCCGGGTCAGCTCGCGCGGCGCGGTGCCGAACACGTCGGTCGAGATCGCCTGGGGGGCGTCCGGGTGCCGGAACCACTCGGTGAAGGCCGCGATACCGGCCTGCGCGACCAGCCCGATCCAGGAGCGGTTCTCCGGTGGCATCGCCCGGTACCACGGCAGCGTCTCGTCCATGCGCGTGATGGCCTGCGCGGCGAGGCTCCCGGACGACTTCTCCAGGCGCTTCAGGGTCGCGGAGTGCGGGTGGGGGTTCGCACGGCGGTCGCGATGGTCCGGGGCTTCGTTCGCTGAGGGTTCGGGCACGGGGACAAGACTGCCTTATCGGGACGGCTCAGCGGTGTGGAGGGTGCAAGGTGGCCGCGCGGACGTCCCCGTCCGGGGGTCTACCGTGTATGACGTGATGGATGTACGTCGCTCCGGCGACCGGTACCCCGGCGGCGAGCCGGACGCCGGAATCGAGTCGTTCCACGCCTTCTCCTTCGGGCCCCACTACGACCCCGACAACCTGCGCTTCGGATCGATCCTGGCCTGCAACGAGGAGCGCCTCGCACCGGGTGCGGGCTTCGACGAGCATCCGCACAGCCACACCGAGATCGTCACCTGGGTCGTCTCGGGCCGGCTCACCCACCGCGATTCGACGGGGCACGAGTCCGTGGTCGCACCCGGCGATGTGCAGCGCCTCAGCGCGGGCGGCGGAGTGCGCCATGTCGAGCGCAACGACGGCCCCGACCCGCTCGTCTTCGTCCAGATGTGGCTCGCCCCCCTGGAGCCGGGCGGCGACCCGGTCTACGAGGTCGTGCACGGCATCGCCGACTCCACCCCCTACGACGTGCCCGAGGCCGGCTCCCTACTGCATGTGCGCCGCCTCGGACCGGGGGAGCGAGCCGCCGTCCCGGACGCGGCCCAGGTGTACGTCCATGTCGTCCGCGGTGAAGTGCTGCTCGGCGGCGAGGAGTTGGGACCGGGGGACTCGGTCAGGATCGCCGGTCAATCCGGTCTCGAGGCCGTGGCGTCGGGACCGGCGGAACTGCTGCTGTGGGAGATGGCCGCCACCCGCTGAGACCTCCACGGTGAACGGCCGCGCGCCCTCACGCCGAGCCCACGCACCCGGCCCCTCACGCCCGGCCCGCCCGCCGACCACAGTCGCTCGAGGTCCGGCACGCTCGACACGTACACCTGCGCCTTGGGCACCTCGCGCCTCACGCCCGGCTCACACCTCGGCGAGCACCGCGTCCGTGAAGGGGGGCCACACCTCGGCCGCCCACGGTCCGAAGGCCCGATCGGTCAGCGCCACGCATGCGACGCCCGCGTCGGGGTCGACCCACAGGAACGTGCCCGACTGGCCGAAGTGTCCGAACGTTCGCGGCGACGACGAACTGCCCGTCCAGTGCGGCGACTTGGCGTCCCTGATCTCGAACCCGAGGCCCCAGTCGTTCGGGTTCTGGTGCCCGTACCCCGGCAGTACGCCCTTGAGGCCCGGGTACTGCACGGTCATGGCCTCGGCGACGGTGCGCGGATCGAGCAGCCGGGGAGCCTGCACCTCGGCCGCGAACCGTGCCAGGTCGTCCACCGTCGACACCCCGTCCTTGGCGGGCGAGCCCTCCAGGGCGGTCGAGCTCATCCCGAGGGGCTCGAGAACCGCTTGGTGGAGATACTCCGCGAACGGGATCTCCGTCGCCTTCGCGATGTGGTCCCCGAGCACCTCGAACCCCGCGTTCGAGTACAGCCGCCGTGTGCCGGGCGCCGACGTCGCCCGGTGCTCGTCGAAGGCGAGTCCGGAGGTGTGCGCGAGGAGGTGGCGCACCGTGGAACCCTCAGGTCCGGCCGGGTCGTCGAACTCGATCGCGCCCTCTTCGTAGGCGACGAGGGCCGCGTAGGCGGCGAGCGGCTTGGTGACCGAGGCCAGCGGGAAACGGTGGGCCGTCGGGCCGTGCGCCCCGAGGACCGTGCCGTCCGCGCGGACGACGGCTGCGGCGGCGGTCGGTACCGGCCAGTTCTCGATCATCGCAAGGCTCTGCATGGCCACGAGCCTAACGGGCCCGGCGAGGACGCCCTCCTGTGCCCACAGGCCGGGCCGAACCGTCGCGCGGTTCGAATCGCATCGACGGACACCGTCCGGAATTCCTCCCCGATGTGCTTGCTTGGAGTGCACTTCAACGTTCTAGCGTGGGGGTATGACGGTGATGGAGACCACCCCCGCACCCAGCAAGGCCGACGTCTGCGCATCGGGCCCCACCGCTCACCCGCGCCCGGACGGCCAAGACCACTACACGATCAGCGAGGTCGTGGCCTTCACCGGACTGACCGCCCACACGCTGCGCTGGTACGAGCGGATCGGGCTCATGCCCCACGTCGACCGCTCGCACACGGGCCAGCGCCGCTACAGCAACCGCGATCTCGACTGGCTCGCCTTCGTCGGCAAGCTGCGGCTGACCGGGATGCCGGTGGCACACATGGTGCGCTACGCCGAACTCGTGCGGGTCGGCGAGGACACGTTCGAGGAGCGCCGCGAGCTTCTCGAATCGACACGCAGGGACGTGCTGTCCCGGATCGCCGAACTCCAGGACACCTTGTCCGTACTCGATTTCAAGATCGACTTCTATGCGGGCGCCCGGCGGGCGTCGGAGAGGGCCTGAACCGCATGAGCAGCACGGAGCAGATGCAGCACACGGGGGAGCCGCAGCGGATTTCCACTGTGGAGTTGGGAAACAACGGGCCCTTGGTGGGCGTGCAAGGCCTCGGCTGCATGGGCATGAGCTGGGCTTACGGTCCGACGGACGCCGACGAGGCGCGGGCCACCCTGGAGCGTGGCCTGGAACTCGGCGTCACCTTGTACGACACCGCCGACGCCTATGCCGCCGGCGAGAACGAGAAGTTCCTTGCTCCCTTCATCAAGGCGCACCGTGACGAGGTGGTGCTGGCCACCAAGTTCGCCCTGGGCGTGGACCCGAGCGACCCCACAAAGCGCGTCATCAACAACGATCCCGCGTACATCCGTGCCTGCATCGACGCCAGCCTCCGGCGTCTCGGCGTCGACACCATCGACCTCTACTACATGCACCGCCGCGATGTGAACGTGCCGATCGAGGAGACCGTCGGCGTGATGGCCGAACTCGTCGCCGCCGGCAAGGTCAAGCACCTCGGCCTCAGCGAGGTCACCGGCGGCGAACTGCGTGCCGCCCAGGCGGTCCACCCGATCGCCGCCCTCCAGTCCGAGTGGTCGCTGTTCAGCCGCGACATCGAGAAAGAGGTGGTGCCGACCGCCGCCGAACTGGGCGTGGCCCTCGTGCCGTACTCGCCGCTCGGGCGCGGCTTCCTCACCGGCTCGTTCGTCAGCGCCGACAAGGAGCTCGATCCGGACGACTTCCGCCGCCAGCAACCCCGCTTCACCGGCGACAACGCCGCCGCCAACGCGGCCCTGCTCGAGCCGGTGCGCCAGGTCGCCGAGGCCCATGGCGCATCCCTCGGCCAGATCGCCCTGGCCTGGGTACAGCAGCAGTCGCAGGCCTTCGGACTCCCCGTCGTCCCGATCCCCGGCACCCGCAAGCGCAGCCGCATCGAGGAGAACGCCGCGGCCACCCGCATCACCCTCACCGACGACGAACTCGCCCTGGTCGCCCCCATCGCTTCCCAGGTCGCGGGCAACCGCTACGCCGACATGACCTTCACCTCGGCGGGGCGCGAGTAACACCCCGGAGTCACCTGCCCGGTCCGTCGCCGGCGGCATCTTTTGCCCCGGCGGCGACCGGTCGGCACCTCACGCGAGCCCCAGGGCGAACACGGCGAACCCCGCTGCCAGCAGCCCGGCCAGCGCGCGCCGCACATGCGTGGCCCTCTTCCAGGGAGCCTCGAAGCCCCGCGTGTACCTGCCGATCAGCACGAGCAGCCCCGCGAAGACCGGAAGCCACGCGATCCTCGCCGCTATCCAGCCCAGCGAGTCCGGACTCGTCGTCAGCCCCGGTATCGCGCCGGCGAAGGAACTCGGTATCGCCGCTGTCAGCAGCGCCGTCTGATGCCAGCAAAGGATCGTCATCGCCGAGAGGTTGATGATCACCACCGGCGCCCACAGCGCGGGCCGCCGCAGCAGCCTGCCGATCCGGTCCCGCAGGAGCATCGCCGCACCGCTCTGCGCAGCCGCCAGTGCGAGCACCAGCAAGGACGGCGGATGGGAGTTCGTCCGCGACTCACCCGGCACGCCCACCATCGACTCCGGGTAGTGGAACGCGAGAAGCAGTGTCGCGAACAGGGCAGCGCCGCCGATCAACAGCGCCCACGCGCCACGCCTGCCGATCCTCTTCTCGCCCCAGCAGACCCCCAGTTGGTAGGCGAACATCCAGCCGGGGAGCAGATTGAGCAGACTCAGCCAGGACGGCATGGCGTCCGCGCACGGCCCGTAGCGCAGGAAGTCGATCACGGCTACGGACCCGAGCAGTGGCGCCGCCGCCCACGCCCCCATTTTCCGGGTGGCCCGCACGCAGTACGGCGTGAGCGCGGTGATCACCGTGTAGACGCCCACGAACCACAGCGGTTGTATCACCAGCGTCGATCCTGTGTGGAGGGTCTGCTCCGGCACTCCGAGCGCGTACAGCGCGGGGATCAGCGCGGCGCACACCGCCGTCACCCCGAGGACCGGGCGGCCCAGGCGAGCCAGCCGGCCACGCAGCCAGGCGCTCGTCGATCCGCCCGCCGCCAGCGTCCGCCGGTACGACAGAACGGATGCGTAGCCCCCCACCAGGAAGAAGATGCCGAGCATCTGCAGGACCCAGCTGATCGGGGCGAGGAATCCGAACGAGGACAGCGGGCTCGCGTTGTGCAGCGCGCCCTGGCCGTCGAGGGAGAAGCCGCCGAGGAGCCAGTGGCCCATGGGCACGGCGAGCAGCGCGAGCGCGCGCAGACCGTCTATCGCCCGGTCCCGGTGGGCCGGTGTCTTCGCGTCGATGGCGGACGCGGTCCTGCGCAGGGTCGAGATACTCATGACGTGGCTCCGGTGGCGATGCGGGTGAAGGCGCGCAGCGAGTCCGTGCCGGGCGCGAAGTAGCCGGTGTGGCCCTCGGCGTGGTGGGCCGGAATGCGGCGAGCGCCGAAGGAAGGGTCGGTGGGGTCGGTCCCGTGCCCCAGGCCGAACAGCTCGACGTTCGGCACGCGGCCGATCCAGTCGCTGTCGTCCCGCGCGGCCCATACACGGGCCTTGGTGCGCAGATCGGCCACCGAGTCCGCGCGCAGACCCGGGGAGCCGAGCACCACGAGGTCGGACGCGGGCAGCCGGGCGGCGGAGAGTCCACAGACCACCGATCCGTAGCTGTGGCAGAACAGGACGGGACGCGGCGCGCCCGAGGCCGTCAGTCCCTGGACGAAGCGGGTCAGCCTCGGCACGCCCGCCTCAGCGAGCCGGCCGGTGGCGGCGTCGGGTCCCAGGCCGACAGGCGTCGTGTATCCCACCCACGCCACGACCGCAGTGCGGCCGCCCGACGCCTCGTACAGCGAGCGGGCCATTCCCGCCGGGGTGCCGTACGGGTCCTTGGCGCGGTCGAACGAGCTCAGGTCGATGTCCGAGCCGGGCACGACGACGGAAACATGCTCGGCGACCGCCAAGTCCCCGAAAACTTCGGCTACTTGGCCACGGCCTCGCGGGTCGAAGGCCAGTATCTGCCGTCCAGGCTCGAGAAGTTCGGTGTATCGCGTGACGAGGAAGCGGGCCTGCGCGCGGTCCTGGGGCGTGAGGGACGCGTCCCCAGCGCGCGCCCGGACTCGGTCACGCTCGGCCTTCAGCGCACGGGTGTTGGCCTCGTAGCGAAGGTCGGCCGGAGCGCCGTCCAGATTGCCGACCACGGCCGGATGCCGCTCGACCAGCTCCTGCCGCTCGGCGTCGTCCAAACCGCCGAAGAACGCCGTTACCTGGGCCGGCTTCGCGGTTGCCGGATCAGGCAGCCTGACACCGAGCGCATGGTCCGCACGCCACGATGCCGCGCCGGGCGGCGGTCCGGTGAGGGGGCTCTGCTCGCTGCCGACGGCCCAGCCCGTCGTGCCCGCCACGACAGTCGTCGTGAGCGCGGCGGCGACCAGTGTCCTTCGGCCGCGTTGTTTCCATGAGCGCAGGCGCATCGCCCGTCTCCCCTCCGTCCGGTGGCGTGACGAGGGGAAGGTAGGGAGACGACGCCCGGCTCCACGTCACACCGGAGAGCCAACTCTCGGGTGATACCGGGGTATTCGGAGGTGCTACTCAGGTAGGGGGTGCGTTGTGAAGACCGGCGCCGACCTGCGCGCGGCGGGTGATACCGGAGCCAGGTCCTATTGGTCGCCGGGCGTGACGAGGCCGGTCTCGTAGGCGAAAATCACGGCCTGCGCCCGGTCCCGCAGCCCCAACTTCGCCAGCACACGGCCGATATGGGTCTTCACGGTCTGCTCCGCGAGCACCAGCTTCTCCGCGATCTCCTGGTTGGAAAGGCCCCGGGCGATGAGTTCGAGGACCTCGGTCTCGCGTGGCGTCAGACAGTTCAGCTCCGGCGAGCGGTCCCTGCGGCCGGACGGGCGCTGCCTCGCGATGTCCTCGATGAGCCGGCGCGTGACCGTCGGGGCGAGCAGCGCCTCTCCGGCGGCCACCACACGCACCGCCGCGATGAGATCGGCAGGCGGGGCGTCCTTGAGGAGGAACCCCGAAGCGCCCGCGCGCAGAGCCTCGTACACATAGTCGTCCACGTCGAACGTGGTGAGCATCAGGACCTTGGGGCGGTGGATCACGCCCGGCGGAGGGTCGAGGAGCGCACGCGTCGCGGCGATCCCGTCCATCTCGGGCATCCGCACGTCCATGAGGACGACGTCGGGATGTGTGGTCCGGCTGACTTCGACCCCCTGCTTGCCGTCCGGAGCCTCGCCCACGACGTCGATGTCGCTCTGCGCGGCCAGCAGCGCGGCGAACCCCGCTCGCACCATGGCCTGGTCGTCGACGATGATCACACGGATGGTCATGCGGTGCCGAATTCCTTTACGACGAGGGGGAGTCGGACTCGGCCAGCGGGAGTCGGGCCGCGACGCGGAAGCCTCCCCCGGGCAGCGGGCCCACGTCGAGTGTGCCGCCGACCAACCGTACGCGCTCGTGCATCCCGATGAGACCGTGTCCCGTGCCGGTCGTTTCCACGGGTGACGCGTGCTCGCCCGCCGGGCCGTTGACCACGATCACCAGCAGGGCGTCCTTGTCCTTGGAGACGGAGATCTGCGTGCGGGCACCGGGAGCGTGCCGCACGACATTGGCCAGGGCCTCCTGCACGATGCGGTATGCCGAGAGGTCCACCGCGGGCGGTACATCGGTCAGCTCCCCGACCAGGGTCAGCTCGGGCATCGACAACTCCGCCGGGACACCGCCCCGTACCGTGGCCTCCACCAGTTGTTGAAGCCGGCCGAGACCCGGCTGGGGTGCACGCTCACCACCCGATGCGTCCTCGCTGCGCAGCACCGCGAGGAGCCGCCGCATCTCACCGAGCGACTCCCTGGCACCCGCCGCTATCGAGCCGAACTCCTCGCACGCCTCGGGCGTCAGGCCCTGGAGCCGGTACGGAGCGGAGTCCGCCTGCACCGTGATCACCGACATGTGATGAGCCACCACGTCGTGCAACTCCCGCGCGATACGCGCACGTTCCTCGAGAAGGGTGCGCCGGGAACGCTCGGCCTCGTTGATCGTCTCCTGCTCGACGAGTCTGCGCTGCGCCTCTCCGCGCTCGCGCAGCAACGCCCCGAACAGCAGCACCCCACCGCTCAGCACGATCATCAGCACGCTCGTGGCCTGGCTGTCCGAGGGACGGAACATGTCGAGGACGAGTCCGGACACCACCGTGACCAGCCAGACCCCCAGGACCGTGCGCCTGCCCTCCCGCAGGGACAGGGCGAAGCACAGGGCCAGATATCCCACGATGACCATGGGGGTCCAGGGCGCGGCGTGATGGGAGGCCGAACCCTGGATGACGATCGCCCCCACAATGTCCGCGACGATCACGATGCCCCACGCGAGCAGTGGCCGACTGACGGCGAGCATCAGGGGCGCGGCCTGTGCGACCGCCAGGGCGCCGGCGAGACCACCGGGGACCCCGTAGTCGTTCGACAGGACCTGGGTGGTGACCGGGATCAGCGTGGCGACGAAGCCCAACGCGATCACATAGGGGACCAGGCGCACCCAACGCCTCGACGACCGGCCGAGCAGAGGCTCGGCCGGTCCCGCGGGAGCGGCGAGTGATGCCCCGGCCAGCCGCAGCCCGCCGAGGACGGTGGCGAACATGCGACGCAGACCCCCCGGCGATGCGGCCTTGCCGTCCGGCGGGCGGGGCTCCTGGTCAGGTGCAGTCGATGTGGTGCTCATGGCCTGTTCAGCGTAGGCAACAACCACCCGCGGCGCCGTCATACCGAGGAGCTCAACCGACCCCGTACCCAGGTATGACATGAGGGGCCCGTCGACGGACGCCGAACCTCGGCGAGGCCGCCTGCGCCCGGCCGTCCGCGGAGCCGCACCCCGTGCCGGGGTGCCGCCTGCGCCCGGCCGTCCGCGGAGCCGCACGGAGCCGCACCCCGTGCCGGGGTCGCGCCCCGAGGCCGCCCTACAGCTCCGCCAGCAGCTCGGCCTTCTTCGTCGAGAACTCGGCGTCGGTGACGAGGCCCGCCTGGTGCAGCTCGCCCAGGTGACGGATGCGGTCGGCGATGTCCGCGGGGTCGCGCCGGGAGGGGGAGGCGCCGGACGCGGGCACGGGAGAGCTCCCGGCCCGTACGGCGGCGAGGATGGACGCGGCGAAGGGCAGCGACTCGTGCACGGGCCCGTACCCGAGACCGAAGATCACGGCGGCCGGGTCCTGGTCGGCCTGGGCGGGCTGCTCGGACGCGTCGCGGCGCAACAGTCGCAGATGGCCCTCGAAGACCTCGGGCGAGCGCCATTCGACGCCGCTCAGATCCGAGACGGGAAAGCTCTTGTCGCCGGCCTTCCACTTCGCGGACGACGCCCCTGTCCAGAACCATCGGAAAGCCACGGACTTGCCGTCGAAGGAGGCCTTGCCGTCGTAGGCCTTGAAGTTCAGCGGCGCCTCGGGTGCCGCCACCAGATAGCGGCCCACTGGTGCGCCGTCGTCCAGGGCCAGCACGCCGCGCAGCTCGTCCGCGTAGTACTCGGCGAGCGTCTCGCGCTCGGCGGGCAGGACGAGCCGGTAGGGGTCGCAGCCTTCCTTGAGCTGTCCCGCCGCCGCGTCCATCAGCGGATCGGCGCCCGGTCTCGGCACGGCGCGCAGGACGACGGTCCCGCGCTTGCCGGGAGTGAGTGTCACCGCCGCGATCGCCTCAAAGGGGATGCGGCGCTCACCGAGTGCATTCAGCAGCTTCGGCGTGCGGATTCCCCGTTCGAAGCGGATGAGCACGGAGTCGGACTCGAACTCCCAGGCGGCATGAAATCCGGCCAGTACATCACCCATGCGGCTCATCGTATGCGGCACGCGCGCCTCCGTCCCCTGTTGCGTCGTGCCCCTGTTTCACCGATTTCTACGCGCGTCAGGCAGACGTGGCGCCGGAAGATCCTTCACGACAGGTGTCATGCCCTCTCGCACACCGCAGGGTGCTGTACGAACCGACGCCGATGTCGGCGAAGTTGCTGAGGCTCTCCGTACCGGGCTCGAAATAGCCGGTGTGCCCATGTGCGCCGGCTGCCGACAGGACCCGGGCGCCGAATCCCCGGGAGACGGGGTCGGCGCCGTGGCCGATCCCGCCGACCTCCAGATACGGCACGTCCTGGATCCAGTCGTCGCTGTCCCGCATCGCCCACACGCGCGCGTGGGTACCCAGTTTCGAGACCTTCCCGGCGCGCATGCCGGGGCTGCCGGCCACCGCTATGTCGCTCACCCGGGAGGGAAGCTTGTGTGCGGCGACACCGCACACCACGGAGCCGTAACTGTGGCAGTACAGGGCCACGGGGGCGCGACCCGGCAGGGCGCGCACCAGGGCGTTGAGCCGGGTGGCGCCCTCCTCCGCGCGCATCGCGGTGGCCGCGTCGACGCCGAGACCCGCGGGCGTCGTGTAGTCGGCCCAGGCGATCACGGCGGTCCGTGTGCCGGGTCCGGCGGCGCGCTCCGCGTCGTACAGGGAGCGAGCCATGCCGACGGGCGCCGAGTACTTGCGGAAGGTCCGCTGGAACGTGAGGAGGTTGGTGTCGACTCCGGGGACCACGACCGAGACACGCTGGGCCTTGTCGAGGTCCCCGAAGACCTCGGCGACGCGGCCGGTGCCCAGGGGGTCGAAGGCGAGGATCTTGCGGTCGGGTCGCATCAGGGACGCGTACCGGTTCATGCGCTGGCCGGCGTCGTGCTGTCCCGCGGCGGAGAGCCGGTTGTCGTGCGTGCTCTTCCGCGCCACTCTGCGTGCCTGGTCGAGGGCGATGCGGTTCGCGCGGTAGCGCAGTTCCACCGGCGCGCCGTTCATGTTGCCGACGGCGAGCGGGTAGCGGGTGACGAGCCGGGTGCGCTGCTGGCTGGTGAGTGAGGCGAAGAACTGCGCGAGGCGGGCGGGCGAGCCGTCCGGGTCCGGCAGGGCGCGCCCGTTGAGGTGGCCGTGTTCCCACGCCGTGATGGCGGCGTTGACCGGCGAGGTGACGCCCTTGTGGCGCACGGCGGTCCAGCCGGTGGTCGACAGCATGACGAACACGACGGCCAGTGCGAGCAGTGCACGCCAGACGCTGAGTTGCGGGGATGAGTCGAAGGAAGTCACTGCGGGACACCCTAGGAGACCCGCGGACCAACCCGCGAAATCGGTGAGGCAGATCACGTTTCCGGTGGGTCAATTAGGGCAAAACGGGCCTAGCTTAGGTGGTGTCATCACACTGCGTAGGTGCCGATTGCGCCCCTCGCGCACGGGAGTGCACGGACGGTCACTCTGTGCGCCACTTCCCCGCCAACACCGGCCCCAGCTGGTCGAGATAAGACTCCGTGAGCTCGCGGATCGACTCGACGCTGATGTCCTCACCGGCGCCCCACAGCCGCCCGGCCATGCGCATCACGCCGCTGAACGCGGCCACTGTCACGCGGGGGCGCGGGTCCGTCTCCATGTCGAGGCCCTCGCGCTCGGCGATCACGCGTGCGATCTCCTCCTCCAGCTCCGTGGAGCGGCGCAGGTGGACGGCGACCAGGGAGGGGGTGGATTCGATCATCTGGTAGGTGCGCATGTGGAGTTCGACCGGAACGACCTCCTCGATGGGCTCGCCGAGGGTGTCCCAGGCATCGAGCACGGCACCACGCAGGGCCTCGAACGGGCTGTCGGTCGCGGGGCGTTCGCGCAGGAGGGAGACGAAGCGGGACTCCACCATGTCCTGGACCGCGAACGCGGTCTCCTCCTTGCTGGTGAAGTACCGGAAGAAGGTGCGCTGCGAGACGTCGACGGCCTCCGCGATTTCGTCAACCGTCGTGCGGTCGTACCCCTTTGTGGTGAAGAGTTCCAGCGCGGAGCGCAGCAGGGCGTCGCGGGTGCGCTGCTTCTTGCGTTCCCGTAGTCCTGAATGCGCTTCCCGCGTCTTCACCCGCGCCCCTCTTTGCGTCTGTTTGCCCAGCTCAGCTTACCTGTGAGCAACGTGACAGTTACCGACTTGTGAATTGGTTTGTCAACTGTCAGTGACTGTCATTAGCCTCGCACGCATGACTAGTCAGACCACCGTCGACAAGGCGGACAAGGCCCCGGAGCCCGTGTCCGTTCCGGCCCCGGCCAAGGGGCTTCGCGGCCACCCCTGGCTGACGCTGTTCTCCGTCGCGATCGGCGTGATGATGGTCGCCCTCGACGGCACCATCGTGGCCATCGCCAACCCGGCCATCCAGAAGGACCTCGGCGCGAGCTTCGCCGACGTCCAGTGGATCACCAACGGCTACTTCCTCGCCCTCGCGGTCACGCTGATCACCGCGGGCAAGCTCGGCGACCGGTTCGGTCACCGGCAGACCTTCCTCATCGGCGTGATCGGGTTCGCCGCGGCCTCGGGGGCCATCGGCCTGTCGGACAGCATCGCCCTCGTGGTCACCTTCCGGGTGTTCCAGGGCCTGTTCGGCGCGCTCCTCATGCCGGCCGCGCTCGGCCTCCTGCGGGCGACCTTCCCCGCCGAGAAGCTGAACATGGCGATCGGCATCTGGGGCATGGTGATCGGTGCCTCGACCGCGGGCGGCCCGATCCTCGGTGGGCTGCTCGTCCAGCACGTCAGCTGGCAGTCCGTCTTCTTCATCAACGTCCCCGTCGGCGTCATCGCCCTCGTCCTCGGGCTCCTGATCCTCAGGGACCACCGCGCCGAGAACGCGCCGCGATCCTTCGACATCCTCGGCATCGTGCTGCTCTCCGGCGCGATGTTCTGCCTGGTCTGGGCGCTCATCAAGGCCCCGACGTGGGGCTGGGGCGACGGCCTGACATGGACGTTCCTGGCGGCCTCCGTGCTGTGCTTCGCGGCCTTCGCGATCTGGGAGACGCGCGTCAAGGAGCCGCTGATCCCGCTGGCTCTGTTCCGCTCGGTGCCGCTGTCGGCCGGTGTGGTCCTGATGGTGCTCATGGCCATCGCCTTCATGGGCGGGCTCTTCTTCGTCACCTTCTACCTGCAGAACGTGCACGGCATGAGCCCTGTCGACTCCGGTCTGCACCTCCTGCCGCTGACCGGAATGATGATCGTGGGCTCGCCGCTGGCGGGCGCGATGATCACGAAGGTGGGTCCGCGTGTCCCGCTCGCGGGCGGCATGCTGCTCACCGCCGTCGCCATGTACGGCATGTCCACGCTGGAGTCGGGCACGGGCAGTGGCGTCATGTCGCTGTGGTTCGCCCTCCTCGGCCTGGGCCTCGCTCCCGTCATGGTGGGCGCCACCGAGGTCATCGTGGGCAACGCCCCGATGGAGCTCTCCGGCGTCGCGGGCGGCCTCCAGCAGGCCGCCATGCAGATCGGCGGAAGCCTCGGCACCGCCGTGCTCGGCGCCGTGATGGCCTCGAAGGTGGACAACGACCTCGCGGGCAACTGGACCGACGCCAAGCTTCCGCCGCTCACGCCCGCCCAGCTGGACCAGGCGTCCGAGGCGGTCCAGGTCGGCGTGGGCCCGGTCCCGAAGGGCACCCCGGCCGCGCTCGCCGAGAAGATCACCTCGGTCGCGCACGACACCTTCATCTCCGGCATGAGCCTGGCCTGCCTGGTCGCCGCGGGCGTCGCCGTCGTGGCGATCTTCGTCGCGCTGCTGACCAAGCGCGGGGCGAACGCGGAGGAGGGCGCGGGGGCCGCACACATCTAGCGCGCATCGGGGGAAGCGACTCTCGGAGAACGCCTTCGTCGGAGGGCAGCACCCATCGGGACCATCGCCCCTCGGGGGAAACCCGCAGACCACCCCCGAACCACCCCCGTACGCACCGCGCAATGCCCTCAGGGAAATCCTGGGGGCATTTCGCTTGTCCGAGTGATCTGATTCGTCAGCTCTTCCCGTCCGATCGTCCAGCGGTTCAGAGTGCAGACAAGTGACCGGCACGACACGGGGGTTGATCGATATGGGTACGAGGATGCGCGCCGCGATGGGGACGACGTTGCCGATGACGGCCGCGGCCGCGCTGGCGGCCGTCCTGCTGACACCGGTTCATGCGGGCGCCGCCGTCCCGCCGACATCGGGGGACTGCGCGGCGGGGGAACTGTGCCTGCGGGAGAAGCCGGAGTTCAAGGGGCACCGGCAGGCGTACGAGTTGTCCGGGATCGACATCGAGAGCTGTGTCGCGCTGCCGGAGGGGGGCAGCGCGCAGGCTCTCGCCAATCGCACCGGACGCCCGGTCACGGCCTATCAGTCGGCCGAGTGCGCGGAGACGGGGGAGTTCCAGACCTATCCCGGCAGCGGCACATGGGCGCCTCAATCTCCTTACCGGGTGAGGGCGTTCAAGGTCTGGGAGCGCTGAGATGAAAGAAAGCGAGGTGCGGTGCGGCCCCCGTGGCCGCACCGCACCTCGAACCTCTACGACAGTCGGGACCAGGTCCCTACGCGTCGCCGCCCGCCGGGCCGGGGTCGGCCGCCGTGACGTCGAGGAGCTGGTAGCGGTCGATCGCCTGCTTCAGGACCGAGCGCTCGACCTTGCCCTCCCGGGCCAGCTCCGTGAGCACACCCACCACGATCGACTGGGCGTCGATGTGGAAGAAGCGCCGGGCCGCGCCGCGCGTGTCCGCGAAGCCGAAGCCGTCCGCGCCGAGCGACTGGTACGTGCCCGGCACCCAACGGGAGATCTGGTCGGGCACGGACCGCATCCAGTCGGAGACCGCGACGAACGGGCCCTCCGAGCCGGACAGCTTCTGCGTGACATAGGGGACGCGCTGGTCCTCGTCGGGGTGCAGCAGATTGTGCTGCTCCACCTCGACGGCCTCGCGGCGCAGTTCGTTCCAGGAGGTCGCCGACCAGACGTCCGCCTTGACGTTCCACTCCGTGGCGAGGATCTGCTGCGCCTCCAGGGCCCACGGCACCGCGACACCCGAGGCGAGGATCTGCGCCGGGATGGTGCCCGAAGTGCCCGGGCTGAAGCGGTGGATGCCCTTGAGGATGCCCTCCACGTCGACATCGGCGGGCTCGGCCGGGTGCTGCAGCGGCTCGTTGTAGACGGTGAGGTAGTAGAAGATGTCCTCGCCGTGCGGGTGCTCGGCGGTGGCGCCGTACATCCGCCGCAGACCGTCCTGCACGATGTGCGCGATCTCGAAGCCGAAGGCCGGGTCGTAGGCGACACAGGCGGGGTTGGTCGAGGCGAGCAGTTGCGAGTGACCGTCCGCGTGCTGCAGACCCTCACCGGTCAGGGTCGTCCGGCCGGCGGTCGCACCCAGCACGAAACCGCGCGCCAGCTGGTCGGCCATCTGCCAGAACTGGTCACCGGTGCGCTGGAAACCGAACATCGAGTAGAAGACATAGACCGGGATCAGCGGCTCGCCATGCGTCGCGTACGCCGATCCCGCGGCGATCAGCGAGGCCGTGCAGCCCGCCTCGGAGATGCCGTCGTGCAGCATCTGGCCCGTCGGCGACTCCTTGTACGCGAGGAGCAGCTCGCGGTCCACGGACTCGTACTGCTGGCCGAGCGGATTGTAGATCTTCGCGCTCGGGAAGAACGAGTCCATGCCGAACGTGCGGTACTCGTCCGGCGCGATCAGCACGAAGCGGCGGCCGATCTCCTTGTCCCGCATGAGGTCCTTGAGCAGCCGGACGAACGCCATGGTGGTGGCGATCGACTGCTGGCCGGAGCCCTTCTTCACACTCGCGTACGTCTTGTCGTCGGGGAGTGCCAGCGGCTTGGACCGCACGACGCGGGTCGGCACATAGCCGCCGAGCCCGTGCCGGCGGTCGTGCATGTACTGGATCTCCTCCGAGTCGCGGCCCGGGTGGTAGTACGGCGGGGCGCCGTCCTCGAGCTGCTTGTCGGTGATGGGCAGGTGCAGCCGGTCGCGGAAGCCCTTGAGGTCGTCGACCGTCAGCTTCTTCATCTGGTGGGTCGCGTTGCGGCCCTCGAAGTTGGGGCCGAGGGTCCAGCCCTTGACCGTCTGCGCCAGGATGACCGTCGGCTGGCCCTTGTGCTCCTTGGCCGCCTGGAAGGCCGCGAAGATCTTCTTGTGGTCGTGGCCGCCGCGCCCCAGGTGCAGGATCTGGTCGTCGGTCATGTTCTCGACCATCGCGCGCAGCCGGTGGTCGCCACCGAAGAAGTGGTCGCGGATGTACGAGCCGGGCTCGGTGGCATACGTCTGGAACTGGCCGTCGGGCGTGGTGTTCAGCTTGTTCACCAGGACGCCGTCGCGGTCCTGCGCGAGCAGCGGGTCCCAACTGCGGTCCCAGACCAGCTTGATGACGTTCCAGCCGGCGCCGCGGAACTGGGACTCCAGCTCCTGAATGATCTTGCCGTTGCCGCGCACCGGGCCGTCGAGGCGCTGCAGGTTGCAGTTCACCACGAAGGTCAGGTTGTCGAGGCCCTCACGGGCGGCGATCGACAGCTGGCCGAGCGACTCGGGCTCGTCCATCTCGCCGTCGCCGAGGAACGCCCAGACGTGCGACGCGGAGGTGTCGGCGATGTCGCGGGCCTGCATGTAGCGGTTCATCCGCGCCTGGAAGATCGCGCCCAGCGGGCCGAGGCCCATGGAGACGGTGGGGAACTCCCAGAAGTCCGGCATCAGCCGGGGGTGCGGGTACGACGACAGGCCGTACGGAGCCTTCGACTTCTCCTGGCGGAAGGAGTCGAGCTGGCCCTCGGTGAGGCGGTCCAGGAGATACGCGCGGGCGTAGATGCCCGGAGACGCATGGCCCTGGAAGAAGATCTGGTCGCCGCCCTTGCCGTCGTCCTTGCCGCGGAAGAAGTGGTTGAAGCCCACGTCGTAGAGCGAGGCGGAGGAGGCGAAGGTGGCGATGTGACCGCCCACTCCGATGCCGGGGCGCTGGGCGCGGGAGACCATCACCGCGGCGTTCCAGCGGGTCGCGTTCAGGACCTTGCGCTCGATCTCCTCGTTGCCGGGGAAGAAGGGCTCGTCCTTGGTCGCGATCGTGTTGATGTAGTCCGTGCTGCGCATCTCGGGCACGGCCACACGCTTCTCGCGGGCGCGCTCGATCAGCCGGAGCATCAGATAGCGGGCCCGCTCGCGCCCGCGCTCGTCGACGGCGGCGTCGAGGGAGTCGAGCCATTCCCGGGTCTCTTCGGGATCGAAGTCCGGGACCTGGCTGGGGAGGCCGCCAATGATGATCGGATTGCGATCGGATCCGGAAACCACGCTGTTCCTTCACTGTCGGTCGAGATGTGCAATTGGGGTGCAATGGGGCTGCGCCGCTCCCCATCGTGTACCTCGGGGGCACAATCGTCATCTCTACCGCGGGGTAATCGGAGTGATTCCCCGGGGTTCCCCGGACGGGTGCGGCCAAATCGCAACGATACGCTCATGTGGTTCACCAGTTTCGTGAGGCCGTTCGGCCGAGGTGGACGACCGTCATCCATAGGGTGGGCAAATCCGGCAGAACGGCGTGGCATACATCACCGGCCTGCGGGGATCCTTGACTGAAGATGCGGTGACACCGCCTGGAACGTCACCGTTTCGGCGGTCTCGGGGGCCGGGTACTTGCGCGATCCGCCCCGCCCGTGTGGACTACGGCCAACGCTTCGCGCACGCGCGAAGCAGCAGACAACTTCGTAAACATGATCAGGAGGCAATCCGTGAGCGCGACCGCGGACCACGCGGAGGAGCGGACCAACCCTGCCGCGAGGCTGGGTTTCCAGCCCGAGCAGGTGGTCCAGGAGATCGGCTTCGACGACGACGTCGACCAGGAGCTCCGCGAGTCCATTGAGGAAGTCATCGGCAGCGAGCTCGTCGACGAGGACTACGACGACGTCGCTGACGCGGTGGTGCTGTGGTTCCGCGAGGACGACGGCGATCTGACGGACGCGTTGGTAGACGCCAGCCAGCTGGTCGACGACGGTGCCCCTGTCTGGCTGCTGACCCCGAAGACCGGCCGCGACGGCTATGTCGAGCCGAGCGACATCAACGAAGCCGCGCAGACCGCGGGTCTCTCGCAGACCAAGAGCATCAACGCGGGCAAGGACTGGGCGGGCAGCCGCCTCGTCACGCCGAAGGCGGCCGCCAAGAAGCGCTAGCCGACGAAAGACCCCAGCAGACACTCCGGGCGGCCCCCGCCGACGCCATGACGCGTCGACGGGGGCCGCACGCTTGCCCGGCGACACGCGGGGCCCCACGCGGCAGCACCGCCTTCGGGACCTAGGCTGGGCCTCACCCGAACGGCTCCACGGAAGGAAAGCTTGACCATGACGATCGAGGTCGGCACGAAGGCTCCGGATTTCGAGCTCAAGACGCAGCACGGCGAGACCGTGCGGCTCTCGGACTTCCGGGGTGAGAAGAACGTGGTGCTGCTCTTCTACCCGTTCGCCTTCACCGGCGTCTGCACCGGCGAGCTGTGCGCCCTGCGCGACGAGCTGCCGAAGTTCGTCAACGACGACGTCCAGCTGCTCGCCGTGTCGAACGACTCGCCGTTCAGCCTGCGTGTCTTCGCCGAGCAGGAGGGCCTCGAGTACCCGCTCCTGTCGGACTTCTGGCCGCACGGCGAGGCCTCGCGCGCGTACGGCGTCTTCGACGAGGAGAAGGGCTGCGCGGTGCGCGGCACCTTCATCATCGACAAGGAGGGCGTGGTCCGCTGGACCGTCGTCAACGGCCTGCCGGACGCCCGCGACCTCAACGAGTACGTCAAGGCGATCGACACCCTCTGACCCCTCAGGGGTCACAGGGGAGTGCTTCGCGCATCTCTCCGGGATGTCCCGGGGATGACACCCTGGGATTCTTCGGGTGCGGAGCCTGTGGCTGCCGGGAACCGGTCACTAGGATCCAGACGTTGATCCGATACCAATGCACGACGGGGCTCCCCGCCCCCGACACCAATGGGAGGACTCGTGGGAGTCAGCCTCAGCAAGGGCGGCAACGTATCGCTGACCAAGGAGGCTCCTGGCCTGACCGCGGTCATCATCGGCCTCGGGTGGGACGTCCGTACCACCACCGGTACGGACTTCGACCTTGACGCCAGCGCCATCCTGACGAACGCGGAGGGCAAGGTCAGCAGTGACGCCAACTTCGTGTTCTTCAACAACCTGAAGAGCCCGGACGGCTCGGTCGAGCACACCGGCGACAACACCACGGGTGAAGGCGAGGGTGACGACGAGCAGCTCAAGGTCAACCTCGCCGGCGTCCCGGCCGATGTGGACAAGATCGTGTTCCCGGTCTCGATCTACGACGCCGAGAACCGCCAGCAGTCCTTCGGCCAGGTGCGCAACGCGTTCATCCGCGTCGTGAACCAGGCGGGCGGGGCGGAAATCGCCCGGTACGACCTCTCCGAGGACGCCTCGACGGAGACCGCCATGGTATTCGGCGAGCTGTACAGGAACGGCGCGGAGTGGAAGTTCCGCGCCATCGGCCAGGGCTACGCCTCAGGTCTGCGCGGCATCGCGCAGGACTTCGGCGTCAACGTCTGAGCCGAGCACGACCGCATGACCGTCCGGCGCCGCACGCGAGTGCGGCGCCGGACGCGCTCGACAACTCAAGCGACATCACACCGGGGAGGACCACGATCATGGGCGTCACGCTCGCCAAGGGGGGCAATGTCTCCCTCTCCAAGGCCGCACCGAACCTCACACAGGTGCTGATCGGACTCGGCTGGGACGCGCGTTCCACCACCGGAGCCGACTTCGACCTCGACGCCAGCGCGCTGCTGTGCAAGGACGGGCGGGTGCTCGGCGACGAGTGGTTCATCTTCTACAACCAGCTCACCAGTCCGGACGGCTCCGTCGAGCACACCGGGGACAACCTCACCGGTGAGGGCGAGGGCGACGACGAGTCGATCCTGATCGACCTGTCCAAGGTGCCGGCGTTCTGCGACAAGATCGTCTTTCCGGTCTCGATCCATGACGCGGACAACCGAGGACAGACGTTCGGCCAGGTCAGCAACGCGTTCATCCGCGTGGTCAACCAGGCGGACGGTCAGGAACTCGCCCGCTACGACCTGAGCGAGGACGCCTCCACGGAGACCGCGATGATCTTCGGCGAGGTGTATCGGTACGGCGGCGAATGGAAGTTCCGTGCCGTCGGGCAGGGGTACGCGTCGGGCCTCCGCGGCATCGCTCTAGACTTCGGGGTCAATGTTTCGTAAAGCCGTGCGCGGAGCGGGGGAGCCCCGTCCTACCGGCGCGGGGGAGACCCGTACTCACTTGATGGGGTAGCCAGTGGTTTTGAAAACCTTCGGCTGGTCGTTCGCAATTACTGCGCTCGGCCTGGTCGCGGCGGTGTTCTACGACGGATGGACAGCATTCGGGGTCGTCGCGATCCTTGCTGTCCTCGAGATCTCGTTGTCCTTCGACAACGCGGTGATCAACGCCGGAATCCTGAAGAAGATGAATGCCTTCTGGCAGAAGATCTTCCTCACGGTCGGTGTGCTGATCGCCGTCTTCGGTATGCGACTGGTCTTCCCCGTCGTGATCGTCGCGGTCAGCGCCAAGCTCGGCCCCATCGAGGCGGTCAAGCTCGCGCTCAACGACAAGGACAAGTATCAGCAGCTGGTGACCGACGCGCACCCGTCGATCGCCGCGTTCGGTGGCATGTTCCTGTTGATGATCTTCCTCGACTTCGTCTTCGAGGAGCGGGACATCCAGTGGCTGCGCTGGATCGAGCGTCCGCTCGCCAAGCTCGGCAAGGTCGACATGCTGTCGGTCTGCATCGCGATGATCGTGCTCCTGATCTCCTCGTTCACCGTGGCCACGCATGCCCACCAGCACGGTGGCGTCCATGTGGACAAGGCCGAGACAGTGCTCATCTCCGGCATCGCCGGTCTGATCACGTATCTCATCGTGGGCGGCCTCTCCGGGTTCTTCGAGAACCGCCTGGAGGAGGAAGAGGAGCGTGAGCACGAGGCCGAGGAAGAGGCCAGGAAGAGCGGCCAGGCCGCGCCGGCCATAGTGATGGCGGGCAAGGCCGCGTTCTTCATGTTCCTGTACCTCGAGGTCCTGGACGCGTCGTTCTCCTTCGATGGAGTCATCGGCGCTTTCGCCATCACCAACGACATCGTGCTGATGGCCCTCGGCCTCGGCATCGGTGCCATGTACGTCCGTTCGCTCACGGTCTACCTGGTCCGCCAGGGCACCCTGGACGACTATGTGTACCTGGAGCACGGCGCGCACTACGCGATCGGCGCCCTCGCCGTGATCCTCATGATCACGATCCAGTACGAGATCAACGAGGTCATCACGGGCATGATCGGCGTCGTCCTGATCGCCTGGTCGTTCTGGTCGTCGGTGCGTCGCAACTCGCGTATCGCGGCCGCCGAGGGAAAACCGGCCTCGGGCGAGAAGACTGAGGTTTCGTCCGGGCTCTGATCCTGGAACGCTGTGAGCGGGGCGGTCTGCGAGGAGAACTCCTCACCGGCCGCCCCGTCGGCGTAACTGGACCATGAAACATGGGCACTTGGGGGCGATATGTCCTTCTGGGACGGACTGTGGCGGGGGCGTGCGGCGGAGTTCGAGTCGGGCAGCGCCGCATCGAACTCCATCGAACTCACCAAGCGGCACCCGGTTGTCTCGCTCACCAAGCAGGGGGCGGCCACCGGAAATCTGCGCATCAACCTGTCCTGGCGGATGCGGACCTCGGACATCGGCGGCCCCGAGCGCGAGAGCCTGCTGCGCCACCCCTTCAAGCTGTTCAAGCCCGATGTGGTGCAGGCCCATACGCAGAGCATGGTCAATGTGGACCTTGACCTCGGCTGTCTCTACGAACTGACCGACGGGGAGAAGGGCGTGGTGCAGCCGCTCGGCAGCTTCTTCGGCGCGCTCAACGCGCCGCCGTACGTGAAGCTCAGCGGGGACGACCGGTTCGGCTCGGCGTCGGGTGAGACCATCTACGTCAATCTCGATCACCGCGAGTCCATCAAGCGACTGCTTGTCTTCGTCTACATCTACGACCAGACACCGGCGTTCGACCGTACGCACGCCCACGTCACGCTCTACCCGAGCAACGGACCACGCGTCGAGATCAGCCTCGACGAGCGCGCCCCACAGGCCCGCTCCTGCGCCGTCGTCACGATCGAGAACGTCAAGGGCGAGCTGATCGTGCGACGCGAGGTGAAGTTCGTCTACGGGTTCCAGGCCGAGCTGGACCGGTTGTACGGGTGGGGACTTCAGTGGGGCCGGGGGTACAAGTCCAAAGTCGGGGAGCGCTAGGCCCGACGCGGGGGCCTCTGCCCCGCCGCCCTGTCCAGCTCCGATCCGGCCCTGTCCGGCCCCGAGTCGTTCCGGGGCCGGTCGCGGTATCAGCGGGAGATGAACTGCGGGCCCTGCGGCGGCAGGGTGAAGTTCGGGTCGGGCGGGGGCTGCACCGGCTGCGGATAGCCGTACGCGGGCTGCGTCGTCGGCACCGGCATGGCGAGCGGCGCGGGCTGCGTGGGCGCCGCCGGCGGATACCCGTACGACGGCTGGGAGGCGGGCTGGGGCGCGGTCTGGGGGAGCGACGCGGCGAGGGGCTGCGGCGCGGGCGCCTGCGGATACCCGTAACCCGAACCGGATCCCCAACCTGACCCCGACCCCGACTCCGAGGCGGCCCCCGACGTCGATGCCGTGAACGAGGTGTCGGGGGCCGGGGGCGGGAACGACGGTTCGGCGGCCGGCATGGGGCCCGGCGGGGACGACGCCGGGAGATCCGGCGCCGGCTCCGATTCGTCCACCGAGATGCCGAAGTCCGTGGCCAGACCGACCAGGCCGTTCGAGTAGCCCTCGCCCAGGGCGCGGAACTTCCAGCCCTCGCCGCGCCGGTACAGCTCGCCGCAGATCAGTGCCGTCTCGGCGCCTGTCTCCGGCTTCACGTCGAAGTGGGCGATGGGCTCGCCCTCGGCGGCCGTGGCGTCGTACAGGAGGATCCGCAGGGCGGGTACGCGGTCGAAGGGGACGTCGTCCGCAGAGGCCACGAGGAGGACGCGGCCGACCTCGGGGCCGAGGCCGGCCAGGTCGGACTGGATGGTGTCGGTGAGTCCGTCGGTGACGCGCTTCTTGCCGAGCCGCCAGACCTTGCCCGAGGGGTGCCGGGGCTGGTTGTAGAAGACGAAGTCCTCGTCGGACCGTACGCGACCGTCAGGGCCGAGGAGCAGCGCCGAGGCGTCGACGTCGGGCACGCCCTGGCCGCTGGTCCAGCGCAGCACGGCGCGGACCGCCGTGGATTCGAGAGGGACGTTCGACCCCTTCAGCATCGCGTGCGTCATGCGGTCATCCTGCCTTCCCTGTCCTGGCCAGGACAATGCGGGGGCCCGAGATGGCGGGGCCGAGCGACATACTCGACATGGGTGGGTTACCTGAATTTCATGCCCGATGGGAACCCTTGACACGGGTCCCTACGTACTATTACCGGCCACTTAAATTCGGGCCTGAGCGGCACGACGGGGGAGTCTCATGCGTCATTTCGGGCATATTGCCCCTGAGGTGCGGCAGCGCCTGTTCCACCGGGAGCCCGGTGACTTCACCGCGGACTCGTCGCCTCGCATGCTCGCGGCGGCCCTCGGAGCCACGCTCTACAGCCCGGCCACGCGGCCGCGCCTCGCCGACGACGTCCTCAAGCAGGCGGGCCGGGGCGTCGTCTCGATGGTGCTGTGCCTGGAGGACTCGATCGACGACGCCGAGGTCGCGGACGCCGAGGAGAACCTGGTCAGGCAGTTCACCGACCTCGCGGCCCGGCCGGACGCGCAGCCTCCGCTGCTGTTCATCCGCGTCCGCGCCGCCGGGCAGATCACGGACCTCGTGCGCCGCCTCGGCCCCGCCGTGCGGCTGCTGTCCGGATTCGTACTGCCGAAATTCACCGAGGAGCGGGGAGGGCCGTTCCTGGAGGCGCTCTCCGCCGCGGAGGCGGCCACCGGGCGGCGCCTCTTCGCGATGCCCGTCCTGGAGTCGCCCGAGCTTCTGCATCTGGAGACGCGGGGTGACACTCTCGCCGGGATCGCCCGCACCGTCGACAAGTACCGCGACCGCGTCCTGGCCCTGCGCCTCGGCGTGACCGACTTCTGCTCCGCGTACGGGCTGCGCAGGCCGCCGGACATGACCGCTTACGACGTCCAGATCGTGGCCTCCGTGATCGGCGACGTGGTCAATCTGCTCGGCCGCGCCGACGGCACCGGCTTCACCGTGACCGGCCCTGTCTGGGAGTACTTCCGGCATCAGGAGCGGATGTTCAAGCCGCAGCTGCGCCGCAGCCCTTTCATGGAGGGCCGTGCCGTCGAGCTGCGCCAGGCGCTCATCGAGCACGACATGGACGGCCTGCTGCGCGAGATCGAGCTGGACCGGGCCAACGGCCTGCTCGGCAAGACCTGCATCCATCCCTCGCACGTGATGCCCGTGCACGCGCTGTCCGTGGTCAGTCACGAGGAGTACGGGGACGCCCAGGACATCCTGCGGCCCGAGCGAGGCGGTGGCGGCGTCCTCAGATCCGCGTACACGAACAAGATGAATGAAGTGAAGCCGCATCGGGCCTGGGCCGAGCGGACCCTCCAGCGGGCGGAGGTCTTCGGCGTCGCCCATGAGGACGTCGGCTTCGTGGAGCTGCTCAACGCCGGCCTGCCCGCGTGACGAGCGCGCGAGTCATGATGAAAACAACGAAAAGGGGCGAAGTGGTCTGGTCGGGGACATGGGTCGCACAGCGGCTCGGAGTCGAGCTCGTCGGTGACGAGGAGATATCCGGGCTGCTGGGCCTTGCCCTGCGCCGCAATCCCAAGCGGGCCCATCTGCTCGTGTCGAACGTCCTGGGCAAGCACGTGCCGCAGTCGCCGGATGTGGTCTGGCGCGCCGGGTACGACCTCGGTCTGCGGGTGCGCGAGCTGCTCGGTGACGACGCGGCGCGGCAGGCCGTCGTGCTCGGATACGCCGAGACGGCGACGGGCCTCGGGCACTCCGTCGCCGACGGCCTGGGCCTCGCGCCCTATCTGCACTCGACGCGGCGCCCCGTCGACGGAGTGGCGCGCGCCGGCGGCTTCGAGGAGTCCCACTCCCACGCCACCTCGCATCTGCTGCTGCCCGAGGACCCCCGCCTCCTCGCGGGTGACGGGGCGCTCGTCCTCGTCGACGACGAGTTCTCCACGGGCAACACGGTCCTGAACACGATCCGCGCCCTGCACGAGCGCTACCCGCGCGAGCGCTACGTCATCGTCGCCCTCGTCGACATGCGCTCGCCCGACGACCGGGGCCGCCTGGCCGACTTCGCCCGTGAGATCGGCGCCCGCGTCGACCTGGTCGCGTCCGCGTCCGGCACCGTCAAGCTCCCCGACGACGTCCTCGCCAAGGGCCAGGCCCTGGTCGCCCACCACGAGTCCCTAGCCGAGGCCCCGACGGCGCGCACCGCGCCGGGCGGCGAGGCGCGCATCGAGCCCGGCAGCGTGACGCGTGTGGACCTCGGCTGGCCCGCGTCTGTGCCCGACGGGGGCCGGCACGGCTTCACGCCGGAGCACCGCGCGGCGCTCGACGCGGCGCTGCCCGCGATGGCCGCCCGCCTCGCCGCCCCCATGGGGGACGCCCGCCGCGTACTGGTCCTCGGTTTCGAGGAGCTGATGTACGCGCCGCTCGCCCTGGCCCGCGAGGTCGAGAAGGGCACGCAGGCGCAGGTGCGCTACTCCACCACGACGCGTTCGCCGGTCCTCGCCGTCGACGACCCCGGCTACGCGATCCGCACCCGCCTCGTCTTCCCCGCCCACGACGACCCGGCCGACGGACCGGGCGAGCGGTACGCGTACAACGTCGCGGGCGGCGACTTC
The DNA here is from genome assembly GCF_020616555.1 of Streptomyces longhuiensis. NCBI lineage: Bacteria > Bacillati > Actinomycetota > Actinomycetes > Kitasatosporales > Streptomycetaceae > Streptomyces > Streptomyces longhuiensis. Next base: position 3,396,712 of record NZ_CP085173.1, on the reverse strand, counting down.
GACGCGATCGTCGCCGTCGTCGACTCCGCCGCGGACACGCCTCAACTGCACGCCCCCGACGGTCTGTTGGCGCGCCTCGCCGAGCACACCCCACGCGTGCTGCTCGCCGTCGTGCCCTCGTACGTCCCCGACAGGGCTGCCCCCACACAGACCGTCCCCGACAGGGCTGCCCCCACGCAGGCCGTCCCCGACAGGGCTGCCCCCACGCAGGCCGTCCCCGACAGGGCTGCCCCCACACAGACCGTCCCCGACAGGGCTGCCCCCACGCAGGCCGTCCCCGACAGGGCTGCCCCCACGCAGGCCGTCCCCGAGAGGGCTGTCCCCACACAGACCGTCCCCGACAGGGCTGCCCCCACGCAGGCCGTCCCCGAGAGGGCTGTCCCCGCAAAGCCACTCCCCGAGAGGGCTGCCCCCGCAAAGGCCGCCCCCGAAAGGCCCCTCGTGCCCCCCAAGCTCCCCGAGCCCCTCCGCGGCCCCGCCTTCTCCTCGTACGCGCCCGACGAGGTCGGCTGGCTGCTCCAGGACCTCTCGGACGTCGAGCTGGAGGCCCCGACCGAGGAGCGCGAGGAGGCGATACAGGGCGGTGGCGCGCACTACGCCGAGTCGCTGCCGGTCGAGTACCAGCCGAGCGCCGAGTACCAGGCGCTGTTCCAGTCCGCCCTGGAGGTGTCCGCCGCGCGGATCGCGCAGGCCGTCGGCGTCGTGACCGAGACCGTGCTCGCGGAGCGGTCCCCGCGCCCCGTACTCGTCTCGCTCGCCCGCGCCGGGACGCCCGTCGGCGTGCTGATGCGCCGGTGGGCGCAGGCGCGGCGCGGCCTCGACCTGCCGCACTACGCCGTCTCGATCGTGCGCGGCCGCGGCATCGACGCGAACGCGCTGCGCTGGCTCGCCGCCCATCACGACCCGGCCGACGTCGTCTTCGTCGACGGCTGGACCGGCAAGGGCGCGATCACTCGCGAACTGGCGGAAGCCCTCAAGGAGTTCCCCGGCTTCGACCCCGAGATCGCGGTGCTCGCCGACCCCGGTTCCTGCGTGCGCACCTACGGCACCCGTGAGGACTTCCTCATCCCGTCCGCCTGTCTCAACTCCACGGTCTCCGGCCTGATATCGCGCACGGTGCTGCGGGCCGACCTCGTCGGGCCGAACGATTTCCACGGCGGAAAGTTCTACCGCGAGCTCGCCGAGGCGGACGTCTCCACGCACTTCCTCGACACGATCGAGGCCCGTTTCGACGAGGTCGCCGACGCCGTGGACGCCCAGGTCAAGGAGATGCTCTCCGCCGACCGTGCGCCCACCTGGGAAGGCTGGGCGGCCGTCGAGCGGATCAGCGAGGAGTACGAGATCCACGACGTGAACCTCGTGAAGCCGGGCGTCGGCGAGACGACCCGCGTGCTGCTGCGCCGCGTCCCGTGGAAGATACTCGCCCGCACGGGCGCCGGCGCCGACCTCGACCACGTACGCCTGCTCGCCGAGCAGCGCGGGGTGCCCGTCGAGGAGGTCGCCGAACTCCCTTACACCTGCGTCGGGTTGATCCACCCGAAGTACACGCGGGGCGCCACCGGCGCGGACGGCAAGGCGGTGGGCGCGAAGTGAGCGCGACGCCCGTCACCCTGGTCGCCAGCGACCTCGACCGCACCCTGATCTACTCCGCCGCAGCCCTCGGCCTGACCATGCCCGACGCCCGGGCACCGCGCCTGCTGTGTGTCGAGGTCTACGAGGGCAAGCCTCTCTCCTACGTCACCGAGGACGCGGCCGCGCTGCTCGGCGAACTCGGCCGCAGCGCGCTCTTCGTCCCGACCACGACCCGCACCCGCGAGCAGTACGGACGCATCCATCTCCCGGGCCCCGCACCGCGGTTCGCGATCTGCGCCAACGGCGGGCACCTGCTGGTGGACGGGGTGTCCGACCCGGACTGGCGTGCCGGTGTGGACGAGCGGCTCGCCGCCGAGTGCGCGCCGCTCGACGAGGTGCGGGCGCATCTGGTGCGGACGGCCGACCCGGCGTGGCTCCTGAAGGAACGCGTCGCCGAGGACCTCTTCGCGTATCTCGTGGTCGAGCGGTCCCTGCTCCCGGAGGGCTGGGTCAAGGAACTCGCCGTGTGGGCGGAGAGCCGCGGCTGGACGGTCTCCCTCCAGGGCCGCAAGATCTACGCCGTCCCGAAGCCGCTCACCAAGAGTGCGGCCATGCGTGAGGTGGCCCGCCGCTCGGGCGCCGACCTGACGCTGGCGGCCGGCGACTCCCTGCTCGACGCGGACCTGCTCCTCGCGGCCGACCACGCCTGGCGCCCCGGCCACGGCGAGCTGGCGGACGTGGGCTGGACGGCACCGCACGTCACGGCCCTGGAGGACCGGGGTGTCGCGGCGGGCGAGACGATCCTGCGGGAACTGATCGGGGAGGTCCGGAACCCCCGCACGCACCCGTAGGGGCCGCCCGCACACCGTGCGTACGGGCCAGGCCCCATGCGCTCACCCGCCGGAGGTCACCCGCAGCAACCCCCGCCGCAGCAGCCTCCGCCTCCGCCCCCGCCGCCCGCGGGGCGGGCCGGGGCGGAGGTCGATGCGGTGCCGCCCACGGCGACCGTCGACAGCAGCTTCACCGTGTCGTCGTGGCCCGCGGGGCAGTCCGCGGGGGCCGAGGACTCGGCCATCGGGCGGCTCAGTTCGAACGTGTCGCCGCAGGTCCGGCAGCGGTACTCGTAGCGTGGCATGGGCACAGGTTAGCGGCCGCGCCCGGCGGACGTCAGCGCACGACGGTGCCCTGGCCCGCCCCGAGCAGCCCCAGTTCCGTCCGCGTGGGCGCCCCCTCCCAGTCGCCCGGCTGCGCGACCGCGAAGGCGCCGGTCGTCACGGCGCGGTCGAGGCACGCGGCGATGTCCTCGCCGTCGAGGAGCGCGGAGAGATAGCCGGCGACGAAGGCGTCACCGGCCCCGACGGCGTCCACCGCGCGCACCGGCCGGGCCGGGACACGTAGCTCACCGTCGGCCGAGTGAGCGAGCGCCCCGTCGGCGCCGAGCTTGACGACGACCTCGCGCACCCCGAGATCGAGGAGGGCCTTGACCGCGTCCGGCCCGGGCGGCGCGCACAGCGGCAGCTCGTCGTCGGAGGCGATGAGGACGTCCACGTACGGGATCCAGTCGCGCAGTTCGGCGGCGGCCTCCTCCGAACTCCACAGTCGAGAGCGGTAGTTGGCGTCCAGGCTGACCGGAACGCCGTGTTCGCGGGCGAGCCGCAGGGCGCGCCGGCACGCGTCGCGCGCGGAGGTGCCGAGCGCGGGCGTGATCCCCGTCAGATGCAGGACGCGGGGCGGTGGACCGGCCGCGAAGGCCCGCTCGACGCGGTCGGCGTCGAGCCGGGAACCCGCCGAGCCCGCGCGGTAGTACTGGACCCGCGTCACCTCGGGCAGCCGCGGCTCGAACAGGATCAGGCCCGTAGGGGCGCCGGTGTCGCGGGTGACGCAGGACGTGTCGACGCCTTCGGCGCGCAGTGTGCGCAGGACCAGTTCACCCGCCTCGTCGGCGCCGACCGCGCCCGCCCAGCGGACGCTGTGGCCGAGCCGGGTGAGCCCGATGGCGACGTTCGACTCGGCGCCCGCGACGGACAGGTCCATCGAGCCGCCCAGCTTGAACGGCCCGTGGCCGCGCAGGGCGACCATGGTCTCGCCGAAGGTGAGCACGTCGACAGGGGAGGCGGCGGGGGAGGCGGCGGGGGACGTGGTGGGAGAAGCAGCAGGGGAGACGACCGAGTGCGGGCTCGACCCCGAAGTCGGTCCCGGCGCCGTCATCCGCACACCGTCTTGAACTCGGCCGCCCGCCTGCGCAGCCCACCCAGGTCCCCGCCGTCCGCCGCGTCGCCGATGAGCGGCGAGCCGACCCCGACCGCGATCGCGCCGTTCTCCAGATAGGCGGTCGCCGCCGCCGCGTCGACCCCGCCCACCGGCACGAACGGCGTCCGGGGGAACGGCCCCCGTAGCGCCTTCAGATACGACGGGCCGCCCATCGCCGACGCCGGGAAGATCTTCAGGGCTGTCGCTCCCGACGCCTCGGCCGCGATGACGTCGGTCGGGGTGAGCACCCCGGCGAGCACGGGCAGGCCCTGCCGCAGGGACTCGTCGACGCCGGGGCCGAGCCCGGGCGTCACGATGAGGTTCGCCCCGGCCGCGGCCGCCTCGCGGGCGTCCTCGGCGGTCAGGACCGTGCCCGCGCCCAGCCAGACGTCGTCGCCGAGCTCGTCCCGCGCCCTGCGGATCACCGTGAGGGCGTCACGGCCGCTGAGCGACACCTCCACCAGCGGGATTCCGGCCTCGGCCAGGGTCATGACCGTGCGGAACGACGCGTCCGGATCGCTTCCCCGGACGATCGCCACGAGGCGCTCGGCGCGCAGTGCGGTAGTGAAGTCCATGGTGCTCTTCCTCGGTTCCTTTCAAGGGGCGCTTACGCGACATCTAAGGATGTTCAGAGTGCGGCGGTTAAGGGCATTTTTGCCGTTTTGTAAAGCTTAGATACTCGGCTGGGGTCACCACTCGGCGAACGAGCCGTCCTCGTACCGCCACACGGGGTTGCGCCAGGCGTGCCCCCTGGCGTCGGCGGCGCGCACGGCCGCCTCGTCGATGTCCACGCCGAGGCCGGGCCGTTCGGTGCGCAGCAGTGATCCCCCGACGAAGCGGAACGGCTCGCGGTCGGTGACGTAGTCGAGAAGTTCGGCGTCCTTGTTGTAGTGGATGCCGATCGACTGCTCCTGAATCAGGAAGTTCGGTGTGGTGAAGGCGACTTGGAGGCTCGCGGCGAGGGCCACGGGGCCGAGCGGGCAGTGCGGCGCGATGTGGGCCCCGTACATCTCGGCGAGCGCGGCGATGCGGCGCAGCTCGGAGATGCCGCCCGCGTGCGAGATGTCGGGTTGCACCACGGCGACGCCGGCCTCCAGCGGGGCGAGGAACTCCCGTCGGGTGAAGAGCCGTTCGCCGAGCGCGATCGGGATGTTGGAGGCGTTCACCAGGTCGGGGACGGCGTGCATGTGCTCGGAGAGAACGGGCTCCTCGACGAACAGGGGCGCGTACTCGGCGAGCAGCGGGAGCAGTCGGCGGGCGTTCGCGGGGGAGACGCGGCCGTGGAAGTCGAGCGCGAAGTCCCGTTCGTCGCCGAGGACTTCACGGGCAGTCTCCGCGCGTGACAGGCACGCGCGGACCTCCTCGCGTGTGGCGAGCGGCGTCATGCGCCCGCCGGCGTTCATCTTCACCGCCGTGAACCCGGCCTCGACCTGGGCGTTCACCGCGTCCCTGACCTCGCTCGGCTCGTCCCCGCCCACCCAGGCGTACGCGCGGATCCGCTCGCGCACCGGCCCGCCGAGCAACTGGTGCACCGGCTGCCCGTACGTCTTGCCCTTGATGTCCCACAGCGCCTGGTCGAGCCCGGCGACGGCGGACGACAGGACCGGCCCGCCGCGGTAGAAGCCGCCCTTGGTCATGACCTGCCAGTGGTCCTCGACGCGCAGCGGGTCCTGGCCGATCAGATGTTCGGCGAGCACCTCGACGGCGGCTCGCACCGGCTCCGCGCGCCCCTCGACGACGGGCTCGCCCCAGCCGACGACCCCTTCGTCGGTCTCCACGCGGACGAACATCCAGCGGGGCGGGGCGAGGAAGGTCTCGATGCGGGCGATCTTCACGTACGGGTTCCTCTCGGGGCGTTACGGGGGTGGGGGTGGGGCCGGTGTCAGGGGTGTCCGCGCCGGGACAGTTCGATCACGTCGAGCATCGCCGCGAACGCGCCGTCCTGGTCCCGCGCGCGTACGCGGTCGGCGACCCGGGCGTGGGCGGGCAGCGGGTGCTCGTGCCGTCCGGCGTGCACGAGGCGGTCCCGTACGACCAGGGCCGGGATGATGACGCGCCGCATCTGCGCGAAGAAGGGGTTGCCGGAGGCGGTGAGGAGCGCCGTGTGGAAGGAGGCGTCGGCGCGCACGGCGAGAACGGGGTCGCCTTCGGTCATGACGGCGTCGGTCATGACGGGAGTCTGCTCGGCGGCGGCCATCGCGCTCAGTGCGGCGTCGAGGGCGGCGAGATCCGCGTCCGTGCGGTGCAGCGCGGCGAGCGCGGCCGCGGCGGGCTCGACGGCGCGGCGGAGTTCGAGGAGGTCGGTGAAGAAGGCGCCGGGCGCGCCGGAGTCGATCGTCCAGCGCAGTACGTCGCTGTCGAGGAGGTTCCAGTCGTCTCGCGGGCGTACGAACGTCCCCCGCTTCTGCCGGGCGTCCAGCAGGCCCTTGGTGGTCAGCACCTTGATCGCCTCGCGCAGCACCGTCTGGCTGACGTCCAGCTCGGCCATGAGCCCCGGCAGATCGAGGAGATCCCCCTCCGCGTACGTCCCGTCGAAGATCCGCCGCGCGAGCGCCTCCACGGCGATCCGATGGACGCCGCGTCCGGTGTACGAGACCCCGGGTGCGCCGTCCCGGCTCGGGCTGTCCGTGCGCGGGGCGCCCCTGTCCTTGCGCGTCATGGGGGGCAGCCTCGCACGCGAGTCGGTTATTTATCAATTATTCTCGGCGCCCCGGGCCCATCAGTGATCTTTGTGGTCCCGATGGCGCCGGAGAGCTCGGTGGCCCCGGCGGCTTTGGCGACCTCAGGGGTGGGGTGCGGCGGCCGGGCGGCGCGGGAGCGGTCCTCGCGGGCGGCGGCTTCCGGATGGCGCGCACGCCAGTACGGGTTGTCGTGCGGCAGCGTCCCGCTGACGCGCCCGTACATCCCGAAGGCCATGAGCATCACGCCGACCACGAAGCTGAACAGCACGTTCTGGATCTGGAACGCGAGGAAGTTGTAGCCGGTCTGGAGAAGGGCGAGGTTCACGAAGCCGCTGAGGATGAACAGGATGCCGAAGGTCATGTTGATCGTCGAGGCGACGTTCCGTCCGATGACCATGCCCGCGAAGAGGATCAGGCCGACGCAGATCGACAGGACGCTGAGGGCGCCGTTGGTGTTCAGGCCGGCGACCCGGTCACCGCCGGTGTCGAAGAATCCGATGTGATCGATGAGCCCCAGAATGCCGAAGGCGACCAGCACGAGCCCCATCAGACCCGCGCCTATCCGGTAGACCTTGCTGAGCCCGTGGTCGACGGGCAGATGATCGTCGAGGACGACGCGCTGGTGCCGGAACCGGGTGGGGCGGATCTTGGGTACATGCGTGGCCATGATCGCCTCCCTTGCACGTACTTACCTCAAGGATCCGCCCGTAGCCCTGGGGGCGCCAGCAGGGGCGGCTCGGGGGGCAGGTGGGGGGCGGGCAGCGCGAGAGTTGGCATAGGAGCGGGAGTTGGCGTAGGAGGGTCAGCTCAAGGGAGCCGCCCAGGACGGACGCACGCCTCAGGAAGGGGCCGTGCATCGGGGCGCGGCTGAGAAGGGGACGTGCATCGGGGCGTGGCTGAGAAGGGGACGTGCATCGGGGCGTGGCTGAGAAGGGGACGTGCATCGGGGCGTGGCTGAGAAGGGTGCGAGGCAGCAGGGCGCGGCTCAGGAGCGAGCCCCCTGCTCCTCCCTCAGTGCGCCCCCCGCTCCTCCCTTATCTGGGCGACGACGCGGGCGACCGTCTGCCGGACGGCCTCCGTCTCCGTGAGGAAGTGCCAGTAATCGGGGTGGCGGCCCTCGAGAGCGGCGACGGCGCGGTCGAGGCGGCCCACGGAGTCGTCGAGGGGGCGGGCATGCCGCGGCTCGGGCGTGCTGCGCCCCGACATGGCGAGCCGCTGCGCATCCCGGATGGCGAACCGCGTCCGGTCGATCTCCTGCTGCGGGTCCTTCGCCACGGCGTTCAGCCGCTGCAGCCGGTCGGACGCGGCGGACACGTCCTCGTCCGTCGTGTTCAGCAGGGCCCGGACCGTCGACAGGAGCGACGTCGCGTCCGGCCACCGCTGCTCGTCCCGCGCCGCACGCGCCTCGCCGAGCTTCAGCTCCGCCTGCCGTACGTTCTCCGCGGCGCGCTCCGGTACATGCTGGAGGTCCTGCCAGCAGGGAGCCGTGAACCGTCTGCGCAGCTCGCTCAGGATGGGCTCGACCTGCCCGGCCCGCGTGGTCAGGGCCTGCGCGCGCGTCCGCAGCGACACGAGGCGGCGGTCGATCTCGGCGGCGCGCTCCGGCAGCCGCTGGGCCTCGGCCCGCACGGCCTCGGCATCGCGGGCGACCCGCTCGGCGCGCTCCAGGGTCTCCGGCACGCCATGCCGGCCCGCGCCCTGGTTGAGCCGGGTGAGCTCGGGCCCGAGGGCGGCGAGACGGGCGGCGAGATCGTCGGCCTTGAGCCCGGCGCCGCGCACGGCGTCCAGGGAGTTGCTCGCCGCGAGGAGAGCCTGCCGCGCCCGCTCGACGGCGGGGGCGAGCCGCGCCAGCTGCGTCTCGGCCTTCCCGAGCAGCGGCCCGAGGCCCTGCGAGAACCGGTCGAGGTCGAACTTCACCTTGGTCAGCTCGTCCTTGGCACGGCTCAGCTCGGCGCGCGCCCGCGAGGCGACCGACGCCTCCAGGTCGTCCCGGTCGAGGTCGTGCGCGTCCACGGCGGTGATGTACTGCAGGCTGGCCTCGTCGATCCGCCGGCCGAGAGCCTCGAAGTCGGAGACGGTGCGGCGCGCGGCGGGCGAGTCGTCGACGGCCGTGATGGTCTCGATGGAGATCCGCAGATCGCGCTGGGCGGTGTCGAGTTCGTAGAACGCGGCCGCGGCGGCGTCCTTGGCGGCCTGCGCCTCCGCCCGCTGGCCCTCCCCGCGACCGAACCAGCGCCGGGTACCGCCCCCGGCGAACGCGGCCGGCGCCGCGGCGACCGCTACGGCGACGAGCGGCAGCGGAAGCAGGACGAGCCCGAGCAGATCGCGAAGCGCGGCGCGCGGTCGCATCGACGACGCATACGGCCGCATCGGTGGTGTCGCCGTCACTACCCTCTCCCGTGCTGCCCTGGACCGTGCCTTCATCCGCCCTTGCCCGCTGTCATTCTCCCACCGGTTAATGACGAACACACGGGCCGGATAGTTCGCTCCGGGTCCTGGGACTTTGCCGGACGATACGGGTTTGCGGGGTACCACCACGGGCAAGGTAGGCTGTCGAATCATCCCGGGCGCGTAGCTCAGTGGTAGAGCGCTGCCCTTACAAGGCAGATGTCGGCGGTTCGAAACCGTCCGCGCCCACCTGGGAGAAGACCCCCGGCCGTTCTCGGCCGGGGGTCTTCGTCATCCAGGGCTGAGATCAACGCCCATGGTCACTCGCGGGCACGCGCTGATGGCGATGACGTACCAGGGCGCCGCGATGGTTCTCACCAAGGTGAGGGAGACCGGCCTTGCGTGGATCGCGGCGGATCGTGGGTTGACCGCGGCACAGCAGTCCGGCAACACGGTAGTAACGTGGGTCGCTCTTCCGATCGGTGGCCCACTGCCTGTTGTCCAACGGTCGTTTCGACGCTGCGGTACAGCTCGTCGGTGACGCATCGGACCACCTTCGCCCGGGACTCGATGACGCCAGTCCCGAGTTCCTGTCGGTCTACGGGACGCTCTTCCTTGCTGGCTCCATGGCCGCGACTCGCGCAGAGGACCGCTCGACGCCCCAAACGTTTCTGGCTGGGGCCGACCAGGCTGCACGGCGACTTGGCCGCGATCCCAATCATGTCTGGACCGCCTTCGGACCGACCAACGTCGCCATTCATCGCGTAGCCACGGCGGCCGGGTTCGGAGACATGCAGCCATTGGTCTCGGGCCGCAGATCGATACGAGCGCTCTTTCGATCGAGCGTCGGACGCGGCACAACCTCGAAATGGCCCGAGCGCTCAGCGCACACAACCGAGTGGATGACGCTCTGGCGATGGTCGACCGAGCCGAGACATGGCGGATCTGGCCAACCGGCTGCACGTCGTGTGACGTGGGTACGCTCGGGCGCATGGCAGCGAATGAGCACGAGGCGAAGATGGCGCATCCGCGCATGGCAGCGGGTGCGCTCTTCTTTGATGCCGAGGGGCGCGTCCTCATGGTCGAGCCCACGTACAAGGACTACTGGGAGATCCCTGGCGGCTACGTCGAGACGGGGGAGTCGCCGCTACAGGCTGCCGTTCGGGAGGTGGAGGAGGAGTTGGGGATCACTCCTCCGCTGGGGCGCCTGCTTGCCGTCGACTGGGCGCCCAGCACCGGCGAGGGGGACAAGGTGCTGTACCTCTTCGATGGCGGTCAGCTCACGCCGGAGAGCCTGGCCGCGGTGACCTTGCAAGCGGATGAGCTCAAAGACCTTGCCTTCCTCTCTCCCGACGAGATCAACAGGCGCACGATTCCCCGTTTGGCCCGTCGCATCTTCGCCGCCGTAGAGGCCCGATCCAAGGCGACGCCGATCTACCTCGAGCATGGTCAGCAGCCCGAATAACGCTATCGCGTAGCCATACGTCCGCCCCGGATTCCTGAACAGAGCGCGGTGGAAGTTTCTCTACTTCATCAAGCGCCCGGCTGCGCTCCGCTCTGTCGGGCGGGCTTCCCGGCTCCGCTCGGGGCGCCGCTCCTGCCTTCGGCCCACGGTCGTGCCCCTCGCGTGCCCGATGGAACGGGAACTGACGGGAAATCACGGTCGCCACCGGGCAGCGAGCATGACGAAGGCCCCCGGCCAATGTTCATGGTCAGGGGCCTTCAACCTGCGCGGTGGGTGTGGGATTTGAACCCACGGCGACATCGCTGCCACGACGGTTTTCAAGTTTGTTGACAGCCTTGCCTCGCCGTTGAGACTCCGCTGACCTCATGCGGAAAGACGCGCCACGCGCCACCAGGACCATTGGGCTGGGTGATGGCGAGGTGCGCGCCACGAGGGGGATCAGTCCGTGGCGATCAGCACGTCTCCCTCATTGTCATGCCAGCCGATGCTCACTGCCCCGTCGCCAGTGTCACGTACGTCGAGTTCCCTGCTCTCGTCCGGAACGGTCATGGCCGGCAGTCGCAGGGTGTAGAGGAGCCGTCCGGTGCCCGAGTCGAGGACGAGCAGGTCGGCGCGGATCCGGCGACCTGTGTCCGTTCCAGTGAGGAACGGCTGGCGTACGACGTACACCCGGCCGTCGGCGATCTCGGGGAACCCGTACTCCTGGCCGGTCGGCGCCCGCAGCTGCCAGGCAAGGTGTCCGTCCCGGGCGCCGTAGGCGCGCAGAAGAGTGTCGTGTTCCTCCTCGGATCGGCTACCGGGGTCGATGGCCGACAGTACGATGCCGCCTCCCGCGGCGACCGCGTTCCACGCATCCGCGGCAGTGAGAGCACGCGCAGTGGCTCCCTGGCGGTTCACGTCGAGCAGCTGAACGGCCGGCGGGTGGTCCTCATCAGGGATGACCAGCGTGTGCTCGCCTGCCCTGACCATCAGCTTGGGGGCCGCGGTGTGCCGCTGCCACAGAACCTTGCCCGTGCGGTTGTCGATGCCGAGCAGGAGGTTGTACGTGCCCCTGTCGGGGTTCGTCACGTTGCAGACCAAAGGGACGACGCTCAGGTGGCCCGGTAGGGCGTACGCAGTGATCAGGAGTCCGTCGGGGCAGGATTTGGGCGTCTTCGCAGTCCACAGACTCCGGCCGTCGCGCTCGGCGAAGGCACGCACGGCACCGGGGGCCTCGGTGAGAGCTTGGCCGCTGGCGAGCGCCGTGGTCCGATGCCCCTTGGCATGCTGGATGTCTACGTGCCACAGCGGCTTGCCCGTGCTCAGATCGACGCCCATGAGCCTCCCGTCGCCGAAGGCGGCCACCACGGTGCGTTCCGACACGTCGAGCGTATTCACGCCGGCCTCCGAGTCTGGGCGCTCGTAGCGTCAGTACTCCTTGCCGGTCCGCACGTTCACCGCAGTCACGCCGGAGAGCGAACCTGTCTCCCGTACGTACAGTCCGTGGACCAAGGCTTCATCGAACCCCGAAGTCCGACGTACGACGCGTTCAGGCGCCAACGGGGCCCCGGCGCCGAACGAGGCGGGAAAAGGGCCGTGGGCTCCAGTGACCACGTCCCGTGGCTGGTGCCCGTGCGCCCACAAGTGGCCCGTCGCGAGGAGCAGCAGGGCAATGAGCAGTGTGATGAGCAGACCCCACACCTGACCGCGGGCCACCGCCCGCACGTCCGCAACGTTCGGAACAGGCTTGCCCGGTCCCCCCGACAGCCGCACTCCTGGTTCTCCCAGCAAATTCATCCGTCGCGCCACAACAGCCCCCCGGCCCTGCCCCTGATCACCGTGACCCGATGGCTGAGGGATTCTCACCTCCCGCAGAAGGGCAGCACAAGGGCTGCGGCGGGGTTGCCGTGACTCGCAAGGTGGTCCCCGAGGGCCCCTGTACGCGTGCCCTAGCCGTGCCACATTGCACGGTCACTCACGGTCAACAACGGCTCGCCGCAGTCGAGATGCGCCGTTGAGCCGGGCTGCCGCTACAGCCGGGGTGACCCCTGGGCGCTTCCGCTTCGGATCACGTCCGCCCTTACAAGACGGTGCTCACGAGGGGCCAACTCCGGGGCCGATGGCCGTAATGCGCACGCGGGGCAGGGCTGCTCAGGGTCCGACCGGCGGGGCGATCTCGTCGATCAGGCCACGGATGCGCTTTTCGATCTCGTCGCGGATGGGCCGTACGGCGTCGACACCCTGCCCGGCCGGGTCCTGGAGCTCCCAGTCGAGGTACCGCTTACCGGGGAAGACAGGGCAGGTGTCGCCGCAGCCCACCGTGATGACCACGTCGGAGGCTTGCACGGCTTCGACCTTGAGCACCTTGGGGACCTCGGCCGAGACGTCGATACCGACCTCCGCCATGGCTTCGACGACGGCCGGGTTGACCGTCACGGCGGGCGCCGACCCGGCGGAGCGCACCTGGATGCGGTCGCCCGCCAGGCGCGCGAGGAATGCGGCGGCCATCTGGGAGCGCCCGGCGTTGTGGACGCACACGAAGAGCACGGACGGCTGCTCAGCAGGGGTGTTCATGGCGGGTGTGCTTTCTGGCTGAGGGGTGGGTCAGGGGATTGTGGGGGGCGGCGGGTTCGGGTTGGTCCTGGAGGCCGGCGGGGACGGCCGGTACGGGGGCCAGGCGCCCGAAGACCGCAACCACCAGGCCCAGCCCCAGCGTGACGCCCACCAGTTGGGCCGCGACGAACGGGCCGAGGGAGCCAGGGGCGATTCCGGCGAACGTGTCGGTGAAGGCCCGGCCGATGGTGACCGCGGGGTTCTTGAACGAGGTGGACGACGAGAACCAGTACGCGGCACCGATGTAGGAAGCCACGGCCACGGCCACGGCCACGGGCGCGTAGCGAGCCTGACCGGTGCGGGCCAGGCCGAAGATCAGGCGCAGGCGCACCGGGTCACCGAGCGCCTTGAACAGCTTGGCCAGCTCGGCCGCCTGATCGTCGTCCAGTGGCGCGGCCACCAGGCCGGGGCAGCACGCGCCGTTCTCGTCAGTCCGTACGAGGACCACAAGCCCTTGCTTCGGGATGCATCTACATTGACACCCCTCGATACAAGGCCCAAGCTTGAATCGACAAACATCAATGCAAGCCGATGGGAGCCCTGCCATGTCCCGCGTCCAGCTCGCCCTGCGTGTCAGCGACCTCGAAGCGTCGATCACCTTCTACTCGAAGCTGTTCGGCACCGAGCCCGCAAAGCGGCGCGAGGGCTACGCCAACTTCGCCATCACCGAGCCCCCGCTCAAGCTCGTCCTGATCGAGGGCGGCCCCGGCGAGGAGACCCGACTCGACCACCTGGGCGTCGAAGTGGAGTCCACCGACCAGGTCTGTGCGGCCACCACCCGGCTCAAGGACGCCGGCCTCGCCACCTTCGCGGAGAACGACACCTCCTGCTGCTACGCCCTCCAGGACAAGGTGTGGGTCCACGGCCCTGGCAAGGAGCCGTGGGAGGTGTACGTGGTCAAGGCCGACGCCGACACACTCGGCAAGAGCGCCGACCCCGCCGCTGCCGGCGACGGCTGCTGCACGACCCAGGCCGCCGTGGAAACCGACCCCGCGGCCGCGGGCTGTGCCTGCGGACAATGAGTCAAACGGCCTGACTCGCCAGCCCTGTCCGCCCCGGTTTCCTCCGCTCCAGGAACGCGCTCGTGCCAGACGCGTGCCAGATCGTGCGGCAAACCACGGGGAACGGCGGGGGGAATGGCCCGCCAGGCGAGCAGGCCCTCTGACCGATCCACCCCAGGTCAATCCGGCGACCCCCCGTGGAAAACCTGAGCTTCCCGAGCTTGGGTCCCTGAGCTCCCGACCGAACAACTCAGCCTCAGCACTCGGCCTGAGCCGACCGCTACCAGCCTCGACAGGCCGACTGTGCCCCCGCAGGCCACAACGGTTTCGGCCTATATCGCCCAGGTTTCAAAAATGCCCCACTTCTTGCCGATGAAGAGCGCTGCCGAAGTAGGAATCAGCAAGCACATGCCGATGCCGCCCAGCACATATGGTGCCACTGGCATCGATTTCGGGAAGTGGCCATCGGGTCGAGGCTTGCGCGCGATAGCGAAGCGCCGGATGAACAGAGCGGCACTCAACATGAGCAGGAACGCGCCGAAAATCTGCAGCGCCATCAAGCCGCATTCAACAAGGAAAATTACCAGGTACGAGAGCAGCACCCCCACGACTACCCTCACTTACTCGGATTTCGACATTGATCAGAATCCGGTCGGCTTTCATTGCCGTCGGCTGCAACCACGTGCAGGGCGGACAATAGGATCATGGTCTGGACTGCGTCAACCCGTGCAGCTGAACGCGTGCCCGATGCGTGCCCGACCGGTTGGTAAGTCGCGGCCGGCTACGGGCTCCCCGGCCCTGGACCAGCGACCGCGGCAAGCACCACCACGGCAGGTCAAGGGCACTTACGGCAGATGTCGGCGGTTCGAAACCGTCCGCGCCCACCTGGGAGAAGACCCCGGCCGTTCTGGGCCGGGGTCTTCGTCATCCAGGGGTGACATCAACGCCCATGGTCACTCACGGTCGAGCCGCCTTCTGGGCAGCCGATCCATGTGGCTCGCTGCCTCGCGCCACGTGTCTTGGACGACGTGCGCGTACACCTTCGTCGTGACACGTAGCCGGTATCAGACCAGCGAAGTCCAACGATCTCCCCTCGGCGGAAGCGGAGCGCGATGGCGAGCACGAAGGCCGTGTACGCCAGGAGCGATGGAGCAACTTGCCGAGCAAGGAACGGAACAGCGCAAGGAACGGAACAGCGCAAGGAACGGAACAGCGCAAGGAACGGACCACGTCAGAAGCGGCTCGGACGGGTGATCCCTCGGCGACGACCGCGCAGAGCTTCCAGGAGCGCTCCCAGGGCGAACGACTGGACCAAAGCGCTGATGATGACCCCGCTGACCAGGTACCAGATGGGCGCATCCACACCCCAAACCGCCCCGACGACCCCTGCCGCCAGCAAGGAAGTAGGGGCGGTGAGAAGGAACGGCCATATCCCGACGATTCCGGGATCCGCGAGCAGCGCGGCAGCCACCTCGAACACGACGGACGCGCCGACGATCCCCAGATAGACGGCAGAAGCAGCATTGGTGAAGGTCAGACGCGACAGAGTGCGAGCGTTCATCGATTCCCCCCGGAGGTGTGATGCTCCCCATGCTCCTGGCGGAACCATGACTCAGGCGTGAGTATCCGTACTCAATTCGACCTGTCTCAGCGACAGTAGGCAGTCGCATCACCGGCCCCGACCTCGCGACCGCTTCACCGCTGAAGCCGCCTTTGAGCGGGGGATTGAAACCGAATGGCGGGTGCCCTCCACTGGTGACCGGGTACGCGTCGCGGGGGGTGTGGCGAGGGGAGCCGGCCAGGACATGGGGGAGCGGGGTGGTCGAGGAGATCCTCGAGGCGGCCGAGCGGCGGCGCTGGATTCAGTGGTTGCCGCATGAGGGTGCGGAAAGTGCCGCGAGATCGTGCGGGCTGAATGAGGCGCCTGATC